>DATEHN010000121.1:0-76381 GCA_035279585.1 Candidatus Angelobacter sp. | reverse complement strand
CCTCTATTCTGCCGCTGCCACTCCTGCCGCTTCCAGCTTTCCATAGGCCGCCGCCATCTTACCCGGGACATCCATTTCTTCTGCGCCTTCAATCTCCAGCAACAACGCTGGAGCATGTTTGGCCCCGCGCAACGCCTGCATGGTCTGGTCCCAGTCAATCGTGCCATCGCCCGGACAAAGATGTGAGTCTTTGTCACGGTTGTTGTCATGAATATGCGTGGAGCGAATCCGCTCTTCCAACACTCCAAAAGCCTGGTGCACAGAGCTCATGAGGTGTGCATGGCCAACGTCAAAGCAAATGCCTAGATCTTCATAGCGCAGCAGCTGAGCGATTTCTTTCAAACGCTCAGGCGTTGAGAGATCGTTGGGGATGTTCTCCAGCAACAGGCTCACGCCCAAGGGCCGGGCAAAGGCGCGCAGATGCTCAATGCCGCTCAGCGCGTTTTCAAACTTGCGTGGATCGTCATATTCGTCGCTCTTGCCAATGTGCTGAATCAAAAAGCGGAATGGCGCATACTCCGCCACTTCAATCGCGCGCTTAATCTCGTCCATGGCCTCGATCCTCATGCGCTTATCCGGATCGATAATGTTCACCATCTGTCCGCCGGAGCGGAAATCGTTGCTCATGTAAATGGGCGAGTGCATGGAATGAAATTCGATCTTCTCTGACTTGAACCAGTTGCCCAGCTCTTTGATGTGCTCTTTTTCGTGATAGTTGAAATGGCCGCGTGCGGCGAAAATCTCCACCGCCTGTGCTCCGCCGCGGACCATGTTGTCCAGCAGGCCGGGATGCAGCCGCCGCTTGATGTACACGTAGCTTGACATGGCGCGCAGCATCAGAAGCCCACCGCCTTTCCCCCGTTGCGACCGTCAGGAGCACCCAAAAGTGTTCCTGTCCTGGGATCAACCGCAATACACTCGCCATCACTCCAATAGCCTTCTTCTTTGATTTTGTGTCCGCGGGCCTGCAAGAGCTTGATCGTGTCAGGAGAAATTCCTGTCTTCTCAATATAGATCTGGTCCGGCTCCCATTGGTGGTGGAAGCGCGGCGCATTTACCGCCTGCTGGATATCCAGTCCATAATCCACCACGCCCATCAGAATATTGGCCACCGTGGTGATAATGCGCGGGCCGCCGGGCGATCCCAGCACCATGAACAGCTTTCCGTCTTTCACTACAATGGTCGGCGCCATGGCGCTCAGCGGACGCTTCCCTGGCGCAATGGCATTGGCTTCACCCTGGATCAAGCCATAGCCGTTAGGCACTCCCGGCTTGGAGGTAAAGTCATCCATTTCATCATTCAGCAGAAAGCCCAGCTTACCTGCCGTAACCGCAGAGCCAAAACTGTCATTGAGCGTAGTGGTAACAGATACCGCGTCGCCTTGCGGATCAACCACCGAGTAATGCGTGGTGTTGTTTGACTCGTTGCCCGTGTAAGGTGGGTGCAGCGCGGCCTGACGGTCAAGTTCGCCGAAGCCTGCGGGCCGGCGCAGCTCTTTACTGTCACTGGCGCGCATCATGTCCACCGAGCCTCGCCAGGCAGCAGCGTACTTTTTGTCAATGAGTTGCGCCACCGGGATCTGGCTGAAATCCGGATCGCCCAGCAACTCGGCTCGATCAAAAAACGCCCGCCGAAAAGCTTCCACCGTCAGGTGGATGGAATCCGCTGAACGATTGCCCATCTTGCCCAGATCGTAGCCTTCCAGGATGTTTAGCGCCTCAACCATGGTAATGCCGCCGGAGCTGGGCGGCGGCGCGCTGATAATTTCATAGCCGCGATAGGTGCCCCGGACCGGCTGCCGCTCTTTCACTTCATACTCAGCCAGGTCTTCGGCAGTAATCAGCCCTCCGCCGCGCTGGATCTCCGACGCCAACTCTTTTGCCATGGCGCCTTTATAAAATTCATTGCCTTTAGGATTCGCTGCAATCCGCTCCAGTGTTCGCGCCAACTCCGGCTGGCGAAAAAGATCTCCTGGCTCATAGAATTTTCCGTCGCGCTGAAAGATGCGCTTGGAATCGGGAAACTGCGCCAGGTCTGAATCATGCATGGAATGCGCTTCTTCATACGTCAGTCGCACGCCGTTGTGTGCCAGACGGATAGCCGGCTCCATCACAGCGCGTAACGTGAGCTTGCCCCAGTGCTGCTGCGCGTAGAGCAGCCCCGCCACCGATCCGGGCACGCCGATTGCTTTGTAACCAATGAGGCTGGCCTTGGGAATCACATTGCCTTGTGCGTCCAGATACATGTTGCGGCTGGCGGCCTTGGGGGCTTTTTCACGGAAGTCGAGAAAATGGACTTCCCCATTGGCTTTGCGCAGCAGCATAAAACCGCCGCCGCCAATGTTTCCGGCTGAAGGATGCACCACAGCCAGCGCAAAGCCGGTGGCTACCGCTGCATCAACCGCATTGCCGCCTTGCTGCATGATCTCAGCGCCAACCTTTGAGGCTTCTGGATGAACGCTGACCACCATGCCTTTGCTGGCATGGGTAGGCCTCAGCCCCTGGCCGTACCCAATCTGCGCTACCGCGCAGAAAGCGAGCACTTGAAGAACCAAAGATTTACGCAGAGCTCTCATTGAATTGCGGGACTTCCAGAACTTTGAGCGTACGGCACCGATGTTCCAACAGACACAGCTTCCCGTCCGCTGGATTGCTGTACCCCATATTTGCTTGCGAAAGCGGAATCTGCAAAGCACAAACAAGACCTGCAGACCAGCTTATGAGGCTAGCTTACCGATTGCGGCACAGTCAAATCGCCGCAAAATGATGCGCCTAACTAATTTCTTCCACCAGCAAATGCTGCCCTTTGGCCAAATAGCTTTTCCTGCGGAACCAATCTTCCATCGCCTCTTTCAGGCGATCGAGTGGAACGCGCTTGCCCACGCGCATTAACCCATCGGCAACGGGAAGCGTGTCATCAAAAATGGAGTCGTTGGTGAAGTTGCGCATGGAAAAACTGTCAAGCCACTTAATCGGGCAGGCAAGAGTTTCCGTTCCTGTGTCATACCGCACCTTGATTTGCCGGACATACATAGTGATTTGTGGGTTTTTCTTGGCGCTGGAACCTGTGGGCTTTAATATCTTGCAAACAACAGGTAACTTAACACCTATCTGATCAGCGCTGCCTGCCTGACAAAAGCAGGAAAAACGCCTTATGAACCATAGTTTCCACGCCTGATCTCAATATTCAGGTAGTACAAGTCCCTGGCTGGATAACCGAATATGATACCCAGGGTAAGTTATTCTAAAATCTCAGAAATTCCCACCTCACCAACCACCAATTTTGCGTCCAACCATGGTTAAGGGTTACTCCGCGAGAGCCAGTTTTCAAGCCGGGGACATGTCCTTGGGTAACCGGCATAAGTGCAACAGATGGAGCATCCTAGACACTAATAGATGTAGTTAGCAGGCTAGATGATTAAGGAAATCCCCCATGACGACGGAAGGCCATCTTCAAGCTGGTAATTCGGAATTGGTAAGGCATCTTAAAGATCTCACTCAAGCGCTGAACGCGCTGCATGGCGATCTCTATTGGTTGGCTATGCAGGCGCCGGAATCGGCGGAGAAACAGTCGATCCCCGCCGCTGAACTCGATGTAGACTTGCTCGCCGGGCTTAAGAGCGCCGTAGACGATATGCGGCTCTTGCTCTGGCAGTATCTGGAAGCTGCATCCGCGGTGGATCCAGAGAGCGTGCGGGACGGAATTGAAGCGCATCGTCTGCAGCGCGTCACCAAATTTCTACAACTTCTTCGCGACCGGCTGGGTCATTCTACTGCTTCTGACCAGCAGCCGCTTTCATTCATTGAACGAATTAGCGCAGCGGTAAACAAAAGCCTTAAGGATAAAGCGGCCTGACTTGTCGCCGCCTGAGGGTGTCCGTGCTGGCGCCCTTATAGACAGTTTGATATAAAAACGCTGCCCGGCGGCGTCTCTTTATTTCTCCAAGTCGATTGCAGTCTCGCGTTTTATTTTTTCACGCCTGGCCCGGCCGAACGCAGGCTGGCTGGGACATCAAATTTCTCAAAGTTCTTGGCAAACATGGCAGACAAGTTAGCCGCCGACTTATCATAGGCAGCTTTGTCTTTCCAGGCATCACGCGCGTGTAAAAATTCAGTCGGAACTCCAGGCACCTCTTTCGGCACCGTCAAACCAAATGCGGGATCGGTGTGAAATTCTACATTTTTCAACTTGCCTTCAATGGCAGCATTGACCATGGCGCGTGTATACGCCAGCTTCATGCGTGAGCCAACGCCATACGGTCCGCCAAACCATCCGGTATTCACCAGCCAGCACTGCGCGCTGTGCTCCTGCATTCGCCGGCCCAGCATTTCCGCATAGACCTTGGGCCGCAGGGGAAAGAACGGAGCTCCAAATAAAGTGGAAAAATCTGGCTGTGGTTCTTCCACGCCGGCTTCAGTTCCGGCCACCTTGGCCGTGTAGCCTGAAAGAAAGTGATACATGGCCTGCTCAGTATTCAATTTTGAGATAGGTGGCAGTACACCAAAAGCGTCTGCTGTAAGGAAGATGACGTTCTTTGGATGCCCGCCAAGTCCCGGAATCACCGCGCCATCAACATAGTCCACCGGATAGGCGCACCGCGTATTCTCCGTGCGGCTGTCATCGTTGTAGTCCGGAACATGCGTCTCAGAGTCCAGGGTGACGTTTTCCAGCACCGAACCAAAGCGGATCGCATTCCAGATCTGAGGCTCGTTTGCCTTTGAGAGCTTAATGCACTTGGCGTAACAACCACCTTCAAAGTTGAAAATGCCGTTCGGGCTCCAGCCGTGCTCATCGTCGCCAATCAACCGGCGGTCAGGATCGGCAGAAAGCGTGGTCTTGCCTGTGCCGGAAAGTCCGAAGAAGAGCGCTGTCTCGCCGTTTTTGCCTACGTTGGCAGAACAGTGCATGGGAAAAACGTTGTTCTGCGGCAGCAGGAAATTCAGCACGCCGAAGATTGATTTCTTCATTTCGCCGGCATACTTGGTACCGCCAATGAGTATGACCTTGCGCGTAAAGTTCACAATAATGAAGGCTTCAGAGCGCGTGCCATCGCGTTGCGGATCGGCCTGAAACTCCGGCGCGCTCACAATGGTGAACTCCGGGTGGTGCGACTTCAATTCTCCAGCCGTCGGGCGCACAAACAGCGCGCGGGCAAAAAGATTGTGCCACGCATACTCGTTGATGACTCGAATCGGCAGCCGGTATTTAGGATCGGCGCCGGCAAACAGGTCTTCCACAAACAATTCTTTGCTCCGCAAGTACGCTGTCACCCGTTCAAAGAGAGCATCAAACTTCTCCGCGTCAAAAGACTGGTTCACACTCCCCCAGTTCACTTTCTCTGCCGTGATTGGGTCTTTAACCGTGAATTTGTCTTTTGGCGTACGGCCGGTAAATTTTCCCGTATAACCCACCAGGGCGCCATTGTCAGCAAGCGCGCCTTCACCGCGGCGCACAGCATGCTCCACCAGTGGAGCAGAATGAAGATTGGTATGAACTTTGCTGCTCTTAAGAAGTGTATCCAACGTTGAAGCTGTATCAATGGCTGGCAGAGTTTGTGACATGACTGCGTGATCTCCTGTTCTCAAAACCTGAGGGCGTCTAAGGGCTGGCGCGTACAGCGGGTTTTGGCTGATGAGCTACGGCTAGGCCGTTTTGATGAGCGCGTCTTCTGGCGCACCCACGTCTTGCAACACCGCATTCAAATGTCTGAGCGCTTCTTCTACCGTAAGCGTGTACATCTCCCGTCCATGTTCGTAGGCGCCGGATTCAATGGCTGTCTTCAGGAAATGCCCGGCAATCTGAATGGCCAGCGGATCAGTAATCACCCGGCCAGTGCGCTGGTTGTACTCCACCCATGTTGGATGCGGCAAAGCGATCCAAACGGGGCGTCCGCTCGCCAGAAATTTAATGTCAATGGCGTCCGCGTGCCGCGTGGCGATGGCGACAATCAATGCCTGGTAAACGCAGTGCAGCTTCTGTCCGGTCCAGCGATCTGTGGCGTGAAAGTCCTCGTACATGTCGGGTAAGCAATATATCGGAGCAAGCCCCGAATCAGCAATTTTATGCCTAACACTTAAGGATAGTATGTGGAATCGCTCTCAGTCCAGTGTGAGCATTCATTTAACCGTTTACCGAAGCCGTTTCGATCATCTGATCTCCATGGAACGATCAGATTTATCCCCCACCCGGCCTTTTCATATTCATATTGCAAACAAAGCACTTTCTCTATTCGACCCTTGCATGACCCAGGCGTGACGCTTGGGTCACCCTTGGGTCTCCCAAGGATCACCCAAGCCCAATCCCAAACTGGCGCACTCCTTCTGGATGTCACGATGACTCGACGTCCAGATGTCCCGATCTCCTGCAACTCTCAGCCATCGGCTGATGTGCCACAACCCAAAAACACGAACACCCGGCGCAGAGCCGGGTCGTGAATTTCCCGAAGCGAATATTAGCACGATTCTGTAAGTAAAAATACAAGGACCTTCGGCCACTGCTCCAGCCCGTAGAACGAAACAGCCCAGCGACTCAATGGAAATCTCGTAAAGACGCAGCCCTGACTTCCTGCCCTATAATCTTTTTTCGGTAGCGATCCTTCGCTGCATCTCGGGATAAGAAGAATGAACACCATGCGCGCGGTCTGGATCTCAAGTTTCGGCGGCCCGGAAGTGCTGGAAATTCGCCAGGTTGACCGGCCAGCGATCAACGATGAGCAAGTGCTGGTGCGCGTGCGTGCCTCCTCGCTCAACCGCGCCGATCTTCTGCAACGGCAAGGCAAATATCCGCCACCGCCCGGCTTTCCCGCGGAGATACCCGGGATTGAATTTGCCGGTGAGATAGCTGAGGTTGGCTCTTCAGCACGGCAATGGAAACCGGGGCAACGCGTTTTTGGCCTGATCAGCGGCGGTGCGCACGCCGAATATCTGGCCACCTCTGAACATCTGCTCGCTGAAATTCCTGCCAATCTCACCTTTGAACAAGCAGCCGCAATACCTGAAGTTTTTATCACTGCGCATGACGCGCTCTGGACGCAAGCCGGTCTTCGCCCTGGAGAAACCGTGCTCATTCACGCCGTTGGCAGCGGTGTTGGCTTGGCCGCGGTACAACTCTGCCGCGCCATCCAGGCTGTGCCTTACGGAACATCGCGGACTGCTGGCAAAATTGAGCAATCAAAGCCGCTCGGTCTGGAAGCCGGGGCAGTTGTCCGCGAAAACTTTGATGCACTTGAGTCTGCCGCGCAAAAGTGGACTGGCGGCAAAGGCATCAGCGTGGTGCTTGATCTGGTTGGCGGTGCTTACGTCAAAGCCAGCCAAAAGCTGATGGCCAACAAGGGCCGCATAGTGCTGGTGGGTACCGTGGCCGGCGGAAGCTACGAGCTTGACGCGCGTTACATGCTCAGCAAGCGCCTCAAAGTCTGGGGCACCGTGCTGCGCGCTCGCTCACTGGAAGAAAAGATTGAGGTCACAAAAAGATTCGCCGCTGAAGTTGTGCCGCTTCTGGCCAGCGGCGTGTTGCGTCCGAATATCGATAGCACTTTCAAACTGGACGAAATCGGCAAAGCCCACCAGCGGCTGGAATCGAATGAGACTCTTGGGAAAGTCGTGATCACATTCTGATCCTTCGGGTTGCAGGCAAAACTATTTTTCTCTGAAATTAAAAGGCCGTTTTGAGGAAGTGACGCTTGCTTCTCATTGATCTCTGCAATAAAGATCTCTGCAATAAATTCCCTCAATTCTCCGCGCTGATGCTAACTTTTCCTCCAAGTCTTGCATCTTTATGAATGATTAGACATTTCGCCCTGTGTGGAAGCCCTTAAAGCGCTCCCCCGCTGGCAAGAGCACGGCTGGAGAGCCATAAGTTCACGCGGGGCATCCGCTGCGCGCCCAGCAGAATCGCAGGAATAAATACAATGGGCCGACCACAGGTTCCCCCGCTGCACACTCTGGCTTTTGCAATCGTACTTCTGCTGGCTTTCACTGGTTGTGGTTCGGTTGGCGGAAGCGCGACGACGAATAATCCATCTCCCACTCCTACTCCTACTCCCCCGGCAAACTCTCCTTCGCCAACTCCAACCCCGGCTTCGGCCAGCCGGTTCATCTATGGAACACCGGGTTTTGAGAGCGGCAGCATACAGGCAGGAGTCATTCCGAGTAGCGGTTCCGTTGCGCCTGTGGCGGGGTCGCCCTTCGACGAAGGTTTGGGCACACCCAGCGTTATCCAGATTGTGGGCGACGTTAAAGGCAGATTCATTTATGTGCTCAACGTGGAGGCCATCGCTGTTGGCATGGTCATAGGCGAGCCGGGCATTGCCGGGTTCAAGATTAATTCCCAGACCGGAGCGCTTTCTGCTGTTCCTGGCAGCCCCATTACGTTCCCTCTGCGGAACAACAACTTCATGGTCATGGATGGCACAGGACATTTTCTGTTTGAGCCTAACGGCCTTGGCGACTCTGCCAGCACAGGCTTTGATGTTTACGCCATTGATCAGAATACGGGTGCACTGACCAAGACCACCTCCACCTCCAATGCGCCTCCAGTTGGCAATTTCGCCGCGGCCAGCACCGATGGCCAGTTTGTCTTTAACGCAGGCAACGGGCTGGTTGAAGCTTTTTCCATTGTTTCCTCAACCGGGCAGTTGGCGGCGACTGGCGCGCCGCTCTCCACAGGTGGATCGGCAGGCCCCATAACAGTAAGCTCTGACGGAAAATTTCTGTACGTAGCTAATGAAAACCAGGGCACGGTCGCCGTATTCACGATCGGCGCTGGCGGCGCTCTCAGCCTGGTAAGCGGATCGCCATTTGCCATCGATCCTGGAGCAGAGTCCCTCGAACTCACGCCTGACGGAAGATTTCTTTACGTGGCAGCATTCACTGATACAGCCACAGGCGCAAACCAAACCGTGAAGGGTTATGCCGTGAATCCTGCTGCAGGAATGTTCACGCCCATTCCCGGCGCCGTGGTAAATAACGTTGACTCGGTCACAATAGATTTTTCCGGCAAATTTGCTTATATCTCCTCTCCAGGCTCGTTGTTCGTTTACGGTATTGATCCCACAACCGGCGGGTTGACGCAGCTATCTCACACCACTGCACCCTCCAGCGATGATGCTAGCGACCTGGTAACTGTGCCCTAGCCCTGACAGCATGTTTTGGGATGGGGTACGCTTCAGTCTGGAGTTTAGCGGCGCAGAAGGCCTGTTCCGCTGGCGTACTGCGCAAATATAGATGCCCTAAATACAGTGGAAAAGCATGGCGGGCAGAAAATTACGCAGCTCAAATTCCTGATACACCTTATCGAAGTGTGTGCGTAGGTGAGGCAGGACGGTTCGAGTGAACTGATAGATCAGCACCTCGCCCCCGGGATTCAAAGCCTCACGTGTTTGGCGCGTAATTTTTTCCCGTATTTCAAACCGCATGTGATTGAAGGGGATGCCGGAAACGACGTAATCGGCGCCCTCCAGTTTCAGACGGTCCAGCTCTTTGTGCACGTTCTCCGCCGAGCCGTGCACAACGTGCAGACGGGGATCAGGAAACGCGCGCACCAGGTAGCGCACAAAGCGCTCATTCATCTCAAAAACCACCAGCCGCGCCTCAGGGGACATGCGCTCCAGGATGTGCGCAGTGATTGTGCCCACGCCGGGACCGTACTCCACAATGGTGCGGGCGCGCTTCCAGTCAATCTTGTTCATCAAGCGGTCAACCAGGAAACGTGAGCTTGGTATAAGGGACCCGAGCATCATGGGGTGTTGGAGGAAATTTTTGGCAAACAGCAAAGTTTCTTCACTGCGCGAAGATTTATGTAGCATTCGGCTGATCCGTTCTTTGAATGGCGACTGACCGGGCAAATTAACCATACTCGTCTGTTCTTTGAGATGTAAAGCGAAACGCATGCGGCAGCTTGCAAAATGAAAATTCTTCATCAAACGGTTTTTTCTTCCAGCAGCTTGCTCCGGGGCTGCTCTTTCACCCAAAATATGCACAATTTCCCGCATTGCCGCGCCTGCAAAAGCAGCTTAAAATCAAATTTTAGAAACGGCTTTTCAACTGCAACCCAGGACTCCAATCTTGAACCTTGTACGTGCCATCTATCCCGGCTCGTTTGACCCGCTTACCAACGGGCATCTCGACCTGATTGAGCGCGGCAGCAAGATTTTTGATGAGTTGATCGTCGCTATTCTCGGTAACTCAGAAAAAGACCCCCTCTTTACCCTGGCTGAGCGGCTGCAGATGCTGGAGCACATGACAAAGCACTACGAAAACGTGCGCGTGGAAACCTTTGAAGGCCTGCTGGTGGATTATGCCATGCAGAAAAAAGCCAAGGCCGTGCTGCGCGGTATCCGTGCGATCAGCGATTATGAATATGAGCTGCAGATGGCCCTGATGAACCGCAAGCTGCAGCCGCAACTGGAGACCGTGTTCATGATGCCTGCGGAAGCTTATTCTTACCTAAGCTCGCGGCTGGTTAAAGAAATTTTTCGCCTCGGTGGTTCCGTCCGCGGGCTGGTGCCGGAACTGGTGGAGCAACGGTTGCGGGATAAATTCCATCGCGCCGCCGCCAAACTTTGAAGTGAAGTGAGGATGAAATGGCAACCGTACCTGCAGTCAAGCAATTTAGTGATCGCGTAAACCGCATTGAGATCAGCGCCACCATGGCCGTAGTGGCTGAAGCCGCACAGTTGAAGGCCAACGGAGCAGACCTGGTGGAATTCGGCGCTGGAGAGCCGCATTTTCCCACGCCGCAGCACATCAAGGATGCCGCGATTAACGCCATTCAGAACAACTTCACCCGCTACACCGCCGTGGCCGGAATCCAGGAGTTGCGCACGGCAATTGCGCGCCGCCATGCCGTTGATTTCGGCTCCATGTACCAGCCCAATGAGTGTATGGTTTCCACAGGCGGCAAGCTGGCGCTGTTCAACTCCATTCAGGTCCTGGTGGATCATGGCGATGAAGTTATTGTCCCCGTGCCCTACTGGGTTTCGTTCAAAGACATCATTGAATACGCCGGCGGCAAGTGCGTCTTCGTCGAAACCGACGAAGCAGATAACTTCCGCCTGACCCCGGAAATGATCGAACGGCAGATCACGCCGCGCACTCGCGCCATCATCATCAACAGCCCTAACAACCCAAGCGGAGCTGTGCTTGAGCCTGCGGACTTCGCTGCTATTCTTCGCATGGCGCACAAGCGCGGAATCTACGTTATTGCAGACGAGTGCTATGTCTATCTGAACTACACGCCTCGGAGGTTTTCTGCCGGTTCAGTCACTGATGTTAAGCAGCATCTGGTGATCGTGGGCTCTCTCTCCAAGACCTATGCCATGACCGGTTGGCGGCTTGGCTATGCCCTTGGGACAGCACCAGTTATCAGCGCCATGACCAAGCTCCAGAGCCAAAGCACCTCCAGCACGGCGCACATGGTGCAGATGGCCGCTTTGGCCGCCGTCACCGGTCCGCAGGATTGCGTGGAAAAGATGAAAAAAGACTACATCCTGCTGCGCGAGCTTACTCTGGGCCATTTGAAACTGATTCCGGGAATCACCTGCGTAAAGCCGGAAGGCGCGTTTTACGTTTATCCCAACGTCTCGGCGTATTTTGGTAAGTCGGGCATCAAATCAGGAGCGGACGTGGCCAAGCGCCTTCTCCACGAAGCCCACGTGGTTACTGTCCCGGGCGAGGCTTTTGGCACGCGCGAACATATCCGCCTGTCTTATGCCACTGCGCCTACTGAGATTGAACGCGGACTGGAGCGGATGCAGGAGTGGTTTGGCAAGCTGTAAGGAGAGGCCACAGACCAAAGCTGCTGGACAACGTCCCGGCTTTTCTGCGAGTCTAAGACTTTTAGGCCCTGCCAAAGTGTCTGGACCCAACTTGCATGCCTGACTTGTATCCTCTGCTATTGCAGCCGCAATTTCATGAGCGTATCTGGGGGGCCCGCGACCTGGCCCCTATCTATTCACGGGAAATCCTCGGCAACCCTATTGGCGAAGCCTGGCTTACCGGCGATGATTGCCGTGTTGCCAATGGGCCGCTGGCAGGGAAAAATCTTTCCGATCTAAGCCGCGCATTTGGCCCGCAATTGCTGGGAGAAGCCGCCAACCATGCCTCGCGCTTTCCCTTGCTGATCAAATTTCTTTTTCCCAAAGACAAGCTGTCAGTACAAGTACACCCTGATGACGAGACGGCGGCGCGGCTCGGCCAGCCTTGCGGTAAGACAGAGTGCTGGTACGTGTTGCGGGCAGAGCCGGGCGCGCAGATCGGTCTCGGCTTAAAACCCGGCATAACAAAAATGGATGTTGAGCGTGCCATCCGTGAAGTTCGTATGGAGCAGTTGCTCAACTGGATCGACCTTGAAGCCGGCGACATGTTTTACGTGGATGCAGGAACTGTGCACGCAATCGGGCCTGGCTCAGTGATCGTGGAAACCCAGCAGAACTCTGACACTACGTTTCGCCTCTATGATTACGGTCGTCCGCGCCAGTTGCATATTGAAAGCGGCTTGCAGGCAGTTAGAGAGCAGACACATGCAGGCAAATTAATCGCCGCCCAGTCATGCATTGAGAGTGGCAAGACACAGGTTAATCTGGTGACTTCACCCTGTTTCATTATTGATAAATTCCATTTTGCCCGCGCGTGGGAATTCCGCCGTCCCCGTCACGTAAAACGGAGCGTCTGGTGCATGGTGGCTACGCGTGGCGCCGGCGTAATTGAAAACGAACACTCTGCTCCGGTAACCTTTGCCAGTGGAGAAGCCGTAGTTGTGCCCGCCACTGTGAATAGGTTTTTGCTCAAGCCGCAATGGGAAATTGAATTTTTGTGCGCGTCATTGCCGGTGGAAAAAGTTGACCACCCGGCAACAACCATGGTGCAGGCAGCCGCTGTTCTCTGAGCAGCGTTTAATGAGGAAACACCATTGCCAGGAAGCCTGAGAAAAGAAATCATCGCCAGGATTGAGAGACAAACTGTGTGAGCAAACCGCCGTTCTATCCCGTGATTCTCGCCGGCGGCAGTGGAACGCGCTTTTGGCCGCGTAGCCGGCGCAAGCTGGCCAAGCAGGTGCTCGCTCTTGACGGCAAGCAGACCATGATTCAGAAAACCATGGAGCGCCTGCAACCTCTCTGCTCTGAAAAAGACTTTTGGGTAATCACCAACGAATTCGTCTCCCCTGAAATCCAGCGCCAGCTTCCCCAGGTTCCGGAGCGGCAGATTGTGGTTGAGCCGGAACCACGCAATACCGCCCCAGCTATCGGACTGGCAGCGTTCCTTCTGGAACGATTGTCCCCGGATGCGATCATCGGCATGTTTCCTGCCGACCATGTGATTGGCGATGAAAAAAAATTCCGCAAAGTCCTGCAGCGCGCCGTGGAACTGGCGGCAAAGGAAGATCACATTGTGGTCATGGGAGTGCAGCCGGCGCGCGCGGAAACCGGCTATGGCTATATTGAAACCGGCGACAAAATTGAGTCTGAGCTGTTTCACGTAAAACGCTTTACAGAAAAGCCCAACCAGCAACGTGCGGAAGAATTTCTGAACGCTGGAAACTACTATTGGAACAGCGGCATTTTTGTCTGGAGCGCGCGCACTCTAACCCGTGCGTTGCGTGAACATCTTTCTGAAACTGCGCCGTTTCTTGATGAGATTGCAGCCGCCTGGAACACAAAAGATTTTGCCAGGAAATTCGCCCAACTCTATCCCAGGTGCGAAAACATCAGCATTGATTATGCGGTGCTGGAGCCCCGCTCCGCCAAGGGAGAACACTCATCCAACCTCTTCTGCCTCCGCGCCGACTTCGGTTGGAACGACCTTGGCTCCTGGGCTGCCCTCTATGAGCACCATGCTGTCCATTACAAGGATGAGGCCAAAAACGTAGTTGAGGGCAAAGATGCTTATGCTGCTAACGCAACCGGCAACTATATCTACGCTCCCGATAAATTTGTTGCCGCCGTCGGCGTGCATAATCTGGTTGTGGTAGAGACGGAAGACGCCATCCTTGTAACCACGCGCGAACACTCCCAGGATGTTGGCAAAATTGTGAAATACTTGAATGACAAGAGACTGACGGAATTGGTGTGAATGGGCTACCGCGCCGCTTATGCGCATCTATGCTGAAGCGTCCTCGCCTGAGTTGGTCCAGGAGATGCTGGAAGAATCAGTGGCCTTTGTGGACAAGAAAGTGCCCGCGGCTATCCGCTGGCAACCAAACGGGCTGCGACTGTCGATTCAAGTTTCTGCATGACAGGTAGCCACTCTGTTTGCTTAAATGGGCGCATCATGTCTGCCCTGCGTATTATTTTCTGCCTGCTCGCCCTCTTCTCCGTCGCCACGTTCACCCAAGCCCAGCAGGCGCAGGCTTCGCCGCCGGCGATCCTCGAAATTTATCGTGATCCGGTAAAGCCCGGGAAAATGGCCGAATACACGCGCGTGGAAGGTGAAGCAGCGCTGGCATGTGCGCGGACCAGCACCTGGCCTTACATGGCGATTCAATCCATCACCGGCCCGCAAAGCGAGGTCTGGTACATGGAAGGCTTTGAATCGTACGCCGCCGTGGAGCGGAGCGGCGAACCGTTCGTCAGGAATGCTGCTCTGAGCGCCGACCTGGCCCGCCTGGCGGAAGCCAAGACCAATCTTGTAAGCGATGCTCGCGTTGTCTTAGCGCACTACCGTGACGACCTCAGTGGTAGCGGGGTAGGGCTGGTGCAGCCACGGACTCGGTTCTTCACTGTTACAGTGGTCACCGTAAAGCCCGGTCATGAGCGCGAGTTTGAAGAGATTCATCGGACGCTCAGAATTGTCCGGCAGCGCGCCAACGCAGGGGATGACCGCGTGGTTTACCAGGTCGTCTCCGGCATGCCGAACAATATCTACCTGATTTTTTCTGCCTACCGTGGCCTTCAGATTGCCGGCGACTCGCTTGATCCGCCAGTTGACGATTACTCAAGCGATGTGGATGACTCCACGCGCAGCCGTCTGGATGAGGACGTTCGCGCATCTGTTGCTAGCACTGAAACCTGGCTCTTTTCCGTGAATCCCGCCATAAGCAATCCCGCGGGTGAATGGATTGTTGACGATCCCGAGTTTTGGAAGACATCGCCGGCCATGCAGCATCAAATAGTTCCCAGGAAATCGGCGGAAAATCCGGCTCGATAGATACCTACGCATGATTAAGGCGTTGCCTCGTGGCAACGGCAAAATTCTTGCAACCTGCCAGCTCTCTTCATCACCCAATTTATATAGATGACAGAACAGAAGAAGCCAGGCAGGCTCGCGCGATGGCTTGCATGGGTGTTTTTAGGAACCACAATCGGATTTGGCGGCGCGCTGGCCTGGAGCTGGATGTTTTTTGCCCGGCTGGCTATCAAACCCCTGCCTGACCCGGAGCTGCCGGCCAAAATGCAGCCCACTTCCGGGCCGGCTTCGCCGCTGCAAATTCAATATCAACTGAATTTGCCTGGGCGAGGAGAGATTTTTCCTGCGCTTGCCGGCGCCAAAGCGGCAGACTATTGGCCGCTGGCAACGCTCAGCATCGCCAATACGGCTAGCAAGCCAGTGTTGCAGATTATTACCGCCCAGGTGCGCGGCTGGAGTGAGCAATTGCAGCAAACAGCGGTGATCGGCCCGCATGAAGTGCGAACGTTCAGTCTTGATCCTGAGCTGCTTGCGCAGGCTTACGACAATGGCGAAATGCGCCAGGCCACTCTTGTGGTAGAGGTACAGGATCCGGCGACCGGGCGCACCTTTGCGCAGCAGCGGCCAGTGTTTCTGCACAGTGCTTCAGATCTTTTCTGGGGCAGAAAGTTTGCCAATGCTCAATTGCTGGCCCGGTGGGTTACCCCGCACGATGATCGTGTACTGCAACTGGTTTCCAGGGCTGAACGCCTTGTGCCCGGCCGGCATCTGCGCGGATACAACATTGTTCCCGGCATCAAGCTGAAGACGCAGGTGCGCGCACAGGCTCGGGCGGTTTTTGAGGCGATGCGCCGCTCCGGCATCAGCTACGTCAGCAGCATTTATACGTTTGGAAATTATCCCGATGAGACGCAGCGTATCCGCCTGCCGCGCGAGACGCTGCAACTGAGCAATGCCAATTGCATTGATGTGAGCGTGGCCTTTGCTTCTGCCATGGAGAACCTGGGCATGCAGCCCGTGGTGGTGATTGTTCCCGGCCATGCCTTTACCGGCGTGCGCCTGGGACCGAACTCGCAAAAGATTCTTTACCTTGACCTGACCGTGCTTCCTCAAGGAACGTTTGCTGCAGCCGCCGCTCGTGCACAAGCCTGGCTTAAAAAGACGCCCCAGAGTGAGGTTCTCACCGTTGATATTGGTGCAGCAAGATCACTAGGCGTTTATCCTATGCCCGTAGATGAAAAGCAGGCTCTAACCGCAGCTGGCCTATGAAAAACACAACTGATGTCTTGATAATCGGCGGCGGTATTGCCGGCTTGTCCGCTGCACGCCGGCTTACTGCTGCAAACATGCACGTGACCCTATTAGAGGCGCGTGACCGTCTCGGTGGCAGGATATGGACTCAGCAAACAGCAAACTATCCAGTCGAACTAGGCGCGGAGTTTATCCATGGGCGTCCGGAAGAGATTCTTCAAGTGGCCGCAGAGGCCGCGCTTCCGATTTCTCCAGTGGAAGGCCATTTCCGCAGAAAAATCGATGGCAACTGGGCAGACGCTGGCCGCCTGATGGGGAAGGTTGAGCAGCTTTTTGAAAAGATGCCGGCTGATGAACCTGACCAGTCTTTCCAGCATTACATAGATCGCTCTGGCGGCAGCAATGACGTCCGGGAACATGCACTGCGATACGTGGAAGGCTTTCATGCTGCCGATCCCACATTAATCAGCGTCCATTCACTTATACGCGACACACATGCCGAAGAAGCCGTTCGGGGAGACGATAAGCAGTTTCGCTTTGCCACCGGGTATGAAGGCCTGGTCCACGCCATAAAAGACCGGATCGAGTCAGAGTATTGTGATGTATTGCTTGGCACCGTTGTTACGGAAATTAGCTGGCGGCGTGATGAAGTTCTGGTTAAGACGGCAAACACTGAGTTCCATGCTCCGCGGGCGATCATTACTGTGCCTCTGGGAGTGCTGAAGGCAAAAAGTATTACCTTCCTGCCTGCTTTGCCCGAAAAAGAAAATGCCATCCGGTTCCTTGAGATGGGACCCGCAGTGCGGGTTACGCTTTGCTTCCGCACAAAATTCTGGGAGCAGGACACGGAAATGTCTGATCTGGGGTTTCTATTTACCAATGATCGGCAATTCCCCACGTGGTGGACGAGCAATGCGCTGCCTTACCCCATTCTTACTGCATGGGCCGCTGGAAGATACGCCATTGCGCTAAAAGGCCTGCCCACAGAAGAGATCACACATAACGCGACAGAATCCCTGGCCCGGATCATAGGAATCGGTACACGAGATCTGGAAGCGGAGATGACCGGCGCGTTTACCCATGATTGGCAGGCCGATCCTTTTTCCCGCGGCGCTTATAGTTACGCGGCTGTTGGAGGTATTGATGCTGCGCGCGTGCTGGCTGCTCCCATGGCGGAGACACTCTACTTTGCCGGTGAAGCGACGAATGCTGATGGCTACAATGCGACCGCGCACGGAGCAATCGCCTCTGGATATCGCGTAGCGGAGGAACTTCTCACATCCTGCGGCATCAAACCGCAACGTACTGCCTAGGCTGCCGCCGCCATCGCGCGCCGATGCCGCACAAGACAAGAGACCCGAACAACAAGAGCCGCCAGCGCAGCAAAGCCTAGCAGAGAATAAACAGGCCAGCCGGAAACCATCCTGGGAACGAAAGCAAGCGCAAAAATGAGCCAGATTACATACATGGCCAGGGCCTCAAACTTTAACCTGCCAAAGAGAAATATCTCCTTTTTGCTGCGCAAGCGGAGGATAGCCACAATCGCCAGGCCATAGATCAGCAGATAAACTGAGCCTCCGCCGGCCAGCGTAACCATTCGCAGGTGTGACCAGCCTACTACCTGGAAAAAGGCAATGATCGCCGCCAGATGAAAAGTATGCGATGCCGCAGTAGCCACCAGAAACCAATCTCGCTGCCGGGAGAGCCAAGCTGAGATTGCGCCAGGCCAGAGATCGCGTAGAGCATTGCCGGCAAAGGCGCACACGAAAAAGACGAACGTGGTTCGCGCCGTCAGGTGCAGCAACGTACGCAGGTTCTCCGGGTTCATGGACGATATTTTATGCTACTTTTTAGAACACGATCTTTGTGTCCATTTTTCAGGGAGAGTACGGGGTTGCAAGATATTGTTGAGCAGTAATGGCTCGGACGTTGTACATTGGTTCGCGAAATACAAGCGAGGTTTTATGCAAACGTGGTTGAGGAAAACATGTACAGTTTTGTTTGCCTTGTTGCTGTTCTTGCCCATGGCAACGGGCCAGAAAGCACCCAATGCCGCCTCCGCGAAAAAAGCGGCCTCTCCGGTGGCCGGCGACTGGCAAGGCACGCTGGAAGATGGTGGACAGAAACTCCGCCTGGCCCTGCATATCAAACAAGCCGCTGACGGCACTCTCAGCGCCACCCTGGACAGCCTTGACCAGGGCGTTAACGGCATCGCCATCGACAAGATTTCATTCCAGAACGGAAAACTTTCCTTCAGTTCCACCGCGGTCCACGGCACTTATGAAGGAAAACTCACCGCCGGTTCTACCATCGAGGGTACTTGGAGCCAGGGCCAGCCGTTGCCCCTCAATTTCAAACGGGCCAAGTAGGCTCTGCAATCGCCGGGTACTGGCTGGGCACGCTGGAAGGGTGCTCAGTTAAGCCGGGGCTGGAAGCAGGCGGAACAAACATTTTGAGATCGTGAAGTTTCCATAAATTCACTATCTCTGGCGCGATAATGTTAGAGGCGAGTGCCCCAGCGTGAGGCCCTGAAGATGGCCGAACGTGAAGGCACCCATGACGGAATGCGGCGGAAGCGCGAAACGGCTTCCAGTGCGCGGGCGCGTTGATGGCGGTCAAAGGCGCGGACGTACTGCCGGATGATTTGCGGCATGGTCATGCGCAATGCCGCAGAGAAGTTCTGCTCCGCCATCTCGTGCTGCTCCTGCTCATTTTCCAGCAGTTCAATCATGGCGCGCGCCAGTGCGGCCTTATCGCCCACGGGATAAAACTTAATCGCAAGACCACCGCTATCGCCCATCTCGCGGAAATCAGGCACGTCTGAGCAGACAATAGGCACGCCGTGGGCAGCCGCCAGATTGGCCACGCCGCTGGCCCCGGTGGCTGAGGTATAAGGCATCACCATGAAAGACGAAGTACCGAAAATCTCCGGTATATCTTCTTCTTCCACGTAGCCGGTGAATTCAATCTTCGGATGATTGCAATACTTTGCCCGCAACCCCTCAATATAGCCTGGTGAGTTGGTGTTGTTGGTGCCGGCAATAATCAGTTTGGCATTTGGCACTTTTTTTGCGACTTCCTGCTCAAAAGCCTCAATCAGCATTTCGCAGCGCTTGTATGTCCCCCACTTGCCGAAAGCCAGGATGCGATGCTCTGGATTGCCCCGGCGGGAAAAGTCAGGATATTCCGGCCGCGCGGAAAGAATACCGTGGGCGCGGAAGTGAATGTTTTCTCCGCGATACTTTTCAATCAGCGTACGCCTGTAGGCGGGCAGCAGCACGGAGATGGAGTTGGCCATCAAGAGCATGCGCGTGGCTACGTGGCCGGCCATCTTAAAGAGTGTCTTGCTGCGCACGCCGGCATCGTCCAAATCAATGTGGTCCATCAGGTGATGCAGGGTAACGTGCGTAAAGTAGCCGGCTGCGCGTGTCAAAGCCGGCAAGGTAAGGCCGGAAAACGCAGCCAGAGGATGCTCTTTATTGCCAAAGCTGGAAAAGACCAGGTTGAACCACACAACATCCGGTTTGCAATTGCGAATAGCGCGGAGCAACCGGGCATGATTGCTGAGGCGGTTGACCTTCCAGCAGCGCTCCACGTCAAATTCGGGCAGCTCAGGCTCCGGTCCTGCATATTCGTCCGCCAGGATCGTCAAACTCACCAGCGGATCGTCTTGCAACTCGCGCGCTACGTGATAACCGTACTCATTGAGCACGATCTTGCTTGGAGGAAAGCCGCTGACAAAGCAAATCTTCATGGGCTCTGGAACCTAAAAAATCGAAATCTGTACTACCGGACGCAAAGCAGACGTGCTGCCGGCGCCGGTAAAGCTGTAGAAGGACTGCTGCTGCAACCCTACGGAGAACCGCAGCGGATAATCAACTGACAATTCTCCGCTGCCATCGTTCACGCTGCGGCGAAGGGGCTTCATGTAAGAGATGAGAAACCCTGTCTGAACGTTGTCGTATAAATGGAACCCTTCACCACGGGTAAAATCGGCGGAAGCATCCACCGTCCAGTGGTCGTTGGGCTTGAATTCAAAGCGGGCGCCGGGAACCAGAATCTGCGCCGTGGCAAAGTCCAGTTCCTGCACGCGCCATGAACGGATATATTTTCCCAGGACAGTGACCGCGGCTTTCTGTCCGAACTTGTGCTCTACGCCTGCCCAGGTTGAGGTGGTGAAAAACTCACGCACAGCGGGACGGAAGAGCAGATCGCGGACGGAGTATCCGGTGACGAACGAATTGTTTCCCCAGGGCCGCCCAACCTCAAATTCCACGCTGGCGCCCAGATCACGTGAATGCAGGTTTTGATCAGTAAACGGGCCAGCTTCATGAATCGCGCTGCCGCGAATAGTCAGCCAGTTGAAGAACGGCGAAGTGCTCAGATACAGGTACTGGCGGAAGAGCTGCTGGTTCATCTGCAGCGGCGATTCGGTATCGCGCCGAAGAGTGAACTCAATGCCGGGATCCAAAATGATGTGTGAGCTGCCAAGGTGCAGCACTGAAGTTGTTCCCACGTTGAACACCGTGTCAAAAGTATTACGGCGAACGATGGCCAGTTCGCTGGGAATGGAAATGGTGCCTTTGTAATTTCTCACGCCGAAGAAGCCGTTAATGGGCAGAGGGCCGGGTGGATGATAGCGGAACGTAGTGCCGATATCGGTTTCTTGTGAAGAGCGCGGAGGCACCGGAGCACCGAAAAATTTGTTGTCCATCTCATACAGAGTGGAATCTTCAAAAATTGCGCCGCTGCTAAAGACGCTCTGGATGTCCAGGTTTGAAACGCGTGGCAGAGGCGTTCCTTCCTGTCCGGATACCGCCAACAAACCGCGTTCAGCCGTAGGATCGTCTTCAGCAAGCTGGTTGGCCCGCGCAAATGCGGAGATGGCCTGCAGGTTGTCATGCCGTTGCGAATAGATGTTGGCCCAGGCAAGCTGATAATCGTAGCTCTCTTGATAATCGGAGGAATGGCCCAGCGCGGATAGTTCCTGCGCCGCCTTGCGGTCATCACCTTGAGCGATGTAGGTATCAGCCAAGCCGATGGCTACTGTGTCATCGGAAGCTCCCAGGTCCTTGGATTTGGCGAAATATCGCTCCGCCAGATCAAAGTCATGCGCAGCCAAAAAGATGTTGGCGGCTTCAACCAGATTGTCTGCCGTAATGGGAGAGGACTCACCAATGCGCGACTCAGCAAAAGCCAGCCCTACTTCCTGCTTGGCATCGTCCAGCTTGCCTTCCTGCACAAACAGCTTGGCAAACTCCATGCGCACGTCCACTCGGTTCGCGTCAGGCGCATCCAGCGCGCGGGTGAAGCGCACCATTGCAGCACTCTGGTCGCCCAGCGTCATCAGGGCCTCACCAGTGGCCAGCAGGATTGCTGACTGGTCCACGCCTTCTCGTTCAGCAGCCTGGATGTATTTAAACGTCTCTGCCCGATGCCCTAACTGGGCATGGGCCGAGGCCAGGTTGGCATAGATCAAAGGATCGTCAGGCGAAAGCTGCAACGCGGTTTGCAGTTCCACGATAGCCTGGCCGTAGCGGCGGCCATGGTAGAGCGCGTCTGCCAGGGCTTCATGCAGCTTCAAGTCGTCCGGCGCGTATTTCAACGCGATGCGATATTCTTGTACGGCTTTATCCAACACGCGCATCTGCCGGTATGCGGTAGCGCGAGCCATGTGCGTTGCGCCCGATTGTCCTAGCAATTTTTCTGCTCTGTTGGTCTCATCCAGAGCTTCGCGGGAGCGATGCAGTTGCAAGTAAGAAAACGCCAGGCCTAAGTGCGCGATACCGCTGTTAGGATCCAGCTTGAGCGCAGGCTCAAAATCACGGATTGCTCCCTGGGCGTCTTGCATGTCATTGCGGACGTAGCCACGGTTCACCAGGGCTTCAAACATCTTGGGATCTTTCTCTATGGCGCGTGAAAAATCATCAATGGCCTGCTGCAATAAATCATTTTGTTTATGGACGTGCCCAGCCAGAAGCGGAAAGTTGGCCTCCTTGGGAAGAACAGCTTCATAGCGGCTCACCAGGGCCAGAACGTCATCGTAACGGCCCAGGTTGTATAAGTCATAGCCAAGGTAGACTGCGGCATCACGGTCATGCGGCAGCTTTTGGATGGCCTGTTCACCCAGGCGCGCAGACTCCGCATACTTGCCTTTCAGGAAGAGATAGCGCTCGGTCTCGCGCATGATCCGCGGATCATTCTTCATTGCCCCGGTGGCGCGGGCTACCCATTGCCCAGCCAGGTCAACCTTACCAGCCTCAATGGCGGCGTTGGAACCGCTGGCCACAATCTGCGAATTGGTTGGCGCCAGTGAGTGCGCCTTCTCATAATTGGCCTGGGCCTTTGGATACTCCTTCATGGCGGTGTAGAGATCGCCTAACGCCATATAGGGAACGTAATCGTTCGGATAGGCTGTAGCCATACGCGTGAAGAAAACTTCTGCTGCTTTGTTATCGCCATCATCGCGCGAGAGATACCCTAGAGCTTCCAGAGCATACCGGTTCTTCTCATCGCGCTTGAGTAGCGTGGTGTACATTTGGCGCGCGTCAGCTTTGCGGCCCATCTTCCACAACAGGCTGCCGTACTGCAGTGTTACGTTGTCATTTTGTGGATCAAGTTGCAGCGCCTGTTTTAAATCAGCTTCTGCCCCGGCAAAATCGTTGCCGAGTCCTTTGATGGCGGCGCGCAATCGCAGATACTCCACTTGGTCCGGCCCTGCCACCTGGATTTTGGCCAGTTGTTGCTGAGCTATCACCAATTGCTGGTTGATCGCAGCCTGGTCATCCAGATTGCGATAAGAATCAATCAGGTTCAGGCGCAACTGGATGGGATAAAGAATTCCTTCAGCCGGGCCTTCAGGCATGGTCGCCAGCGCAGCAAGATATTCGCGCACTGCATCACTATCGCGCCGTTCAACCGTGGCCAGGTCGGCGCGGATGGCGTGAAGGCGATAATAATTGGCGTCAAGCTGTTGGGCGCGGGTGAGAAACGTTCTTGTTTTATCCAGATTGCCAACGCGCAATTGCGATTGCGCTGCCGCCAGTTGCACGTTCACTGATTTCGGGGCCATTCCGGCGGCTTTTTCATACGCGTCCGCCGATTCCTTCTTCATGCCGGCAAGCTCATAAGTGTAACCGAGTTCAGACATCACGTCGGCATTTTTCGCCGGCGCTTTCAGCAAAATAGTGATAGCTGATTTGTAGTCGTGCTCTTCGCGATAGAACTGGGCCACAGCGCGGAAAATTTCAGTGTTCTTGGGCGCGCGCTTCATGGCCTTGTCGAGAAGCTCCTTGGCCTTCTCGGTCTGCTTGCCCTTCATGTAGGTAATGGCCAGTAGCAGTTCAGCATGTGAACTCGGCTGAATGCTTTCGGAGCGCTCCAGCAAGTTCTGGGCGCGCGGCAGATCACCGGACTGCATAAAGAGCTCGCCGGCGATCGCCAAATCCACAGGACGGCGCGGGTTGGCAGCGATTACCCGTAAAAGAAGTTTCTTGGCTTCATCGGCCTTGCCCATGCGAATGTACGTTTGGGCCATTCCAGAGAGCCCTTCAACAGAGTTGGGCGCGCGCTGCAGGCCTTTCTGATACGCATCGAGTGATATCTGTGAGCTACCGGCCAAGCGCGCTGTATATCCCAGCAGGAACCAGTTGCAGGCATCATTGGGAGCGACTTGCGTAAGGTGCTGGGCGTAGTTCATGGCCCCATTAGGATTGCCATTCTTTAACGCTGTTTCCGCTGCGCGAGCATAGCGTCCTGCTTCAATGCTGCCACCCCAACCGCTGCCGGAAATCCCGCACGCCATGGTTGAGCCGCCGCCACCGCCGCCTGATCTGGCGGCAGATTGCCGTTTGTTCCCTTGTTTCTGCTGGGGTTTTTGTTTTGCGCCCTGCTGATTGCCATTAAGGTCAAACGTTTGCGTCCAGCCGCGACCGGCCAGCAGCAGGGAGCAGAAACACGCGAGACCAAAAAAAATCTTCTTCACGGGACCACCGTCAGTAAGAACTTTGGAGCAGGAACACGCGGCAACCAGGTCCACGGCACTATTCAGATTTAGCGCAAGCAGCCTGCCGAGCCCTGCGGCAGCAGCTCTGTTCTCATGCTGAACAAGATGCTATTTCCGGGCCAGGGGATTGCCAGCCTAATGAACTTCCAGACACTCCGCGCGGTGAGAATCCCGGTGCCACAAAGAAAACCTCTGCGACAGTTTTGGAATCGAAGTCTCTGCTGGATCAAAACTGCTGCCGGGGCTGGCATCCCTTATAAGGCAGTCATCGTCGATTACTAATTTGGCGCTCAACCCAGTCGCATTCGCGGAGGTCTTTTCATGAGTTCCCCAACCATCGCTCCAGGCAGGCAGGTTCCACTGCCCAGCCGGGCGATTCCTTTGAGCTGGGTGCTGCTGCTGGCCATCCTGGTGCACGGCTCGCTCTTGCTGATGCAGCTCCCCAACAACTCTTACGACGCGGACTTCCACAAATTCTTCGCGGCCCATTACGCGCAGCACTGGTTTAATCCGTGGAATGAAAAGTGGTTTACCGGCTTCTCCCAGACCACTTATCCGCCCATGGAACAGCAGTGGATGGCTTTGTTTTCCCACCTCATAGGCCTTAATTTGGCTTATTCGCTGGTGCAATTGATCGCCATTTTGCTGCTGCCGATAGGAGTTTATCGCTATGCGCGCATCTGGGTGGGCGAACGAGCAGCCAGTTACGCCGCGGCAGGCAGCGTTCTGCTGGGATCATTGTCGTCCCTTGTGTATCAGGCAGGCCAGCTCTCCACAACGTGGGCTGCGCCGTTGTATCTGATAGCGTTGGCTTATTTCTATGAATGGGCCCGTGAATCGCGCTTCATGGCGCTGATAAAAGCTCTGGCCCTAACGATGGCAGCGGCTTCCGCTCACCACGTTACCTTGTTGTTCGCCAGCATCATATTCGCAATACCAGTGATGTTTACAGCGATCATCGACCGCAAACGCGACGGCCTGGATGCCACGCTCGGCGGCGTAATTATACGTTCAGCAATCTATGCCGGACTGACAGTGGCCGGAGTGATTGTGGTCTTGCTGCCGTATTGGGTTGCACTTATGCACAACCCGATCAAGCAGATGCCGATTCCACACGGCAGCCGTGAAAATTTCTTCTCGCAGTGGTGGCTTACCGTTAATTACATTTTGGTCCCCTGGGGAGCGCTCTTGCTGGCGCTGCCGTTTATCTTTTACAAGGGCCTGAAGGAGAGCAGGTTGCGGCCACTGTTCTTCGGCTTCTGGTTCACAATGCTTTTTGCCCTGGGCGGCACCACGCCGTTCCCGCGCGCTTTATTGGGTGCCTTGGCCGCAGTTGTGAATGCCATTACCGGCAAGAACATCCGCAACCCGTTTGACATTCTTACCTTTGAACGCTTCTGCTTCTGGGCCAGCTTAATGGCGTTGCCCATTGTTTCACTGCTGGCTGTGAAGCTGATCGATCGTTACGGCAATAAAGCTGCCTTCGCTCTTGGCACACTGGGCGCTGCAACCATGGCATGGGCGGTTGCGTGGCCGGTTTACCACCCAATCCACGATGCTCCGTTCAGCACATCGGAGGTAGTTTCATTCCTCAATCGCGACGGCCATGACAAGTTCCGTTATCTCACGCTGGGTTTTGGCAACAAGATGTCTGAGGTCGGCATTTACGCAAATGCCAGCAGCGTTGACGGCGAATACAACTCCGCCCGTCTGCTGCCGGAAATGACGCAATATGGCTCCGCCCAGCTCACCAACTCCAAGTATTACGGGACCAACGGAATCGAATCCCTGCGCGCCGTGCTGAAGCATGCAGATCAATACGGGCTTAAATACATCTTTGTTCGCGATCCGTACTATGAACCGCTTCTGGCGTTCGCCGGATGGCGCAAGACTGAGATTTACGATCGCGGCAACGTAACGCTATGGGTAAAGGACGGGATTCCACCGGCACATCCAACCCCATACGGAACGCCGCCCACCGCAATGGAAGGCATACTTTGGGGCACGTTGCCCATCGGCAGCAGCATTCTTGCGCTGGTCCTGATGCTGTTGTTTTCAGACCGCCGCCGTACACGGGAGACACTTAAATTCCCGATGGTGGAGAGCGAAGAACCTCTTCTCCGGGAGGCACGATAATGGGACGCTTCCTTACTCTCATCTTTGCCATTCTGACGCTGGGGCTGATTGCTGCGGGCACGGTCCACAAGAGCAGCAGGGCTCCTGCTTCAACGCCGGAAGGCGCAGTGCAATCCATGTTCGCCAACGCCAAGTCACATGATTGGACTGGCGCTTATTCTTACGTAGCGGAATCCAGCAATGTGAACCAGGATGGCTTTGTTCGCGACCTTGCCGGCCGCAATGGCAGCCTGCGCACCTACTCGCAGCTTGATTCCGTCAACACGCGCGTTCTGCATGAATCAGAGAATGAGGCCACTGTCCGGACTGAGATTACATACGCCACCGCCGTTGGAGCGTGGTATGACACGCGCGATCTCAAGGTAGTGAAAGATGACGGCGTCTGGAAAGTAGTATGGCCGGCTGAAAAAGAAGTGAACGTCCCTCCACAGGTGATCCCGGTGAACTATCTGCGCTGGGACATTATTTGGCGCGGCCCCGGTGACGATTGGGGCTCGCAAAACGTGGAGAACCCGGATTGCCGCATTCTTTCCATGAATGCTGTGGAGCACGATGGCAGCCTGATCATTATGGGTGAAGTGGAAAATCAAGACACGGTGCCGGCATTCATCACCGTTGGCGCAGTCCTTACCGACAACAGCGGAAAAGATATTGCCGAAGAAAGCAGTTTCGATAAGACATCGCACGTGCTGCTGCCCAAAGAAATTTCGCCCTACCGGATTGATTTTCCGGGCATCAAGAAATCAGAGGTCAAGAGCGTGCGCATGACGCACAACTGGATGCTGGTGCCGGCATCGGCTGATCCAGTGATTGGCGTCCTGCATCAGCGGATTGAAAAAGACCTGACCGGGCGTACGGTTCTAAAAGGCGAACTGCTCAACGAAAGCGGGCAGGTTGTAAATATCCCGCACGTGCTGGCGACGTTTTATGACAACTCCGGCAAGGTGATCTGGGTTTCTGACGCGTATTCAGACCATGCGCTGCTGCCGCAAACGCCGCAACCGTTCTCCGTGGCGTTGCGCGATGATCTGGCGGCGAACGTTCATAGCTACCGCGTGACCGTGAACCATTACAGCCTGAAAGAGGATTAACGCAATGCGGACCGTGATTCTCATACTGTTGTTGGTTGCGGTTTGCTGGTTTGCCGCTGACTGCGCCCAGGCGGCCGATTTGCAAGTGCCGCAGAATGCGGTTGCCGGCCAGCCACTCACCATCAACCTTGAGGGCAGCGGAACTTTATACCTGATCGGCCCGGGGCAGATCATCAAGCGCGAATTCAAATCGGGCCCTGTTGAGATCAAGGGTGAAGAGTTGCACAGCGCAGGCCGCTGGATCGCCGTGGTCAAAGGCAGCAGCGAGCAATCGCAGGTCTTCTGGGTAAAGCCCGGCAAGCCGGAAAAGCTCAACTTCCTCGCCCGTCCTTCGCGTGTTCCGGTTGCCAAGAAAGACGTGATCAGCGGTGTTGCATTTGTCTTTGATCAATACCAGAACATGGTGCTTACTCCAACGCCGGTAAACTTTAAGCTCTTAGTAGGTGGTACCGGAGCCGCCAAAACCGTTACCAGCCGTGCCGGAGTGGCCTGGACTGACAGCAGCTCAGCGGCTAAAGCCGGATCCGCGCAGTTTGTGGCTTCTGCCGGCGATGCCTCAGTGCTTCGCGTAGTGCAGCAGGTTGCTGCCGATCCCTGTGAGCGCAATTTGCGTATGCACGTGGCAGGACGGTCAGGTGACATGATCACGGTTGAAACCGACCCCATCCGCGATTGCAGCGGCAATCCGGTGCCGGACGGCACCATTGTCACGTTTATCCAGACGGATAAGACGGGCAAGAGCACTGTGGATGCACGCATCAAGAAAGACATAGCGCGAGCCGAATTGCCAGCCTCTGATAACGCCACAATCACAGTGGCCGCAGGCGTGGTGCTGGGCAATGAGCTGCATGTTGGAGGCAAGCAATGAAGCTGGCGCGAATCCTGGTCCTCACTTGCGGTATTGCTCTGGCAGTCTCCATTGCCGCGCCACACTTGAAGCGAATCTTCGCTGATACCAAACCCGCAATCCAGATCACGGTCAAAAACGCCCAGCCGCGCGAAGTAGAGGACGTGACCCAGAACGCCGTCCAGCGCGATTACACACTGGCTTGGCAGGCCATGAGCACAGCGCTGGCCAAGAATGATCTGAAACCGTTAAATGACAATTTCACCGGCTTTGCTCTGGATAAATTCACGCAGCGTGTGAAAGACCAGAAGCAGCACGGCCTGACTACGCGCCTCATTGACAATGGCCACAAAGTTGATGCCATCTTCTACTCGCCTGATGGCTCGGCCATTGAACTCAAAGACACCGCCAGCATTGAGACGCAGGTGCTTGACGGCGGCAAGGTAATCCATTCTGACCAGTCGCAAGTCCACTATTATGCGATCATGACCGGCGCAGAAGACCGCTGGAAGGTGAGAGTGCTGGAAAGTTCGGCAGAGTAGCTTCAGCGTGAAAAAGCCGCAAGGCCCGCGCTCGCCGAGCGGCGTGATTTAGGGCTGATTGCCGTAGCCAAGAAGATGATCTTCAAGCGGTTTGGAGCGAAAGCGACATTAATCAAAAACCGGCGGCGCATCACTGGCTTCAAACGATTCTGATTCTCCCGTCAGCTCAGGAATGGTCTGCATCAGGCGCAGGCAGCGGTTCCAGCGAAGAAGCGCATCATCGTTTCCCTGCGGACGGACCTTTTCCGCTTCTTCATAAAAATGCAGCGCGCTTTCAAAGCTTGCCCGCAGAGTGTGCGAGCGATGGCCGGCCTGCAATTGCGCCTTGGCCCGGCGCTCATTCACAATCCCCAGGTAATACGACCGTTCGTAAGCATCTGTGAGCTTCTCAAAGCTGGAATGCGCTTCATTAAAGCGGTCAGAGGTGGCGCCGGAAAACTGGTCAGTGATCGCCAAACCAAGCTGGCGGAGCGCCATCTGGTTTTCCGGATCAGCCGCCAGGATATCGCGGCAAATGGATTCGGCTTCTTCCGCCTGGTTCAGGTAGCGATAATGCTGCACTTTGGCCAGCGCCTCTGCAATACCGCTCTTGGAGATGGTTTTAAATTCGTGCTCCATAAGTCCCTGTCGCTTACGCTCCAAAACCGCCCGCAAGCCTCGCTGTCTCGAAAGACATCCGCTCCTGGGGCAGCGCGCTCGGCGCGCAGGCCAGCCTCGCGCGTTGAGCGATCATTGTTACCATAGCTACAATTCTAATCCGATTTGGGCGCGTCGCGTATTTTGCGCACGAGTTTCAGCACTGGATCATAGAACTCATCCACCACACGCTCTTTGAGCGGGATGATGGCATTGTCAGTGATATGGATCTCTTCCGGACATACCTCTGTGCAGCACTTGGTGATGTTGCAGTAGCCGATCCCCAGCTCGTTCTTGAGCAGCCGGGTGCGGGAAACGTTATCCAGTGGGTGCATCTCCAGCGATGCTACGCGGACAAAGAAGCGCGGCCCGCCGAATTCTTCTTTCTTGTGATGGTCGCGCACCACATGGCAGACGTTTTGGCAGAGGAAGCACTCAATGCACTTGCGAAATTCCTGCACCCGGTCCATGTCTTCCTGGTACATCTTCCAGTTGGCATTTGGCTTGGGCGTGAACGGCGGAATTTTCTTGTTGACGCGATAGTTCCATGAGACGTCTGTCACAAGGTCCTTAATCACTGGGAATGACTTCATGGGATAAACGGTGATTGGCTTGTCAGTAGGGAGCGAGTCCATGCGCGTCTTGCAGGTGAGCCGGGGCCGCCCGTTCACCTCGGCAGAACAGGAGCCGCACTTGCCGGCCTTGCAGTTCCAGCGCACAGCCAGGTCCGGCGCTTGTTGTGCCTGTATCTGGTGCAACGCATCCAGCACCACCATGCCCGGCTTGATTTCAACTTTGTACTGCTTAGCGCCGCCAGCTTCCTGATTGCCGCGGAAAACTTCCAGGATCGCATCTGCCATGGATAGCTCCTAGCTATTTAGCCTTTTAGCTCTTCGCTTGAGCAAAGACTCGTTTTTACCTGCATTGTTCAGCGAATGAAAAATCAATTTTCATTCGTGTTCTTTTGCGTTATTTGCGGCTAACTCTATTTCTCGTCCGCCAACAATTCTTTCAATTCTTGTGGTATCTCATCCACGGGGGCTTGCTGCAGCCTCATGCTCTCACCATCGCGTGAGACCACGTTATGCTGCTTGCCCCAGACCTGTTCATCGAGCTTGGGGAAATCAATGCGGCTGTGCGCACCGCGGCTTTCTTTGCGTGCCAGCGCGCTACGCGTCACCGCCTCAGAAACCGTGAGCATGGACCTGAGATCGTTTGTGAGGTGCCAGCCGGGATTAAAGAGCCGCGAGCCTTCTACGCGAACACGAGCAGCCCGCGCCTTCAGCTTTTCCAACTCGCCCATGGCCTTCTTCATATCTTCTTCCACGCGAAAGATGCCCACAAGGTTCTGCATTACCTCCTGCAGATCACGATGAACGCTGTATGGGTTCTCGCCCTCGTTACGATCAAAGGGCGCCAGCATCTCGCGCTCGGCCTCGGCGATCTGCGAGGCATCGGCATAAGCCGTAGAAGCTTTACCGGCATACGCGGCAGCGCCGAGGCCGGCACGCCGGCCAAAGACCAGAAGATCAGAAAGTGAATTCCCGCCCAGGCGATTCGCTCCGTGCAAGCCGGCCGCGCATTCCCCAGCCGCATACAATCCCTGCAATGAGGCAGCGCCTGTTTCGCCTTCCACGCGGATTCCGCCCATGATGTAGTGGCACGTCGGGCCCACTTCCATTGGGCCCTTGGTGATATCAACGTCAGCCAGCTCCTTGAACTGGTGATACATGCTGGGAAGCTTCTGCTTTACGTATTCGGCGGGCTTGTGTGAGATGTCGAGATACGCTCCGCCGTGCTCGCTGCCGCGGCCTTCGCGAACTTCGGTATAGATCGACCGAGCAACCACGTCGCGGGTGGAAAGCTCCATGCGCTTGGGATCGTATTTCTCCATGAAGCGCTCGCCGTTCTTGTTGCGCAGGATGCCGCCTTCACCGCGCACAGCTTCCGTTACCAGAATACCCTGCACACCCGGAGGCCATACCATCCCCGTAGGATGGAACTGAACAAACTCCATGCCCAGTAATTCGGCGCCGGCATCATAAGCCAGGGCCATGCCGTCTCCTGTGTATTCCCAGGAATTGGAGGTAATGCGATACGCTTTGCCGATGCCGCCGGTGGCCATGACCACTGCTTTTGCTTTCAGCACAACAAAACGGCCCTGCTCACGCCAATATCCGAAAGCACCAACCACGCGCTTGCCGTCAGTAAGCAGGCGGATGATGGTGCACTCCATGAAGACGTCAAAGCCCATCTGCACGCCGCGATCCTGCAGAGTGCGGATCATCTCCAGGCCGGTGCGGTCGCCCACGTGGCATAGACGCTTGAAGGTGTGTCCGCCGAAGGCACGCTGCAGAATGTCGCCGTCAGAAGTACGATCGAAGAGCGCGCCCCACTGCTCCAGTTCACGCACGCGGTCCGGCGCTTCCATGGCGTGAAGCTGCGCCATGCGCCAATTGTTCATCAGCTTTCCCCCGCGCATGGTGTCACGGAAATGCGTGCGCCAGCTATCGGCTTTATCAACGTTGGCCATCGCAGCGGCGATCCCGCCCTCAGCCATCACGGTATGCGCTTTGCCCAGCAGTGATTTGGAGACCACGGCAACACGGGCGCCGGCAGCCAGGGCTTCAATCGCGGCCCGCAGCCCTGCCCCGCCCGCGCCGATGATCAAAACGTCATGTTCATGGGTTTCGTACTTCGTCTGGTTCGTCACAGTATTCTCAGGTCCTTGATCATGCCGCTTGCAACCATGCGGACGTAGAAATCGGCAAAGCCGACGGAGAGCAGACTGCACCAGGCAAACAACATGTGGCGCCCATTGAGAAAGCTCAATTTCTTCCATCCACCGTGGCGCGTGCGATTGAATGCGGTACAGGAGAAGCAGTCAAGCTTGCCGCCTACCAGGTGCCGCAGCGAATGGCAGGAAAACGTGTACAGCGTGAGCAGCACGATATTGATCAGCAAGACCAGCGTTCCTACGCCAATACCAAAGTGGAGCCTTCCGTCGGCGCCGGTGAAGAAGAAGGCGCGGATCGCGTCATACCAGAGGATGACGAGGAAGACGATGGCCGCATAAAGAAAATAACGATGGATGTTCTGCAAGATAAAAGGAAAGCTCGTCTCGCCGCGATAGTTGCGGTGCGCGCTCTCACTGACGGCGCAGGCCGGGGGGTCGAAAAAGAAGGCACGGTAGTAAGCCTTGCGATAGTAGTAGCAGGTTACGCGGAAGCCCAGAGGGAAGATCAGAATCAGCAACGCCGGCGAAAGCGGCCACCAATGGTGCGCAGCGTCAATCAACGGAGAGTAAAAGGGCGAGAGATATGGGTCTGCCCAATAAAATTTTCCTTCAAAAGCGCGGTAGGTTGCGTATATGCCAAACGCACCGAGCAGGATGATGACCGGGATGGCCTCAGTCCACCAGGCATCGCGGCGTAGGGTTCGGCCCAGGTTCGCGGGCACAGCAGAGCTTCTGCTTTCCGCCAAAATTCACCTCCATGGGGTGAAATCGAAACCAACCAGTGTAGCAAAAGGATTGTTTTCTAACATCCCAAGTTGGACGAGGAACAGTAGGCAATTAAGCCGATCTCCTGGCAACCACCACTCGTGGAATCCCCTGCAGGTCTGCGATCACCTGAATGTCCGCCCAGCCAGCCAGCAGTTCTTTGACCTTTGCTTCTTCTGAATAGCCGATCTCAGTCACGAACCAGCCGCCGGGGCGGAGATGCTCGTGCGCTTGTGGAATCAGCCGACGGTAAATCTCCATGCCCTCCTGTCCGGAGAAGACAGCAATCTTCGGCTCAAATTCGCGGACCTGCTTTTGGACCTTATCCGCATCAGCTTCGCCGACATAAGGAGGATTGGAGATGATGAAATTGAAGTTCTCACCAGCATAGACACCGAGTAGATCAGACTTGCGGAACAGAACTCTGCCTCCAAGGGCCAGCCGCGCAGCATTAATACGGGCGACTTCCAGAGCTTCCTCAGAGATGTCGCAGGCATGGATTTCCGTTTGTGGCAGTTCACTGGCCAGCGCCAACGCGATGCAGCCAGAGCCGGTGCCCACATCGAGCAGCTTGAGGCGGCCAGTGCCGTCAAGTCGGGAATCCTTCACCAGTTCAAGCACGGCTTCCACCACATGCTCGGTTTCAGGGCGAGGAATGAGCACAGCCGGCGAAACCAAAAGATCAAGCCCCCAGAATTCCTGGTGGCCGGTGATGTACTGCGTGGGACATCCGCGAGCGCGCTCACGAATGACTTCGTCGTAACGGGACTGCTCGTCGGAGGTGATCTCGCGCTCAGGATGAGCGTAAAGATAGGCACGCTCCTGCGCCAGAACAAACATCAGCAGCAGCTCTGCATTCAGGCGAGGCGAGGGAACGTCATTTTCAATGAACAGCTGATACGCGGAATCAACGGCCTGCTTGAGCTGCATGGCGGGAGACTGTACCGCAAAGGGCGCGTAGGACGCAAAGAGCTGGCGTGTAGTGCGTCAAAAGAGGAGCATCGAGAACCGCTAACCCCCGAATAAAAATGCCCTGGTCTGCAGGCCAGGGCATTTCGATTGCCGAGCATTATTTCTTGGGAGAGGTTTCCGCCGGCAAATCTTTCAAGCTCCATTCATAGAATGAAGCGTCATACATGCTGGGCTCATAGCCCAGATACTTGGCCACAAAATAATCAAACGACGACTGCATTCCTGTACGGCAGTATGTGACCAGCGGCTGGCCCGCAACGGCATGGGCTTGCGCGTACATCTGCCGCAGCTCAGCTTCACGGCGCAGGACTGGGTTCTCACGGCTTATTAGCATGTCCATCCAATAAAGACTGCTAGCGCCGGGGATATGGCCGGCTTTCTGCACGTCTTCTGAGAGCTGTTCGCCGGTAAACTCTCTGGCTGGCCGCGCATCGATCAATGCTACTTTCTGCTCTGCAAACTTGCGCATGGCCTGCGTATCCACCAGGATGGCGGGATGCGGCGCAATCGTAAGCTTTACCGGCTTCGCGTTTACCGCCTCATGCGATAGCTGCCTCTGCTCGGCTTGCCATTTATCTATCCCTCCATCCAGCAATGACGCGCGTTCTGCCACTCCCAGATAATCCAATGTGAAATAAGCCCGCGCCGCCAACAGGTTGTAGCGCTCGCCATACAAAACAATTCGTGAACTGTTGCTAACACCCGCAGCAGCAAAGACCGCCTGCAGCTTTTCCGTCGACGGCAACTCATTAGGAATGCCGTCACGTGTGACCGCAATTTCACTCAACAAAATCTGCCTGGCCCCGGGAATATGGCCCTTGGAATAGAACTCCGGTGTCGCGCCAACGCTCAGCACTACCAAGTCCGGGTCGTGAAGATGAGCGGCCAGCCACTCCGTGGTCACAAGCATCTCTTTGCGGAGTTTGGGTTGGTCGCTGCCCGGCACCTGTGCGCCCAGCGATGCGATCACTTCCAGCAGCAGGGCAAAAAGCATGATCGTCTTGCTAGACATCGTCTTGCTAGACAATGATCGCATCTCGAACCTCAACGCAGCGACTCTCCCTTGACCAGGGGAAGATTGTTCATGTGACTCCACTGATGGATCGAGCCGTCAAACATCGCTGCATCGTAGCCAAGATATTTGGCGATAAAGTAGTCATGCGAAGCCTGCAGGCCGATCTCACAATAAGTAACCAGCTTCTGACCCGGCTTGATGCCGCGGGAAGCAAACAACTCTTTCAGCTTGTCAGGCGGCAGAAAGGTCGGCTTGTTTTTGGCATCCACCAGCGTTTCCTGCCAATAGACATGCACAGCGCCGGAGATATGTCCATCGGTGTAGCGCTTTTCTGGGCGTGAATCCACCAGCAGCTCTGATTGCGTTGGCTGCTCTGAGAGTTTCTTGACGTCTTCCAACATCGCGCGAACTTCTGGATGAATGTGCAGGGTAAAGCTACCGCGCGTAATCTTTGGCGAATCCTTCTCCAGTGGCCGTTTCTCCAGCTTCCATTCGTCAATGCCGCCATCCAGCAACGCGGTGTGGTCGCCGTGCCCAAGATAATCCAGCGTGTAGTAGGCGCGGCCGGCCATGGGATACCAGGATGTTGTATAAACCACCACCCGCGAATCGTTGCTCACACCGAGCTTTTCGAATGCTTCTTTCAGCTTCTCCGGCGGAGGCAGTTCTGCGTCATCGTCTACCATGAAGTCGTCGAAGAGCAAAAGGCGAGCGCCGGGAATGTGGCCGGCATCATAGTCTGAGAGTTTTTCAGCCACATGCAGCACCACGACCTTGGGATCGTTCAGGTGTTCCGCCAGCCACCGCGTTGAGACAATCATCTCCGGGCGGACCTTCCCAGACTCCGCTGTGGCTGTATCTTGGCCCCATAAGACCGCAAAGAAGAAAAGAATGACAACAGTTGTAATTCGTCCCAATCTTGAACCGATCATGGCTCTTGCCTCCAGGATCGCATTTTCCCGGCGTTGACCTTCCGGGTATAGGACAAATGAAAGGTCAGGGGTAAGATACGTTAACCGGGGCTAAATCTGGAGACTCTCATCGGTTTTCCCCGCTTCTTTCCTTATGAAAAAGCTCATTTTAACTTCGTCACTGGTCACAATTTTGGTTTCGATTCTGGCTGCCCAAACCACCCTGGATGATTTGCGTAAGAAGGCCGAAGAAGCTTTGGGCAAGAGCCAACCGAGTAGTGACCGCGTTGCCGCCGGGCTCAAAGAAGCGCTCACCGTGGGGACACGCAATGCCGTGGCCTCCACAGGCCGGGTGGATGGCTTCCTGAAGAATGCAGCCATCAAAATCCTGCTGCCGGAAAAGCTGCGTGGGATTGGCAAAGGCCTCCGCGCGGTGGGCATGGGACAGCAGGTGGATTCTTTAGAAGTAGGCATGAACCGCGCCGCAGAGCAGGCGGCTCCCGCTGCCAGGAAGATCTTTATTAACGCCGTAAAACAAATGACGATCTCAGACGCACGCCAGATTCTCTCCGGCGGCGATACGGCTGCCACCGATTACTTCAAGAGCAAATCCACGGACCAACTGACGGCAGCCTTCGCTCCCATCGTGCATAAGTCCATGGAAAACGTTGGCGTGGTCCAGCAATACAACAAGCTCATGCAGAATCCGCTGGCCGGAGAACTTGCCAGGAGCAAGGACTTTGACCTGGATAAATATGTGGTCGGCAAAACCATGGACGGCCTTTTCTACATGATCGGCGAGGAAGAAAAGAAGATCCGCCACGATCCCGCCGCACAGACCACAGCTTTACTGCGCGAAATTTTTGGAAAGAAGCAGTAGCCGCAAAGGGCCGCAGAAGAAAGCTGCGGCTCGCGCATCGTTCCGTTGACTTCGCTCTTTTCGGCGCGGATGTACAATGCCTCCTATCAGGAAGCAAAAGCAAGTCTGACGGAGGAAGAGACAATGAAGCGCTCTGCGTACGCTTTTTTCGTGCTCGTTCTTTGCCTGCCGGTCTTGGCCCAACAGCACGGCCCACATGTACAAACTGCAAGCCCGGCTGCCACACTGATGAGCGGGTATGGGGACCTGCATCATCCTGTTTCCACCAGCAACGAGGAAGCACAAAAGTTTTTCGATCAAGGCTTGCGGCTGATCTATGCCTTCAATCATGAAGAGGCCGCACGCTCTTTTCAACAAGCCGCCAAGCTCGATCCCAAAATGGCGATGGCATATTGGGGAATTGCCGAGGCGGTTGGCCCCAACTACAACGATCCTGCAGATCCTGACCGCTACAAGCAAGCACACGCTGCCATTCAGAAAGCCGGTGACCTTGCCGTAAACGCCTCGCCTAGCGAAAAGGCTTACATCGCTGCAATGGCGGTGCGCTTTCCCGCCGATCCTAACGCTGACCACCGCCTGGCGGCAGAGCGTTATCGCAATGCTATGGGTGATCTGGTCAAGCAATTTCCTGACGACCTGGATGCAGCCACGCTCTTTGCTGAAGCCGGCATGACCCTGCATCCGTGGGGTCTCTGGCATCCTGACGGCACACCCGAAGGCGGAACAGAAGACATTGTTGCCGCGCTGGAATCGGTCCTGCGCCGCGATCCCAATCACATGGGCGCGATCCACTATTACATTCACTCCGTGGAAGCATCGCCAAATCCTGAACGCGCTCTTGCAGCGGCTAACCGGCTCGCCGCACTGGCGCCCGCCGCAGGACATCTGGTACACATGCCCGGGCACGTCTATATCCGCACCGGCGATTTTGATGCCGCGGTCAAGACCAATCAGCTTGCGGCCGCCGCAGACCGCGCTTACCTTGAAGCCAGTGGCAGCCAGGGAATGTATGGAGCGATGTACTACAGCCACAACCTCCACTTCATTGCGGCCTGCGCCAGCATGAATGGCAACTATGCTGAAGCCCGCAAGGCCGCCGGTATGTTGGCTGAGCACGTTGGCCCGTACGTGAAGACTGTGCCGCCGCTGGAAGGTTTCATGACCGTACCGCTCGCGGTGGAAGTGCGCTTCCAGAAGTGGGATGAAATCCTGGGCCTGCCGCAGCCGAACACCGCCATGAAGACCACCACAATTTATTGGCATTTTGCGCGCGGTATGGCTCTGGCCGGTAAGGGCAAGCTTGCTGAGGCTGAAGCGGAGCATCGCATCGTGCAGGAGGCCGCCGAGAAAACTCCGCCTGACCAGGTCTTCGCCATGCCGGTCAACAACAAGACCAAAGATGTATTGACCATTGCAACCAACGTGCTGGGCGCGAAGATCGCCTTAGCCAAACAGGATTCCACCAATGCTATTGCCATGCTGAGGCGCGCCGTTGCCATACAGGATTCGCTCAATTACGACGAGCCACCGGACTGGTTCTATCCTGTGCGCGAATCTCTGGGCGCGGTGCTCTTGCTCAACGGCAACGCTGCGGAAGCGGAGAAGGTGTTTCGCGAAGACCTGGAACGCAACCCGCGTAATCCGCGTTCGCTCTTTGGCCTGAGTGAGGCGCTGCGCGCGCAGAATCGCGCTTATGACGCACAGTTTGTTGACAAGCAGTTTCAATCCAACTGGAAAGGCGCGGACATCAAGTTGAAAGTTGCTGATCTCACCTAGAGATCTGAGGCATAAAAGCAGCGGTGCAATCAAAGCTCATTTCACGGCAACAGTGATGTTTACTGTTGCCGTAAATTTTACCGTTTCACCGTCATAGTAGCGGCCAATCTCCCGCAGCACAGTCTCATCCACCGCAGTCCGATGGGGTGCATGGATTGACTGCAGCATCGATGCGAATGGTACGGCCACGCTCTGAAAATATTCCCACAGCTCTTCCGGTGAACCAGGCCAGGGAAATGGCAGTGTGACGAAGCGTTCTTCGGCCCGGCTGAACTTTGCCTGGCGCAACGCGCTGGCCAGAGTGCCTGCCTCGGCGAACGAGAACATTTTCAGTCCCTCCGCAGGCACGGCGCTGCCGGGCATCAGCTTCAAAACGGTGCCAATGGTAGTTTCAAAGTACGGTTGACTGATTGGCCCCCATACCATCAGCGTAGCGGTGCCGCCCGGCTTGAGTACCCGTTGCATCTCGCGCAAAGCCTGCAGCGGCTCGGCGAAGAACATCACGCCCAGGCGCGATGTGATGCGGTGAAAGCTCTCATCGGGAAAGGGAAGCTTGTGCGCGTCAGCCTGTTGGAATTGCGCATTGGTGAGGCCGCGCTCGGCTGCACGCTCGGCGGCAATCTTCAGCGGCTCCGGCGAGATGTCAATGCCGATGACGCCGCCGATGACGCGAAGGGCCGCCAATGAAATCGCGGGTTCGCCGGTTCCGCATGCGATGTCCAGTACTTGCATGCCCGGCTCCACGCGTGCAGCTTCAACGATCGCCTGGGTGAGACTGGCTCCCATGGCTGCGGATTGCTTGCGCCATTTCTGGCTGGCATGGGCGCGGGCAAAGCTGTTCCATCCCGGGTTGGCCGAAGAGGCTGTCACACTCTCATTATCGCTCATAGGGAAGATCGTGCCGCGACAAGAGGCAACCTGTATTCTCTCGGCGGGCTTCTCTGTCATAATGGTAGCCAGCAAGCGTGTGAGGGCTCTAATCCGGAGCTGTTTGTAACTGTCCGGGGAGCCACCGGCACCCTGAGTCAAATCGACTGGCGGAGGGTTGGATGAAGACAGAGAATATTTCGCGAATGGGCAATCAGGTAAGAGAAAACATGGCGGATATTGCTGAGAAAGCGCGGGACCTCTCGGCCAAGGTAAAGGAACGGCTCGACGAGACCTATGACGATCTTGGCCGGACCGTACGGCGCGCCCGAGCAGCGGCTGAAAACCGGTTGGATGACGCACGCACTACCGTCAGGCGCCGCCCATTGACCTCAGTGGCAACAGTGGCAGCCGGCGCGTTTGCCGTTGGTCTTCTTACTGGATGGCTGCTTGGCCGACAAAACCGCGATTAAGAATCTCTGAGAGGCTTTGTAGCACAACTTTTTCTGTGAAGAACGCGCACTTATTCTTCCGCTGAAAATGCCGTTGGCTGGTCAGCAAGCCGCTAGTGGTGCCCCAACACCGGATGCGGGACATAGACTGACTCAAGCTGGGAGATTTCCTGCTGAGTCAGCTTAACTCCTAGCGCAGCTACCGCGTCTTGCAAGTGGTGCGGCTTGGAAGCGCCAACAATGGGCGCAGTCACACCGGGCTTGTGTATAAGCCACGCCAGTGCGATTTGCGCCGGAAGCACTCCGCGGTTCTTCGCTACCTGCTCAACACAATCCGCCACCCGATCGTCTGCCTCTTGCGTATACAGTTTCCTGGTGTAATCGTCTTCTTCAGAACGCAACGTACCCGCTTTTCGATTTCCCGCAAGCACGCCACGCGCCAGCGGGCTCCACGGCAGCATGCCAACGCCTTCGGCCCGGCACAGTGGCGCCATCTCGCGCTCTTCTTCGCGATATATCAGGTTGTAATGGTTCTGCATGGTCACAAACCGCGTCAGTCCCAGTCGGTCAGAGGTATGCAGCATATCCGCAAATTGCCAGGCAAACATTGACGAAGCGCCAATATAACGCGCCTTGCCGGACTTGACCACGTCATGCAGCGCTGTGAGTGTTTCTTCGATCGGTGTTTCGTAATCGAAGCGATGAATCTGGTAGAGATCAACGTAGTCTGTGCCCAGCCGGCGCAGGCTGTCATCAATGGCATGAAGAATATGCTTGCGCGAGAGGCCTTTCTGGTTGGGATCGTCGCCCATGGGGAAGAAGACTTTGGTCGCGATCACGACCTTATCGCGCGATGGGCCAAACTCCTTCAGCGCCCGGCCCAGTATTTCTTCACTCTTGCCCAGGGAATACATGTCTGCGGTGTCAAAGAAATTAATTCCCTGTTCCAGCGCCTGCTTGATGAACGGCTTGCCTTCAGCCTCTTCCAGCACCCACTTTCGCCAGCTTTTGACGCCATAAGTCATGCAGCCCAGGCAGATGCGTGAGACTTTCAGGCCGGTAGAACCAAGATTTGTGTATTCCATTTCTTGCTCAGTCTCCCAGAGATCGAATACTGTTCAGATGTCGATACGCGACGCAGAGATTCTCTGGCTGGAGAGCACCTGCCGTCAAATGATCGGGCTCAGCTTTCGTTGACAGCGTTATTTCTTAGCCTTGCGCTTTTCCAGTTGATGATAATAGGCAGCAGCGTTGTCTTTGAATGTGGCTTCGTAATTTGGAAACTGGCGAAAGCCTTTGTACGCGCTTAAATCAAGCGCGTTTTGCACTTGCTGAAGGGTTTTGCCTTCTGTATACATGCGCGCAACCTGATCACGCAAAGCAACCAGGTAATTGCGGAAGCTACGCAGTTCGGTCTTGCTGGCCGGCTCAAAATGGCCGGGAACTACGTGCTCTATGGGCAGCTCCAGCATGTGATCAAGCACGCGAATCCAGTTCTCCATGTCGCCTTCGTCCATGGCGGGACAGGAGTTGGTGAGAAACAAATCTCCTGTAGCCATGGCGTGCTGATCGGGAAAGTAAACCACGGCATCTCCCATGGTATGCGCCGGGCCGGGAAGATAAATCTGAACTTCATGGCCGCCGATGAACAGCGTAAGACCCTTGGGTCCAAGCGTTTCATTGAGCGCATATCCGGGTGCCGTGTTCCCGGCTTGCTTGCGCGTGAACGCGGTGCTAATAACCACCGCATCAGGCCCTACCACGCTGTTGCCGCCACGATGATCGGGGTGATAATGCGTGTTCACAATCCAGCGCACTGGCGCCGATGAAACTTTGCGTATCTCCGCCAGCAGCTTTTGGCCTTCCTGCTCGTTGAGCCCAGTATCGACCACAAGAATCCCCTGATCGCTGACCAGGAATGTTGAGTTTGCGCTGGCATCATTTTCAGAAATGTAAGCGTAGAGATCAGGAGCAATCTTCTGCGTGGAAGCCGCAGCGCTTACACAACACAAAGCAAAGATCACACCGGAGAGTGCACCGAGAGCTTTCATCGGTACGCCACAATAAACATCCTGCGAAACGGGAACAGGACTTTGCCCTGGTCGTTTGGCGGATATGCTTCCTGAAAGCCTTCCAGGCACATCTCCTCAAACAACTGGTGCTGCTCGTCATCAGCCAGGCGCTCAAGATAAGGTCGCAGTCCGGTGCTGCGTATCCAGTCAAAGATTGCTTTAGGGCCGTCCATTACGTGCTGGTATTCAGTCTCCCAGATGTCAACTCGGCTGGCATGTTTGCGCAACACGTCATAGTAGAAAGCCGGCGGCTGCACGGTAAATGTCCCGGCTGCGCCGGTCATGCTTTTGCTCCAGCGCGGATCGCCATTCGCAGCCACATCTTGAATGACCGAATGCGCGGCAGAGTGGAAATTATTCGGCATCTGCGCCGCCAGCGCTCCTCCGGGCGATATGCCGCCAATCAAACTGCGGAAAAGTGTCGCGTGTCCCGGCACCCAGTGAAATGCCGCATTGGAAAAAATCAAATCAACAGCAGGCGCGGGCTTCCAGCCTTCAATGTCGCCCAGAACCCATTGCCAGTCAGGATGCCTGGCCTTGGCTTCAGCCAGCATTTCCTGGGAATTGTCCACCCCGGTAACGGCCGCTTGCGGCCAGCGCTGGTGCAGCAATGCCGTGCTGTTGCCCGGGCCGCAGCCCAAATCAACAATGCGCATGGGCGCTTCAAGATGGATTTGCGCGATGAGATCAGACGCCGGTCGCGTGCGCTCATTGGCGTACTTCAAATATAGATTGGGGTCCCAAGCGGGCATTGATCTAAAAGATTAATTGCGAGCAGCTGAAGGAATCAAGAGTATCGGTGTTGTTGATCAGTTTCGCGTGTTTGACGAATGCCGCGAAACCATGCACTGGTGACCAACATAATAGAAATTCCGGTGATAAACATCCAGAGTTGACGCGTGAATATGTATCCAAAAAACGCGATCACGACAAGGCTGTAGCCCATATAGATGTACCAAGGAACAGCGCGTAAAGGAGTGTTTGGGTTCATAGACGGTCACGCCGTAACTGTTCGTGCTCTCTCTGATTCTATCGCGGCCAGCATGGCCTCATCTTCAGCATATTTGAACCATAAGACGCCTCGCCGCTTCGCCTCCTGCTCTTCCGCACGGCCCAGGCATTCAAGATCTGGCTTGGTCACGATCTGCAGCCCTTTGCCGCGCAGCCAATCCTGAATCTGGCTCGCGGTCACCAGGCTTTCTGGAGCAGTCTTGAGATATTCGAGCACATGCACTGCTCCAACTTCTGCGTCATGCCGCGCAATGCCCACCAGGCCATCACTGGCTTTGCGCGCCCACCCCACGGCATACATTCCTTTTAGCACCTTGCCGGTTTGCGGATCAAAAAGCTCATACGCTGCTCGCTTGGGATCGCTCTGGTCGGGATTGATCACGTAGCTGTCACGGTGATAAGGAAGCCCAACCGCCGGATCAGCGACGTCACCGATAGCGAAAATCATGGTGTCGACTGCGATATCGGCGGTCCTGTCCGTTGCTTTACAGGCGATATTGCCGTCTTTCTCAGAGAGAACATTTTCTGTGACGGTCAGGCGATCAATGCGGCCACCTGTATCACCATGAATCGCCTGTGGCGAGCAGAGAAAGCGGAAACGCAGTCGCGGCTTGCCATGCGGATGCTCCTCCGCACCAGGCGTGGCCAGCACAGGGAACGTTTCTTCCGCCAGCTTGCTAATGTCCTGCCCTACTGACGCAAGCTGAGGCTGGATGCGGCGCAACTCCTCATCAAAGGCCTGGCGATCGAGAAATTCTTCGATGTAATCGAATTCTTTTTTATCGAACTTGGCTTCAAACGGCCCACGGCGCGCGACCACAATAACCTCTTCCGCCGTTTTCTGCGGCGCATCAATCATCAGCCAGCGGGCAATGTCCACCATTACGTTGCCCATGCCTATGATTGCTACGCGCTTACCGGTAGAAAAGTCATGCGAAGTAAACGGCGGCAACAGGTTATAGCTGTAAACAAAATCCTTGGCGGCGTACACGCCTTTGGCAGTCTCACCGGGCAGGCCCAGTTTTTTAGTGCCTTGCGCGCCCACGGCAAAAACAATGGCCGCAGGCGAGAACTGCTGCAGATCGTCAATCGTTAGCGCAGCGTGGCGGCTGACCGGCACGTGGCCAAAATAGTGCACATTGGGCAGGCTCAGCACCTTGGCAAACTGCTTGCGTAAGCCGATCTTCATTTTGTCCTTGGTGGGATAGATACCGTACTCAGCCAGGCCCCCGGGCTTGATGTCGCGGTTCAGGATGATCACTTCATGCCCGCCCTGAGCAATTTTCTGCGCGGCAAACATGCCGGCTGGTCCTGCACCAATCACAAAGACAGTCTTCACTTGTGGCTTCCTCCAGGCTCCATGCTCAAAGCAGGTACTTCCCAGCGGCTGTTTCTATCCTCATTTGCGCTGGTAACGGCGTGTTCTTTTTATTATCTCTTATCGCTCATGCGTGTGCTCGCCTAAGTTGGGGACGGCAATCTTGCTACCTCCTACTTTGGCCCTGATTATGGCCTAGAGGAGCTGTTTGTTGCTCTAGCTTTTGACTGGTTCGGCGGGCTGTTCTTCCACCTTAATGCTGGGGCCGGCGGAGATTTGCAGGCGCAGCTTGGGATCACGCTCAACGGCATCCACGAGTTCACGGGTGATACGATCATCGATTTCAGCAGCGTTTCCCAGCTCTACCGGATAGCGCACCACCACTTCCAATGCGGTCTGCGTCAGGTGCAAGCGGCTTTCCGGCATGAAAGACCGGAGCGAGGAATTCAGGGAAAGCTCCACGTTGCGCCGCTGCGCCTCTATTCTGTCTTTATATTCGGCAAAAACTTTGTTGACGGTTTCAAGCATCCGCTTTTCCACCTGGCGATAATCGGCCTTGCTATCCAGGGTCAGCATGATCTCATGCCACAGAAAATTCGTCCCGGGAATCTGTTTGAACATCCCTGAACTGGCCTGGAAAACCACGGCGTTGGAAAAGGCAACCACTCTGCCTGTGGGCCGTGGAGCAAGCCCCCCGCTCAACTCCATGACTTGAAGGCGAACCAGGCCTACCTCAACAACCTCTCCGGTCACGCCTGCAATCTGGACGCGATCACCCGCGCGCACTCCATATTTGCCAATCAGAAAGAAATACCCGGCGATGGAAAGGATCACGTTCTGCAAAGCAACGGCGATCCCGGCAGTGAGCAGCCCGGCAAATGTAGTGATGGCTCCAAGTTCACTGGCAAATGCCGTGGCTATGATGATCGCGATCAGGCACCACAGAACAATGCGGCGGATCAGCAGGAACTGGTAACGCCGGCGCGCATCAGTGATGTATTTGAAAGTTGCACGGCGCCATACCGCTGAAATACCCAGCACTACGCCCAATATTACGGCCAGCCCCAGCAGCCTTATCAGCAAGCCTTTCCATTCCGCGTCATATTCGCTTTTTACCGCATTGCGCCAATTGGTTACGCTCTGCTTGTACACATCGAGCAAAATGGACTGCTTGCCCAACGGCAGCAGGCTGGCAGAAAGCTGCTTGAATTGTGCCGTGAGCGCATCCAGGTCTTTGCCTTGTTGCGCCAGCACGGCAGGGTCTTGCGAATCAGGCTGCCCGGCCAGTTCGTCGCCTTTTTGCGTTAGCTCTTTTACCTTTGCCAGAAGCGGGGCGCGCAGGTTTTTGGACGTTTGGCCCAATTGATCTGTATGGCGCAAATTCTCGTCCAGAGTATTCAGCTTTCGGCTCAGCGTAAGCAGATCGGTAGCCAGAGAGATAATCCCGGTAGGCGTCTCTTTGCGCGCAGGCGTCGCCGTTGCTGCTGATGTGGTGGTTTTTGTTTGCGTTGTGGCTGCATCAGTTTCCTGCCTGGCTGCTGGGACTGTACGGGCTAGCTCTTCTATCTGGGAAAGCAGGCTGCCTGAACTTCCTCCGGCGGCAGTCCCGGTTGCAAATTGCAGCATGTTGCGCAGGGTATCGCGGCGCGCCTGGAATAACTCTTCTTCGCTCTCTACTTCGTCGATTGAGGCTTGCAGGCTGCGGCGCTTGGCAGGTTTGGCAACTGCCAGTTGTTGCCGAAGTTGCGCAATCTCCTGCTGCGAATCTTTCACCTTCTGGTCAGCTTTTGCCACCGAGTCGCTCAATCGCTGGTACTGTGAGGGCGCCTGCGCTTGCCCGGTGTGAGCTGCGCCGGCCAGGGCCTGTGCGCGGGCGCGGGCAAAGTCAAACGAAAGCTTGACTACCTGATCAGTAAGTTGGCGATTGTCGTTCAAAAAAAGAGAATCGCTGGGCTCACTGACCAGTTGTTGCTGCGTGCTCAATTGCCGTGACCAGACAATCGTCTGATTGAGAAACGGAACAATCCCGGCGGCGTCATTTGCAGTTGGGCTGGTTTGAGCAAACGATAGAACAACTGCAATAGACAGTATTGGCCCTGCAGTCAGTAAAGCTTTGAGTAATTTTGGAATCGTGATTCGAACCATCGCCCTCTCGGTTTATTTGCGAGTAAAAAGTTTTCAACGTTCTTGTGCCTTGAAGAAGCAGCGGCGGTTGGTGCAAATCTGCAAGATGATAGCTTGATTATTTAGAGGTCAGTTAGGGCGAAAAGGTTGGTTTTGCAAGAGGAAAGTCATGCGCGTTGGGTTCGCACGATTGCTAAGCGTCGAACCAAGTCCGCTCGCGCGCGCTAGGCTTGCTCTCCCGGAAGAGAAGAACGGATTTGTGGGCTGCAATAAAAAGGGTGTTCTGGATTGAACACCCCGTCATAACTATTTTCCCTTGTTAAAAAACTTTGCGGAGACTTGGCTCCGCTCATCAGCTACTTTTTCTTCTTTTTCTTCGCAGCTTTTTTCTTGGTCGCCATTCGCGAATACCCTCCTTAAAATTTTGTTTCTTGGGGCCCTTTAACACTCAGAACTCTACAAATAGTACTGTTGCCTGCTTACACCCAAGATATTGAGGTACGTTAGGCGCGATGTCAAGAAAAATATGGGGGAAATTATTTCCCTGGCGCAGAAGAGGAACCGCAAAACATGACTAGTGGCACCGTTCATGTACAGGTAGAATCGGCCTGACCTGGACAAGATATGCACGGACGATTGATTTTCTTATTCCTGGTTTTTCTCGCCGTGAGCGTACCAGCCGCCGCCCAGAACGCGAGCGAAACACTCAACCAGTTCGACGGCAAGATCCTGGTCCTTCACCATCCGCTCGAAAACAATTCGCAGCAGTATGACGTGGACGGAAAACCTCTGAACGGTACAGGCGAAGGTCCCTGGACTGTTTATGGCGGGATTCTTATCGATCATGTATCGCTCCGCACAGATCAACTGCGAATCGAAGGACGTCGCATGCTCTTTCTGTTCGAGAAGAGCCAGCTCAAATCGATGGAATTCAAAACTCTCAAGGACCGGAAGAAGGCGCCATTCCCGCCCCAAGTCAAGCTTGAGATCAAACTTGATCGTCCTCTGGACTCCGGTGAACAAGCGCACGCGGTTCTGAACCGCATTTTCTTTTTGACCTCGCCAGATTTTTTGAATTCGCTCCCAGAATTTTGGCGAAAATATCTGGCCGATCGGCTCACCTATGATCCCTCGCAAACCCAGGAAGCAGAGTTCAGTTGGAAAGAACCGCCTCCACCTAAACGCGAGTTGGTACATATGGAACCTGCTGCGACCAAAGACAGCAACACAGACCCGGACCGGACTGTCTTCCATGTCGGATCGGGTGTCTCAGCGCCAAGGGCTACATTCACGCCGGAGCCGCAATTTTCAGAAATCGCGCGCTATGAAAAATTCCAGGGTGTGGTTCTTGTAAGCGCGATCATAGGCACAGATGGGCGTCTGCATGGGAGTCAACTCGTCCATCCGTTAGGCCTTGGTCTTGACGATTCGGCCCTTTCCGCATTACAAACTTGGCGCTTTGATCCTGCCAAGCACCATGGCAAGCCTGTGGCGGTAGAAATGAACATCGAGGTGAACTTCCACCTCTATTAAGACTATTTCTTCTGGCTCAAGCTCTGGGTTCCGCCATGCCGTTTGTGGTTAGATAGATAGTAATGATCCAACTCACCGGCGCCGGCAAACGTTTTGGCCCGAAGGTCCTTTTTCAGGATCTTGACTGGCTGATCACGCCGCATGATCGCGTAGGTCTGGTGGGCGCCAATGGGACGGGCAAAACTACGCTGCTCAAAATCCTCTCTGGCGCTGAATCTCTCGATTATGGGACTACAACCCGACAGCGCGGAATCCAATGCGGTTATCTGCCTCAGGACGGGCTTTCACTTTCCGGACGCACCGTCTTTGCTGAATGTCTCACGGTTTTTAGTGACGTTCACCAGATGCAGCGCGAGCAGGAAGCGCTGGCGCATCGCATGGGTGAGGTCGATCATTCAAGCGCCGAGTACGAACAGATTGCCGAGCGCTTTCATCGCATTCAGGCTGAGATGCAGGCCCGCGACGGCTACACCATTGAGGCTGAAGTGGGCACGGTGCTCAATGGCCTGGGCTTCAAGAAAGAAGATTGGGAGCGGCAGACGGAAGAGTTTTCCGGCGGCTGGCAAATGCGCATTGCCCTGGCCAAGCTACTGCTGCAAAAACCAAACTTGCTTCTGCTCGACGAGCCAACGAACCATCTTGACCTTGAAACCCGCAACTGGCTGGAGCAATACCTGGCCGCTTACCCTCATGCTTACGTTCTGATCTCACACGATCGCTACTTTCTTGACGTTACAGTGAAGAAAACAGCCGAGATATGGAACAAGCAGGTCACGTTTTACTCCGGAAATTACGAAAAATATTTGTCGCAAAAAAACGAGCGACGAGCGCAACTTGAAGCCGCATATCGTAACCAGAAAGAGAAGACAGATCAGCTTGAAGCCTTCATCAATCGCTTTCGCTACCAGGCCACCAAGGCAAAACAGGTGCAGAGCCGGATTAAAGAGCTGGCGCGGATGGAAAAAATCGAAATCCCGCCGGAAGAAAAAGCTATCCACTTCTCTTTTCCGCAGCCGCGCGCCAGCGGACGCATGGTGGCGGAAGCCAAAGAGCTGGCCAAAAGCTATGGGCCTAAGCACGTTTTTTCCGGCGGCAATTTTGTGATTGAACGTGGCGATCGCATTGCGCTGGTCGGCGTAAACGGCGCGGGAAAATCAACCCTCATCAAACTGCTGGCCGGCCTGGAGCAGCCCACCGGCGGCGAGCTTCGCCCGGGTCACAATGCTGACGTTGATTACTTTGCTCAGGACCAATACAAAGCACTTGATCCACAGGCCCGCATGTTGGATGATCTTTTCACCGCTGCCCCACGTTCCACCCAGACTGAGCTGCGCAACCTGCTTGGCTGTTTTCTTTTTTCTGAAGATGACGTGTTCAAGACCATCGGGGTGCTTTCCGGCGGTGAGCGTAATCGCTATGCGCTGGCGCGGATGTTGCTGCATCCATCTAACTTCCTGCTGCTTGACGAGCCAACGAACCATCTCGACCTCCGCGCCAAAGATGTTCTGCTGGACGCGCTGCAGAAATTTACCGGCACAGTGGTTTTCGTCTCCCACGATCGTTATTTTATTGACAAGCTGGCCACGCGCATTTTTGAGATCGGCGATGGCCGCATTGAGGTCTTTCCCGGCAATTATGAAGACTATCTCTGGCGCAAGGAAGGAAAGCCCGGCGCGGCCCCGGACGGCTCATTGACTACTTCAGCAGGTTCATCTGCTGCCAACGCGATGGGAAATGAGAATCACAACTCAGCCGCTGCACACACGCCAGACCTTAAGCAAAAACGCCTCAATCCCATCAAGCTCAAGCAAATGAAAGAGCGGCTGGAGGAAGTGGAAGAGGAGATCGCACGGCTTGAGGCGGCGATCTCTGCCGCAGAAACCGCTCTGCAGCATTTTGTAAGCGTGGAAGAGACGCAACGACAAACCGATCTGCTGGAACGCTCAAAAGCCGAACTCAAACGAACGATGCGTGAGTGGGAAGAACTAGGCCAGGCGCTGGAAGCCCAACCAGAAGCGTAACGTGCCTATTTGCTGGTGGCAAGAACTGTGAGTTGAACATCTTGCAATTAGGTCGCCTTGCATTCTGAAAACAAAGCAGCTCTCCTTGTACAACCCCGGCTAGAGCTCGCGATTCCTAGTTTCAAGAAAAAGCAGGGTGTCTGTTGAGAAGAGGTGCGTCAGGCTCGGCCCTCGCAGTAACCCAATTATCCCGATTCCATTGCGATTTCTTAAGTCTTGATTCAGGTGGGCAGACATGTTTTCGCACACGCGCTCAACGGCACTTCTGCTTCTCGTCATTCCGCTCTTGTTTGCAAACCGTGCGCAGGCAGCCTGTACGGCCACGGTCGATAAGACCGTAAAAATCTGCTCGCCGGGAAGCGGTGCCACTGTTAGTTCGCCTGTAACTTTTTCCGCAGGCGCAAGAGATACCGCCCACACCGTTACCGCAATGATCATGTATATCGATTCAACTCAGAAAGCCAAGAGCACCAGCGCATCTCTCACAGCCATGCTCTCGCTGCCCGCAGGGAAACATGCCATTGTGATCCGCGCCTGGGACACGACTGGCTTTTTCTTCTCTTCATCAGAAAGCATTACAGTTGCGGCTTCGCCTACTCCAACACCAATTCCCACTCCGACTCCAACCCCCGCTCCTACACCAACTCCACCCCCAAGCCCTACGCCTACTCCCACTCCGACTCCAAGCGGCATTACTGCAGTAGACCACATTATTTTTATGCTGCAGGAGAACCGCAGCTTCGATAGCTACTTTGGAATGCTTAATCCTTACCGCAAGGCGCACGGCTTTAATATTGGCGACGATCATGTGGAGTATGACGTGGATGGAATTGATGACAAGCTGACCACCATCAGCAATAAGGATGACGAAGGCGCGGTGTTTCAGCTCTTCCATACGACGAGCACCTGTCTCGATGACATGAGCTCAGCGTGGCTGGAAAGTTTTGGCGATGTGAACCGTTTTGATTTCACCACCACGCGGCCCATTCTGATGGATGGCTTTGTGCACACGGCTGAGGGCTTTGCCAAGTCTGGCAGCGGCAGCGGATCGTTTACCGACCTGACTGGCCAGCGCGCCATGGCTTTCTATGAGGACAGCAGCACCACAGGCTCGCCAGAGCTGAACTATTACTACTTTATAGCTTCACAGTTTGCGCTCTCTGACCGCTGGTTCTCGCCGGTCGCCAGCAAGACCATTCCCAATCGTTTGGCCACCATGTCCGGAGGCACAACCCAGGGATACGTCTTTGATCCTGGCAATGACGATCACGCCCCGCAACTTACGGCCAAGACAATCTTCCAGTTGCTTGATGAAAATCACATCTCGTGGAAGATCTATTACTCGGCTTTGGACCCCAACGGCAGCCCCTCCACCACATTCAAGTATTTTGGCTACAGCGGCAAATATATATTCCGCGACTCCACTGGCAAATTGGTAGTCGATTCCACGCACATCGCGCCAATCAGCCAGTTTGCGACGGATGCACAGAACAATGCGCTGCCTTCTTTTGCGTATGTTGAAGCCAATTTCGGCCACAGTGATGAGCATCCAGGCTCAGGCCAGTCAATTCTCTCCGGGCAGGCGCAGATCGCGAACCTGATCAATGCATTCATGGCAAGCCCATCATGGTCAGACTCGGTTCTGTTTTTCGGCTTCGATGAAGGCGGCGGCCCTTTTGACCATGTGCCACCGGTCCCTGGGCATACCAACCAGAACACCAGCGCCTCTCTGTCTGGACTGGAAGGCGACATCGCTCCCATTGCGGTCAATCCTGATGGATTTTTGCCCTGCCAGCCAACAACTGCCGGCGTCTTTACCAACCATTGCGACCTTCGTCCAACCAGTCCTGGCGCCCATCCGGCGGATGCGGCCGCAGCTGGAAACTCAGGCTTTGGAGCACAGCTTGGATTCCGGATTCCAAACTTTATCGTGTCGCCATTTTCCCGGCGTCATTACGTGGGCCACACAGCTATGGACCACACGGCTGTCATCCATTTTGTAGAGGAGAGATTTAATCTCCCGCCGCTCACCCAGCGCGATGCGGCACAGCCAAGTCTGCTGGACTTCTTTGACTTTACCGGCAAGCCCTGGGCCACGCCTCCAACCGCAGTACCAACGCCGCCGGGAGTGGGATCCACTTGCCATCCGGCCACAATGCAATAAACGGTTAAGAGCCGGAGACTCCGATACGCTACGCCCTTATGGCGGAGTTGGCTGTGCTCCGCTTTCAAGAAAACCCTGAAACTTCTGCAAAGCTTCCCAATAGCCTGCAGCCATCTCCATCTCATTGTGATCGGCGCTTTTGGCCCAGAAGAATTGCTTGGGCTCGTTTGCCAACTCAAACAGCTTCTCGCCGTGCCAGAAGCCAATGATCGTGTCGCCGTGGCTGTGCATGATCAATACCGGGCAATGGACGTGGCGAATGTTCTTGTAATTGGGAAACTTGTCAAAAGGCAGCAGGGGAATGCGCGTGAGAACGCGAAAAGCTGAGACAAACGGGCTTTGCAGAATCAACGCAGCCGTTGGCCGCCGGGCTGCGATATACGTAGCTGGGCCAGTGCCAACAGAGCGGCCAAAGATAACGATATGGTCTGGCGGCGTTCCCAGATTCACCGCAAGGTAATCATAAGCCGCAGCTTCGTCCTCATAAGCAGCTTGCTCGCTTGGCTTGCCCTGGCTGGTCCCATAACCTTCATAATCATAGGCAAAGACGCTGAATCCAATCTTCCGCAAATCCAGCAGCCAGTACCGATCGTCCCCCAGGTCTTCCGCGTTTCCATGGCTCACCAGCAGGGTGAACCTGGCAGAGGGATTCGCGAGATAAACAGCAGAAATCTTCTTTCCGCTCGCTGTGCTGATCTTCAGAACCTCCGCCGAATCCTGGTAAGAAGGTGCGTGCGGCTGGAAGATCATGCCGTCAGAAAAAAAGACCGCTAAAAGCAATAAACCCAGGTAAAGCGCTGGAATTACTAACAGCATGATTCGCAGAAATCTTTTCACCTGTAGGGCCTGCTCCAATACAGGCAATCTAAGAATGCCGGATTTCCAAATGCTTGCGCTTGTAACAGCTTAGAAAAAACCTCTCCCTGTGTTATTACGTAAGCACGACCAGTGAGTAAAGCAGTCTATTCCCTCGGCATCTCCCGCAATCTCTGTGTGGCTCGGAGAAAACTTACCGCTTCACCGCCGGCATTCTGGCGTGCGCTGCCGCAGCCTGTTGTTTCTGTTCCGGCGTTGGAGCAGGCGGCTCTGCCACCAGAGTTTTCAATCCCAACACCCGGCGGAGCTCAGCCTCCAGCTTGGCAGTGACGTCGCGGTTCTCTTTCAGGAACTGCTTTACGTTTTCACGCCCCTGGCCGATCCGCTCATTTTTATAGCTGAACCATGCGCCGGATTTCTCTACGATCTCCCGGGCCACGCCCAGGTCAAGCAGATCGCCCTCGCGGGAGATGCCTTCGCCATACATGATGTCAAATTCAGCTTCGCGGAAGGGAGCAGCCGTTTTGTTTTTTACCACCTTTACCTTGGTGCGATTCCCCACCACCATATCGCCGTCTTTAATGGCCGCAATGCGGCGGATATCGACGCGCACAGACGAATAAAACTTGAGAGCGCGGCCGCCCGTGGTGGTTTCCGGGTTGCCGAACATCACACCGATCTTCTCGCGGATTTGGTTAATAAAGATCAGGCAGGTGCGCGACTTGGAGACAATGCCGGTGAGCTTGCGCAGCGCCTGAGACATCAGCCGTGCCTGCAGGCCCATGTGGCTGTCGCCCATTTCACCTTCTAGTTCTGCCTTGGGCACCAGCGCTGCCACTGAATCCACCACCAGCACGTCAATCGCGTTGGAACGGACCAGCGCTTCGGCGATCTCCAGCGCCTGTTCACCGTAATCCGGCTGGGCCACAAGCAGGTTGTCCACGTCAACGCCGAGCTTCTTGGCGTAGATGGGATCAAGCGCGTGCTCAGCGTCAACAAAGGCGGCCATACCGCCCGTCTTCTGCGCTTCAGCAATTACCTGCAGGGCCACGGTGGTCTTGCCGCTTGATTCCGGGCCAAAGATCTCCACGACCCGCCCGCGCGGGAAGCCGCCCACGCCCAGTGCGGCGTCAAATGAGATGGACCCGGTTGAGATGACGGCGATCGGGACAATTGCCTCTTTGCTCCCCAGCCGCATGATGGAGCCTTTGCCAAACTGCTTCTCGATTTGTGAGAGAGCCAGATCGATTGCTCTGGTCTTTTCCTGTCTTTCGTCAGCCATTATTTTCTCCGTGTGTGGCGCGTCCGTTCTGAAAAAACCGAAGTCTCGCCTCTGACTTTCAGCGTTGCGAAATTCGTTTGCGCGGCCGCGAGTCTATTATTTCTATCATAATGGCGAATAAAAGGGGAATTTTAAAATTTTCCCAAATTTGCCACTATAAATTGCCTATAAAAAATGCTCCCGGACAGGTGCCCGGGAGCTTGAGCCGACAGGAACAAGACTTTGTTTTTACCAGTATTTGAGAGAGACGTTATCCACCCATTCCTGATAAGCCGCATGGTTACCCCGCATATCCAGTTGAACGGCCACATTCAGCTCATTCACACCGGAGGCCCTGCCAGAATAGGTGCGGTTCACATAGTGCTTTACGCCGTCGAGGGTCACGGCAATATAGGTGAGCGTGGTGGAGCTGCGTTTGAACTCCCATGTGAGATGGTGCCATTTGAACGCCGACGGCATTTTGCACGGGATACCGGTGGAGATCCAGTTCCCTTGAGCATTGCCCCACACGTCCCAGTGGCCGGCGGCGATGTTGCATTCGGTGCCAAAGATCCAACGTTTTTTCCCGTTGGCCTGATTGTTGTCAAATTCAAGCGCCTGCGCGTTCTGCGGCGACTTCAGGTAAAAGTAAACGTTGTAAACCAGGTTGGTGGCGGAATTCGCCGCTCCCAGTTGCTTCCACCACAGGGCGTCCGCATAAGGGTGGCTGCTGGCGATGGAGAAGACTCTGGAAACTCCACTGAGGCTCGGGCTTTTAACACCGGTAACCGTATAAATAGAGGCCCCTGGGCCGGAGGCATTGGCGCCGGCACAGGCCACACAGTTTTGCCACCCAGCCATTCTTTGGATTTGCGATTTCACTGTCTGGGCGGATGAACGGAGGGAAACAGCGCTCAGAAGGAACAGGGCAACCGTGAGAATGGACAGGGTTTTTGTCTTGTTTTTTGCCATCACTACTTTTTACTCCAGGGGATGATTTTGTCTTTCTGTTTTTCAGCCGCAATCTTTGCGACGAATGTGGAGATTATCGGCGCATCTACTCTGGTACAACAGTTTTTAAACGCCGCGTGAGAAAAGCCAGAATCGCGAACTACTAGGTGATTAAGGCCAAAACTTAGTTCCATGCGCGGCAAGGGCGGCGCAATGCGCCGCTCTTGCCGCTTGTTTTCTTTTTTGCACGCAACTCATTCAGAGACAAAAGACATCGTTGCGCAGCTCACCTACTGAGTACTCTTAGTTCTACCAGTACGTGAGTGACACCTTGTCAAGCCATGTAGAGTAGGCGTGCATGGAGGAATCGCCGTCCATCTGGAAGGCCACATTCAACTCGTGGACACTTGATGCGCGGGCAGGATAGGTCCGGTTTACATAGTGCGTCACGCCGTCATAAGTAAATCCGACATAGACCACGCTCGTGGATGTTCGTTTGAACTCCCACGTCAAATGGTGCCAGGTAAATGCAGCCGGAACCCCGCAGGCGACTCCCGTCGAGATCCAGTTGCCTGCGGCATTGCCCCAGACGTCCCAATGGCCGGCCTTGATATTGCATTGCGTGCCAAAGATGAACTTGTGGGCTCCGTTGGACTGGTTGTTATCAAATTCCAGCGCTTGAGCGACTCCGGGGTTGGTGATGTAGAAGTAAACGTCATACTTCAGGTTTGTGGCGGTGTTGACGGCGCCAAGCTGTTTCCACCAAAGGGCGTCAGAGTATGGGTGCGTGCCGCTGATGCTGAATTTGGCCGAATTACCGTCAAGCGAGGGGGACGCCTGGTTTTCTGCCATGGAGAAAACAGCCACAGGGCCAGCCGCGTTTGCCCCGGCACAAACCGTGCAGCTTGCCCATCCTGTCATCTGTTCAATGTTGCTCTTGGTGACCGCGCCTGTAGGGGGATTGGGCAAGCCGGGTGCCGGAGTAGGAGTTGGTGCCGGTGCGGATCCGCTTACTGTGATGGTGAGAGGGGTTTTGAAGACTGCTCCTGTCGAATCCCATGCCTGCACTACCACGCTGTGTTTGCCTGACGCCATGGCCAGTGACGTGTCAAGCTTGCTGGCTGAGATCAAGTACTTGCTTACGTTGTCCACGTAGATTCTCATAGCGGTAATCGGGTGGGTGGAAGTTGCTGAGGCGACGAAGTGGACGGGGGACCCGGATGTTGTTCCGGCAGTTGGGGAACTTACTGTGACTCCCGCGAAGGATGCGGCGGCCAGTGTCAGAGTCGTGAACAGTAACCGAATTACATTTTTCACTCCATGTACTCCTTCAGAGGTAGGTAGAGTTTCTTTTGTTCTTGAGGGAGCGAGGTTACGAGTTGATCTACTCTGGATGTATCAGGAGACTACTTAATTCACTGAGATTTGACTCTTAATATGGTGTTAGAGGGCAAATACTCGCCGGAGCCGCATTTTATCGGCGTGAAATGAAATTTTGCAGGAGAGGATTAGGGTGATAGCCGCAAAAGAAGCAGGGCTGTTGTGCTTGCAGGCCTGTGCAAAATGTATGCAGATGTTTGCTTAAGCCACTGAATCTTCCACTTCAGCCAAGACTGTCGCTGGCTTGTAACGCCGGACGGTTTCTCCCACAGCCGTGGGCCGGTGGATCTTATGGACCAGAAAGAGAGGGCGGCGGCGAACTTCGTCGTAAATGCGTCCGATGTACTCACCCAGCAATCCCAGGCAAATTAACTGGACGCTGCCTAGAAACAGGATAGCCAGCATTGTGCCTACATGCCCTGCGCCGGGCACTATGCCAAAAAACTTGGCGTTGAACAAAACATTGCCAATGGCCACTAGAGAGAGAAACAGACTGAACGCAAGCACTAATCCACCCAGCACCAGGCCCAGGCGCAAAGGCTTATAGCTGAAGCTAAAGATGGCGTCCATGGCATATTTGAAAAGTTTCAGCAGCGTCTGTTTGGGCTTGCCGGCAGCGCGGTCAGCCCGCTCATAATAGACAAAAGCAGTTGGATAGCCCACCCAGGCACGCAATCCGGGAAGATAGCGATTCCCTTCATGCAGGTTGATGATGGCGTCTGCCGGCTGCCGGTCCAGCAGGCCAAAGATCCCTGCATTCAAAGGAATTGGAAAATCAGAGATCAGGCCCATGATTTTGTAAAACAGTGGAAATAACCGCCCGCGTATGCCTCTCTCTGCCCGGCTGGTTCGTTCTGCAATTACTACTTTGGCGCCGTTCTTCCAGGCTTCTACCAATCGCGGCAAGACCTCAGGAGGATCCTGGAAATCCCCATCCATCAGCATGATGCAGTCGCCCTTGGTTGTCTGGAGACCAGCAGTAAGAGCTGCCTGATGGCCGAAATTCCGAGAAAACTCCACCACCGTTACCCGAGGGTCGCGCTTCTGGATATCCAGAAGAAGCGCCAGGGAAGAATCCCTGCTCCCGTCGTTCACATAGACGATTTCCCAGGCTTCGTTGAGGGTGTCCATGACTTTGGACACAGTCGTATGGAAGGCGCCAATATTTTCTTCCTCGTTATAAATGGGTACTACAACCGAAACCATTCACTTACCCCGGATCAGTCTGGCTCCTGTTTGGAGCCGAGCTCTTTCAATTTTCTTTTACCTTTATGCCGCTTCATTATTCGCAGCTTCTTTTAGGGCCGCCTTAATGGTGTTCGCTCGCTTGCCAACAACGTCAGGCCGTCCCACGCTGTAGTAATTGAGTCCGGCTGCATCCATCAGTGCCGGCTCAAACAGGTTGCGGCCATCTACCACAATGGGATAATGCAAAAGCGCTTTGACCCGGGCTAAATCAAGCGCTGCAAAGTCTTCCCACTCGGTAAGAATCAGGCACGCATCTGCGCCCTGCAAAGCTTCATAGGGGCTGCAAGCGAACTTGACGCCTCCGTTGAGGCCAAATTCCTCTTCGGCTCGCGGTATTGCAGCGGGATCGAATGCCGTAACCGAGCACCCTTCTTTCAGCAACGCCTTGATAATGGCAACCGCCGGAGATTCGCGCAGATCATCAGTACCATTCTTGAAAGCGAGCCCCAGGACACCCAGCTTTTTGCCTTTCAGTGTCCAGAGAGCTTTTCTCACCTTACGCATAAAGCGATTCCGCTGCTCTTCATTGACCCTGACGGTCTCATCCAGGAGTCCAAAATGGCAGCCATTCTCACGCGCCACTGAGCGGAAAGCCAAAAGGTCTTTCGGGAAGCATGAGCCGCCGTAACCGATTCCCGGCGAGAGAAAGCGACGGCCAATTCTGGAATCGCTGCCAATGCCTTCACGCACCTGCTCCACGTCTGCGCCCACGGCCTCACAAACACTCGCCACCGCATTGATAAACGATATCTTCATGGCCAAAAAGGCATTCGACGCATGCTTAATCAACTCAGCACTCTTGGCGCTGGTACGAATCAAGCGCGCCTGGAACGGCTCAGTAAAAGGGCCAGGGATTGCGTCGGCATTTTTGTAGTAGCTGCCATCCACCATGGGCTGATAAGCCTGTGCCACCATCTCTGAGCAGCGCTCGCTATCTGCTCCCACCACGATGCGGTCAGGATAGAGAAAATCAGCCACCGCCGTGCCTTCACGCAGGAACTCCGGGTTTGAAGCCACGTCAAACAACTCTGCCGGAGCGCCATTGAGCAACATGATCTTGCGCACCCAGCTATTGGTGTAAACCGGAACGGTGCTTTTTTCGACCACAACTTTATAGTCGTCAATAGCGCAGGCAATTCCCTGTGCCACAGACTCCACGTAAGAAAGGTCGGCGTCACCGTCATCCTTAGGCGGAGTACCTACGGCAATAAAAATCACCTGGCTGCGCCGCACGGCTTCTGCCAGATCACCGGTAAAGTCAAGCCGCTGGCCGCGATGCCGCCCCAGTAGTTCAGGAAGAAATTTTTCGTGGATAGGGCACTCTCCGCGCTGGAGTGCCGCGATTTTGTGATCGTCGTTATCGACCACAAGGACCTGATGGCCCAATTCAGCAAAACATGCACCTGCTACAAGACCAACGTACCCTGATCCCACTACAGCAATTCTCATCCTCTTGGATCCCCAGAAAACTGAAAATAAGCTCTCGTTTTTAAACGCAGGAAATCGAGAGCAGCTTAATTGGCTTCGATGTCAGAACACCTGCCAGGGATGTCATGCCTAAGTAAAACCTGGCGATTGTCAGCCAACATTGGCGGGAAAAGCCTCATCACACCTTTCGAAACGGAGCTGCTGCTCCTTGACGAGAAAGTACAGTCAAAAGCCAGCGTAATTAAAATTTTTTAGTGACGACAGATTGGACTTATGAGCTCCATGACCAGAAATCTCTTAGCGTGCTTTTTGGCCTTATTTGTTTTGGGTGTTCTAACCGGCTGCCAGGGAGTGGGCTTCGGCGGCGGCAGCAGCAACAATCCTACTCCAAGTCCAACTCCTACGCCGACTCCTGTCGGCAGCTTGCAGAGCGTGAACCACATCATCTTCATGATGCAGGAAAACCGCTCTTTTGACGCTTACTTTGGCAAGATCAATGACTACCGCGCCAGCCAGGGATTAGGGCGAGATGCTGACGATCTGGAATCGCTGTTCACCAACCCCGCTGACGATGGCGATACCATCCGAAATTTCCACCTCACCACGAGCTGCATCTTCAACACGACAGCAGCGTGGCTGGAGAGCCACGGCGATGCCAATCGGTTTGACACCACTGAAACCGCTCCGCTTTTATTGGATGGCTTTGTCCATACCGGTGGTGGATTGGCAATCTTTGATGGCGATCCGGATACAAAAGGCGTGCGCTCTATGGGTTTTTACAACCAGGGTGATCTGCCTTCGCCGTATTTCTTTGCCACTCAATTTGCAACTTCAGACCGCTGGTATACACCGGCGCCCATGCAGACGGAAGATGTTCGTCTTTACTCGATGGCGGCGACCTCTCAGGGACTGGTCCACCCGCCGCAAGACACCAATACCACTCTTACCGCCAAGACAATTTTTCAACTTCTGGATGCGGCCGGCATTTCCTGGAAGATTTACTCCGTAGATCACCAGCCAGATGGAAAGCTGATTACGTCTTTGCGCAACTTCCAGCCTTATGTCACAACTGTGCAGGACCACATCGTTCCTATTTCACAGTTCCTGACAGATGTGGCGAACAACACCTTGCCCTCATTCTCTTACATTGAGCCGGGATTTGCCTCAGGCCGCGATGAACATCCGGGCAAGACAGATAATATTCAGGCAGGTGCAAAGTTCGTGAATTCATTGTTTACCGCCTTGATCAACAGCCCGTCATGGAAAGATTCCATCTTTATTGAGACTTTCGATGAGGGCGGAGGATTGTTTGATCACGTGAGCCCAATGATCGATGGGCGGCCAATTTTGGAGTTAAGCGCAGGAGCGGGCGGGCAAGCTGTGGGGCCGGGGATGTATCCTGGCGATGCCGCAATCATGCACGTACCGAGCCCTGACGGCATCAAGCCCCGGGATCTTCTGCCCAACGATCCACCTGACGATTTTGTTCGCACTGGCTTCCGTGTGCCTCTAATCATCGTGTCACCGTTTGCCAAGGTGCATTACGTCTCACACACGCCCATGGATTACACGGCGGTACTCAAGTTCGTGGAAGAGCGCTTCAACTTGCCTTCCTTGACGGCGCGGGATGCGGCCCAGCCGCCTATGGATGAATTCTTCGACTTCGTTAATTCGCCCAACTTAAATCCGGGAACGCCGGCCACCCAGCCCACTAGCCTTACCTGTAACCCAGCACTGGCGTCAGGAACAAAGGGCGTTCCGTTTCCACAGTAAAGCTGTCAGCATTCAGCGAGAAGAGAGGCCCCGAGAGATCGGGGCCTTTTTTAATGAGCCCCATTTCAAATAACGATCTGGCAGGGCGATGGTTACACAGTTGCCAAGCTCTTGAACTCAGGCATGGCTGTAAATGCGTTCATTCCCCTTGACTGTTATGATGGCGATAAGCCATTGCTGACAACCCCCTTATTAAATGCTATCCAAGCTGCAGATTCCTCGCGCTTCCGCTCTCGGAGTCCCGAAATTCTGGAGTTTCTGCTCAACCACGGAGCGGATCCCAATTTCCAGCCTCCTGAGGGTCCCAGTCCGTTGCAAATGGCTGCATCGGAAGGAGAAGCTCCTTCTAAGTGTGACGAAAATCCTTCTCAGGCACGGTGCTCGAGTGGATGACCGTGACGATGGCGGCGAAACAGCGCTGTTAATCGCGGCGCAACGGGAAAACGGTCCTGCAGTAATTCAGGAATTAACAGCAGCGGGCGCAGACATCCACGCTGTAAATGAGTTTGCCATAACGCGCTAATGCTCGCAGCGTGGCAGCATTACAAAGACACTGTGATTCTGCTTGCTAAGATCGGAGTCGATGCCTGCGCTATCGGCAAAGATGGCAAAACAGCAATTGATATGGCCAAGTCAAATCTAAACGACGACCCTGGCAAGCAGGAGATCATCGCCTTCCTGCCGGAGAAGTGCGTCCGTTAGCCTTGGATGGTTGCTTTTGTCGCGGTATTCTTTTGATCCAGGGTGCTCGCAACAGAGACGTTTTCCCCTCTGGCGCAGAACGCAAGATAGCTGAAGAAGATGACTCCCACTGATCCCGACAAAGCAAACTTCCATTGCCAGCCCAGCGCAGAAGGCGAGATAAAACCTTCAATCAGTCCCGCCACGATCAATATAGGAATAACTCCCACCAGCAGGCGTATCGCTTCACCGCCGGCTTTAGCCAGCGAATCCTGCCGAGAGAGCAATCCAGGAAAAAGCAGTCCCTGGGCCAGGCGCAAGCCAGCGCCGCCGGCAATAAAGATGGCCGGCAGTTCCAGCACTCCATGCGGGGCCACAAAGCTCCACAGTGAGAGGCTCATATCGTTAAGCCCGCAGGCGGTACCGATCACGCCGATCATGATCCCGTTGTAAACCAGTGACAGCACTGTTCCCGCTCCAGCAGTAATGCCCCAGGCAAACATTGCAAAGGCAACCGAGATGTTGTTGGTCATGATGCCGCTGGAGGCCGCCGGCGCCACCGTGACCACTGAATCAGTCCACATTTTGTGCCGCTCAATGGTCTCCATCATGTGCGGCCCAAGGAAGTACCGCATATATTCCGGACGCGTGAACGTCAGTAACATGCCGGCCAGCGCGCCAAGAGCGAAAAGCAGAAAGGCCAGGTTTATGAGCTTCAGGTTGTCGCGAAAAATCTGTGGGTAGGTGTAGCGGTAAAAATGGAGAATTCCGCGCGCACTCGATTTTTCCCCTGCATAGATGGTATTGTGAGCGCGGGAAAGGAGAAGATTCAGATAGCGGGCATACGACTTCCCCGTTGGATCTTCGCGCAGCGTGGAAAGGTCGGCGGCCGCTTGCCGGTAGAGCAGCCCGAGTTCCTGCAACTCCGTTCGGGTCAGTGATCTCAGGCTGCTTGCCTTCACCCGGTCAAGCAATTGCTCCAGGCGTTTCCAGTGACTTTGACGCTTTTCCAACCAATAGGTAGAGATCATTGTGCCGAGTGACAAGCTTATCATCGATACTCCAGAGCAGGTGCACCTGGAGTTTGTTCTGGCCGGAATCGGCAGCCGATTCATGGCGGCTTTTCTGGATGTGTTAATCGAGCTCGCTCTTTATGCGCTCCTTGTCATTATCAGTTTAAGTCTGGGATTCAGCGGATTTTTTAACGCCAACAGGTCCATCTGGTGGACTGCCCTTGTGACCCTGGCGATCTTCTGCATCAATTGGGGCTATTACGCTATTTTTGAAGCGATCTGGAAAGGGCAAACGCCCGGCAAGCGATGGGCAGGAATACGCGTCATCAAGGATTCGGGCCGTCCCATCAACGCTTTTGAGGCCATATCCCGCAACTTGATACGGGCCATCGATTTTTTTCCTGGCTTTTACGGCGTTGGCGTGGTCACCATGCTGCTGAACTCCAAGAACCGCAGGCTGGGTGACTATGTGGCAGGGACGATTGTGGTGCATGAAACCTCTGACCGCGAATCAAGCCTCTTCTTCAATACTCCCACGCGCACGGATTTTACTCTGCACCAGGCGGCTGGTCTTACATTGCAGGAAGCGGAGCTGATTGAGACTTTCCTGGCGCGCCGCCTGGAAATTCCGCCTGAAGTAAGAAGGTTCAACGCCCAGCGCATTACAGAGATGATCAGTGCGCGGCTGAACATTCCTCCGGAATCACGCCCGCCAGACAATGAAACCTTTCTTGAGTTGATGGTCCGTGAGTTCCGCAGCCGGGCACAGTATCGGTAAATTGCCAAAATAAAAAACTGGGTTTTGGCTCAAAGCGGGACGGCTGATCAGCTATTCGGATATTATTTTTCAATTCGGTGATTTTTGGCAATCATGGCAATCTGGCAATTCCCCCGAACCTTTAAGGTAAATAACCGACATGCACTAACGATTACCCCATGTGGCTTGGGTTTCGCCGTTTTTCTATGGTACTTTAGCCCCAATTGCACCTATTTCCGGTTTCCCACGGCATTTGGAAGGACTGCCCTTCGGACGTACTGATTTTTTATGGCACTTGGGTTTGGCTTCAACAAAGCAAAGGTACTGGCGCAAGCGGAGAAGTTTGTCCAGCAGGGCAAGCTCTCCAACGCCGTCTCAGAATACGAAAAGGTCCTTAAGGAAGACCCCAAGGACTCCACCGTACTGAACACGGTGGGCGATCTTTATGCGCGCATGGGGAACAACGATCAAGCCACCTATTACTTCAAGAGAGTCGGCGATCAGTACGCGCAAAATGGCTTCACCCTGAAGGCCATTGCTATCTACAAGAAGCTCACCAAAATGAGCTCTTACAACGCGGAGAACACCATTAGGCTGGCTGAACTCTATGGCCAGCAGGGTTTGTTCAATGACGCGCGCGTGCATTACATGATGGTGGCTGATCAGCTCTTAAAATCGAACGACAACAACCAGGCCGCGCGGATCTTCCAGAAGATACTGGAACTCGATCCTGAGAATGCGCACACCCAAGCCAAGCTTGCCGATCTCTACACCAAGCTGGGAAAAAGAGACGAAGCGCGCAACATTTATTACAGCGCTGCTGAGTCGCTTTACGCGCGCGGCTCCCATGCCGCCGCAGAGGAAGCGCTGGAAAAAGTTCTCTCGCTTGATCCCGCCAATACCGGCGCGCTCATGCTGCGCGGGTTGATTGCGGTGGATGCGGGAGACAGTGAAGCCGCTGTGCGCTATCTGGAGCAAATATCTGATCTGGATGCGCGCCCCGACGGGCTGCGGGCCTTACTTCGAGCCAAATTGCAAACTGGAAGCTCTGAGGGTGTGGACAGCATCGCCGGCAAGCTGCTGGCCAGGCACAATGACGTTACCGGTGTTACCACGCTGGCACAATGGTATGCCACCAACAATCACATAGAGAGCGCTCTTAGGCTTTATGAAACGAATGCCGAACGCATGTTCGCAGGAAATCAGGCCGCGCTGCAGGAAGCACTCGCTCCGCTGACGGGCCGCGCCAAAGATAATCCTGCAGCCATGGCAATCCTGAACCGGCTGCTCAACCAGACAGGTGACCAAAGCCAGACTGCGGAGATGATGGAACAGCAGGCTCATGCCGCAGCCCAGAAAGGGAGTTACGCAGAGGCGCGCGATCTCTACAAACAGCTCACGGAGATGGAGCCGGAGAACGCGCATCACGCCCAGAATTACAAGCAGATGCTGGTCAAGCTAGGCGAAGATTCTGCCACACGGATCCTTACCCCGGAAGAAGCCGCGCAAGCCTTTATGGTGGAAGAGTTGGACGAAACTGCCCCCCCTGTCCACCAGGCCTATGATCCTCCTACAGAAAAAGCCATAGAATCAGCGCTCACTGACGCCGAGCTGTATGTTTCTTACAACGTTCCTTCAAAGGCAATTCCACCTCTGGAAGCAGCTTTGCCGCTGGCTCCGCAGGATGTAAACCTGAACCAACGCCTCGCCAGCCTTTATGTGCGTTCAGAGCGTTTTGCCGAAGCAGCCAAGCTTTACCAGAATCTAAGCGATATCTATAAGGAGTTGGGCCACCCGACCGAATCGGCAAAATATCTTGAAGCGTCAAAGCGGTACGCCTTGCGCGCGCCGCAATCAGCGCCGGCCGCAGCGCAGCCCCAGTCACAGCCCAAGGCTGCTAAAGCCACGTGGCCGCCCCTGCCGCCTGTTACTGCTGCGCCAGTACCGCCGCCATCACCGGCTCCAGTTGAAGTGGCAGCAGAAGCTGAGCCTTCAGTACAGGAGTTCAGTTTTGACACGCCGGACGTAATAGCGGGCGAGCCGGAAGCCATTGTCGCCGCTCCAGTAGAGCCGATCATCGCTGAGCCGGTTGTCTCAGAGATACCTCTGGAGCCTGTTCACTTTACTGCTACCCCTGCGGCACACGCTGAGCCATCGTCTCCCCCGCCGCCAGCCGAAGAAATTGACATCTCCAACGAATGGGAGGAGATGATTGAAGTTGAGCCGGTTGAGCAAACAGAAGAAGTTCATGTTCAGTCTGCTCAAGAGACGGCTGCAGAAACTCCTGTTCGTTTTGCTGAGCCAGGGCCCGCCGCGCATGCCCAAGCTGCTGAAGCCGGTCTCAGTTCCCAGATCACGGATAAGGTCCAGGAAATCCGCTTCTACATCACGCAGGGAATGTGGGAGTCCGCCAAATCGGCGATTCTGGACTTGACCGAGCTTGCACCCGATGCGCCTGAGGTTACAGAGCTGATCGCCGCCGTCTCTGCCGGCCAATCCAGGCCGTCAGCCGAGGCGTTAACGCCGGCTTTTGTGGATGAACCAGCTGTTGCGCCTGCGGAAATTCCAAAACAGGAAATTCCAAAACCGAAAGCGGTTGAGCCTGCTCCACCTCCACCAGTCGCCAAGCCGAAGGTAGCGGAACCAGCACCACCGCCAGTTGTCGCGAAGCCCCAGGCCGTCGAACCCCCTCCGCCGATTGTTCAGAAGCCCAAAGTTGAGACGCCGAAGCCCATCGAGCCGCCGTCTTCACCAGTACACGTGGAAAAGAAGCCGGTTGTACAGCCTGCCGCTATAGCGCATGAAGATGTGCTGGACATCCCTGAGCCGCCCAAAGCCAAGCCTGCGCCAGCACGAGCAGCGCCAACAGCCAGCAGCAAATCCACAGAAGATATCCTCGGGGATTTTGTGCTCGATTTGGAACAGTCACCTGAGCTGGCTGACTTTGCTCCCAAGCAACATTCCGCTCATGCGCCGGCACCAGCACCCACCGCTGCTCCTGCGTCTGTGACTGTCGATCGCCGCATCTCATCGCTGAGTAATGGTGACATGCAGGACAAGGAATCTGCCGATGTCCTGAATGACATACTTTCTGAGCTGCAGGAAGAAACTGCCGAAGCGGCAGAGCCGGAAGAAGATCCCGAGACACACTACAACCTGGGCATCGCATTCAAGGAGATGGGATTGCTGGATGAAGCAATTGGGGAGCTGCAAAAAGTTTGCCATGCGGTGGATCGTGGCGCAAAATTCTCGCAGCCCATTCAGGCACTTACCTGGCTGGCGCAATGTCTGGTTGATAAAGGCGCGCCGGAAGCCGCCGTGCGCTGGTATCAAAAAGCTTTGCATTTGCCCGGACTAGATGACAGCAGCCGCTGCGCCATCTATTATGATTTAGCAATGGCCTTTGAGGCATCAGGAGACAAAAAGTCTGCCTTGGCCAATTTCATGGAAGTCTATGGATCGAACATCGATTTTCGTGATGTGGCCAGCCGCATTAAGGCGCTGAAATCGTAAAATCTTCTATTACATCTAAATTAAATACAACGACACAGATTGATTCCCGAATTTTGAAGCCCATCTCTACGAATCTCGAAACCCCGCCGCCGGCGCCCCAGCCTGAGCCTGTTGACGATAAACCAGGCGAGCTGCCCGTGTGGCTGCAGCGGGTTTTTGTTATTGTGTATGTCCTGTTCTGCATTGAACTGGGGCTGGTCCTGATTGCGCTTCCCTGGATCACCGGCCATTGGTTTAGCGGTGGATTGCTGTCGCAATGGCCGGAGTTGCAGCGTTTTCTGCAGAGCGGCTTTGTACGTGGCGCGGTCTCAGGCTTAGGTGTGCTGGATGTTTGGCTGGGTATCATGGAAGCCGTTCACTATCGTGACCGGAAATAAATTGAGCATGGATTTTATTTGAAGGCGTATGGACGAGAACAATAAGAATCCGAACCCACAAGATGAGCATGAGCTGCTTCCCGCGCCGCTCGCTTACCTGAACCCAGACTTCCTGAATAGCCCCGACGGCCGCCTGGTAAGAATTCTTTCTGAGTATTCTGAGCCGCTGTCCCGCTTCCGCCGGGAAAAAATCCAGGACACGGTGGTTTTTTTCGGTTCCGCGCGCTTTGCCAGCCTGCCTGACGCACAGCAGGCTTTAACCATCCTTGAAAAAGACGGCTCTGCCAAACCAGCGCAACCACAGCAGCAGCCAGGCGGCAAAGATCCGGATGCCCTGCAGGGCGCCCTGAAGCGCGCCCACGCAGCTGTGGAGATGGCGCGATACTACGAAGAAGCGCGCCGGTTAGCTCACATGCTCACAGAATGGTCACTTACCCTTCCTGGCAAACGTCACCGTTTTGTTGTTACATCAGGCGGCGGCCCCGGCATTATGGAAGCTGCAAACCGTGGCGCCAGCGAGGCGGGAGGAAAAACCATAGGACTGAATATCCGGCTTCCGTTTGAGCAATATCCCAACCAGTACATCACGCCGGAGCTGAACTTTGAGTTCCACTACTTTTTCATGCGTAAGTACTGGTTTGCCTATCTGGCCAAGGCGCTGGTTGTTTTCCCCGGCGGCTTTGGCACGCTGGATGAACTTTTTGAGATCCTCACCCTGGCGCAAACGCATAAGCTGGCCAAGAAAATTCTGGTCATCGGGTATGGCAGCGAGTACTGGAAGCGCGTGCTGAATTTTGATGCGCTGGTTGACGCAGGAACAATTTCGCCGGAAGACGTAAACGCCTTCACCATGGTGGATACGCCGGAGGAAGCGTTTGAGGTCTTAAAAGACGGGCTCACCCGCTTTCATCTGCAACCTCAACAGACAAGGCCCGTATCTGAAGAAGGGCCGGAAATCGCGAAGACGCTGCCGTAATTTTTTCTGAAATCCGAGCGCAGCGAGGAAACCATAATTACCCCAGGCTTCAGAGAAAGAATTGCCGAGATTGCCAAAGAATCCAAATTGAGAACCTGGGTACAAGCAAGTTTGCAGCAAAAACAATTTCGGCGATGTTTGGCAGTTTTTGGCAATCCGAAAACCCTTGAATCTATCGTATCGATAGGGCCTGCTCGCTGCGCCCGGGACTAGGGAAAAGTCACGCTGCTTTGTTCTCTTCCAACTTCTCCACTTTCTTTTCTACATGCTTGATTTCAGCCCGGTCCTTGCGGATATCGAGCCGCACGTGGGCATAGATGCTCATGTACTGGTTGGCAATCCAGACCAGGGCAAAGCCGGCAATGAGGTAGCCGCGCCAATCGTCATAGAGCAGCTTGTAGCGGGTGATAAAGAGAAAGAAAATGGTCACATAATGGCTGAAGCAATATTCGCAGGTAAAAATATAAAAAAACTTGCGCAAGAAATAACTGCGCTGGCTATCGCTTTGCCGCAAGCAAAACTGGCGGGGCTCGCGGAATATTTCTTCATGCGTCACCGTCCAGGCAATGGCCCCAATGGGGATGGCCAGGACGAAGAGACATACAAGCTGCACGGTCAGAGACATCCTTAAGAGAGGGGATTTTCGCCGCCTAAGTTGCCCTGCCCGCTTTGAGGATGCGCCGCAATTACAATGCTCATCAATGCCCCCTCTGCTTTATTACATTACCGATCGCAGACAATTTTCAGGAGACAGCAAGGAGCAGGACCGCCGTTTGCTCGGCAAAATTGCCGAATGCGCCGCGGCTGGGGTGGACTACATTCAATTGCGTGAAAAAGACCTGAACACCCGCTCGCTGGAGGAATTGGCAAATAAAGCGATGTCTGCACTGCGCGGCTCGCGGACGAAGCTCCTTATCAACTCCCGGACTGACATTGCGCTGGCCTGTGGCGCTCATGGTGTACACCTGCCCAGCAATGATCTGCCTGCCAGCGAGGTCCGCGTGATTTTTTCTGTTGCCAGTCGAACCCCGGCCAACATGGCTGGGCCGATCATTGGAGTCTCGGCTCATTCTGCGGCAGAAGTCGCCTATGCTGAAGCCCACGGAGCAGACTTTGCGGTTTTCGCTCCGGTATTCGCCAAAGGCAGCGCCAAAAACCCTGAGGGTTTGGAGCAACTGCGCCAGATTTGCAGCCGCGCTCAAACCACACCCTCAGCCATGCCGATTTTTGCCCTGGGCGGCATCACGCTACAGAGCGCACATTTGTGCCTGCAAGCCGGTGCTCAAGGAATTGCGGGAATACGGTTGTTTCAGGCGAATGACGCGCACATGGTGGTAAGGAAGGTATGCGCCGAACCAATACCTTGATTCAGCTATCGGTGCCAGCGTGTTTGCAAACATTTCAGAGGGCCAGAAAGTTTTTGAGCAGCAATCGTCCTGAATCTGTCAGAACGCTCTCAGGATGAAACTGTACGCCCTCAATAGGAAATTGCCGGTGGCGCAGTCCCATAATCACCCGGGTACCATCGGCTTCACGCGTCTCTGCGCTAATTTCCAGTTCATTGGGCAGACCTTCTTCAGCCACTATCAATGAGTGGTAGCGTGTGGCCGTCATTGGCAGGGGGGCTTTGTGGAAGACGGTCTTGCCATCGTGCTCAATCTGGCTGACTTTGCCGTGCATGATCTGGCGGGCGCGCACCACGTTGCCGCCAAAAGCAGCGCCAATGGCCTGATGTCCCAGGCACACGCCGAGCACGGGGCATTTCCCGGCAAAATATTTGATCAGCTCAATACTGATGCCGGCTTTCTGCGGAGTACATGGGCCGGGAGAAACGACTATGTGATTCGGCTTCATCCGCTCGATTTCCTGCGGTGTGACCTGATCATTGCGGCGCACCTCCACCTTCTCGCCCAGTTCACCCAAATACTGGACTAGGTTGTAAGTGAAGGAATCGTAGTTGTCGAGAACGAAGACCATGTCGCGTGTCTCATCAGTTTAGCCGATAAATGCAGCGTCACACCGGAAATTGCGAGAGCGCTTTCGCGATTCAGTTTGACCCACAGGCAATAGGCCGGACATGAAGAGTGCCAGTTCTCTTGTGCCACCCGCACCGGCTGTCACACCATTCCTTCAGTTTGCCCGCGAACTCCCCGTTGTGAGATTTTTTTAGAGTGCCTTCAAACCCGCCAAGGCCAGTGCTGAAGGAGATCCACACCTTGTCATTGCTTTTAGGCATCCATGTCCATGAATTTTCAAAAGATGGTTCAGCCTTCTTCGGCAGGCTACGCATGTCGAATGCCCCCGCACGTCTGGATGTACTCAGTAGCTCAAATTGTTTCGGAATCAGCTTAATGGTTTCGTCTGAAGGGCTCCAGGTTAGTGTGGTTACTTCATAGCATCCAGCAAATTGGGGAGAGGAGTGGTCGGAGCGTTGAGCGTTAGCAAAAGTAGCAGCCAGGAACACGAATATCATGTATCGCCACATAACGTAATTATGGCAGACCTGCCCGTCGGCACGGCCTCGCCCCATATCTGTGTTAGCCTTCTTTTATGTTGCACATCACCAACGGAGATTCGGTCGTTGGTACCTTCCGGCAAGTCCGCTTTCCGGGCGCTTATCTTTCCTGGCGTGACGTCCTGCACGACGGCCCCGTTCCTGAAACTGCAACGCTAAGCGAGCTTTCCGATGTCCGGGCGCAGGCTCTGGCGGGATTTGGCTGGGGCGAATACGAAGATCTCCGCGCCGACTTCGCCGCTCGCGATAAGATGCTTGAAGATTCCAGCGAGCACGAAGAGGTAGTTCTGTGGTTTGAGCACGATCTTTACGATCAGCTGCAGCTGCTACAGCTCCTCGATTGGTTCAGCAGCAATGGTAATGGCGGCAAGCTCAGTCTGATCCAGGTGAATTCTTATCCCGGCGTAAAGCCCTTTTACGGCCTGGGGCAGTTAAGCGGGCCGCAGTTGGCCCGACTCTTCCCCACGCGTGCAACAGTCACTCAGGCGCATTTAGTTGCCGCGCGCGAAGCGTGGCGGGCCTTTCGTTCCGACAATCCCGGCGCCTTGCTGGAGCTGACAGAACGGGCGAAGCAAAAGTCTGACGCATTGCCATTTCTCACCAAGGCGCTGCAGCGCTTCTTGCAGGAATATCCCTGGACCATTGACGGGCTTTCGCGAATTGAGCGGCACATCTTGCATGCCGTAGCCACCGGAGCGCGCAAACAACAGGAAATTTATTTTGAATCGCGCAAGCATGAAGATGTGCCGTGGGGAGACGCTTCAGTCTATCTGCGCCTTGACGGCCTTGCTGAAGGCCCGAATCCGGCACTCGTGGAAGCGCATAAGAACGACTACGCCGTTACCGACGCCGGCCAAAAACTGCTAGATGGAAAAGCAGACTGGATCAAGCTGAGCGGCGGTATCGATCGCTGGCTCGGAGGCGTCCATCTTAACGGCCAGCAGCCGCAATGGCGATGGGACGACAGCAAAAAGACGCTAATTACTTGAGCTTGGCCGCTAAAAATCGTGAGCGAGCAGCTAAGCTGCTTATTGCTTCAAGTGCGACCAACTGGGCAACGTTTTAGCAACGTCATTGAAGATGACGACTGCAATAAAGATAACCAAAAAAACAAACGCTGCCTGATACACGCGTTCCTTCACTTCCTGCTTGATATCGCGGCGCATGATGCCTTCCACCAGCAACATCAATATCAGGCCGCCATCCAGAATGGGAATGGGCAGAAGATTGAAGATGGCCAGGTTCAGGCTAATCAGAGTCATGAACTCCAGCAACACCATAAAACCAGCTTCTGCGGCGCGGCCTGATTCTTCCATGATTCCCACTGGGCCGCTGAATTGCTTAATGGAAGCTTTGCCGGTGAATAACTGGCCCAGCAAGCGGAAAATCAGAGTGGAGTTCTTTTTGCACTCTACATATGCGGTGCTGAATGCCGCTGTCAAAGGAAGCTTTTCTGTGCGGACTTCCGGCGGCACTTCTATGCCAATGCGGTATGCATTGCCGGTTGGCCCAGGGAGCAGCTCGGGTTTCAGCATGAGGTCTTTGATCTGGCCTTTGCGCAGCACCGAGATGTGGACCGGATTATCTTTTGTGGTCTGTAAAACAGAGAAGAGCGCAATCGCGTTTCCAGATTGCACCGGAATATCGTTGATCTTGCGTATTTCATCGCCTACCTGCATTCCACTCCGGTCTGCAGGTTTTCCTTTTTCAACCAGGCCCACAATCGCAGGCCCAGCCGGAATCAACCCTAGCGATCCCAGAACATCCACATCATCTCTATCAGGAAAACTGGCTGTCAGATTTAAATGGAGAGTTTGTGATCCCCGCTGCACCTCCATGTCAAGGTTCTGGTTCATGTTTCCGAAAATCTGGTAACGAACGTCGTCCCATGTAAGACTTTGTTTGCCCTGAATCGCGATGATTTTGTCGCCGGTCTGGAACCCGGCCTTCTGTGCAGGAGAACCATCCAACACCCAGCCCAGTTCGGCGGGCTTATCAAAATAAGCAGGATACTCATGCCGAACCATGTAAACGCCGGTAAGCACGACAAGAGCCAAAATGATGTTCATCGCCGGCCCGGCAATGGCTATCAGAAAACGCTGCCAGCGCGGATGACTCATAAACTCGCCCGGATCGCCGGTGCGGGTCTCCATGGGGTTCTCACCCGCCATCTTCACATAACCACCCAAAGGCAGCACGCAGACGCGATAGTCAGTATTACCGCGGCGGAAGCCGAAGAGCCGTTTGCCAAATCCCAGGCTGAAAACTTCTACCCGAACTTTGAACAGCTTTGCCACCGCATAATGGCCAAATTCATGAACAAAGACGAGCACACCCAGAACAAAAATAAAGGCAACAACAGTGATTGGAACTGATTGCATAAAGAATAATCTTGTTATTGTAACTGCAAAAAACTACGCCAGCTAGCGGGTAAGCTGGTGCGGCAAGCGGTGCCGCGCCCTTTCCCTGGCCTCCGCGTCAATGGCCAGTACCTCCTCTATAGATTCAGGACGGTGGTCTTTTGTTTCACTGATTGTCTGTCCCACAACCTTAGAAATATCAGTAAAACTGATCTCTCGCTTAAGGAAAGCGGCCACAGCTATTTCGTCGGCGGCATTGAGAGCTATGGGCTTAGCGCCACCGGCTTCAGCCGCCTCATAGGCCAGGCGCAGGCAGGGAAACTTTCCCAAATCGGGAGGACAGAAATCCAGACGCCTTAGGTCCAGGACATTGAAGCGCAGATCGGAAGGGACCCGTTCGGGGTAAGTGAGGGCGTAGAGGATGGGGAGGCGCATGTCTGTGACTGAGAGCTGCGCCAGAATGCTGCCGTCATTGAACTCGACCAGCGAATGAATGGTCGATTGCGGATGCACCACCACGCTCACCTGCTTAGCAGGCAGGTTAAAGAGCCGGCAGGCCTCAATCACCTCAAAGCCTTTGTTCATCAGAGTGGCGGAATCAATGGTGATGCGCTGGCCCATCTTCCATGTGGGATGGTTCAGCGCCTGCTCCACCGTGATTTTCTCGAACTCCGATTTCGGCGTGGTAAGGAATGGCCCGCCACTGGCCGTGAGCCACACGCGTTCAACCTCGCTGATTCGCCCGCCGCGCATGCACTGGTGTACTGCGTTGTGTTCGCTATCGATAGGCAAAAGGGGCTTGCCCTGTTTGCGCGCTTCGGCGGTAATCAACTCACCCGCGGCAACCAGGCACTCTTTGTTGGCTAAACCAACTTCTTTGCCCGCCCGAACTGCTTCATATGTGGCTTTGAGACCGGCCACGCCGACAATCGCGCTGACTACGAAATCAACTTCAGGGTGCGTTGACACGCGAACTGTGCCAGGCTGGCCGTGAACGACTTCAATTTCGCCCAGACCTTCAGCTTTGAGCTGCTTTCGGGCTCTCTCTGCGTCCTGCTCTGCCGCCAATGACAGCACTTTGGGTTTCCAGCGGCGTGCATCGTTGAGCGCGGCTTCAACGTTTGAGCCGGCAGCCATCGTCAGCAGTTGAAAGCGCTCCGGATTGTTTTCAATCACGTTGAGCGTGCTGCGGCCAATAGAGCCGGTGGAACCAAGGATGGCGATTCGCTTCATGGTCGATGAATCAGAGCTGTGAACAGAGATACTTCAAAGAACCATAATACCGGAGCGGCGAAGAGCAAGGCATCGATGCGATCCAGTATGCCTCCGTGCCCTGGAAGCAAGGTACCAGAGTCTTTGACGCCCGCGCCTCGCTTTAGGGCTGATTCAGCCAGATCGCCAAGTTGAGCGGCAAGGTTCACCAGTAGCCCGAAGATGGCGGCAAGCCACCACGCAGGCGCATAAACTCGAGCATCAGAGTAGAGAACACTTTGTGAGTAGAGAATACTTTGTGAGGGAAGCGCATCCAGTCGCGCCAGTGCATTTCCAATGAAGTGTATGTATCGAAACAGGACAAGCGAAACCAGAGTGGCGCCAACCGCAGATGCTATCGCTCCTTCCCAGGTCTTTTTAGGACTTATCGACTCGGCAAGTTTGTGCTTGCCAATGGCGCGGCCGATGTAATAAGCAAAAATGTCGCCGGACCACACGACAACTAAAAGGACAAATATCATGATGCGGCCATTGGTTTGGTGGCCGATGAGAGACAGGGCACCTAGAGTGTAAGCGATATAGACAAAGCCCAAATAGGAAAAAGCCGCTGCTCCCAGAACGTCTTTCATCTCCCAGAGGAACATGCCCAGCACCAGCAGAATCAGAGGAAGCGCACGGGGGCTGGTTATATCGTAAGACCAGCTTTCAAACTGGTTGCCAAAGCTCCCTATCCCGAACGCGCTTACGTGGTGAAGACAGTGGCCGAGAAAATAAATTCCGGTAGCCACTTCGACCACATAAATATGCAGCTTTTCCTGGTAGTGAATCGCAATGCCAAAATACTCATGCGCAGCCAGGACAGCAATCAGTCCGATGAACCCGCTAAAAAACCAATCCGGTGCTTTGAATAAAATCAGCACCACCACCGGTATCAGCGCTACCGCGGTCAGGACGCGTTTCATCGATTAGTTGGAACTTCCGGGAGAAGGTTCATTCAGGCCGCCGTAACGGCGCTCGCGCTTCTGGAACTCCTGAATGGCTTCAAGCAGATGAAATCCGTTGAAGTCAGGCCAGAACAGCTTGGTGACATAGATCTCCGCATACGCTGCCTGCCAGAGCAGGAAGTTGCTCAGGCGCATCTCACCGCTGGTGCGGATCACCAGATCAAGCTCCGGCAGATGGCTGGTGTACATGTGCCGGTTGACTGTTTCTTCATCCATTTTCAGCAGGTGTTCCAGGCCTCCGTTGTTGGCCGCCGCGTGCACCATGGATTTGAACGCATCCACAATCTCGGAACGCGAGCCATAGTTCAGCGCCAGCGTCAGCACCATGCCGGTATTGTGCGAGGTCTGCTCTTTGGCCCAGGCCATGCGCTCCTGCACTTCCTGGGGCAGCATCTGGCTGCGTCCAATAAACTGCAGCCGGATGTTATTGCGGTGCATGAGCGGCAGCTCGTTCTTTAAGTAGCGGTGCAGCAGCTTCATGAGGAAGTGTATTTCCGTAGACGGCCGGCGGACAAAGTTCTCTGCCGAAAAAGCGTACAACGTGAGCGCAGGCAGGTTGATGCGTGCGGCAGTTTCCACCACCAGGCGGACGGCTTCCACGCCCTTGCGATGTCCGGCCACGCGGGGCAGGTGGCGGCGTTTGGCCCAGCGTCCGTTGCCGTCCATGATGATGGCGACGTGCGTGGGCACCACCGCCTTGGCCTGCGGGCTGAGATGAAGTGGATGCGCGCTCATTTTGGTTCGATCCCGGGGAGATCGAGCAAGTGCACCAAGCCGACCATCGCCGCAAAACCGGACACACCGGCTGTGATAGAGGCCTTCATGCAATGCCGGCCGCTTAAAGAAATATCGTCTGATCCCGCCCCG
>DATEHN010000120.1:0-7539 GCA_035279585.1 Candidatus Angelobacter sp. | reverse complement strand
TCGCGCGATCGCGGCGAGACCCTGGCGGAATTCTTGGACCACGCCGCGCTGGTCAGCGACGTGGATACGTACGATCCTCGCGGAACCGTGACGCTCATGACGCTCCATTCAGCCAAGGGGCTGGAGTTCAGCCTGGTGTTTCTGATCGGGATGGAAGAGGGTCTGTTTCCGCATTCGCGGGCCTTCAATGATCCTGACCAGATGGAAGAAGAGCGCCGCTTGTGCTATGTGGGCATGACCCGCGCCATGGACGCTCTGGTTCTGAGCAACGCGCGCTATCGCCGGCGCTATGGCACAGACATGCCGGACGCAACGGTGCCTTCGCGTTTTCTGGAAGAGGTACCGCCGCAACTGCTGGAAGAGCTGGGCACAGCCCGCTCAAGCACACGCGGCGCCTATCGCGATGCCGACTACGGCGACCGCCACTACAGCTACGAAGATGAAGATCAGAGCGCGCCTGCTGAGTCTGGCCGGCAGCGCAACGGCGTTCTCGCCAAGCCGAAAACCAGCAGCTATTCTGGCCCAAAGTACAACTCCATCGACAACATTGCGGAGTTTTTTGCTTCGCGCGGCAAGAAGTTCAGCCGGCCTCAAATCCCAGTCGAGAAGCTGGCCGGCGGCAGCTCGTTCCGTCCCGGACAGCGTGTGAAACACCCCAAGTATGGCGAGGGAGTTGTTTATCGGCGCGAAGGTGAAGGAGAAAACGCCAAGATTACGGTACAATTTCCACGATTCGGATTGAAAAAGCTGGTGGAAAAGTACGCACATCTGGAGAGAGCGTAACAGTTTCAGCAATCTAACTTACTAGGACAGGTACATGGCAAATACCAAAGCACTGAGCAAAGAAGAACGCAAAAAAGCAAAGCGCACGTCACGCAAGAAGCAGGTCCCCAAGAAGCCGCGGGAGTATCCGCGTGGCAGCAAGAAGCCCAAGGTCAAGAAGATGGTTCGCGGCCAGGCCAAGCGCTAAGTTGACCCCTTGAGTAGCGCAGCGGCCTTGATGCCGTTGCGCCACTACTGATGTAAGTTCAACCAATCGCCAAAGCTCATCACCTGCGTTCAAGGAGGCCTTTCTGGGCAGCCAATTTTTTGCCAAGAAGTCCATTGACAAGCTGATCTCTGACTCTGAAGATCCGGCGCACCGGCTAAAAAAATCTCTGGGGCCGTGGTCGCTGACGGCGCTGGGGATCGGCGCGATTATTGGTTCGGGAATTTTTGCTCTCACTGGGACTGCGGCTGCTGGAGAGCAGGGCGATCCTTCCTTTTACAAGGCGCAAGTGCTTGATCTGTTCATGCACCTTATCCGGCATGGAAATCTGCATGACCTGGCAATGTACGGGCGTCCGCCGGCTGGGCCGGCGATTGCTATTTCATTCCTGCTGGTTGCAGTGGCATGTGCTTTTGCGGGTTTGTGCTACGCCGAACTGGCATCCATGATTCCGATCGCGGGCAGCGCCTATACCTACAGTTATGCAACGCTGGGAGAACTCTTTGCATGGATCATCGGCTGGGACCTGATTCTTGAGTACGCAGTCAGCAATGTGGCTGTGGCGGTTAGCTTTGGGGGCTATTTTAAAGCGCAACTCGCCTCCTTTGGCCTCAACTTGCCAGATCGATGGTCCACACCCGTCTTTACCGACAAGGGTTGGAGCCATGCGTATTTCAATTTTCCGGCTTTTCTGATTGTCTTCATTCTTACAGTGTTGCTGGTTTGGGGCATACGCGAGTCAGCTCGAGCCAACAACATGATGGTGATGATTAAGATCGGCGCAATCTTTCTCTTTCTGATTGTCGGCGGCATGCTTGTGAAACCAGCAAACTGGCATCCGTTTGCGCCCAGCGGGTTCTCTGGGGTCATGGCCGGTGGCGCAATCATTTTTTTTACGTATATAGGCTTTGATTCGGTCTCCACCGCGGCGGAAGAATGCAGGAGCCCGCAGCGTGACCTGCCGTTTGGGATCATTGCTTCGCTGATTGTCTGCACCGTTCTCTATATTGGGGTAGCAATCGTTTTGCTCGGCATGATGCCTTACAACACTTTCGGTATGGCCGGAGAAGCCAGTGATGCCCCGGTGAAATATGCGTTGAAAGAACTGGGAGCGAACCAGTTCACCCAGGCCGTCATCATCGTGGGCGCGCTCATGGGGATGATCTCGTCGCTGCTGGTTTTTCAATATGGCCAAACACGCATTTGGTTTGCCATGTCCCGCGATGGCCTGTTGCCAAAATTCTTCTCCACGCTTCATTCCAAATACAAGACGCCCCACTGGTCAACTTGGATTGCTGGTCTTGTCGTAGGTATTCCAGCTGGGTTTGTGGATATCGGTCAGGCGGCCGATCTCTCCAACATCGGAACGCTGTTTGCCTTTGTGCTCGTTTCACTCGGAGTTATTTTCTTGCGCAAGAACCAGCCTGATCGTCCACGAGCGTTCCGTGTTCCGCTGGTGCCACTGTTCCCGATTATTTCTGTAGTGCTCTGCGCCGGCCTGATGGCGGGCTTGCTGGTAGTCACATGGATTCGCTTCTTCTTGTGGCTTGCACTTGGCCTGGTGATTTACTTCCTTTACAGCCGCCACCATAGTGAGTTTGCACCGGGCAGTGTTGCCGCCGGCAAGGGCTAATGGCTTCAAAATCATTCATACAGTCGTTGCCGAAAGCTGAACTCCACTTGCACCTGGAAGGCTCGGTTGATCCGGCCACGCTGGCCGAGCTGAGCCGCCGTTATCACACGCCTCTACCCACGGAAAACAATCGCTATGACGTTGCCGGCAGCGGCGATGTACTAACGGAAGACGATGTTCGTCGTCTTTATTCGTACAGGGATTTTGACGGCTTCCTGATGGCTTTCAAGTCGGTCACCGAGCGGCTGCGGGCGCCGGAAGATTATGAGTTGGTAACTTACCGCCTGATGCAGAAACTGCGACAGCAGAACGTAATGCACGCGGAAGTTTATGTAAGCATCGGCGTAATCCGCTGGCGCGGGCAGCCGGTGGAGCCGCTGTTTGAAGGCATGGAGCGCGGCCGTGAGCGCGGCCAGCGCGATTTTGGCGTTTCACTGCTTTGGATTTTTGATGCAGTACGCCATTTTGGCCCGGAGGCCGCGGCTGAGGTGTTTGATCTGGCGGCGCGGCTGCGCGATCGCAACGTTGTCGGCATTGGCATTGGCGGAGATGAAGCACGCGGCCCGGCAGAGCGGTTTCGCGATCTTTTTAAGAAAGCCGCCGACAGTGGACTTCGCCTCACCGTACACGCCGGAGAAACCACAGGGCCGGAGTCAGTTTGGGGCGCGTTGAACATTGGAGCGGAGCGCATTGGCCATGGTTTGGCGGCGGCACAAGACCCGGAGCTGATGGAGGTAATGGCGAAAAAGCAGGTGCCGGTGGAGATCTGCCTCAGCAGCAACCTGCGTACAAGAGCTTGCCCAGACTTGCATGATCATCCGGTACGCAAATTTTTTGATCAGGGGCTGATGGTAACTTTAAATACAGATGACCCGGCCATGTTCCAAACGTCACTGAACAAAGAATACGGACTGGCGCAGCAAGAGTTTGAGTTTTCTGACGAGCATTTGCGCGAGTTGGCGCGCAATTCGTTTGAAGCGTCATTTCTGCCGGTAGAAAAGAAGCTGCGTTTTCTGCAGAAAATTGATTTCCTGGCATGAAGCATATTGGCATTGTCGGTTGCAGCGCGGAGGGCGCGGCGCTTTGTTATCGCACCATCTGCCTTGAAGCTGAAGGGCTCATGGGCAAGCACACACACCCGGAAGTGACGCTGCATACCATTTCCCTGGCTGAGTACATGAAGCCTATTGACTCCGGAATGGATTGGAAAAGCGTGGGCAAGATCATGCTGCGCTCGGCGGAAACGCTCAAGCGCGCCGGAGCAGATTTCCTGGTCTGTCCTGACAACACCATCCATCAAGCCATGCCTTTTGTGGTTACCAGATCGCCGCTGCCCTGGCTGCACATTGCGGAAGAAGTGGGCAAAGAAGCGCGCAGGCGCAGCTTTAAAAAGTTGGGGCTTACCGGAACAAAATTCCTGGTAAGGGGCCCGGTCTATCCGGAAAAGCTGGATCAATTAGGCATTGGCTATGTGCGCCCAACGGCGGAGCAGCAAGAGCAGATCAACACAATCATTTTTGAAGAGTTGGTGCGCGGACAGCAGAGCAAGGAAGCACTGGTTTATCTTCAGCAGGTAATCGAACAATTCAAAATACAGGGTTGTGATGCAGTTGTTCTGGGCTGCACGGAGATTCCATTGCTCATTGGCGATCGCGAATCGCCGCTGCCAACATTGGATTCCACGCGCATTCTGGCCCGCGCGGCGCTGCGATATGCGGTGGAGCCGTAAAGTGGAAATTGAGATCGTAAAAGGGGTGTCTGTGAGAGCAATCAGGCGAGCCACAGTCTTTTGTTTGATTTTGTGGTCGATCTGCAGTTGGGCGCAGGGCGAACCATATGTAGAAGAGCAGGGGGTTTTTAATCTGCACAAGTTCGAGCAGCTCATCGGCAAAGAGACTTATAGCCTTACCGTATTGTCCGACCAGGTAACTTTGAAATCAGACTTCAAATTTACTGACCGTGGCTCGCCTGTGCCCCTGGCTACCAGGCTCGTGATGGATAGGTCAGACCTTACCCCGCGCCAATTCCAGATCAAAGGCAAGATCTCACGATTCTCATCCATTGACGATGCGGTGTACGGCAGCAAAGCCGGCGCAGTCTCCATTCCGCCGGGAGAAAAGTTTTTCGATATCCAGGGCTATGCGCCGGTGGCCGTACAGATGATGCTGGTACGCTACTGGCACAAGCACGGAAGCCCGCAAACTTTGAAGACGCTTCCCCGTGGTGAGGTCCACATCCAGGAGCTTGGCACAGACACATTCAACATTGGCGGCCACCAGCTGCGGTTGCACAAACTTTCCATTCGCGGGCTGATCTGGGGCATGGAGTCACTGTGGTTAGACGATCACGATCACCTGATTGCTCTGGTGAGCGTTGACGCTGAGATGGACCACTTTGAAGCCGTGGCCGATGCCTATGAAGCCGGGCTCGCGGACTTTGTGACCAGCGCAGCGCGCGATGGCATGGCCAACCTGGCGAAAGTTGCTGCCGGCTTTACCACGGATAGTTCCGCTGTGACTGCGATTGTCGGTGGCCGGCTGATTGACGGCACAGGCAAACCGCCAGTTGAAAATTCAGTTGTCGTTCTGCGGGATGGAAAGATCGCCGCCGCAGGACCGGCAGGGAGTACGCCGGTGCCGGAGGGCGCGCGGGTGGTGGACGCGCACGGCAAGAGCGTGCTTCCGGGGTTATGGGAGATGCACGCGCACTTTGAGCAGGTGGAGTGGGGACCTATTTATCTGGCAACGGGAGTTACCACGGCGCGGGACGTGGGGAACGAGCGGGAATTTATCATCGCGGTGCGCGATGCAATTGCGAGCGGCCACGGGATTGGACCAAGGCTGGTGATGGCGGGTGTGGTGGATGGAACCAGTCCAATGTCGTTTGGGATGATCCGGGTCGATACGCCGGAGCAGGCACGCGAGCAGGTACAGAAATACCATGCAGAGGGCTTCCAGCAGATCAAAATTTATAGCTCAGTCAAACCGGACATTGTGCCGGTGATTACGGCCGAGGCGCACCGCCTGGGCATGACCGTTACCGGCCATATTCCGAACGGAATGAATGCGATTCAAGGCATTGAGTCCGGCATGGACCAGATCAATCACGCAGAATACGTGACCGAAGTGATGATGGACCCTAAATCGCACGCCATTGATGCTGACTCACCGCAGGTGAAAAACGTGATCAAACTGATGAAGGAACACCATACGGTGCTGGACCCAACCCTGGCGTTGCTGGAGATCCTTACACATCCGCTTGATCGTCCAATCGAAACTTTTGAGCCGGGTATCACGCGTGTGGCGCCTGAACTGAAAGAAGGCCTGGAAACGATAGGTGTTCCGCCTGCCCGCGCCAAAGATGCCAATGCGCACTTCAATGCTCTGCTGGAAACCGTGCGCCTTCTCCACCAGGCCGGCGTTCCTATAGTTGCCGGCACTGACCAGTCAGTCCCCGGCTTTAGCCTGGATCGTGAGATTGAGCTGTATGTAAAAGCCGGATTCACGCCGATGGAAGCGATTCAGGCTGCAACCCTGGTGCCCGCCAGGGCCATGGGCATGGAGCAGGATTCGGGAACCGTGGAACCAGGCAAGCGCGCCGACGTGATTTTAATTGACGGGAACCCGCTGGAGAACATAAGCGATATCCGCAAGGTGGACACTGTCTTTGCCGCCGGAAAAATGTACAAGCCGGCGCCGTTGTGGACATCCGTGGGATTTAAGCCGTAAGCCGGTATGGACTTGACGACGATGGCGCGTGATGGCTGCCACGTTGGATGCCTTGTGCGTTTCCCGAATGCTACTTGTGTCTCGTCACAATGAACGCGTATCTGCTCACCTTTTCATAGCGATTAAGTCTTAATTGCGTCGCATCAGTGCGCGGCCTCAGTGCTGTGCCGGCGCTACGAAAGTATCGGATTGCTGCGTTCGCGGCTTTCCGGAGGAGACACCGTGAAATATCTGTTTGTCGCCATGTTGCTGGTGACCTTATCACCAGTAAGTTTTGCTCAGGAAACATCCGAAATAGCCACGCCTCCAAATGGGGACAACCAAAAGGCCGAGGTGTCGCAGTGGATCGGGCCGGTAAAAATCTCAATTCAGTACCACAGTCCTCACGTGCATAATCCCGCCACTAACGACCGCACGGGGCATATTTGGGGCGAACTGGTGCATTACGGCTTCTTTGATGAAGGCTTTGGGCCGACCAAGGGTGCGCCTTGGCGTGCCGGAGCCAATGAGAGCACGGCGATCACGTTTTCCAATGACGTAAAGGTTGAAGGCAAAGATTTAAAAGCCGGCACCTATGCGCTTTTTCTTGACGTGGAACAGTCAGGTCCGTGGAGTTGGATCTTCTCCAATCATCTGGGGATGGGGCAGTTATCAATACGATCCCAAATATGATGTGTTACGAGTTCCCGTGACGCCGCAAGATGCACCCTTTACAGAATTTCTCACCTATGGTTTTGACGAGCGACGGACTGATTCCACGCTGGCTTTTTTACAGTGGGAGAAGAAACGAATTCCATTCAAGATTGAAGTGCCGAATGTGAATGAACTCTATGTCGCGAAGATCAGGCAGGAGCTTGAGCAATGGCCTGGGTTCCGTTATGAAGACTGGCAGACGGCGGCACAGTTCTGTGCCGATAACAAGATCAATCTGGAGGAAGCTCTGACCTGGGCAGACAAGGCGATCGATGGGCCGTTCCGCGGAGCGACCATTGGGCATGAAGACTTCACGACGCTGCAGACCAAGGCAGCAGTCCTGAATGCGATGGGGCGCAACACGGAGGCAGAAGCCGTGATGCAAAAAGCAATGCATTTGCCCGGAACGGAAGCTTATTCAATTTACGCGTACGGTGCGGGCTTGCTCAGAGACGGCAAGAAAGACAAAGCCATGGAAGTCTTCAATTTCAACCAGC
>DATEHN010000119.1:0-5985 GCA_035279585.1 Candidatus Angelobacter sp. | reverse complement strand
ATGCCGCGGCAACGTTGACCGTCAGATCGTACTTGCGGCCCGGCCCGAGTCCGTTTTCCAAAATTCCGGTAATGGTGGACAAATCCGGAACGTTGGGATCGCGGGTCACTGTCCAATCGGCCGTGATAAGCAGTCCTTTGTTGGCTAGGTCAATGATGGCGTTCCTCTGTTCCAGCAGAGGCTTGATTGCATCCGCATAGCTTCTGAGCTTCTTTTCGAAGTCCTGCGAGAATTGCAGCTTTTGTTCCGCCAGAAGCGCAGGAGCAACAATCGCAATGAACTTCGTTTTGGCGTCAGCTAAGCTCAAATTCCCATTTGCTAACGGCTCGTCTACTTCTTTGGTCACTTGATCCACAAGGTTGGATAACCAGCCTGAAAAACCGGGTGCCTGCTTGAAGGCAGTGGCTAGCTCATCGTGCCGCTGTATGTATTCGGTTTCACCGGTTAGTTGCTGAAAGTTCCTGATATATCTCCGCTGCGTCGGGTCACGGTGGTTGATCACTTCGGCGCGGACAGACCACGATTGAACCTGCTGTTTCGCCGCTGTTAGAGTTCCCGGATTGGCCCCTTGGCTCAAATCAAACGTAATCGCAGCAGAAAGCTTATTGCACCAATCGCACGTGGTCGGAAGGGGCTGGCCACTTGCGTTGGTCGGCACACCTAAAATGCTTTTGACGTCGACACCGGCCAGACTCTTAAGCACACCAGCAGGCGTAGCCCGAAAAGTGACCGTATTCCCACTCACCTGCTGGGTGATTGCTCCGTGCTGCACAGCGAAGCCAAGAATTTTGGGAACGGTCCCTTTCATCGCGAGCGATGTTGTGCCTTTGGTATCCGGCGTCGAACCCACCTGCACAGCCTGGTTATGTTCCATCAGCATCAAGATCGTCTGATAGGTCTGAGCATTCACATCGCCTTGGGATCGCGTTGCCCCCATTCGAAGTGTGGCCAGAGATCCGATTATGGCAGTCTCATCGACCGTAGAAGCAAATGGACTGCCATTCACTCCGATTTTCAAGGCCGTCTGCACTGCTGTATCCGCCAGTTCGCCTGCAATGATTGTTTCCAGCGGCGTCGGCGATGGAGCAGGCGCCGACTGCCCCCAGCCTCCGCACACCAACAACATGACACACATAAGCGGGAAGAGATTCTTCATTATTTGCTTCCCTTCTGCTTGTTCAGGGAGGAAGCCATGGCTAACTGCGCTGCAGCGAGCGTCATAAAATTGTACTCATGCACTGGGAATGGATCGTGCGGCTGCGCCACGAGCAGGTCTTTGTCTGAACCGCCGTCCACGACGGCGATATCGACGAGGCACGTATCTCCGACGGCTCCAAACAGACCCACAGAAAGTTTTGAAAGCTGCCCAGGCGAGTTGGGCAGATTGAATACCAGCGGACTGGTGCCGCCTTTGTCCTGGCCGTCCAATATGAACTTTATTGCTCCACTACCTGCCACGGTTGCGGTAACTGTTACTTGCTCTCCTGGAGCTCCGCTGTAGCTTCTGATGGCTGTTCTATGCACACTCTCCTCCTTACTAATCTCGATCAATGGTAAGAAACGCTCCCTCCGGCCAAACCCCTTTTTGTAAATTGTTAATAATTTTGCCGCTGCTTTTTTGTTGTTCAGGGCTGCCTCCCGCGGCTGCGCTCCATACATCAGAAATAATCCGCGTTCATCTCCGCGTCAATCTCCGTGCCTCCGTGGTCGGTTTGCTTTTCCGATGGCCAGATGACCCGATCTCTACACCCCAAACACCCTGCACAGCTCAATCACCTCAATCTCCGCCGGACACTCCTTCCAGTTATGCCGCCAGCACACGATGACACACTTTTTCGGATCGTGCCCATGCAGCACAAAGTTCTTGCTCTCATATTCAAAACTCAATCGCCACGTCCTGCCACTTCCCCGGCGCCACCTGCCGCTTCGCGTGCCCGTCCGGTTCGCCGCGCGACCACAGCGACTCTACCTGGAACCCCAGGTCCCACGCCACCAGCGCAAACAGAAACACCGCACGGTCTTCATTCGTCGGAGCCAATGAGATCGCTGTCAGAGCGATTAGGACGAGAAAAATTCGCGGCCGAAGCCGCTTTTAATATTGACAACAGGGCGAACAAATGGTAAATTAGATTATTTCCCTCTGAGTGAGGAAAAGCAGTGGGTTATATGTTCTTTGCCTCGTAAGTGCCTCCCAGGAGGCCCCCCTTTAGCGGGACTAGGTCTTTAACAATTGAATATTCATTCCGTAGATGAATGCGGAGCACTTTCATCGCTTGGGGTGTCCGCAGGTCATGAGTGTTTGAAAATCAGAAACAGCTCTAAGCCTATTGGCTCTTAGCGCTCCTAAACTAGCCTTTAGCCGGACACGGCAAAAACAACACCGATTCGAAACCCTAACATTGGGGGAAAAGGACTTCGACCGGTCGGTCACCGTTCGGTTGGAATTGGATTGGGCCTTTGTTTTCAACAAAGCATCTACCCCCGGGTGGGCTATGTAGAAAAAAGCCGGTATTTAGTAGTTGGTATGTAGCAGTAGTGTCCGGTTAAAAGGTGAATAAATTCAATTGTTTATCCGGCACGCTGTGGTCGGAATTGTAATCGATGTGCGCAAAGGCTTGCTGAATGGGCATTTTCTCGAAGAGGGTGAGCGACAAAATCTGTAGCAAACTGTAAAGGGAGACTTGAAGGCAGAGGCGCTTTTTGATAATGGCCACCAACACATAAACCGAGACAGCGATCCAGATTTGCGATTTCACGGCATTTTCCGAGGTGCCATAGAAGCGCTCGATGCGCAGATGCTGTTTGATCCATTTAAAGAACAGCTCGATCTCCCAGGGGCTCTTATAAAGTTTGCCGATGGTCAAAGCCGGGAGTGTCATCTGATTGGTGAGAAAAATCAGAGTCTTGTCGGTGGGTACGTCATGAAAGCGGATGCGGCGGAGAAGATCGGGATAAGACTGGTGGGTGTAGAAGCCATCTAAGGCGATGGTCTGATCACAGATCACTCCGGTGGAACGATCACTGGGGGCGGAGTAAACACGATGAAAGTTCAGGTTGGACTTGGCGCGAATGATAAAGAAGCTGCTGGCTTGATGCAAAGTGTGTAGACGTTTCCAGTCCAGATAGCCACGATCCACCACGTAGTAAGCGCCGGGCTCGGGTAGCAGTACATCCAGAATATTGACGTCGTGGTACTTGCCATCGGAGACGTGAATAAAGCTGGGAATGGCTCCGCGCAAGTCCAGCAGGGTATGCATCTTGACTGCCGCCTTGGTCGAGCAAAAGGGAGCCCAGGGGAACAGGGAGAGGCATAGATCGATGGTTGTGGAGTCCAGAGCGTACACCGTATTGGATAATTCCACGGCCAAGGACTCGGTGGCATACAGTCCTCGCGCTTGGCGAATGAGTCTTTGAGCAAACTCGGCGTATATGCGCCAGTCGCGGGCTTCGTTGGCATCGGCCAGTGTGGAACGCCGGATGGGTTGATGAAAACCCATGTGGTAGAGCTTGACCGCTTGGGCTGACAGACAGGTCTCGATGTCACGCAGGCTTTTGCGGTAAGTCAGTTGTGCGAACGCCATGGCACGAAACTGCTCGGCGCAGTTTAGAGTGCGGACGCGATAGTTGCCCGCATAGCGTTCGACGATGCGATGGAAGGTAGACCAAGGCAAAAAATCCATGATTTGGGCGAACAACGTCTGGCCGGAATACATCGATGGTTCCTCGGAGTTTGATCTCCGAGACAATGCCCAAAGTCTTTCTTTCCATTCAAGTCGAAACCACGCCCAAAACCATTTTTCTTTATGCGGGACAATAACTTACAATCATCGTCGCCGTCCTTAACCGGACACTACTGGGTATGTAGGCAAGTAGAAACCGACCCCAATCCCCCTTTGGCCATGCTTACCTCAAGAGGTGCACCTCACCCTGCTGAAGAATGACGAGGGTGCATTATGACTCTATTAACTGTCTCAAATCAGGGGTTCACCGTTCACAATCACACGTGTGGGATAAATTTTCTGTCTCACCTCAGGGGTGCACCTCAAAGTCCACGCCAAATTGGGATGACTGGGATGAGGTGGGATACCCCAAGGGGGAGGGCCCGCGCGCACTGATGCAAGGGTTCTGTCACAAGGAAACTCTTTTAGCCAACGCCCCTGGCTCAATCGATGAACATGCAATCGCCGTAGGAAAAGAAACGATACTTTTCTGCGACCGCGTGATCATAAGCGCGCAGCACTTTCTCTCGTCCGGCAAAGGCGGCTGCCAGCATCAGGAGCGTGGACTTGGGCAGATGGAAGTTGGTCAAGAGGGCATTCACCACGCGGAACTCAAAGCCGGGATAGATAAAGATCTCCGCCTCGCCTGGGCCGGCGGCGACCGGTTCAGTGCCAGCATTACGTGCAGCATTCTGCCGGGCAATGTGCTCCAGGGTCCGCACCGTGGTTGTCCCCACGGCCACCACGCGCCGCCTCTGCTCCATGGCGCGGTTGATCTGCGCCGCTACGCTCTCAGGGATATAAAAGCTCTCGCGGTGCAGCTTGTGTTCTTCCACGTTTGCCTCATGGACCGGCTGAAAAGTGCCCAGGCCAACGTGCAGGGTAATCTCCGCCACTTCAATCCCGCGCTGGCGGATGCGCGAGAGGATGGCTGGCGTAAAGTGCAGGCCGGCGGTGGGAGCAGCCACGCTTCCCGTCGCTTCAGGCCGGGCATAAACCGTCTGGTAGCGCTCGCGGTCTTCTGGCCGGTCTGCGCGCGCAATGTAAGGCGGCAGCGGCACGTGTCCCAGCTTTTCTACGGCTGCAAAAAAATCCGGCACGGGAGCAAACCGCAGCGTGCGCTCGCCAAACTCGCCTCGGCTGGTTACCTCGGCAACAAGTTCTGCGGCCTGCTCATGTGATTGCGGAGCGGCAGCGCTTCCTGTGGGATATGCGGGAGCGAAGAATATCTTTTCTCCCACGCCGATCTTTTTTCCCGGACGCACCAGCGCCTGCCACTCCAAGGGGCCAAGTTGCCGGGTGAGCAGGACCTCAACGCGGCCGTGCAGATAATCGCGCGCCGCCGGGTTTCTGGGACTTACTGGCTGGGAATGTAGTCCGGCGCGGCGTCCATAAAGGCGCGCTGGGAAGACGCGGCTGTTGTTCACCACCAGCAGGTCATCGGGGCCAAGCAGCCCAGGAAGATCGGAAAAGTGCCGGTCAGCGAACTCACCAGAGCTGCGGGAAAGATGCAGCATCCGCGAGGCGCTGCGATCAGGCAGTGCTTCCTGGGCAATCAGCTCTTCAGGCAGGTGAAAATCAAAGTCTGTGACCAGCACCAGCTAGATTATATTTGCGCCGGTCACCGGCAGCGATCCAATTTGGTACAGCCCAAGATCGGCCCCTATAAACAATGAAAGGGCGGCCTGCCGTGAGCCGCCCTGGAACTTAAAAAAATTCGCTTTCGCAGTCCTTTACAGTAATTGCACGTTTTCTGCTTGCCACCCTTTTGGGCCTTTGACGACGTTAAACTGAACCGGTTGGCCTTCTTTCAAGCTGCGGAAGCCATTCGCCTGAATGGCGGAGAAGTGCACAAACACATCTTCACCATTTTCCCGGGAAATAAAGCCATAACCTTTCGCGTCATTGAACCATTTCACTGTTCCTTGTTCCATGTGAGTTACACGCATTCCTTGTTTCTGAAATTTGCGCCTTTCTGAAGAGGGTAGTGCAGGCAGGTTGCAGGTGGTGCAGGGCTGCTGTACAACGCTTCTGAAACAACGCGGGGACATTATACCCTTGGAAAACCTGAGTTGTCTCTTAAGAAAATTAGAACAACCTTAGAATCCAAAATCGAAGGATATGGTACCTTGGAAGAACGGCGCAAATGATTGTAGGCACAGGAGTTGACATCGCTGAAGTCCCTCGGGTAAAGGCCGCCTTAGAGCGCTTTGGCAAGCGATTCCTCAGCCGTGTTTTCACCCCGCAAGAGGCCCAATACTGCCTA
>DATEHN010000118.1:0-39460 GCA_035279585.1 Candidatus Angelobacter sp. | reverse complement strand
CGGCTTGGAACTGACCAGCACATTCTCACCCAAAGACCATGAGGAGAGATACCAGGGCAGGCTGAATTTCCGGATCGTTTGCAGCGTTGCCTCATCCAAGACTTCCACGTCCGCGCTTGCTCTCTCCACGTCTGAGGTAGGCGAGAGCGGATCACGCTTGAAAATCTGCTGATGCACCACTGCCACCTCAGCGCCAGATGGCGAAACATCGATTTGCCAGCCTTCTTCCGCGACCTTTTTTTGCAGAGGAAGGGGCTTGGACGCGATTCGTTCAAAATCGGCGGAGTAAAGATAAAGGATTTCGCCGGTGCGGACCAAAAACCTCCCGTCGCGCGTAGCCATTACCTTGGTGGAATCTGCATTGGTTGTGAGCCGCAGCGCTTTGATCTGATGGCCATCCAGCGTGCTCAGGATTCTCATGTCCAGAATGAAATTCCCGCTGCCGCCGCTGGCATCGCGTGGGCCAAGCTTTACGGGAACGCGGGTGCGATTGACCTGGTAAACCAGAACTTTATCCGCCGAGAGAAAAACAACGTCCTGATGCATCGTCCAGCGAAAACTGATGGTGCGATCAAATGACTCAAAATCAAACTTGTCCTTGAGGTCGATTCGCCAGGCCGGTTCCGTTCTGTTGGGATTGCCTCGGCCAAATGCAATCAAGCTTGCCAGGGCCAGCAGAACCAGCCATTTTGCCCGCGTTTTCATTGGTGCTTCTCCACATCATTCCCGTCGTCGTGTCCGCCGCCGTTCTGGGTCGCGAGCTCCACAAAGAGGTCTTCCAGCGTCCGCCGGATAGGGTTCACAGCAATCACTTCTCCGCCGGCCAGCCAAATCTTTTCAATCGTGCGGCGCTGGTGCAGAGCGGGAACAGTAATCTTGATGAACCCATTCTGCTTTGAACCTTCAAACAGCAGCGCGTCAATGCCTTTTGCCGTAATCACAAACCGGTTCTGCGCTTCCAGCAGCTCTGCGATCGTACCCACGCGAGCTACCCGTCCTTTGATCACGATGGCCAGTCGATCACAAATCTGCTCCAACTCTGACAATAGATGCGAACTCAGGAAAACCGTTTTGCCCGCTTCCCGCGCTCGCAACAGGATTTCTCTTACGCGCATGCGCCCCAAAGGATCAAGCGCTGAAGCCGGCTCGTCCAGGATGAGCAGCTCAGGATCGTTCACCAGCGCCTGCGCCAGCCCTACTCGCTGCAGCATGCCGCGGGAGAATTTGCCCGTATTGCGTTCTGCTACTTCGGCCAGTTCCACCTCTGCCAGCATTTCCGTGGTGCGCTGACGAAGCTGTGGATCATGCAGTCCGTTCAATGCGCCATAAAAGCGCACCAGTTTGGCCGCAGGCCGCTGGTAGAACGATACGTTCTCCGCCAGAAATCCTACGCGCCGCCGCGTTGGCGTATGGCCAAAACTGTGGCCCAGCATCTCACCGTGACCGCTCGATGGAAACATCAGGCCGAGAGCAATGTGAATCGCGGTTGTCTTGCCTGCACCGTTTGGACCAAGAAAGCCAAAAATTTCCCCTGGCTCAACGCGCAATGAAAAGTCGCGCAACGCTGTTACCCGCGAGCCACCAAGGAACCTGTGGTACTGCTTGCTCACACCGGTGAACGCAAGTGCTGGAACGCTTGCCATCCGTGTTTAAGAATAACACCGTAGTCAGCGAATCAACGTTCAGTCATTTCTTGAAAAATAAAAGCCCGGCCTCTCTGAGCCGAGCTTGTGCAAAACTTTGCCGTTTATTTGAATTTCATAATCTGGAAAGCAATCACCAGTGCGTAAAGCGCCAATGACTCAATGAGCGCCAGACCTAAAATCAGGAAGATAAAGATTCCAGGCCGTGCTCCAGGGTTGCGGGCTAGTGCTTCCACGGCGGAAGCAGTGGCTTTGCCCTGTCCAATACCGCACAGGCCCGCGGCAATGCCAATGGCAGCACCTGCGCCAAGCGGGATGGCCCAATAGTAGGTAGTGTTGCTCGCAGCGGCCGCTCCGCCTTGAGCGTAGACCGGCATGGCCACAAACATCAGGACCATCGCCAGGAAAATAAACGCTGTGGTTTTACGCATGTTTCTCTCCTATGAAATTGCTTCCAGTGGGTGGTTGGCTTCCGCCCTGGGGGACGGGGCCCTCACGCTTTGAAGCAAACTTGTTTCTCAAAATTCTTTAATGCTCTTCTGCCACCACGCCGGATAGATAGATGGTGGTAAGCAGAACGAATATGTATGCCTGCAAAAATGCCACAAACACGTGCAATCCCAGGAAAATGATAGGAATACCGAGCGGGATCAAGGCAAAGAAAGCGATCGTCACCATGTCCCCGGCAAACATGTTGGCATAAAGACGAATGGTGAGCGACATGACGCGGGCCAATGCGCTGATGATTTCAATGGGAAAGATAATCCAGGCCATCCACCACACCGGCCCGGCAAAATGCCCCAGGAACTTCACCGGTCCCTGCTTCTTGATTCCATGCAGGTTGTAATAAATGAACGCCACTACGGCGCAGCCCAGAGGCACGGTTGCCGTCATGGTGGGCGATTCAAATGTAGGGATGAGCCCGATCAGGTTCATCAGCAGGATAAAAATAGTCAGTGAGACCAGGAACGGCGTGAATTTCTCACTATGATGGCCGATGATTTCTCCGCTCTGGTTGGTGATGAACGCATCCATGGCCTCAGCCAGGTGCTGGCTGCCCCCAGGCTTCTCCACGGAAAGGCGTGAGCGCACCCAGAGAAAGATGAGCAGCAGAATGGCGATGACCAGAATCTCAACAGCAATAGCATTACTGATCGGTGCCGATGGATCAGCTGGGCGAAAAACAGGAGGCAAGGTTTGAAGAATTGCGTTCACCGGTCCGCCGAGGGCCCGGTTGAGGAGCGCAGTAATCCACAGTTGTTCCATTCGTCCTAGTTGTCCTTTATTTGTAAAAACTGGAAATTAGAGTCCCCGTCGAAGCGCGCCGTAGATCGCGTAAGCTGCTTCAATCAGGACCGCCCCCACCGGCAGTGACAGGCCCGCGCACAGGCCGTATAAGCTCATTGCTGAACTCTTGAATATAGCATAGAGAGCGACGCCAATCAAAACGTAGCGTAGCACAAAACGCAGGATAATTCCGGCCGGAGAGCGTCTCTTTCCTGCCAGGGCAATAGCATCCACCATTGCTGCTAATGATCGCTTGAGCCAGTGGAAATTGATGAGGGCAATCAGGCCGCCAATGATAAAGCTGAGCGCCATGCCCCGGCCATATTTCACCCATAACACCGGTGTGGCAGCAACCAGCAGAACCACCATGACAAGAAAGATCCGCCGGTAGGTATTCTTGGCAAAAGCTTCAGCTTCGCGGCCATCACTCGCTGCCTGCGTAGTCAATCTTTAAAGTCCTCAGTCAGGGCAGTACGGATGAAATAAACGAAGCCGGCAATCGTCCCCACGATCAATCCCCAGAGCGCCAGAGAATGATTGCCCAGCCAGCGATCCAGCCCGGCCCCAATGATCCAGCCGACAAAGGTGGATGCGGGAATGGTAATACCAAGCTGAAGGTACTTTTCAACGGCTATCCATTGCTTCTTGGGGCTGCGCGGTTCATCGGCCATATTTCTCCATTTTGATGCGGCAGCGCTACTTTGGCAATCAAAACGAATGCTCAACCCGCATCCCACTGGCCTTGGCTATAATCAAATATTGGCTATGCCACAGACCACGCTCCATTCCGGTACGGCTTCAGAGACCGCGCAAATTGGCGCCTATAACGGTGCGGAAACGGCCCTGAATTTTGGCTCGGCGGCAGGCGAACTGAGCGCATTGCAGACCGGCTGTGGCGCGTTTGCCCTGCCCTGGCGATCACAGATCAACGTCACCGGAAAGGACCGCGTGCGCTGGCTGCACAACATGGTCACGAATAATGTGCGCGACCTGGCTTTGAATCGCGGCAATTATGATTTTGTGCTGAACGCTCAGGGCCGCATCCTGGGCGATATGTATATCTATAATCGCGGCGAATCGCTGGTGCTGGAGACCGATTCACGCCAGGTGGAAGCGCTCCTTGCCACCATGAAGCGTTTTATCATCATGGACAAAGTAGAGATGACCCCCGCTGGTTCGTCGGTGGTGGCTCTTGGGATTTGTGGACCACAGTCTGGGAAGGTCTTGACGGCTACCGGCATTAATGCAACCGGGATGTCGCCGTTGGAGATGAAAGACCTGGAAATCGACGGCGTTTCCATCACACTTATTGCAGGCCCGGAGAAAAAGCCCGGCTGGTTTGAGATCTGGCTTGACCAGGCCCACGCTCAAGATTTGTGGAACAAATTGCTCACGGCCGGAGCGCGGCCTGTGGGCGCGGAAGCCCTGGAGATGTGGCGTGTGCTGCGCGGCATTCCGAACTATGGGCAGGATATCCGCGAGCGCGATTTGCCGCAGGAAACCGGACAGACTGATGCGCTGAATTTCACCAAGGGCTGTTACATTGGCCAGGAAATCGTAGAGCGAATACGTTCACGCGGCCACGTACATCGCCAATTCACTGGATTTGAGTTTGCAGGCGCTTTGCCCGCACTGCCAACAACAGAAGCTGACCGTCGCACACCCGCGGAGTTGACCAGCGTGGCGCGTGTGCCCACCGCGACGGGCGAAAGAAATATTGGGCTTGGCTATGTTCGGCGCGAAGCGCTGGTAGATGGGCCTGAAGGCACAGAGATTGACCTGAACGGCATTGCCGCGAAAGTTGTAGATTTACCTTTTAAAATTCAATAACACTGAAATCAAAAAACTGAGGAAGTATGGCTGAAAAACAACCAGAATTTGTTGTAAGTGACCGGCGCAGATTTGGCGCAGAAGGCGAGCTGCGTCCGGAAGCGCAGAGAGAAGAAGAAAAAACAGCATCGCCACCACCGGCAAAACCGGCTGCACCGCCACCGGCCCAGCAGACCGCGCCGCCCGCGGGCCCAGCTTCGCAAACGCCGGAAGCTCCTGCTGATATCCAGGAAGAAGAAGGGGTACCTGCGCCTCCAACGGACGAAGAGCAGCACCAGCAGAACGAGGCTTACAAGGCGTCAGGCAAGAAAATTGATGACATGATCGCCGCCGCGGGCAAGGGCGGGCAAGGCCCCATGGAGATGAATTTTGAGCGCGTGATTGAATCCTTTTACATGAGCGCGCTGATCCAGATGGGCGCTATCCGGCAGGAAGGAGAGACGCCGCGGGTCGATATCATTGGCGCACGGCAGACGATTGATTCGCTCACCATCCTGCAGGAGAAGACCAAAGGCAACGTTACGGACCGCGAAAAGACGCTCCTGCAGAACGTGCTGTTTGAGTTGAGAATGGCCTGGATTGAACTCACCAATGCTGTTGCCAGCTCTGCCACCAGGCCAGGAGCCGCGCCGCCGGGCATCGAGAAGAAATGAAAGCAGTCCTCACCGTGATGGGCAGCGGAACGTCCATGGGCGTTCCCACCATCGGCTGCAATTGCCGTGTTTGCACCTCAGCCGACCCGCACGACCAGCGCACGCGGCCCTCTGTGCTGGTACAGTATGATGGCCGCTCAGTGCTCATTGATACCACGCCGGATTTCCGGCAGCAGGCCATTCGGGAGAAGATCACGCGGCTGGATGCCATTCTTTACACACATGCCCATGCCGACCACATACTGGGCCTGGATGACGTTCGCCCGATCAGCTTCAAGAGCGAAGGCAAAATTCCTCTTTATGCGCAGGAAAAAACGGCAGAGGCAGTGGAGAATATTTTCCGCTATATATTTGACTCCAATTACAAATATGGCGGGATCGCGCGAGTGCAGATGAACCGCTTCAACGGATCACTGGAGCTTTTTGGCGCGCATTTTGAGCCGGTAAAGGTGGTGCATGGCGAAACTGAAATCCATGGCTTCAGATTCGGCTCCGCCGCCTACCTCACTGACTTTAGCGAGATTCCGGCTGAGTCAAAGGAGAAGTTGCGTGGGCTGGACATCTTGTTCCTGGATGCGTTGCGCCATCGCCCGCATCCTACGCACTCCACGGTGGCCAATTCTCTCAGTTTGGTGGAGGAGTTGAAGCCCAGGCGAGCTTTCTTTACGCATATTTCTCACGACCTGCCGCATGAAGAAACCAACAAAAACCTGCCGGAGCATGTGCGCCTGGCGCATGACGGCCTGAAGCTGGAGTTCGAGATCGCATGAGAATCTTCCGTTCGCTGGAGGAAGTTCCCGCTGATTTTGGGCCAGCCATTGTGAGCGTCGGCAATTTTGATGGCGTGCATTGCGGCCACCAGCATGTGCTGCATGAGGTTGTACGCCGTGCACGCGCCAATGGCAGCAAGGCGATTGCGGTCACATTTGAGCCGCATCCGTTCCGAATCCTGCGGCCTGATGTTGTGCCGCGGCTGATTACGCCGCTGCCTAAAAAAGAAGCTCTGCTTGCCCAAACCGGTTTGGACGCGCTGCTGGAAATTCCCTTTACCCGCGATTTCTCCATGACCACAGCGGAAGATTTTGCCCGCAACATCCTCTCCGGCAAGCTGCGCGCAAAAGAGGTCCATGAAGGTGACAACTTCCGCTTTGGCCACAATGCAGAAGGCAATACAGAAAAACTCAAAGAGCTTGGCCGGGAGCTTGGCTTTAAAGTAGAAGTTTGCCCGGTAATGATGGTGCGAGGCATTTCTGTTTCCAGCAGCCAGGTGCGCGCGCTTTTGACCGCCGGCAAAGTCAGCATGGCCCGGCGACTTCTGGGCCGTGTTTTTAGTATCACTGGAGCACCGGGTCGCGGCCGTGGTTATGGCCACAAATACACGGTTCCCACCATCAACCTGAGCCGCTATGATGATCTGATACCCGGAAATGGTGTTTATCTCACGCAGACACGCGTGGACAACAAGACATTTAATTCTGTTACCAACGTCGGCTTAAGGCCGACTTTCGGCGATGAATCATTTGCTATTGAGACGCACTTGCTTGACTTTCATCCCATTGACGTTACCGCGCAGACTAAAGTAGAGATCTCATTTCTCCGCTGGCGGCGGGCAGAGATCAAGTTCCCATCCATTGATGCCTTGAAAGAACAGATTGGAAAAGATGTAAGGCGAGCGCAAAGATATTTTGAGCTGCTGACTGCCCACGAGCGCAGGCTCTTTCCGAAGTCCTGAGCGCTAGCGAAGGATCACTATCGCAATCCCGCGATATCCCCAAAAAGCATCGCTGCTGTATGAATCTCTCGCTTCGCTCAAGATTTCAGAGAAAGACTGCGCTTTCTCCCTGCCTCCGCGTCTCCGTGGTGGATTTACAGCGCGAAGCTGCTAAAATCCACGCATCCATGGCCTCCACTACGCTCCCGACTTTTTCCAAAGTTACATCCGCGCAAAAGCGCACGCTGATTGCTGCTGCACTTGGATGGGGGCTAGATGGTTTTGATGTGCTGCTCTACAGCAACATCCAGATCAAGGTCATGCAGTCGCTGCAGATCTTTCCCAGCGATCCGCATTACAAAGCGATTTCAGGCCTGCCCAATGCGTTCATGCTGCTGGCTTCAGGCATTGGCGGCGTGCTCTTTGGTTTTTTTGCCGACCGCATTGGCCGAACCAAGGCACTGATGCTGAGCATCTTGACGTATTCGCTGTGTTCGCTCGGATCAGGCATCTCCACTTCATTTGTAGCGCTCATCTTTTTCCGCTTCGTCCTGGGGCTGGGCATGGGCGGCGAGTGGAACACGGGTGCAACCCTGGTAGCGGAAACATGGCCTACAAACCTGCGTGCGCGCGCCATCGCGATTGTGCAAAGCGCGTGGGCCTGGGGCTTGGCCGCTGCGGCCCTGGTCACCTGGGCCGTACTGGACTGGCTGCACCTGAACTGGCGTGCAGTCTTCTTTGTGGGCGTTATTCCTGCGCTGGTAACGCTGTGGATCAGGAAGAGCGTTCCTGAGTCTGAGATGTGGAAGCAGCAGCGGGATCAGGTCAGGCAGCAAGCAACTCCATTTTCTGAAGTGTTCTCTCCGGCTTTGCGGAAGCACACAATTTTTCTGCTGTTGATGAATATTTTTGGATTGTTTGCCTGGTGGGGACTCTTCAGTTGGATGCCGCCTTATTTGACGCTGCCTGTTGATCGCGGCGGACGCGGCTTCAGCCTGATGAATATGGCCTGGCTCCTGATGACGCTCAACCTGGCCGGTATGTTTCCCGGATATCTCTGTTACGGCTGGGTGGCGGACAAGCTGGGCCGCAAATCGTCATTGATTCTCTACACGCTGTGCGCAGCGGCACTGATTCCACTGTACGCGATAGCGCGCCAACAATGGCTCATCCTGGCCCTGGGCGTATTCGTCGGCTTTTTTGGCACCGGCTTTTTCGCCGGCTCAGGAATCATTGGCAGTGAGCTGTTCCCTACCCGTGTTCGCGCCCGCGCACTAGGTTTTACTTACAATGGTGCTCGCGCTCTGAGTTGCGTTGCGCCTTATACGATTGGAGCAATGGGCGATCGATACGGGCTGGGTGCGGCTTTCATGCTGTGCGCCGCTGCGTTTGTTCTTACTGCGATTATGGCGTGGCAGTTACCGGAGACGCGGGGGAAAGACCTTGAATAGCCGCTGATCAACACAGATCAGAAAACAAACTCGAATCTTGCGAATTACGAATCAATGGATAGTCTTTACTTCTCAGATTTGCGATCTTCGCGTTAGTTCGTGGCTAACTCTGCATTCGCCGGCATCGCCGCATTTTTCTTAGGCCGGCGATTTGCCTGCAAGATCTTCTTACGCAGCCGCAGAGACTGCGGCGTGACTTCCACCAATTCGTCATCAGCCACAAACTCAATGGCCTGCTCTAATGTCAGGTTTTTGAAAGGAACCAGGCGGATGGCCTCGTCCGCGGTTGACGCACGCATATTCGTCAGTTTCTTTTCGCGAACAGCATTCACATCCAGATCGACTTCGCGGGCGTTTTCGCCCACAATCATCCCTTCATACAGCTCCACTCCAGCGCCAACAAACAAGACGCCACGTTCTTGCAGGCTCCATAGGGCGTAGGCGGTCGATGGGCCGTTGCGATCGGACACCAGGGCGCCCGTCATGCGGTGCGGAATCTCGCCCAGCCACTCTGTGTAGCCGTCAAACAGCGAGTTCAGGATCACAGTGCCGCGGGTATCAGTCAGCATTTCTGAGCGCAAGCCGATCATGCCGCGACTGGGAATGGTAAATTCCAGCCGCACGCGCCCGGAGCCGTGATTGTGCATCTTGAGCATTTGGCCCTTGCGCGCGCCAAGCTTCTCAATCACCACGCCGATGAATGCTTCCGGAATATCCACCATCAGTTTTTCCTGTGGCTCCATCAGCTTGCCGTTAATGCGCTTGGTTACGATCTCCGGCTTACCTACCGCCAGCTCATAGCCCTCGCGACGCATGGTTTCAATAAGAATGGAAAGCTGCAATTCACCGCGCCCCAGGACTTTGAACGAATCCGTGGCGCCCACATCTTCCACACGCAAAGAAACATTGGTGAGCAGCTCTTTTTGCAAACGGTCACGCAGGTTGCGCGATGTAACGTACGTTCCTTCGCGCCCGGAAAAAGGCGATGTATTCACTGAAAACTGCATGGCGATTGTGGGTTCGTCAATCACAATGTGAGGCAGAGGCGCCGGATTTTCAATGTTGGTGATGGTCTCGCCGATACTGATTCCCTCTACGCCGGCTATCGCGACAATATCACCCATCTCCGTCTGGTCGATATCAATGCGTTTGAGCCCACTAAAGGAAAACAGTTTCGTGATTTTAACTTTTTGCAGCGATCCATCGAGCTTGGCGATACCGACTTCTTCTCCGTTCTTGAGTTGGCCATTGAAGACACGCGCAATTGCCAGACGGCCGAGATAGTCGCTGTAATCAAGGTTTGCGACCAGTATCTGCAGCGCATTCGTCGCTTCGCCCGCGGGAGAGGGTGTGTTAGCCAGAATCGCATCAAACAACGGCCGCAGGTTTTCTCCGGGAACGTCAATTTTGTCAGAAGCAGTTCCGGCCTTGGCGTTGGTATAAAGCACGGGAAACTCAAGTTGGTCTTCGCGGGCGTCAAGGTCAATGAAGAGATCGTAAAGCTCGTTTAGCACTTCCTGCGCGCGTGCGTCTGGCCGGTCAATTTTGTTGATCACCACCACCGGTGGCAGGCCAGCTTCCAGCGCCTTGCTCAGCACATAGCGCGTTTGCGGAAGCGGCCCTTCGCTGGCGTCAACCAGCAGCATGACGCCATCCACCATTTTCAGGGCGCGCTCCACTTCGCCGCCAAAATCGCTATGGCCGGGCGTATCTACGATGTTAATTTTCACGTCGTGATACCAAATGGCAGTGTTTTTGGCCAGAATTGTGATGCCGCGCTCGCGCTCCAGTTCATTGGAATCCATCACGCGCTCCACCACGGCTTCATTGGCGCGAAACGCGCCGCTCTGCCGCAGCATGGCATCTACCAGCGTGGTCTTTCCGTGATCAACGTGCGCGATAATGGCGATATTGCGAATCTTTGAATTCAAATCTGTCTCTCTGTGTATGGAAGAGCTGTCTTTTTCCATTTTATCCGTAAATTGGAGAGTGTGCGCCGAGCATCTTATTGCAGAAGCAGAATTGCTTTCGTCCAGGCCGAACGGCGATATCTGGAGCGAAGCGACAAAAATATCAAGGCGAGGGATTCCATTTCATGAAAGTCCGCAACCGTGGTTCGCTCAAAATGAAATTCGGACAAAGAGAGTTGATTGCCAACTTTCCCAAAGTGGAATTTCACCTCACGAAAAAATTTAGTCCGGCAGCTCCATGAAAGAATTTTCTTGTTACCATGTCAGTCTCATTGAGAAAGGACAGTGACATGACAAACAATATCGATAATCGAGTGCTGGGTAGAAAAGGCGCGAGAATGCTATCAACTGAGGAAATGCAGGTGGTAGCTGCTGGAACACTCAAGATCTCACATCTTCCCAATGGGGAAGTTGTTATCCTTGCTGATTAGAACAAATACGCATTTTTGAGAAGCTAAATGAATCCTTTATCGGCTAGGGCTGGGATAAGAAAATATTCAGCCCTACGTTTTTTGCGTTCCGGGCCAGCGACCTAAGATAGGCGGGCTGAAGACGCAGCGACAAAATTAATGGGATAGAGTCTTATCGATCTTGATCCGGTCATCGATTCCAACAATCGCGCTCTCCTTCACCGGCTTGTAACCATCTTTCTGGATTGTGATGTCATAGCTGCCGGGTTCAACCTGTATCTCCAACGGCGTGGTCTTTTGCAGCGGTGTGCCATTCACCGTAACCTGCGCGCCCTTCGGCTCAGACTTGATCTCAATCCGCGCCTTGCCTTCGGATGATCCGCCTCCGCCGAACATCTTGCCCATGCCGCCGTTTACCAGGCGGATATTATCCGTGCGGCCTGCGACCATCAAGCTGGGCGCATAATTTACTGACTCGCCAGCCACCAGCTTCATCTCTGTGCTGGCATCAAGATAACCGGATTTGCGCAAAACGATATTTTGCATTCCGGGTTCTACAAGAAATTCAATCGGGGTAACTTTGCCGGTATCACGACCATTGATAAAAACCTCAGCTCCGGAAGGTGACCCTGCAATGGTTATAAAACCTTTCACTGGGTTCAGCCTTACGTCCAACGGCGTTCGTGCGCCAGGTGAAATCTGAACGCTGCGCGTCTCCGGGGCATAGCCGGGCAGGCTGAACGTAACTTTGTACGTTCCCGGAGCAATTCCCGGCACAGTCTGCGGGGCTTTCCAGAATTGTCCCTGGTGGCCTTCAATCTCAACCGATGCGCCAGTCGGAACCGATGTCACCGTCAACTGGCCTTCGCTTGGCGCTGGCGGGGCTACGGGAGCGGGCGCGTACCGTGCTGCGCGGCTTGATCGCCCTGATGACGCGTGCGTCTGCGCCTGCGTTGGCGCTTGTGTCTCCGGTTGTGTTCTTGCCGGCGCAGCTTGATGGCTAAAGGGAGCCGGAGCTCTTGCCGCTGAACTCGGTGGCTGATCAGTTACTGCCTCTGGAACATCTGCCGGATGGTGCTGGAAAATCATGGCCAGTCCAACGATCAAGCAGAGTCCGCCGATCACTCCTCCCACCAGCTTCCAGTGATTGGTGGTTTGCACGCGCGCCCTTGATGTTGTTGCCTGCTGCTGGGCAGCAGCTCGCGTTGTGCCCGGCGCAGGTGCTTTCATCACCTGGCTTGAAGACGCAGACGGAATCGCCTTGAATGATTGGCTTGCTGAAGGTGAAGGCGGAGCCCACATTGATGGGTTCACTGAAAACGAACCTGTCGACTGAGCTTTCATCGCCTGGCTTGCCGAAGGCCCAGGCCCCTGATACGCGGGCCGCGATCCCGTGGCGTTTGCACGCGGCGCCGCTACCGGTTCAGCCCTAAAGGCTTCTTCCAGAGCGGCAAACAGCTTCTCTCCGCTCGCATAGCGATCAGCCGGATTCTTCGCCAACGCTTTCAATACGACTTTTGATATCCCTTCCGGCACTCGCGGATGCGCCAGCCCCAGCGGATGCGGGTCGATATCGGTGATGGCGCGGTCTATCTCACCCAGATGCTTGCCGTGAAATGGACTGCGGGCCGTGTACAGCTCATACAAAATGGTTCCCAGGCTAAAGAGGTTGGCAGCGCGATCTGTGGGCTTGTTCTTCACCTGCTCCGGTGAAAGATACGGTTCGTTCTCCAGCTTCTTCGCCGGCGTCTGTGACAGCAGGTTCTTGTCGCGCAGCAAACCAAAATCCAGGATTTTCAGCGTACCGTCTGGCAGCACTTTAATGTTGCAGGGGTTCAGAAAATTGTGGAACACGCCTTTTGCGTGCGCAGCATCAAGCGCAGCAGATAACTGTTTGGCAAATTGCAACACCTCAGCCATCTCCGGCTGGCGTTTTTGCATAAGCTCTCTGAGCGTCTGCCCTTCAACAAACTCAGCCGTCATGAAAACAGTAAAATCTTTGTAGCCGCAGGTATGCAGCTTCGCGATGTTCGGATGGTCCAGCGCAGTCGCGGCCTTGGCCTCTGCCAGGATCTTCTTGATCAGGTCGCCGGCATCATCCAGCCATTCCGGCACCTCAAACTTACGCAGCACAACATTCTTGTTTTGTTGCGGATTTCTGGCCTGATGAACTGTCCCTACGCTCCCTCGCGGAAGCTCCTTCACCAGTTCAAGACGATCGGTCCGTGGGGCCGTAGGCGTAGCCGTAGCTGTAGCAGTGTTGGCGGTAGTCTCTGGGTTTTCCTGCATCGTTGACACACCCTATGCAAGTCCGGGGAGGAGGAACACAGGCATCATACCCTGAAGTGCTTTGCATAATGTCCATCAGAACACTGTCCACTTATTACCAAGGTAATTCAAGAATCTTATCTTTTCTGGGATGTTGGAAGTCCATTTTGTCCAATAAATACAATGGCTTGCGCGCAAGTGGATTTTTAGTCTCAGTAAGATTCCGTTCACCGTCTCTTCACCGGCTTGTTCTCCAGATCAGCATTTATCTCTGTTAATCAGTGGCATGGAGTTCTTCCAATTTTGGCGATCTTTGGCAATCTCGGCACTGGCAATCTTGGCACTTCGGACAATCCCCTTATCCGTTTGCATCCGTGTTAATCGTTGGTGAGATTTTCTTGTATCCTTCTTCCTGATGTCCCTGCTCCACGAAATTGCCGACGGCCGCACCGATCTCGTCTTCGATTACCTCGCTGCCGGACATCCCGCAAATTCTACCGATGAGAATGGCGTCTCGCTGCTCAAATGGTGCGCCTATTACGGCGATGTCAGCGCCATTAAGTTTCTACTTAACAAAGGAGAGTCGCTGCAATCTCTGGGCACCGATCTTGGCCTGAATGCTGCTTGCTTTCATGGCCACTGGCGGCTCTGCAAATTCCTGCTGGAAAACGGTGCGGATGCAAACCGTCCCGCACCTGACACCGGAGAGACCCCACTGCACTCGGCGGTTTGTAAGCCCTGGTCACAAGCCGCGCTGGTGATAAAAGTGCTGCTGGCGCATGGAGCCAACCCAAACGCTGCGACAAAACACTCAGTTGAGACCGGAGCCTTCATGCGCGATGTGCGCACTCGTGGCGAGACGCCGCTTCATCGCGCTGCCGCTTTCTGCGATGAAGAAACGATCCAGCTTTTGCTCGATGCCGGCGCAGCCCGCGACGCCCAAGACATGAACGGCGATTCCCCGCTCAGCTGGGCCAGTTGGCATCTGCGGCCCACGCCGATTCTCCGTCTGCTCCTGTACGGCGACTTTTGCATCCATCCTGACCACAAAGACATGGCAACCTATCTGCGCGGCGAACCTCGAACATAAAACTGCAACAGGTCTGCGAAACTGCTTGACGGATTAGATCAATCCAAACTGTCCTTCACCGGCTGCTTGTCAGAGCTTGCGCGCATCAGATGGAACAGAGCAACCACCGCGAGCAGATTGACCCCGAAGAGCCAATAGTCAATCTGGGGCCCAGCTATAAAGTGAATGCCAGATGCCAGATTGAAGCCCCAGCGCAAATTCGGAGGTTGTTCGCTGATGGCAAAATAGACGCGCAATCCAGTAAAAAAGCCATCAAAAGCAAAGCCGTTCACACTAAAAATGGGGATTTGCGCGGCAAAAATTATTTTTGCCAATTTAAATGCTCGTACCTTACCGTGCCACAGTTCAAAGCCTACCCAGGCACTCCAACCAAAAAGCACAACAAAAAGTCCAGACCATGCAGCAGCACTACTGCCTATGCTGCTCAAGATTTGCGCTTCTTGATATAGCCCCCAAATGGCGCCAAAGATTCCGCCCAGCATCAGCAACAGCGCAATCAACTTCACCCCGAGGCCCGGCAAACTGCTTTTCCTCTCCATTTACTTTACTGCGCACCCATCTTCCTGTTAAAAAACTCCGCTCCTGCCTTATACCCATTCACCCAGCTCTTCCACAACAGCAGATCATGGATCTCATCAGGGAAAATGAGCTGTTCAAACGGCACATGTTGCTGCCGCAGGCGCTGCACCAGGTCCACGGTCTGCCCAAAAGGGACATTGCGGTCATCGTCGCCGTGAATCAGCAGCACCGGCGATTTCCAGGTCGCAACAGACGCCACCGGCGACGAATCAAAGGCCAGCTTCTGCGCCTCTTTCAAGTCCGGCGCTTGTTCCGCACCGTTCTCCCAGCGCGAAAGAAACATTGACCAGTCATGCACGCCGTGGAAATCGACGCCCGCAGCAAAAATATCTGAGTTCCGCGCCAGCGCCAGCGCCGTGAGCAAGCCACCGTATGATCCGCCCCAGATGCCGATGCGTTTGTGATCGACATAGGGCAAGCTTTGCAGAAATCTCGCGCCCGCCACCACATCTTTATATTCTGACGATCCGCGCCAGCCCGCGTTTGCTGGATCACGAAATGCCCGTCCATACATAATGCTCAGCCGATAATTCACTGAGAGCACCACATAGCCCAGGCTCGCCAGGTACTGATTTTCCGCATAAGCGTTGTGGTAGTAGTACATGTAGTGGAAGCCGAGCAGCATCTGCCGCGGCGGGCCGCCATGAACGAAAATCAGCGCCGGGTTATCCGGATATTCAGAAACACCGTGGTAATAACGTGTCAATTCCGCCTTCGCTCGGTTGGGAGGGAGAAACAATTGCCCGGCAATCACCAGCCCATCTTCACTGTGGAAAGTTACCCGTTGCGGTTCAACCAACTCAGCCGAAGGAAAATCTTTGGGCAGCGCGTCGGGCGCAATCATCTCCCGGCTTTTTTCGGTCAGGCGATACGGCATTGCCGGCGTCGTAGCGCTCGATCCCAGACAAACAATCGTCTTGCCATCCGCCAGCATCAGCGGATGCCATTCAATGGTTGCGCCGCGCGTGAGCGGCACATTCACGCCAATGGCTTTGCCGTTTACGATTTCCGAGGCCCCCAGTGGAATCTTGAAGATATGCCGCCGGTCCTCATCATTCTGGTTTGACGTGTACAAAATGGCGGTCTTATCTGGCGTCAGCTCTACATCCTCCACGTCAAAATCGCTGGCCGTCAGCAGCACTGTCTGCCCGCCCTTTGCCGGAACCATGTAGAGATGGTTTCTTCCATCCTGCTCCGAGCAAAAAATAATTTTGCCGTCCGCAGCAAACTTCAGTGACTCCGTGGCAAACGGCGGCAGTGAATCATTCATCTTCTTGCCGCTGTGCCATAGCTCGTGCGCCTCAAGTGGAGGACCGGCGCCACCTTCTCGCCCAGCGGCAGTTTGTGCTGCCTCCACATCGGCCAGCCATATTGCCCATGGTTTCGGACGCTCTGGAATCAGCGGCAGATGGTTCTCCGCCCCAGCAGTGCGTAAAAATACAAGCTGCTTGCCATCGGGCGACCAACGCGGCGCAAAGTCCCGGTCGACACTGGGAGCAACGTAACGCACTCGCTGCGCCACCCCGTCCTGCAGATCCAGAACGGCGACAAAGCTGTGCGTCTTGCGGTCTGAGGTAAACGCAAGCTGCTTTCCGTCCGGCGACCATTGCGGCTCGGCTTCTTCTCCGCGCAGCTCAGTCAACTGGTGCGCCGCTTTGCTGCCGCTCACCTCGGCAATCCACAAATGATGTTTCGCTCCCACCCAAACCGCCCATCGTCCATCCGGCGATATCTGTATGTCCTCGCAATCCTCTTCGCTGCATCCCATATCGCCAACCAGCCGCGTGGTTCCGGCCTCCACATCCACGGCCCATACCTGCTGCCTGGGGTCTTTGATTTCGCTGATTGGGTTGGCCACATAACCTTCGCTGCTCACCTCTGATCCCCGCGCATAGAGCACGGTCTTGCCGTCTGGTGTAAGCTTTACGGCAAAAATGTCCTGGCCATCATCGCCCTGGTAATGCGTTATCTGGCGGCCAGCAAAATCCGGCGCATCCGCGATCCAGACATTGCGCGCACCTTTGCTGTCAAACACCCAGGCAATGCGGTTTGTCTTGGCCGCCGATGTCAGCGCCGTTGGGAAGGGCGAGCTCATGACTTGTTCAAGGGTAAAACCGGGCTTTTGCGCGAAAGAGATAGCCGCAAAAATCAGGATGAAGAAGGCGAGTGTAAAGCGTTTCATAGACGGGACATCATAGCATCGCCCTGCCACACCAGATTTCAGGCGGGAATGAAGTGTCGCACAAGCGCGATTTTGTCCGTCAGGAACGCTTTTCCAGATAGCTGCCTACCAGCGCCGCGCAGGCTTCCACAAATTGCTGGTCCACTGGTGTAAATGTATTGACGAAATAGCTGTTGATGTCAATTTCGCCGTAAAACTGCTTTTTGGCAAAGATGGGCACAACAATTTCAGATTTCACCAGTTCTGAGCCGGCAAGATATCGGGGATCGGTGGCCACATTGTTGACTACAATTGTTTTTCCGGTGCTGGCGGCCGCTCCACACAGGCCTTTGTCCAGGGTCACGCGCTCATGTGGCTCAAAGCTGCCTACGTGCGGTCCAAGCACCAGTGCGTCGCGCGTGGTTTTATCGAACAGGTAGAAGCCTACCCAGTTGTAGCGGGTCATGGTGGCGTGCAGGCGCTGGACAATCTGGTCCATCAGCGCATCCACCGTGCGCGCAGACTCAGAGAAATACCCAAACTCTTTGAGCAAATCCGTGTGCTTTACCATCTTCTTATACCGGGGCTGAACGTTGCAGTTGTTATAACCCGGTTCTTAAGCCATAGGCAATGTCAATTTGGGTTCGCTTGGCAAAGAATTTCGGACAAGAGCTACTCGGATCAAGCTGTTGCGCTATTTCTTTTTCTCCATGAACTTGCCCACAATCACCGCGATGCTCTCAGCAAAAGTCTGTTCTGCCCGAGTGAACGTGTTGGTAAAATAGCTCTCAATATCCAGCTCCGCCACCAGTTCTTTTCCCGCAAAAATGGGCGCCACCAGGTTTGCTTTTACAATTTCCGATCCGGAAAGATAGCGGGGATCGCTGGCCACATCATTCACCACCACGGTTTGCCGGGTGGTAGCGGCTGCTCCGCACAATCCTTTGTTGATGGGGATGCGCTGGTTCGGAGAAAAGCTCCCCACATAAGGCCCAACCACCAATACCCCCGGATCGTCTGGATCAACCAGATAAAAACCAACCCAGTTGTAGCGCGCAAGTTGCTCATGCAGCCGTTGCGATATATACGTCATCAGCGACGCGGCATTAGGCGCACTTCGGGCGTATGTGCTGAAGTCTTCCAGCAGTGCCTGGTGATTCGACATTGAGTTATACCTGGCGGTTCTTTAAAGCTATTGGACTTCTTATAACCCGGTCTTCAGCCACAGGCAATGTCAATTTTTGGATTTATTTGCAAAGAACTCTGGGGGCAGGATTCTTGCGCGGCTGTGCTTGTGGCTATCTCTTTTCCTCCATGAACTTGCACGATCATCGCAATGCTCTCGGCTCAGCAAAGGCTGTTTTACGGCGCTGCTCCAACCGCTGTAAAAATCTCGCCAACTTTTCCGCTATTAATCAATTGAAAAATTCGAGCCTCATCTAAATCCTGCAATCCGGCCAAGCAATACTCTGTACGCATAGGCATGGTCTGGATCCCATTTGGCCATCTCAACCAATGAAGGGAGTGCGGTTGACTTCAGTTGTTGAAGCAGCTTTGGATTTCGGTTCTTGCTGAGTTCCATTAAGAGTCCCCCTGCCTTATTCCGGTCAGTCCACGTGCCGGAATTAAGCATCTCAATAAAACTGTTCGGGGGAATTTCTGAAGCTATTTTTGAGTTTGATCTTGCCAGGACGCCCAACGCTCTGACAGCATTGTTGCGAACTGTATCGTCTTCATCGCGGCTGGCTCTCTCCAGTAGAGCAATCTGCTTTCTCGACTGCGATTCATATCCGACGAGCCAAGCCGCTACCTGGCGATCTTCAGGTCTTGCACAGGACTGAAGGACCTGCTCTACACTTTGCTGATGCGCTAAGGCATATTTGCGCGCAGCCAATTCCTTGTCTCGTGCGGCACTATCATCGGATAAAGCATATCCTTGGGAATTATCTTCACCACCTTTTCCCTTCCGGACTGCTTCGGCAGACGCCTCCAGTGCATCTTCATAGAGACGCAATGGCATCCTCAGAAAGGCAAGTCCGGCCTTTCGGCGCAGGTACAAATGGGATAGTTACTGTGTTGCGCCCTCCAAGACCGATGTAGACGATCTCTTCACCTCGGTTGTTACAACAGACCGTTGCCACATCTGTGGACTTGTGACCAAGCGCACTGTTTACAGCATGGTCGATGCGCTCACGAAAGTCTAATTACTGATCTGAGGTGGTTATCTCCTCTCCTGTGACGGGGAGTGCCGATTGGAGTTTCTGCACGTTGACGCCATCTGTTCCGAAAAAAGCAAACTCTCCAATATGGATGTGCAGAGGCTGTTGCAGACTGAGGGCTATCGCAACCAGGACAATGGGCCATGTCATTGCGTTATTTTATAGAGGAATCAGCCGGTAACACCATCCATATAAATCTTGACGAACGCGAGTGAATTTAGATTTTCATTTCATCCCACATTTGAAAAACATGCACTGCAACCTTTACCCTTACGTGGGGAACATGAACGACTATGAAAACATCTCTTTCGCGTACGCTTGCTGCCTTTATTTTTTTCTTCCTGCTTGCGACCACGGCGCTTTGCGCCCAGGACATTGCATCTTTTGAAAAGCGGATCACCGTCAAAAAGCTGGCCAGCGGCTTGACCGTAATCATCATGGAGCGCCCGGAAGCTCCGGTCTTTTCTTTTTACACGCGGGTTGATGCCGGCTCTGCCCAGGAAGTCCCCGGCATTACGGGACTGGCGCACATGTTTGAGCACATGGCATTCAAGGGCACGCATGAGATCGGCACCAGGAATTGGCCGGCGGAAAAAGTAGCTCTGGAAAAAGTGGAGCAGGCTTATGCCGCTTATCAGCATGAGAATGAAAAGGAATTTGGCCGCGATGTCAAAAAAGTGGCAGAACTGGAAAAGGCATGGCAGGATGCAACGGCCAAGGCTGAAGAGTATGTGATTCCCAACCAATTCGGTGAAATTGTGGAGAGTGAAGGCGGAGTGGACATGAACGCCAACACGGAGCGCGACGAGACCATTTACTACTATTCGTTTCCCGAAAACCGGTTGGAATTGTGGGCCTATCTGGAATCAGAGCGTTTTCTTCAGCCGGTAATGCGTGAGTTTTACAAAGAGCGCGACGTGGTCTATGAAGAGCGACGCATGAGCGTTGAAAGCTCTCCGCAGGGGCGATTGATTGAGCAATTCCTCGCCGCTGCCTATCAGGCCCATCCTTACGGCTGGCCAACCCTGGGCTGGCCCTCTGATCTGCGCTCGTTTTCCGCCACTGACGCCATGAATTTCTTCCATAAGTATTATGTGCCGGCAAACATTGTGGTCACCGTTGTAGGCGATCTAAAGGCAGCAACCGCAATGCCTATCATGGAAAAATATTTTGGCCGCCTTCCTGCTCGCCCTGCGCCTGAGCCGCTGCGCACAAAAGAGCCTCCGCAAGACGCGCTGCGCACGATTGTGATTCATGACCCCAGCCAGCCACTCTATATTGAGGGCTATCACCGTCCTGATGTCCGCGATCCTGACGATGCTGTGTATGACGTCATGTCTGATCTGCTCTCCAAGGGCCGCACGTCGCGACTCTATCGTTCCCTGGTGCGGGACAAGCGTATTGCGCTGACAGCCCAGGGCGGCAGTTTTCCTGGTGGCAAATATCCCACTCTCTTTTATTTCTTTGCCGTGCCCAACCAGGGCCACACTGCGGAAGAGATGGCCAAGCCGATCCACGATGAGATTGAGCGGCTCAAGACGCAGGACGTAAGCGATGAAGAGTTGGAATCAATCAAAACACGCGCCAAAGCTGATCTTATCCGCGGGCTTGGCAATAACCAGGGGCTGGCCCTGCAACTGGGTGAATATCAGGCCATCTATGGCGACTGGCGCGAGCTCTTCCGTCAGATCGATAAGATAGATAAAGTCACCAAGGCCGATATCCGCCGCGTGGCCAACAAGACTTTCAGTGAAACCAACCGCACCGTAGGCGCGATTGATACAGAAATGGCCAAGCCGCCAGCGCCGGCGCCAAACAAAGGAGAGCAGCAATGAACCGGATGAAATCCCTTTTCACTGCTTTCACCATATTGGCGCTCACGCTGCTGATGTCTGCTCAGTCCGCCCATCAAACCACGGCCAAAACACCCAGCGAGCAAAAAGCCCAGTCATCGGGCAAGTTGCCATCTTCGTGGAAAAGCGTGCCAATTCCTCGATTGCCCGCATTCACGCCGCAAGAGCCTCGCCGCGTAGAGTTGCCAAACGGAATGGTGATTTTTCTCCAGGAAGACCACGAGTTACCTTTGATTGATGGCACCATTCGCATCCGTGGTGGCTCGCGTGACGAACCTGCAGACAAAGCAGGCCTGGTAGCCATCTACGCAGACACCTGGCGCACCGGCGGAACCAAAACTAAGACCGGCGACGAGCTTGATGATTTTCTTGAAGCTCACGCCGCGCGCGTGGAAGCCTCTGAAGACGCCGACTCCACTTTTCTTTCATGGTCATCACTCAAAGAAAACTTTGATCAGATTTTTCCCGTGGTGCTGGACTTGCTGGAGAACCCGGAGTTTCGCCAGGACAAAATAGATCTCACCAAAGCACAGTTCGATAGCCTGATCTCACGCCGCAATGACGATCTGGATGAGATTGCCGGACGTGAATCAATCCGGCTGGCTTATGGACCGGGAAACCCATACGCTCGTATCGCTGAGTATTCGACCATTGCAGCGGTCACGCGTGACGATCTGCTCCAGTGGCACCAGCGCACACTGGCTCCTAACAATATGATTGTGGGCATAACGGGCGATTTTGATTCCGCCGCCATGGAACAACGCCTTCACCAGGCTTTTGGTTCCATGCCCCGCGGAGCGGCCGCCACTGCTCCGCAGATCAATTTTCATGAACCCAAGCCGGGAATCTATTTCATCGAAAAAAGCGATGTGAACCAAAGCGCCATAGACATGGTTGATCTCGGCATAGAGCGCCGCAATCCTGACTATTATGCGGTTGAGGTCATGAACCAGCTTTTTGGCGGTGGCTTCTCTTCCCGCTTGTTCAGCGATATTCGAACCAAACTGGGGCTGGCTTACTCGGTGGGCGGCGGCGTGGGTGCGTCCTATGATCATCCTGGCATCACTAACCTGAGTATGGGCACCAAGAGTGGAAGCACAGCCGCCGGCATTGAGGCGATGCGCAACGAAATGACGAGGTTGATCACCGGGCACGTGCAGCCGGACGAATTGAAGAAAGCCAAAGATGCGCTGCTGAACTCTTTTATCTTTGAATTTGACTCCAAAGAAAAAGTTCTGTCTGAGCGCATGCGCTACGAGTTCTATGGCTATCCGCCGGACTTTCTGGAACGCTATCGCGCCGGCATTGAAAAGGTCACCCCTGATGATGTGGACCGCGTGGCGCGGAAATATATCCATCCGGACAAGATGGCGGTCCTGGTGGTGGGCAAATCCGCGGATTTTGATCGCGCTCTGGCGACCTTTGGGGAGGTCAAGACCATTGACATCAGTATTCCCGAGAAGAAGTCAGAGAAATAAAGCTAATCGGTCGAGATCTATTAGATTGAATAGCTGCCGAATTTCAGTGTGCATGGCCCGGCGGCAGCCGGTCCACCGCCTTGCATGATCCATCGCCTCCGGCCCGCGCAATGAAGTTAGGATCGAGAGGATCATTCGCTCTACCGGGATAGGGCGCAACGGAGATGCAGCGGCAGCCCGCCTCAGCCAGCGTTACGTTCTTCAGGATGTACTCTGACGAGACTGACTTCACCAGCATCTGCTGCGTCGTCATTGGCTGGCTATCAAGCGAGTAAGAATCTTTGACTGAGTAGCCGGTTCCGCTAAAGGCGGGATATATCCCATAGTTGTTCTTCAACCAAGCAGCAAGCGCGGTATGGTTGGCATCAAAGAGCGTTCCCGCATAATTAAAGGTTTGTGCCAGAGCCAAAGGAACTTTCGTTGCCGGAGGATCGGTGAAAGCCCTGGCAAAGCACGCCATCTGCGTGGCGGTATCTGTCGGCTGCGCATCACAAGCGCCCGGACTCAGCGGAACATCGCGCTGAATGGCCTGGAACACATTGGGCCACGTCGCAAGCACCGCATCCACTTTTCCCGAATCGGTTGGGCGGCAGCGCATGGCCACCAGCACTTTTGTGTCATCGTTCGCCAGCCCGGAGTAATTAGGCATGTCTGCCAACTTAAGCGGCGGCGAATAAAGCACCGTGGCTGTCGCAAAAGCGCGCAGAGATCCCGGACGGGAAAGCGTGGTAACTGCAACGTTGGGCGGAAGAAAGCTGACACGCAGATAGTCTCCCGGTACAGCCTCTCGTACGGAGTCGGACACAACAACAGGAGCCGAGAATTGAGGCGTTGCAGCGCGATGAGTTGCACATCCACACGCCAGAATAGCTGCGCCACAGATAAAAGAAACTATAAAACGCATTGGACCTCCACAGAAATCATCTGCTAATCGGCTCAGTTGTATGTGGTGAGCTACTTTGCTCTTATGTAAAGGTTCATTCATCAAAAAGTAATCTTCCGTTCATCTTTCCCGCGGACATACCTGCTATCCGTATTAGCGGGGACGCAAATGGCTGTCAAGATCATCTGCAAGCGAATCTTAGCGAACCACAGCGTTCACCACCAATCTTAAAACCTGGAGATATCAATGTCGCACCTCAGACGTCTCGGCATGTTTGGCACCGCTTTTGCTCTATTGGCCACATTGTGCAGCTTGAACGCACGCGCGGACGAAAACAAGGGTGAAATCAAGACGGTTTTCGTGATCGCGATGGAGAACCACAACTGGACGCAGCCAGCCAACCAGTTTTCCGGCCCGATTCAGCAAATTTTTCAAAATCCCAACGCTCCCTTCATCAACAACCTGGTGAACGGGACCGCGACTGCCGTCATTAACGGCCGCCAGGTAAATATCAGCGAGCAGGTGGCCTTTGCCTCGAACTACCGCAACGTTCTGGCTACAGCGGGCGGGAGCAACCCGCACATTCATCCATCCGAGCCCAACTACATCTGGGCGGAAGGCGGGACCAACTTTGGCGTGTTCAATGACTCCGATCCCTTCTCTCCGCAGTCTGGCACCGGGGCCATCCAAAACCAGGACAATCAACTGCATCTTGTGCGCTTACTGACCAATTGCGGAGTTAGCTGGAAGTCGTATCAGGAAGACATCGACCTGGTCCCAGACGGTAGTTCCTTTGACAACATTGTTCTGCCCCAGAACCAATGGACGTCTCCGATTAAGAGCTTCTCCGGAATCTTTGTTGCCGGCACCAACCAGTTCAACGGCTCCAAGCAGTTTAATTACGCCGTAAAGCACAATCCCATGGCCTTTTTTACTGACAGCAACGGCGGCAACGATACCACTACGAACAATCCACTGCGCCTGCAGTATGCACCACTACAGCAGTTGTTCACCGATCTGGCTAACAATACGGTGGCGCGATACAACTGGATCACGCCGAACCAGTTCAACGATCAGCACACCGCGTTGACAGGCGGCTTCAAGGGTGTGACCGGGGATGCCGCAAATATCCTGCAGGGCGACAGCTTCCTGCAGCAGGTGATTCCCGTGATTATGGCTTCAAAGGCTTACAAGGACCATGGCGCGATCATCATTTGGTGCGACGAATCCGAGCAGGACGGTGTCTCCGGCGATAATCCGGATGATCTGACCCACACGGTTCCTGAGATCGTCATTTCACCCGAAGCTCATCCCAATGAGGGCGGCGTTCCTTTTGCCAGCGACGTGTTCCTCACTCACTCGTCCGACCTCCGCACCATCCAGGAAATCTTTCACGCGACGAAGCCGTTCTTCCTGGGTGATGCAATCCATGCGAACGATCTCTCAAGCCTGTTTGCAGATGGCGCGATCCCCCGCTCAGGCAGGGATGGCGACGGAGGATCCTGCGGAGGAGATCAGGACGGCCACTAGAACTGGATAGCTATTACCGGCTGAAGCTTTTAACTGGCGCAGAGACCGCAAAAACTGCGGATCTCTGCGCCGTATTTTTCGTGCCTTGCGCTGTGCTGGCTGCAGACAGACGGCTTTGCGCTAACGTTTGCGTAGGCAGACCCGTCATATTGTCATATGAGGAGAATCCTTGTCATTCTTGCAACTATCGCCCTCACAGCGTCAGCGCAGACCCCAGCCACAAACGACCACGCGCACCATGATATGGAGCAGCGCGGCAACCAGGGCATGGGCTTTGCCCAGGATAAAGCCACACACCACTTTCTATTGAAGAAAGATGGCGGTGCCATTCAGGTCACGGCAAACTCGAGCGATGACAAGGCCAGCGTAGGGCATATCCGTATGCATCTGGGGCACATTCGCGCAGCTTTTAAATCCGGCGACTTCAACATTCCCGGCTTTGTCCATGACCAGACTCCTCCCGGAGTACCCGTCATGATCAACCTGAAAGATCAGATTCATTACCGGTATGAAAACATCGCCAATGGCGGGTGCGTCACTATCAGCAGCGCGAACCATGAGGCTATCGAAGCGGTCCACCAATTTCTGCGCTTTCAGATAACTGAACATAAAACCGGAGACGCGCTGGAAGCGAAATAGCCGAAAGGCATTTTCCTCAAACACAACCAGATTTCGTCAAAAAGGGCCGCAGTCCTGGATCAAGTGTTTGCATCCTTTACGGCCCAGGCTTATTATGGCGCGGTTCGTTGCGGGGAGCTGGCCGGTTCCTGAGAAATTCAAGGATCGCTTACCTCACTTTTGCTTTCGCAGAAAGGCGGTTCCATGATCCGTATCCTGTTGTTGGGCGCGATGCTTCTCCAGGCCTCTACACAAGGAACGCCGACAATTGACAATGATCGCGTTTCCGTTTGGGAGGTCACAGCACCTGTGGCTGCGCAACCGCTGGATGCTGTGGTGATTTCTTTTGCCGGCAAAGCAGAGTTTGTGCCTAAAGGAAAGACACCAAAGATTTCCGGGCATTCGCTCGTCATCGATCTGAAGGAACATCCAGTGCCGCCGATTGAAAATAAGAGCGGCTATCCGCTGGGGTTTCCGCGTCCAGGATCGAAAAAGCTGCTGGAGAATGCGCGCGTCATTGTGTGGGACTACACATGGAAGCCGGGCGTAGCTACTCCAATGCACTTCCACGATAAAGACGTAGTGGTCTGGTTCCTTGAAGATGGCGACCTGAGTTCAACCACTCCGGATGGGAAGTCCACGGTAAATCATTACACTGCGGACACGGTCAAGTTTAACGCCGGCAATCGCACACACACGGAAACGCTGGTAAAGGGGAAAGAGCGCGCCATTATTACGGAACTGAAGTAAGTTCCGGTTGCGCCATCTCGTCCCCTCGCCGCGACGGGCAACAGAAATCGCGCTTGGTTTTTGCATTATTTGCATTCAAGCGCGGTGAGGCCGGCTTGCGCGCCGAACCGCGTACCTCAGACGCAGAAAACCGCCGGGTGCAAGGATGTCCACCGGGCGGTTTGGAGCGAAGCGACAGAATTAAGCTAAATGCTTGCCTTCACGCAGTGCTTCTCAAATGCCTGCTTCAGCCTTGACGCAATGGTCATGGGATCGCTGGTTTCGATATCGCTGCGCTGCATCATGTAAACCAGCTTGCCATCCTGCAACAAGGCAATGGAAGGCGAGGACGGCGGATAGCCGGTGAAATGCTGGCGGGCAGCTTCGGTAGCTTCGCGGTCCTGGCCGGCAAAAACAGTAATCATGCGGTCAGGCCGTACACTGCTCTGCACAGCTGCGCGCACACCGGGACGCATGCGTCCGGCGGCGCATCCGCAGATGGAGTTTACAACCACCATCAGCGTGCCCTTTTGCTGGATTGCGTTTTCCACGTCGGCTGCTGTCCGTGCTTCTTCAATGCCTGCGCCGGTAAGCTCCTGGCGCATGGGCGCCACCATTCCTTCTGGATACATTCGACTCTCCCCTCTCTTTTCAGATCTGACTCTTATTTTACCAAGAACTGCTCAAGCGCTGCTTCGGTTTCTGTAAGACGCCATCAGGGGTGGTCCCGTTTTGGATACGATAACACTTGGACCTGAAGTACAAAGTCATCTACCAATCGCTAATTGCCGGTTGCCAAAAAAGCAATTCCCTATTCTGGATTCTTGCTTTACCCTGTTCCAAAGCCCCTTGGAGATTCAGGAAAACATTGCCCTCGCTCCGCTGACCACCTTTCAGGTAGGTGGTCCCGCCCGCTATTTGATTGAGGCCCACTCTGAACATGAAGTGATGGAAGCCGTGGCCTTGGCCATGGCAAGGCGTCTTCCGCTCTTTGTGCTGGGCGGCGGCAGCAACCTGGTCGTCGCCGACGAAGGCTGGCCCGGCCTGGTATTAAAGGTTTCATTGCGCGGCGTGGAGTTTGAGGGCGACCGCGAGAAGATGCTCTTCTGCGGTGGCGCAGGAGAAAACTGGGACGATCTTGTCGCCCTGGCGGTGAGTAAAGGCTGTGCCGGCATTGAATGCCTGAGCGGCATTCCCGGCACGGTGGGCGGAACGCCGGTGCAGAACGTAGGCGCTTACGGGCAGGAAGTTTCAGAGACCATCACGCGCGTGCGCGTTTTGGAGATTGCCAGCGGCAACGTTCTGGAGATGAGCAACGCCGACTGCGGCTTTGCCTACCGCACCAGCAAATTCAACGGCGCTATGCGTGACAAATATATCGTGCTGGAGGTGGATTATCTTCTCCGCCGCAATGGTGAGCCAAAAGTGGAATATGCCGATGTGAAGAAGTTTTTTGCGGCACAACCTGATTCCGGCAAACCAACCTTACAGCAGGTGCGCGACGCTGTCCGTTCCATCCGCCAGAGCAAGGCCATGCTGATTGTACCGGGTGACGAGGACTGCCGCAGCGCCGGATCGTTCTTTAAGAACCCGCTTGTGAGTGAGGCTGAGGCCAAGCGAATAGAGGCCCTAGCGGACAAGCTTGTTCCGGGTAAAACGTTGCCGCGTTACGAGGCGACGGGCAAGGTAAAGCTTGCAGCGGCGTGGCTGGTGGAGCAGTCTGGCTTCCCCAAAGGATACACACGCGGGCAAGTGGGAATTTCACGCAAGCACTCGCTGGCGATTGTGAATCGCGGCGGCGCGACGGCGAAAGAGATTGTGGCTTTAAAGGATGAGATCGAACAGAGAGTCTTTGAAGTCTGGGGTGTGAGGCTGGAGCCGGAGCCGACGTTTGTGGGGTTTGGGAACGAATATAGCTGATTATTTCCCGGGGAAGGGCGTGAGCCATGGCTTGAGAGGGCCCGTGGTTTTGATCAATTTGCCGCCAAAAGCGCTGCCACCGCGAAAATACCAATCCATGGACTCAAATGTGTCGGTGGCATTTTTTGCCTTCACGCGGGCAGCTGTTCTGGACGGGTTGACGCCGGTAAACATTCGTCCTGAGGCTGTAAGGTATTCGTATTCGATGAAGTAGTGCAGCCAGATCCGGCCGCATTGCCTGCACGTCCACAGCGCCACTTCCCCGTACCAATCATCGACGCCGACTGACTTTTTCTCGAACCCACAAAAATGCGTTTCAGCATCCAGACAGAGACACTCCATATCGCCTTATTGTAGTCAATCAGCGTGTGTCCGAAAGTGCTACGGTTCCGTTGCAGTGTTGTCGAAGCGCACCATACGGGCTTTCGATGGCTTGCCGTGGCAATCCACATAAAACATCATATAGAAAGCTGGGGGCAGGTTTGCCGATTTGGCATCGGGCGTGATGAACTCAAGTACATCCGGAGCCTTCATGCGAAACGGCAAATTGAAAAAATGTTGGCCATTTTGCCAGCCGTGGGTTGCGGAGGGTAATTTAATCAGGACCAAAGAACCGTTGCTGCAACCCGCAGGCAAGCTGTTGAGCTTCACGTCGAAGCGGTCCCCACTGTGGATTAGATAGTACGTTTTGCCACCGATATTCTTTTGATATTGATATCGCACCGATTGAGTCGGAGCGAGCGCAGCAATTTCTGCCCGACGGTTGCCATCAATAAAGAGATAGGGTGGGCTGTAGATCTCCGCCACCCAGTCTTCGGTGGGTGTCGTGAGCATTCCTTTTTCACCTTTAGCCATGGGCCCGTCACCAAAAAAATACATGTCAAGATCAACCAAGCTCAGGTCGGGCAATGGCTGTCCTGCCGGTGCATCTTGCACATTTGCGTTTTGGGAGAGACGAACTGTGGCACGGGTTGAATTCCCTCCGGAAATCCAGACTCGACCATCGGGAAGCAGAATTGCGTTGTTGTGATATAGCCTGGGTTCCACGCCTTCACTCATCCGCGTTTGGTGATAGCCGGTGAATTTACCTCCTGAATATATGGGAGTGAGGAGGATGGGATAGTGGACAGGCCCATAGAAGTCGTAATTCCCGCCATTTATAACCAGGACCTGGCGTGTAGGCAATACGATTGCGTATTGCATGGTGCGATCGTCCTGTGGAGTAGTGCCCAAGAAGTTATTTTCAAGATTCCAATGGCCTCCCTGAGGCCCTGTAGTGGAAGCCGTGAACGTCTCCAATTTTCTGCTTCCCTGGCCCCCGGCAAAGTGGGTGGGACCCCCTGGGACTTGATTGCAAGTTGCCAGCACGTTCATTGGCAGGTAGGTGCCCGGCGAGGTCGGCTGGCCTCCCAACAGGCGGATACTTCCGTTATTCGGATCCAGGAATGTAGTCCCATAAGAGCTGATTTCCTCAGGCCGGTCTGGTCCGCGGGAGAAGGATATTGTGGGATTCTGCCGGCTGCCGCCAATGGTTACCCAATATGTATTCTTTGTTTTTCGCATATAGGCGGTGTCACATGTGCGCGCACTGACCCAATCACCTTCGCGAGTAAGATATATGCGGCCATCGGGCATTAGATAGTTCTCTGGATACAGCTTGAAAGCATCGAACTTGTTGTCCTGCCGGCAATTCGCCGGACAGTTGTCTTCAGTGCCGGGGGTAGGCTTGAAATTGGGATTGATGAGAGTGGAGTAAGGGCTGTTAGGCAGAGTCTTGACGCTTACAGATTTCCATGCTGTTTGCGGGTTGCTGCGGTTAAAGGCTTGCGGGTCGAAGAAATCGACCGTTGAGTTCATTTCAAACATGTACATGGGCGGATAACCCTTATCGAACCCAACAAAACCGCCAAAAACTGCGAAACGTCCGTCCAGAAGGGGCACCAACGTTGGATACCAGCGGCCGCGAGGCATAAAACCGGAAAAGATCCAGGGGTCAGTAGCAGAAGTCGGGATTTTACGCCAATCAAAGTTCTGCCAGTTGATGGTCAGTTCCTTTTTCCAATCGAAGATGTAAGTGGAGCGATTCCCGGTACGATACGGGTAGTAATACTGTGTTCCGCCAGTAAACAAGACGTTGCCATCAGGAAGATGCATGTGACCGGTGCAAAACAGGTCACTAGGCGCGAAGTGCCCGGGATCAGACGGGTCCGGCACGGGCACGGGATGAGGGATGCGGTAAAACGTATTCCCGTCTGGATCGTAAATGCCAACGTTGTTGACTAACTCGTAGTAGGTATTCAATTTGCTGTTGGCAAAGGGATCTTCGTCCCTGTTGAATACCCCTTTACCGGGTTGCGGATTGGGGTATACGGGATAAAACTGTATTGGAGCAAGATTGCGCCAACTGCTGCCGCTGGCCAGGAGCACCTTGCCTGAGGGCAGCAAGACGGCATGAACAGTCTGCATGCCGAGGACGCGCTCAATTGCAGCTCCGCCCTTCTCCGGGATAACGGTTTCCCACCGTCCGTAGATTTTGGGATCAGGACTAACCGTTTGGGCGAGAACGGTTCCTGCCAAAATTACACTAAGGCTGAGCGTGGCGAATGCCAGGTGACGAACAGTGCGCATGGCGAGCTCCTGAGGTGACTGTTTTTAATTCTCCGTTATCTCATGGCAATACGCGATTCCCGTCGATTAAGACGATGTTCATGGGAGGACAATCTCCCCGTTTTTCGCGCGAGCTTGAGAAACAAAAATATCGTAAAGCGATTAAATATGACTAAAGATGACATTCTGGCGGAAGGCTGCGACAAGACTTGATAGAAATTTCTAAAAACCGGACAGAGCATGGATAAGGTTTTAGAACGCCTATATCCGGATCCCTCCGTTTTACCTGCCGGCAGACGGCTTCGGGGCACTTGTATATGGGGCGATCTGTTACGCAAAGCTGAACTTCCACCTCATTAAGCCAGCAGACTTTGGGGACCCGCGTGCACTGTGTTCTTTTACGGGTGGCAAAAAGCCGTTTGGAAATGGCTTTCCTATCTTTTGTCCACGCCTAAAGACGAAGCAGCCGTTCAACACCAGATTCAAGCAATGGCCTGCCCGTATCGATGAAAGCATACAGGTCAATGAAAATGAGAATTGCGGGATTGGTAAGATGTAGAAGAATATTCCAGTTCTCTCTTGCACCTCCAGAGGTACAGGCACTGAATCGATCGTACCTTTCTGTATCGTCGCGTCGTCACGGTTGCTGGATCAATTGTGCAAACCGGCTCTGCAATAAACGAAATGTGGGTTGAGCTTTCCAGTTTGGCAGAGGAAGAAGGATGTTTACCGGCTTCATCGCAATCGTGATTGGCAAAAGTGAAATCAAAAACTATTGCAAAGATTGCTGCGTCGTCTGGGCAATTGATGCAATGCAATTGCGAGCTCTTTATTGTCTCCTCAGCCGCAGCAACTAAGAGCGGATGGCCGGTTGACTTCTTAATCGCGACAGCATTGTTCGGTTGGAGTGTAAACTCGATTGTCACTGGACCCATGATATGCGCGATCTGGGCCGATCTTGGATACACCGGCGGATGGAAATCATCCCACACCAGAATTGGTCCCTGAGCCAGAGCTTCTCCTGCAACGAACACAGCTATAAGAACGAATTGGCACATCCATCTGCTCATACGATCTAATCTCTTTCTTGCAGCTTATCTCCAGATATATAACCGGCGGAGGAAGCGCTATGTTTCGCGCTAAATGAACGTTCCAATACTGCATTTCTTGCGGCGTTGTAACGCTTCGCGGCATTCCTCTCCATTCTCTAAGGCTGTTTAAAGGCATTTAGCCGGAACGATTTATATATCGCTTATGTGGGCGATTCTGGTTAATGCATGGTCGGAGCAACTGTCATGTTTTCGTAAAAAAAATCCGTTTCCCAGGCTTTTACGTATGTTAAATGAATCTTTTTTCTGGCTTGCCATCTCAAATCCGTAGGCAAAATGGGGCTGGGAAGGCCATACAATAGAAAATCGGAGCCAGCAACAGACGAACCATGGTGATCAAAAAACCCAGTGACGTAGCTTCATCGGAAATCACTCCAAAATCAACGTATGTGAACCGGCGCAAATTTATTACCGGGGCTGCAGCCACGGTAGGAGCAGCTTTGGTCGGCGGCTTTTACCTGCGCAACCATTTCGATGAGAGCACCACAGTACACGCCGGCGGAGCCAAGCTGAGCGGCGTTGTGAAGAGCCCTTTCAGCACCAGTGAGACACAAACTTCGTTTCAGGACATCACGAATTACAACAATTATTACGAGTTCAGTACCGATAAGTATGAGCCAAATGGCTTGTCGAAGAATTTTCGCACGCGGCCGTGGACGGTCGCGATTGACGGCATGGTGAAAAAGCCAAAGAAGCTGGATATCGACACAATCCTGAAGCTTGCGCCGCTGGAAGAGCGAATCTATCGCATGCGCTGCGTTGAAGGCTGGTCGATGGTGATTCCGTGGGTTGGGTTCCCGTTGAGCGCGCTGCTTAAGCAGGTTGAGCCGCTGGCCAGCGCAAAGTATGTCGCGTTTCAGACTGTCTTAGCGCCGGACCAGATGCCGAATCAGCGTAGTCGCGACGTGCTGGAGTGGCCTTATGTGGAAGGACTGCGCATGGATGAAGCCATGCACCCGCTCACGATCCTTGCGATAGGACTTTATGATGAAATCCTACCCCCCGTCGATGGTGCGCCGTTGCGTTTAGTTGTCCCATGGAAATACGGATTCAAAGGAATCAAAGCGATCGTAAAAATCAGCTTTACAGACACCATGCCGCCAACCACATGGAACAGAATGGCGCCTGACGAATACGGCTTTTACTCAAACGTGAATCCGCACAAAGACCATCCACGCTGGAGCCAGGCCATGGAGCGCCGGATTGGCGAATTTCGCAAACGGCCCACGCTCATGTTCAATGGCTATGATCAGGTAGCCAGCCTTTATAGCGGCATGGACCTGCAAAAATATTACTGATGAAGCCGCTGCCAGAAAAATTTTTGCGCCCGCTCAAGCTGCTGGCTTTTGTCGTCTGCCTTGGACCAGCCTTTGTGCTTACCTGGAAAGGTTTTCACAACCTGCTGGGCGCCAATCCCATTGACGTTATCACGCGTACCACAGGAAGGTGGACGCTCACCTTTCTGCTCATCACTCTAGGCATTACGCCACTGCGGCGCATCACCAGGATGGCGTGGCTGATCCGCTTCCGCCGGATGCTGGGATTGTTCGCTTTCTTCTACGGTTCACTTCACCTGATGACCTATGTGTGGCTGGACAAATTTTTTGACGTCCACGATATGCTCCATGACATCGCCAAACGCCGCTTTATTACTGTCGGCATGACGGCGTGGGCACTCATGCTTCCCCTGGCCCTGACTTCCACCGCCGGATGGATCCGCCGCCTGGGAGGAAAACGCTGGCAAAAGCTGCATCGGCTCATCTATTTCAGTGCTGCGGCTGGCGTAGTGCATTTCATCTGGCTGGTAAAAGCAGACCTGCGGCGTCCGCTGACCTATGGGGCGATATTGGTTGCGCTGCTCGCCTTTCGCATATTCATGTGGATCAAAGCTCGCTTGAGTTCCCGCCCGGCTGCAGTTCGGCAAGCCATTCATACTTAAGCGCGCCCATGAATTCTTGGGCACTCGCGTGAATCTTTTTCCCTCGGTTGTTCGCCTTAAAAAATAAAAGAACCATAAAGAAATCACAGAAAAATCAGCATTCCAGCTCACGCTTTCGCGGAATTGCATCTTAAATATTCAAGGAGTTATAGAAACGCCACACCGAATTCATAGGCGTATGGGGAGCAACATGCAGAACCTGGATAACATCAACGTCGCTGAAGTGCTTGATCGGGTCCTCGATCACTGTATTGTGATGGACCTCTCAACGCGAATCTTCCTTCTTGGGGTGGATTTGCGTTCAGTCAAAGGCAGATTGGTGGTGGAATCTGTGCAGACCTGCTTTTGATGGCGGGTCTATTAGCAAGTTTTGGATCTTGCCGCAGCGAAGAAAGTCTTGAGCAACCAGAAACTCACTTTTATCTTGTGTATTCTTGAGATTCGATCCAGTCACTCCTTCTTCAAAATCAAAAGGCGCATCCGTGGACGCGCCTTGATTCTTTTTGTTACAAAATCCTACTCGCGATCGCGGAAATCAAGCCGGATTTGCGTGGTCTGTTCTATCGGCTCTCCATTCAGGGTAGCTGGCTTGAAGCGGTATTGTGTGACCGCGCTAAAGGCCGCATCCTTAAAGATGGGCGGGCCGCTGATGAACTTGGGATTGGAAACTTTCCCGTCTTTGCTTACTTTTACTTCCACCACCACCGTCCCACTTAGATGGCGCGCTCTGGCAAGCGGCGGATAAGACAATGCGACGGTCTTGATTAACTTGAGCGGTTCCAGTTGTGATTGCTGAATCGCTGCCGAGGGCGTGGAAGTAGGCACAGCGCGTGTCAGCGTCGGCAGAACGCCAGCATTGCCGTTTGCGATGCCGAAGGACGGCGCCACATCAGCCGTTGATGCAGATGCGCTTTGCTGAATTCGCGATGGCCCGCCGCTATTGATGGTTGCAACAGCCGTGGGTTTTTCCACCGGGGACTCTCTCTCATCCGAGCCGGAAGTCTTGTCACTGTTTTTTGCAGATTTCTTTGTACTGCCGGTTTCAGAAGCCGTCTTAGCGGAAGCATTTGCCGCGTTGGCGGTTACAACCACTGCAGGATTGTTTGGGTCTGCTGAACTATTAGCCTGCGCCGCCGGCTGGCCGTTTGCAGACGCTGCCGGGGATTGCGCCGCTGGAACGTTTGCAGCTTGTTGTGTAGGCTGAGCCGGCGTGGCCCCGGACTTCCGCATCTTGAGCAGCGCGAAGGTTCCGGCGGCAGCGATTAACAGCACAGCCACAACGCCTAACAACATTAGTCGCGTTCCTGAAGTCTTGCCCTCAGCAGCGGACTCAAAGGTGCCAAAATTTGTCCGAGGTTGGGGTTCAATCCGCCTCTCCTCTTTTTTGGGAGACATCGCCAGCGGAACAACTTCCAGGGGCGTGCTCGGCCTGATTGGTTCCACTTTGGGTACTGCGGGAGCGGATGAACGCGGGGAAGCTGGCGCCGGCTTAATGACTACCGCGGGCGGCGTAACTGGCGCTGCCACTATTGGTTTGGCTGCCGCCATAGGCGCCGGCGGAAGCGGTGCTTCAATGTGCTGGCTCTCTTCCCGCGGACGACGTTCTTTTTGTAGCAAGACAGAAATCTGGTCTGCCATGGTTTTGAGCACAGCAACGTGCGTAATGGTAAATGCGTGCGGTGTAGGCGCAAACACAGCCAGTACGCCGATCACGCGGCCCTCTTCGCGGATGGGAGTGACTACCATGGAGCGGATATTCAGCGCACGAATGGCTGCGGTATCAACGCGCGTATCGGTTTCGCAATCGTCGCAGCGCAGTTCTTTGCCGCTCTGGATGCACAATCCTGTAAAGGTGCCTTCCACCCGCAGGGCAGTGCCAACATCAGGCGCGCTGGCGCCGCTGCGTGCGCGGCAAATAATCTCATCCGCATTGCCTTCGCTGAGGGCGATAGCCACGCCGGAAGCGTTGGTAAACGCCTGCGCACGCTGCGCAACGACGGCCAAATCGTCCGGCGAAGCGCCACGCGCTCTTCTGTTGGCGGTGTTGTTAGCGGTATCTGAAGCTTGGGTTGCCATTTTTACGCCGTCCCTGAGAAATTCATTTTTTGTTCAACTCGGCCCCGCGCCGGGACCCACTTCGTTTCAAAAGCTATTGGCGGCTGGAAACGCTGGTTGAGCGCTTCACAGGGTCGCCCAAATTCCGCCGCAGGCTGTGCCCGCAGCCGGAATTCTTCTTAAATTGTTCAGAAACAGCTGGATCGGCGAAAAATCAGACTCGTGGCGTGCATTGCCTTTCGCGCTGTTGGGGGAAGGGGCGCTTGCTGCAAATAACAATCTGTTTTACGGCCAAACCCGCTTGGTCTTATCACCACCGTTGGCCGTGCTCACTGGTTGTACCGCCACCGGCCGCGCAGCTTCGGTCGTGCCGGCCGCTCCGCCCTCAAGAATCCGGGCGGCCACCCGCAGGGCCTCAATCTCCGCTTGCAGGCCAGAAATCTGGGCCTGGAAGATGGCGATTTGGTTTTCTTTCTCTTTTATCGCGTCATATATATTGGTCATTGTTTGAATGGCCTCACGCGCGAATATAGCAACAACTGAACGAATGTCAATCAGTACCCAGGTACATGTGTTCAGCCGTTTACCCTAGCTGCTGGCTTTTGGTACATACACTAAAGTACTAATTTATAGTTTGGCCAAAATCGCATATCGAACGAGAAATACCCGCAAAAATCAATAAAGACAGCACAAAACTAAGTTCCATTTTGGAACTCAGTGTGCGGCAGAATCTGGGTTAGAAGATTGAAGCAGCGTAGTTACTTTCGTAACTACATTTATCGACGTAAAAAGGAAACGCAAGCTTTCCACCTCTTTCACTTTGGAGTTGCCACAGCGCCTTCTGCAAGCGAGTTCATCGCCAGCATTTGCTTGATCAGCCTGCTCCACGCAACCAACAGGACACTTCCAATTACCACCAGCGCCACACACAATCCTGTCCACATTCCTACCGCGCCTCCGCCTCGCCGGAAGCACAGGTATGAGCCAAGAGGCAGCCCCACCACCCAATAGCCGGCCAGATTCACCAGCATGGGAACGCGCGTGTTTCCTGCGCCGCGCAATGCGCCCGTGGCAACCACCTGCAAGCCGTCAAATAATTGGAAGATTGCCGCCACCACCAGCAAGGTGGCGCCGGCGTTTACAACATCAAGCTCCGGCGTATAGATCCTGGCAAGAGGACGCGCAAACAAAAACAGAACCAGTCCACAGCATGACATGAAGCCAGCGCCAAACAGCAGTGCCATCCATCCTGCGCGCGCAGCGCCAGGAATATCGCGGCTGCCCATGGCATGGCCCACACGGATAGCGGCAGCCGAGCCGATCCCCAGCGGCACCATATAAGTAAAGCTGGCGACGTTCAACGCAATCTGGTGCCCAGCCAGTTGAACCGCGCCGAGCTTGCCGATGAGAAATGTGGCCATGGAAAATGCGCCGACCTCCCATAACAACTGCAGTGCAGCCGGCAGGCCTAGGCGCAGTACCTCGCGGACACGCCACAACTCGAGTTTTCGTGACGCGCTCCACAAACCGCTGTTGCGTTTGCGATCATAGTAAGCGGCTGCCAGAGCAAGCACCAGCACCATATACGTGCGAGAGATACAGGTGGACCATCCACTGCCGGCCACGCCGTATCCGCGCAGTCCTAAATGGCCATAAACCAGCACCCAATTTCCGGCCAGGTTCACCAGATTGGCCGAGATCAGCGCAAAGACCACTGGTTTCACGATGTGCATGGCCTGCAGGTAGCGGCGCAAAGCAAAGTAGAGGGCGAGCGGGAGCGTGCTCCATACCAGCGCTTTCAGAAACGGAACCGTCTCTGCCACCAGTTGAGGCCCGAGGCCAAAGCGGGGAAAAAACGGAACAACTGCCAGAACTGCCAACATCAGCAAAGGCGAGACTGCAAAGACAAAATACAGGGAATTCCAAAGAGTGCGATGACACTCTTCAAGCCTGCGCGCACCATAGGCCTGGGATATCAGCGTGTCCAACCCCAGCATGGTGCCGCTGCCAAAGATGCCAATGGCATAGAACAAGGTGCTGCCCAGGCTCACAGCGCCAATGGCAGTCGCGCTGTCAGGCAGCCGCCCAACCATGACCGTGTCAACAAAACTCATGGCCAGCCAGCCCAATTCCGTAAGCGCCAGCGGGGCGGCGAGGTGTAGCATAGGCCGGAATTCCTGGCGGATCTCGCGGGCATGAAGCATAAAAATGATTTAACCACACTGAACGCGTGTTCGATGTGAAGGCAATCGCCGCTAAAGCAGTGGCACAGCCATTGTGACTTTGGCTTTGGAGAAAATCGGGCTTATCTCGTGATCTGCGCTTCTACATAACCGGAAAAGGCTCGGTATCAGGATAATCTTCCAAAATAGCGTGGTAACCGGAGACGATTTGAGTGGGATTCTTTATGGCCCGTCGCAATTCAAAACGAACACTCCGATGGCACCGTTTGCAAAGGGGAAACCGGCTACCTGCCAGCAGCATGGCTTCATGCATTAAGCGGTGCTCATCATGGGTCACGCGATAAACGCCGCTCTCTGGCACAAGCTCTCCAGGCCGGTACTTCCTGTTCAAAATTTGTTTGTCCTTCACTACCGTTGGCGTGCCCAATGCCAGAGGAACAGGTGATATTAAAGACTTCAAAGATCGCTGACAAGTGTCCGAATGGACAGAGGATGCTTAAGAGACATCACTTAACCCATCCTGGCGGCCAACATTCCTAGAGTTCAAATTAGTTTCCCAACGTGGTAAGAGTTTAGAGATTGCATGATTGAATCTACTGCCGTATCTGCACCGCAGATCAGCCGCCATCTTTATGGATTGTTAACAAGTCGATAGTTTTTAAATTCAACGACAAAACTTGACGTTCACTTGTCAAATCAGGCTTCTGCGATATAATCCCGCCAACATCACAAAAACTTGTTTTAGGGACCCATGGCCAAAATCCTCTCGGTGGCTTCCAGCGAGGCTCTGAAAACAACACGCCAACTGTTGCTGGAGCAACAAGGACACTCCGTTTGCTCAGCACTGACCCTGGATGAAGTGGAAATGCTGGCGCAGACTCAAAAAGTGGACCTTGCGCTGATCGGCCACGGATTTCGGGGAGCGGAAAAGCGGAAGATTGCCCGCGCCATCAACCAATACTTCCCTGGCCTGCCTATCTTGGAAATGTGCTTTCATTCGCCTGAAATTCCGGATGCGGACTTTGTCCTGAGCGACTCGCCTGCCGATCTAATCAAATCCATCAGGCACATTTTGGAAGGACGCCGGGTCCGAGGCTATAACGATTGAGTGGTTCAAAGCGGTCTTCGGATGAAAAATGCCTCTGCGGTGACGTAAATTCCTTTGTGTAAAAGCAGAGGGTGTAAGTTGGTTTTTGCCTAACGAGCTAAAACCGAATCCTGAGAAAAGGAGCCTTACACCCAATGGCGAAAGTAACACCGATCACCGAGCATTTCCAACATTTT
>DATEHN010000117.1:0-77376 GCA_035279585.1 Candidatus Angelobacter sp. | reverse complement strand
TCGCGTGCCGGGCGGGACGCTTCATAGTCCAGAAATTGCTGGATCACCCGGCCCGCATCGCGATATCCCTGCACAATGATCGGCGCAACAATCTCGCTCTCGAAATCCAGGGCTCCGGCAGGCAGAGGTTCTTCCGGCGCGATGTTAAAGAACTTCACAAAGCGGTAGCGCTGCTTGCCCACCTCCAGCTCCAGTTGTTCCGGTTTCACGCCCATCTCATTGGCATAAATAGAGCACAGCCGGTTGATGTTGCTCAGCAGGGCAATATCTGATTTGAAGTTCTTTGAAACCAGAATGTCCACGGCGTGAACACCGACATCGAGAAATGTCTTGATCTTGCCCGTTTGGTCGTCGCCTGTCAGCGGCGCGATCAGCACCAGGAAAAGAACGTCAGCGCCCAGGCGCAACGCAGGCAGGACCGGCTGGTTGGTCATGATACCGCCATCAGTCCAGAGCCGGCCATCCATGGTGACCGCTTCATAAGCGAAGGTATAAGACGAAGAAGCTACGGCAGCCAGAACCAGGTCTTGCGGCTGCTCCACCTCTCTCCGGACAAATTCTTCCTGCACGCCGGGATCACTCAAAAGTGTTTCAACCGGAGCGTTGGAAAAGAAGCGTGCCGTGCCACGCTGAATGTCAGTGGCGGTCATGATCACGCGAATGGCCGAGTTGCGCAGCTTGTCCGCCGGAATGCGCGCGCGCAGGAACTTGATGCGGTCAAAATTCGGGAATAGGCCAGTACGCAGCGGCATGCGCAAAAAGCGATGGCTCAGCTTGCTCAGCGGATCCTGCAGCAATCGATAAATTCCCAGCGCCACCAGCAGCGCTACCAGCATTGGTATGTGCGTGGCTAGATCAAAGTGCAGCCCGCCCTGGAGCGGCAGGTGGATGTAAGTGAAGCCCAAAAACAGAACAAGAAATCCCCACACCAGCACATTGGCGCCCAGTGAGACCCAGGTCTTGCGCCAATCCGGATCCCAGTTCCGTTTGCGCACAAACTTCATCGCTACGTAAGCGACGTAAGAAAGCTTGTCCGCAAAAAGCAGAATTGAAACTCCGGCCACCCCCAACGCGAACCAGGTGAACTTGGGATGATGCGTATGCAGGAAGATGCCGTGTTGCTGTAGCCATAGCCAGAGAAAATTTCCAATTCCAGCCGATGCCGCCACCAGTCCGGCGAGCAGAAAAATATAGCGCGACCAATCAATGCCCAGCGTTGCCGGGGTAAGCTCCAACCAGGCCTTTACCAGCGGCTCAGCCTTCCCGATGAACCCCTCAGCTTCCGCCGCGTAAGAAGCTGCGTTAATGCTGCCGACTGACGTCGCGGTAATGATGTGCGTGGGAACTTGCGCGTCCTGGAAGGCCATGAGTACGCCGGCTTCATAGGCACCGCGAGCACCGCCGCCGGAGAGAACCACACCGGTGCGTGATGAGAACACCTGCGGCCGCCTTGCGGCGCTCATGCGCGCGCGAAATTCTTCGCGCAAGGCATCTAGCTCCGCCATGGCCGCGGCGCTATGCGCCTTAGTTGGGCTGATAGGCATCCGGGGCAAAGCATAACCCACCTTTTGGTAAAAACCTATCCGCAATGGTGATGCGCCAATCGAGCAAAAGCAGCGGCCAGAACCGGGACTCTTGGCGTTTTGCAGCACGCGAACAATTCGTTGTGACTTTCAGTGCTCCTGCTCCAGCACCAGTTGCCTGCGTGCGGCGATCGTCAGCGCGTGGATATTTGCCTGTATGTGCTTGTGACGAAATGCGACAAATATGATCAGGGATAGGAGAGTAAATGAGAGCTTGCAAATGGCAATTGTTCTTTAAAACTTCAAAACTTGTTGTGGCAGCCAGAAAGTTCTTATTTTTGGAAGAATACAGGCTCGCAATATGCATTATGGGACTACAAACCATTTCATAATCACCATCGGTTACACAGCGAACTTTTTTAAGCTAAAAATCAGGTGACGATCTATTTTGCTGTCCGTCTAATTTACCAGCAACAAAGACGAAATCCAGGTGTCTTGTATGAGCACAGCAGAAGTAGTGATTGCAGGCGGAAGGTTACCTCTCAAAGAAAACGGGCGTACAGTTTTTGTCCCGCTCGATGAAGTTGAATTCTTTGAAGCGTCAGGAAATTACGTGCAGGTGCACGCGGGCAACGGGCAATATCGCGTGCGTGAAACTCTCAGCACGTTTGCCGGCCGGCTTCCAAGCCGGGATTTTGTTCGCATTCATCGTTCCGTGATTGTGAACCGAAACCGTATTCAGGAGCTGCGGCGTTCGTTTAGTGGCAAATATCTGGTGACGCTGATATCCGGCAAGCAGGTGACGCTGAGCCGCAGCCATCGCCAGCAGCTTTCCGCGCTCAAAGATCCTTTTTAAAACGCGGGGTGATACGGCGGCGAATGGGCCAGTGCCTGGGCGCTGCCGTCGATTGATGCGGAAAAGCGCACCTGTGTGACCCAGGTGCGCTTTCTTAATTGCCGCGAAACTCTGCCCGGCTTTTACTCGCCAGATGCTTCCCTAGCCTCGTGGAAAGCCTGCCTTACATCAGCAAGGAACAACTTGGAATTGTCATTCTTTGGTCCTTGCCCGGTGAGCACTTCCCGGAAGCTTGCCAACTTGCCATAGTAGCTGCGGGTTGAGTCATCATCCGGCTTCACCGAAGCGCCGCTTAGATCAATCCCGGCAAATAATCCTTTAGTTCGTGAATAAACCAGGATCTTGTTTTTCATCTTCCAATCTGTGCCGGCTTGTGCCTCGCGTCCAACCGGCCCGCCGGCTACACCGGCATCAGCGCCCAGCTTGAACTGTGATTGCAGCAGCTCCTGCATTCCGGCATCGCCCAGAAAAACCATCACCAGGTCAACCGATTCAACGCCAATCTGCGCCCCCCAGCTTCCGCCGGTAATGGCAAAGAACGCCGGCTGGCTCCAGCCGTGTCCGGTGCGGCACGTTGCCACGCCGCGTCCGTGATTAGCGCCAATAACAAAGCCGCCTTTTACCATGTCCGGCACCACGGCAATGCACTTGGCGTCTTTGAGCACGTCTTGAGGGATCGCGTTATCAGGTGCGTTCATTAATTGCTTCAAATCGTTTCCCGCCCCGTTCAGGCGTTCGATGATCTGCGCTTGTTCTCCGTAAACTGTTTTTCCATTTGCCGTGGTGGCAACGTGGTGTTGTGAGCATCCGACCGTCAAAAGCACGAATGGCGCGGCCAATAGCATGGCAAGAATCTTTCTCATGGTGTTCCCTCCTGGGGTGGTCCGGGACTGCGGTTAATGATCGCCAATAAACAAGGGCTTCAGGGGAGGGCCGCCTGTGGCTCGCGATCAGAGACATTCCATTTGGAAACGTCGGGGAAAACCGCTGGTTTTCGAGATGGGTGTTTCAGTCCCGCTTTACGTATTCAGACGTTTTTCTCCAGCTTTGAGTTGCATCGCGCCTGATGCAGAGTTTACAAGCTTGCGTTTCGTCGCTTTTGTCCTTCTTGATTTTTTGCGGCGCAGCAGAGAGCAGCACGGTCTAAAGGCAACTTTAAGCAACGGCGGAGAATCCGAAGGCACTACCGAGGTGACTAGGATGAAATTGAGATTTATGTTTGCCGCCCTGCTCGCCCTTATCCTCTCTATGGGCGCGTGGGCACAAAATGAGCCACAAGACAATGGGGGCATCAAGCAGGACACAAAGGACGCTGCCCACTCCACCGGAAAAGCTGCCAAAAAAGTTGGCCATAAAGTAAAGAAGGGGACCAAGAAAGTGGTTCATGCAGGAGCCAAGGGCACGCGCAAGGGAGCAAACAAAGTGGAAGAGAAGACCGAGCCCACGCCTAAACCAACTCCCCCTCCGCAGCAATAAAAGGCGCAGAGCAGCTCTTCATTTTGATGTTTTCTGTTGACGAGGTGCGTTATCGGACTTAATATCCGCTCTAGCCGCCTCGTCTCTGGATTCCGGATGCATAAGCTTGCAAAGAGTGTTGTGAAGAAACCCGCTTCCGGCGAGGTCATCATCCCCGACAAGCTTTATTTCAGGATCGGTGAGGTGAGCCGTCTTTGTGGTCTACCCAGTTACGTGCTGCGTTTCTGGGAAACCGAGTTCCCGCAACTTAAGCCAACCAAAAGCGGGACGGGCCAGCGCATGTACCGCCGTATGGATGTGGAAGGCGTGCTTCGCATCAAGAATCTCCTGTACGATCAAGGGTTTACAATCGCGGGTGCGCGCCAGCAACTGCGGGCGGAGCTTAAAAAGAAGCAATCGCCCCTGCCATTCGTCACTCCACCGGGCAACCGTACGGAGCTAAAGCAAGTGCGCCAGGGCCTGCGGGAGATCCTGGGCATCCTGAACGGACACCGGTAGCGCCTGCCCTGGGGGCTTTTCAGCCCAGAGACTGAAGATTTACTGCCTCTCCAGAAACCCAGGCTGCATCAAAAAAAGTGGCTATAATAGATGAGTAGCTCAACCTTAGAGGTGTCTTTTCGTCCTTAAATGGATAGGTTTTTTAAAGGAATTTTTCTGATGTCCAAAAAGATCCAAGTTCTTCTCCTCACCAGCTCCATGTTGGTCGTCGCTTTTGTTCTCATCGGCAGCCTTGGCGTACACGCCTCGGGCAGCAGCAGTGGTGACGTCACACTGAAGCACATTGGCGTTTACAGTGAAGTGCTCTATCGCGTTCGCACAGAATACGTGGAAGAGCCGAACATGAGCGTGGTTACAAATGGCGCGCTGCACGGCCTACTGGAGTCCCTGGATGCTGACTCCAGTTATCTCTCGCCTGAAGAATACAAAGTCTTCAAGCAAAAGAAGGCTGAGGGCAAGGCGGACATCGGCGCTACGGTCTCAAAGCGCTTTGGCTATGCCGCTATTGTTTCTGTGATTCCCGGTGGCCCTGCGGACAAAGCCGGACTGACTGCCGGAGACATCATTGAAACGGTTGAGGGTTTCAGCACGCATGATCTTTCGCTGGCGGCGATCAAAAATCACCTCTCAGGCGATCCCGGTTCGCGCCTGGATTTGACCATCATTCGCACGCGCAAGATTGAGCCGCAGAAGATCACCGTGGTTCGCGATGTGGTTCCGCTTCCCGCGGTGCAGGAGCAATTGCAAGGTGACGTGGGGATAGTCAAAGCGCAAGTCCTCACTAAGGGCAAGGCGCAGGAAATTGCCGACAAGATCAAATCAGTGCAGAAGAAGGGCGCCAAGAAGTTGGTGCTCGATCTGCGATATAACTCTGAAGGCGATGAAGAAGAAGGTGTTGCCGTAGCTAATCTCTTCCTGGGCAAAGGCACCATTGGTTCCTTGCAGGGCCAGAAGTATGACAAGGTGACCTACACCGCCGATCCGCAAAAGAAAATCACTGACCTGCCGCTGGTTGTGCTGGTGAATCGCGGCACTGCCGGCGCTGCGGAGCTTGTGGCTTCCGCCATTCAGGATAATCAGCGTGGCGATGTCCTGGGCGATAAGACGTTTGGCGAAGGCTCAATCCAAAAATTGATTGAGGTGCCGGATGGCTCTGCGCTAATTCTTTCCGTGGCCAAGTACTACACGCCCAACGGCAAAATCATTCAGGATACCGGCGTAACGCCAAATATCCTTGTAGCTTCATCGGATGACGTTGTCACCATTACGGACGATGATGACAACACCACAACCGAGGAAGTGCCCAAGACGCAGCCCAAAGAGGACGACCAGCTTCACAAGGCCATTGAGGTACTGAAAGCCAAGACGCAAAAAACCTAGCGCATAACTCCTCCTCCAGAAAAAGGCGCGCCTGCGGGCGCGCTTTTTAGTTGCTGGGGGATGTACCACCATACCCTCTTGTAATGGGCCTGAGGCCGCTAACCATGCTATGCTGGCCCTGAACCAAACACTCCTCCCATGAAGTCCCTGTCTGAGCATCCGGCATTTAAAGTGGCCGCAAAAATCCTGGCTGGCCGGGTTGTGTTTGGCGCATTGATTCTGATTGCGGCATTTCTGGGAACCATGACCGGCCTGCTGATGGTTTACTCCACTGATCTTCCCCAGATCAGCGAGTTGGAGCGCTACCGGCCCAGCACCATTACAGAACTGTATGACGATCATGGCCGGCAGATTGGCTCTTTTGCCCTGCAACGCCGCGTGCTGGCCAACTACGATGATTTTCCCAAGGTGCTGCGTGATGCCATCATTTCCACGGAAGACAAGAACTTTGAGAAGCATTGGGGCATCAACTTCTGGCGGGTGATGGGCGCGACCTATCGTGACATTACGTCGGGCGCCAAAGCGCAGGGCGCGTCCACGCTCACCATGCAGCTTTCGCGCAACCTCTTCCTTTCGCCGGAGCGCCATTTCAGCCGCAAAATACAGGAAGCCATCCTGGCATTGCAGATTGAGCGCCACTTCACCAAGCAGCAGATCTTTACCATGTATTGCAACCAGATTTTTCTGGGCCACGGTGTTTATGGCTTTGAAGCCGGAGCTGAATATTACTTCAACAAGCATGCCAGGGACCTAAAGCTTGAGGAAGCCGCACTTCTGGCAGGATTGCCAAAGGCGCCGGTTTCTTACTCTCCCATTAACTATCCTGAGCACGCCATGAAGCGCCGCAATCTGGTCATCAACAATATGCTTGAGGATGGCAAGATCACGGCGGAAGAAGCCGGCCACGCCAAGACCGCGCCATTGCGTTTGAATATTCAGCCTGAGTTTTCTCCCGCGCCGTACTTTGTGGAAGAGGTGCGCCGGTATCTGGAACGGAAATACGGGGCCGATCAAGTTCATGAAGGCGGGCTGCGCGTCTATACATCGCTTGATCTTGATCTGCAAAAGGCCGCGACTGAGGCCGTGCTGGACGGGCTGGCTGCCTATGAGCGGCGCCACGGATGGAAAGGCCACTTGAAAAACGTAGTCAAGGATGGCGAATCGATCAGCAAATATCAGGATTCTGACTGGCAAAAGCCGATCACGGTTGGCGAATATCTGAACGGGCTGGTTGTCGATATCGGCGTGCAATACTGCAAAGTCAAGCTGGGGCGTTACAGCGCTTATCTGGGACCGTCAGACCTGGCCTGGACAGGCCGTAAACTGCCCAGAAAGATACTTACGCCGGGCGATATTATTTACATAAAAGTTTTAGCTCTGAATGCTGATGGTTCAGCCAAAATTTCTCTGGAACAGAATTCTGGAGCACAAGGCGCTCTGCTTGCCATAGACAATGCAACGGGCGATATCAAGGCCATGGTCGGCGGGCGCGATTTCGACGAATCAAAATTCAACCGGGCCACTCAGGCGCGGCGGCAAGTCGGATCCTCGTTCAAGCCGTATGTCTATACTGCCGCAATCGATCAGGGCGCGCAGCCGGATGACATGATCCTGGATGCTCCCACCACCTTTGATAGCGCGGGCACTCCTTATACGCCGCACAACTTCGACCATCGGTTTGAAGGCGACATCACTTTGCGCCACGCTCTTGCTGATTCGCGCAATATCCCAGCCGTTAAGCTCGCGCAGAAAGTTGGCATGGCAACCGTAACGGATTATGCCCGCCGCTTTGGCATCACCTCATCCATTCCGCCGTTCCTGCCTACGGCACTCGGCGCGGCCGATCTGACGCTTTATGAACAGACATCTGCTTTCACTGTTTTTCCTAATGATGGATTGCGGATTGAACCGCGCTTCATCCGCCAGGTGAGTGACTATGAGGGCCACGTGCTGGAGCAGGATTTGCCGGATGCCAAAGACGTGATCAGCCAGCGCACTGCGCGGACCATGGTGTCATTGCTGCAGGAAGTGGTAAAGCATGGCACTGGCGGCGCCGCGCGTAAATTGAACCATGCGGTCGCGGGCAAAACCGGCACCACGAATGACTACACGGATGCGTGGTTTATCGGCTTTTCTCCCAGCATAACCTGCGGTGTATGGGTCGGTTATGATGAAAAGAAAGACCTGGGCGAAAATGAAACCGGCGGGCACGCGGCCTTGCCGATCTGGATTGATTTCATGCGCGCCGCGATTGCCGATCCGGCACGGAAAAATGAGGCGTTTCTCCCTGTTGGCCCTGACGGCAAAAAATTTCCGGGCATTAAGCGTGCCTCCGTCGTCCCACCACGGCAAGCGAATGATGCGGAGGCGCACTGATTGCTGCGCAAGCTGGTTAAATATACGTTTCGCGCGCTGGTGTTGCTCCTGGTCTTTCTCTCATCGGCGTTGCTGGCTATGCGCTTTGCCATCCAGGGGCGCGAGGTAAAAGTGCCTCGCCTTACCGGGATGACCCCGGCAGAGGCGGAGCGCGCCGCCAATTCTGAAGGTCTTGTGCTTTCTGTGGAGAGCCGTTTCTACAGTCCCACGATTCCGCAAGGACGCATTGTTTCGCAAGCTCCTGCGCCCAATGCGCCGGTGCGCCGCGGTTGGAAGGTTCGCGTGGCAGAAAGCCTGGGCCCGCAGCGCGCCGCCGTGCCCAATCTGCTTGGTGAAAGTGAACATGCTGCCGGCATCAACATCAGCCGCCGCGGCCTGGAAATTGGCACCATCGGCACGCTTCACTTGCCTGGAGCGCAATCGGATACAGTGGTCAGCCAGAACCCGCCGCCGGGCACAACAGAAGCTGCTTCTCCCCGCGTGGACCTCATATTCTCCGCGACAGATAACGCTCAACTTTATGTGATGCCGAATTTTGTGGGTCACCCTTTGGCCGAGGCCACCGCTGCGGTGCAGAAAGCAGGGTTTACGCTGGGCAAAGTCCGTGAGGCCAGCGATGACAACAGCAGCTCGCCCGGAACTTCAGGAACTATTGCGCACCAATCTCCTCCGGCAGGGCAGAGAATCGCTGCTGGGGCGACGATCAGCTTTGACGTGAGAAAGTAAAAGGCTAAGCGTCTTTTTCCAACATCCCGAGCCTACCTTTGTTGCAGTTGAGGGATCGCCATGGCCAAAATAGCTCTTCAGGTGATCATGAGAATTTTCGCGGCAATAGCGATCTCTCGCTGCATTCGAGATTTCAGACGGAAATGCTTAGTGCGTCTGTGATCAATTCTTCTGCAGGATCGCCGCAAAGAAGCCATCACACGGATGCATGCCCGGAATGGTTCGCAGAAAATCTCCGCTGAGCAGATTGTCGATGTCGTTCCAGACCAGCTCTCCTGATTGTCGCAAGCGTTCCAGTTCTTCTCTAATCGGAACCAGTTTGAATCCAGAATTTCTTTTGAGACAGGCAGCTATGACTTGCTCGTTCTCTTCCGGCTCAAGAGAACAAGTGGAATACACTAACCTGCCGCCCGGCGATACATGTTCCATGGCTGCGCAAAGAATTGCTATTTGCCGCGATTGCAGATCGTTCAAGTCTTCAGGCCTAAGCTTCCACTTGATTTCTGGATTGCGCGCCAGTGTCCCGGTGCCGGAGCAGGGGACATCGGCCAGCACGCGATCGAACTCGCACGCAAAGGGCAACGCCAGCGCATCTGCCGTTACCACATGGACATTTGGTTGGGGCACGAGCCTACGCAGCAGCCGCGCGCGGTGCGGGTGCAGTTCAGCAGCAAAAATTTCCGCGCCAGGCAGACGCGTCGCCAGCGCCCCGGTCTTACCGCCGGGAGCAGCACAGCAATCCAGAACGCGCTTGCCTTCGCCAACCAGCGCAGCCACAAGCTGTGAGCCTTCATCCTGAATGGCGATCCGCCCGCTGTGGAATAGCTCAGTGGTTGTAATGTCTCCGTTGACAATGCGAGCTCTACGCATCAAAGTGCCAGGCTCAAGCTGGATGCCTTCTTGTTTGAGTACTTCTTCGTCTTGCTCTGCTGAAAGCCTTAGTGCAATTCGTGGAATACGCTGATCATATTCGCAGATCAATTTGGCTGTATCAGCTCCAAAATTTTTTACCCATCTTTCCACCAGCCATTTTGGATGAGCAAGAGAACCAGCCAGGCCGTTCACATCTTTTGCATCGGAAGAGTCCGAGGCCGTGCCCCGCTTTATTTTCCTCATCACTGCATTGGCAAGGCCGGCCGCAGATGTCTTCCTGGATTGCTTCACCAGCTCAACCGTCTCATTGACCACAGCATGAGAAGGAATTTTGCTGAGGAACAGTTTTTGATAAGCGCCCATCCGGAGCGCAGTCAAAACTTCCAGGTCCAATTTGCAAAAGGGCGTAAAACTGAACTGCGCAATCGATTGGTCAAGCACGGAGCGCCAGCGCAGCACGCCCATTACGATCTCAGTTGCCAGACCACGATCTGCTGGAGAAAGCCCGTCGAGTAGAGAAGAATGCAGCAACTCATCCGCGTAAGCCGACTCGCGCTCCACACGCACAAGAATCTTGAATGCGGCGGCGCGTGCAGGTGAGACGGGCACGGATCAGCCCAGCCGTTCGCTTTCAGCAGGATGGTAGCCATTCATGAACTCCCGCGCGCTCATGGCCTTCTTGCCTTCTGGCTTGACTTCAAGCAGTTCAAGCATTGTTCCTGTTTCCCTGCCGCAGAGCACGTAGAGATGGCCTTCAAGTACATGGATTCGTCCCGGCTCGATTTTTCCAACCGTTCCTGCCGGTCTGATCCTGGTCAACTTGATCCCCTTTCCGCGAAACTGCGTATATGTTTCGGGCCACGGCTGAAACCCGCGATAACGATTGAATATTTCATCGGCGCTGCGGTTGAAGTCAACGAGGCCATCTTCTTTCTGGAGGATCGGCGCCAGCGTTGCCTGAGAGTCGTCCTGGGGCTGGGCAACAAGTGTTTTCTGTTTCAAACCGTGCAGGGACTCGACCAATACATCAGCGCCTAGCTGTGCCAGCTTCGGCGCCAGCGTGATTGACGTATCTTCGTTTGCAATTTCCATTTTCGCTTGCAGCAGAATGTCGCCCGTATCGAGCCCTTCATTCAGGTGCATGGTGGTCACGCCGGTCACTCTGTCTCCGCTGGCAATTGCCCATTGAATCGGTGCGGCGCCACGATATTTCGGCAGCAGCGATGCGTGTACATTGATGTTGCCGTAAGGAGGAAGCGTCAGCATCCATGGCGGTATGATGCGTCCATAGCCGACAACGATGATTGCATCTGGCGCAAGCGCCCTCAGCTGTGACTGAAATTCTTCATTTTTTTTGATTTTGTCCGGCTGAACGACCCGCAGCCCCAGCTTGATCGCCGCTTGCTTGACCGGCGGCGCAGTCAACTCCATGCCGCGACCTTGCGGACGGTCGGGTTGGGTCACCACCAGTTGTACATTGAATCCGGTTGCAGCCAGACGCTCTAGGGTGGGCACAGCAAACTGCGGCGTGCCGCAAAAAACCAGCTTCATACCCACTCGCCGGCGCGCACCAGTTTTTTGATCTTGCGCTTGATCAGGTCGCGCTTGAGCCCACTTACGTGGCTGATGAAAAGCCGCCCGTTCAGGTGGTCAATCTCATGCTGCAATGCGCGGGCCAGCAGCTCGTCGCCGGTTTTCTCAAACCAGTTTCCATTTACGTCCTGCGCGCGCACGGTGGCGACGTTTGCGCGGGTCACATTCTCACGGAACTCAGGCAGGCTCAGGCAGCCTTCCTGCCCGGTCTGTTTGCCTTCGCGACGGATGATCTCAGGGTTCACCAGCACCAGTTTGGCCGTAGGATCTTCTTTGAAGGTGACATCGATCACGGCGAGCCGTTTGGCAATGCCAATCTGCGGCGCTGCCAGCCCAACCCCGTGCGCCGCGTACATGGATTCAAACATGTCATCGACCAGCTTTTTTAACTCTTCATTGAATTCAGTCACCGGTTCAGCCGGCATCTCCAGCACCGGGTTGCCGTACAGCACGATTGGATAGATCATTCTCTCTGCTAGAACTCCCGCAATTGTTGTTTGTAGCCGGCAAAATTTCGCCGGGTCTCATTCATGGAATCGCCGCCAAACTTTTCCAGTGCGCAACGTGCCAGTGTCAGCGCCACCATTGCCTCCGCAGCTACGCCGGCAGCCGGAACCACGCAGACGTCAGAGCGTTCATAAGCTGCCTTGACCGGTTCGCGTGTTGAAAAATCCACCGAGCCCAGCGGACGCCGCAAGGTGGAAATAGGTTTCAGATAACCGCGCACCAGGATGTCCTGCCCGTTGGAGATTCCGCCTTCAATGCCGCCTGCGTGATTTGATGCGCGCGTGAAGCCGGTGAATGGGCCATCTATTTCCCCTCTTCGCTCCGCTGCATTCCGCTCCGGGGAGCCGTCGTCTTTTTTATATCCGATCTCATCATGCACAGTTGATCCAAAGGAAAGCGCAGATTCCACGCCGCTGCCGATCTCTACGGCCTTTACCGCCTGCAACGACATCACGGCCATGGCCAGCATTCCGTCCAGGCGCTCATCCCATTGCGCGTAGGTGCCCAGACCCGGCGGAACGCCGTGGGCCACAACTTCAAAAACGCCGCCTACGGAATCTCCGGTGCGTAGCGCCTGATCAACTTCGGCCTTCATACGCTGCTCAGCTTCAGGATCGGCGCAGTTGAGCAGCACTTCATTGCGAGCATGGAGTTGCTTGAGCTTGTCCCAGGCGATCTCCGCATTGCCGAGCGTGGCCTTGCCCACGGCAATCACATGGCTGAGCACCTCAATCCCCAGTTCGCGGAGAAACAGCTTGGCAATCGCACCCACGGACACACGCGCTGCCGATTCTCGCGCTGACGCCCGCTCCAGCACATAGCGCGCTTCAGAAAAATTGTATTTGAGCGCACCCGCCAGATCGGCGTGCCCCGGACGCGGTGAAGCTACTCGTTTGTGCTTTTCCTGTTCCCCGGTTTCAACTGGCAGCGATTCCTGCCAGTTTTTCCAGTCTTTGTTCTCCAGCAGGATGGCAATCGGTGAGCCAATTGTCTTGCCATGGCGAACGCCGGAAACAATGTGGGCCTTATCAGTCTCAATCTTCATTCGCCCGCCGCGGCCAAAGCCCTGCTGACGCCGCCAGAGTTCGCGGTCAATGAATGCCTGATCAACTTCAAGGCCAGCTGGTATCCCAGAGAGATTGGCTACCAGGGCTTCTCCGTGCGATTCTCCGGCAGTAAAAAAGCGCAACATAGTCAGGGGTTTCACTTTTTTACGCCGTAGGCGCAGAAAGTGAGAAAACACTTGATTGTAGCTGAAGCTATTAGTTTCAGAGGTCCTTGCTTGTCTTGGCATCCGGAATTTTGGTGGCGGCGGCTGGACTCGAACCAGCGACCTACGGATTATGAGACCGTCGCTCTAGCCACCTGAGCTACACCGCCATCCGTTCAGGAGAAGACAAAAAAGAAGCTGCGCGATCAGGCGTCGGCAGCAATAACTGATTGTAAAGTTGGCCCAATTCGCGTGTCAAACGGCAGAGTTGAGCGCCTACAAACCCTACTTTTGAGCGTCCTGGGGATTGGTTGGCTTTGCCGCAAAGCGGACAGGCGTGCTGCGCGCCTCAAAATCAGAATCGCTAAGCCTGATGTTAAGCGTGAGTCCTGATGGCTCATGAAGCGCTACGCGCCTTGCGACTCTATTTACGATTGCCCCATGCTCCATTGTGTAGACGCTGCCATCGGCCAGCGTTTGGCGAACAAGCCATCCTTGATCGTCATACTCGTTGGTGATGAGTACACGCGGCGTCTGTCCCGGACGCTGCACGGCCACGCTGGTCATGTGATGTGCGCGATCATAGCCGTAAAGGGTTATTTGGCCATCAGCACGCCGTACTTCTGTCAGGTCGCCTGCGTTGCTATAAACATAGGAGACATGGCGTCCGTCTGTCGCTGTGGCGTCGGTGATGCGCACCTGAGCGTCCGATTGAAATTCAATTCCTTTTTGATCTTGCGATGTTAAGCGCTGCAGTTCCAGTCTGCTTCCGCGGTCAAAGCGCAGCGAATTTCCTTTGCTGTCCTGATATCCAGCCCAGTAACATCGACTATCAGCACACGGAAGATAGGTTGACCAGGAACCATCGCGGTTGGTCAATTTGAAGCGCCCACCTGCCCACGTCATCCGCGAACCGTAGATCTCTTCACCGTCATCCTTACTTTCAAAAGCCACGTTGGCGGAAAATCCACGGCCCGGGGTAATACGGCGGAGATGGTCGTTACTGCCGTCTTCATGCATGATGTCGATAAACGTCAGATTCACAGCGCCATCAGAATTGAGCCAGGAATTGTAATCATGATTGGCGCCATAGCCGAACGCCATGGGCACATTGTAGGTAGAGAGATATCCCCGGCGAAATTCGATCGGTGGAACAGAATTTAACTGCAGGTCCATGCTCCGCTGGATGAATTGTCCACGACCCAGTTCGGTCTGAAAGGTCTCCTCATCCATTGAGCTGGGTGCAGAAATCTGGTCACAGTCTGTGATCACAGGACTCAAAGTCTTCAACTCGCCTGTTTTATACGAATAGGTATAAGAGATGCATGGCCAGCCTGAACCGCGCAGCCCGTTCGCAGACTCCTCAGAGTGCAGGTCTGATTCATAGAGATCATCCGGCGCGCCGTTGGGCGTAAGAGGCTGATACATAACGCTGGTTGGATCGTGGCTGATGGGCACATGAAAGTACATTTGCGCAATGTACTTGGTAAGCATCTGCTTTTCACTAGCCAGGAGAATAGCCTGATTCGGCGGGTCGCCCCAAAATGTTGGGTCCATTCGCCGGCTGGAGACGATGCCAATGTGGTATCCGCTATGAAAGCTATAAGTAAAGTTCCAGCCAAGCGATCGAGGATAAATATCTTCATCCGTGAGGATGATCACCACAGAATCAGGGTCGCGCGAGACCTCAGGAAATGCCTCTTCCGTCTGGATCAGCATTTCTTCCGCAATGCACTTGCTCTCCCCACCTTCACATGCCAATGAACTGGGCTTGAGCGCGGGAAGCACTGTTATCTTAATGTTGAATTTCTGCCGGTAATATTTTGCCAGCGATTGCGGCGAAATTGCCTGGCGTCCCATGGGCACGAAATAAAGTTTTCCATGCGACTCCAGGGTGCTGGGATCGGCCACATTCCCATGCTCCACCGGCCCACGATCGGCCGGAATACTATCTGCCGGGATATTATCGGCCGGGATAGTTTGTGTCTTGCGTTCACTCTTGGGTGAAAGCTTCCCCAATAACCCGCTTTTCGCAACCACAGCGAACAGTAACACAGCCCCGGCCATCAGGACCGTTAAACAAATTGCAATCAGCTTAGCGGGACTGCGTGAGCCGAATGATCTTGGCGGTGTGCTGCGACGGGAAACTGTAAACGCTCCGCACTGTGGACAAAACCCCTGCGGTGAAACGGCTTGAGACTGGCACTGCGGACATAGCAAAGAAGGTGGCTGCATTAGCGGGCTGATTGACGGTTAAAGTTTGAATTCAAATTTTTTGGGCCAGATGAACTGAGAATAACTTAGAAAATGAAAATCGAGCAGGCTTTTTCTGTATTACGAGTAGCTTCAGTACATGAGCTTGTGGATTGCTCTGAGTGAACACAAACCCTGGTTTTTATCGTGGCACGGGGATTGGGCGGGAACAAAAAAGGCCCGGATCACCTTAATATCCGGGCCGAAAACGAAATCAACAGGAGAGACTGAACGGACAGAAGCTACGGATTAAAATCACACTTCACGACGAATGTAGATTCCTCTGATGCAGGTTCATATTTCCACTTGGTCACAGCAGTGACGGCGGCCTGAACTAAGACCGGGTTGCCGCCCAGCACTTTTACATCTTTCACTTTGCCGTCAGGCGAGACCCGCACTTCAAGTCGCGCGCTGCCGGTAATGTTGTTCCTTCTGGCCAGCTCAGGATATTCAGGTTCAACGCGAACTTTTAGTTTTCGCGCGGTTGCCTGGGCATGAATCGGTTGGTATGGGAACAATGAAAAAGCGGCCAACAGACAGCTAAAAATGAGCGGTCGCATCCATTGCAGGCGTGCATGGCGCCAGTTACAGTTCACCTTCTTCTCCTAAAAAATGCCTGCGGGCAACGGCGTGCCATGCTTTCTTATGACGCAGGCGGCACAATGAGCGAATCCTAATCAAAAACGCCTTGTGGCCACAAATCACGAAAGTAACCTGTAACCAGAAGCGGAACCAGCAGCCGTATTGGCGGCAGGCCGGTGCAACCGGAGCCTAGGGAAACCAGGCTAGGGGGTGGATTTCCAGCGGATTTTAAAGTCGAAGCGCAAAAAGCAGACTTATTCCGGGCTGGCCGTCGCAGCTGGCGTTGCTGGAGCAGCGGCTTGTGGGCGCCCGCGGAGCATCAGGTATCCAATGGCTGAAAGCAAGGCCAGCACACCGGCGCATGAGATGAAGAGCGGCCTGATGCCAAGCCTTTGCGCCAGGTAACCGGAAAGCAAAAGGCCGAGCACCTGAGAAACAGCGATGAGCGACATAAAGCTGCTGCTCACACGCCCGACCATTTCATGAGGGGTTTCCTGCTGTGACATGGTCTGCGCGGGTACCCAGACAAAGGCTATGGCAAAGCCCATGGTAAAAGTGCTGAGCGCTGCCATAGGTATGTTGCGGAATGCTCCCAGCAGAGCTGCGCCAAGGCCAAGTGAAAACAGTCCTCCCAGCACCACGTGAGCCTTTGACCGGCTTTTCGCCAGGCGGTTGACAAGCTGTGTGCCAAAAATCATACCCAGGCCGACCATGGCGCTGATAATGCCGAACCAGAAGGTGCCGGCGGAGAGTGAGTCGCGAATATAGATAGAGATCAGCGGGCTGAATGAGCTTAATACAAACATGGCCACGGCCATGGCGATAAAAACAAATGCCAATCCGGCATGGGTAAAGATGAATTTGTTTCCGGCAAGAAAATCCTGGGTAAGAGACTCCACGGTCTTCTCGCCCGAGCGCGCCGGACGCATGATGGTCAATTGCGAAATCATCAAGGCGGAAAACACAAAGCTGGCCGCATCGAGATAAAAACAGGCTTTTTCCGTAAGCCATGCCACCAGCACTCCTGCGGTTGCCGGAGACAACAATCGCACCACATAAAATGCTTGGGCCATTAGGGCGTTGGCGGCCAGCAGCCCTTCCATAGGGACAATGGTGCGCACAGTAACCGACTGCGCGGGAGCAAAGAAACTGGAGACGGCGCTCAAGACAAAGAAGATGGCGCAAATCTGCGTAACGTCATGCACAAACAGCAGCAGCACGATAAGCACGGCGCGGCTCAGATCGCTGGCAACCATCAGGCGCTTTACGTTCCAGTGGTCAACAAACACGCCGGCCACAGGACTAATCACTGCCAGCGGCAGCATATAAGCAATGGTCACCAGTGTTACCTGTACTGCGGTGCCATGCCAGCGGAAGGTAATGAGGCTGATTACGCCGAACAGAGCCAGGAAATCGCCGAAAATGCTGACAAATTGCCCGATCCAGAGGATGCGAAAGGGCTTGTGCCTCAGGATGGTTTTCAACGTATAAGCGGAAGGTGGCGTAGCTGCGGCGGCACTAGACATGGTCTTGATCCTGTTGGAAGCTTATCGCAAGCCTTTTGTGTTTGCTCTTGTGCGAAGGAAAAATTTATTGCTCAGAGGTAAGAAGGATTGCGCATCTAACCTTGCTTCTGGAATCAATGTTTAGCGAATTGACGTGTAGCACTTTCTTACTAAAAAACACGCCTAATTAAGCGTGACCGTTTTATTGGAGTTTTTAATTGCCAAGTCGAGCAGCATCCGCATAAACCTATGAAAATAAACTGCTAAATTGGATGCCCTGTTCTAAAACGGCAAAGACATTTAAAGTATGTTCATCCTTGGTTAAGTTGGTTCCTTAATGGCTCAACATCCCCCGGCTGTGCTGTTATTGATTGTGGCAACGGAGCCAGCTCTCCGCCTGCGGCTTGATTGGCTTGAGCGCGCAGGATACAGCGTTCGCACTGCATCCAGCCTGAAGGATGTGGACCAGGCATGCCACAGCCAGCACTTTGATATTGTTCTGGTGGCTGATAGCGTGGAGCCAAAGATGAAGCAAGCCATTGGGCTTACCATCCGGCACTACCTTCCTGAGGCCCCGATCCTGCAAATGGGCAGGACCCGGCCAGATATCGATGGAAACAGCTTTGTTACAGGCGATTCGCGTGAAGGCGTGCTGAAATCCGTTCTGAATATTCTTGAGCGCCGGGATGAGATCCGTCCGGCGGCAATCTAAGCCTGTCAAAAAAAAATAAAGAGGAACCCACTGTGGATTCCTCTTAACCATTTCCAGAAAAATTTATTCTGACAATCTATTTTGGCGTTGTGTCTGTTGCAGCCGGAGTACTCGCATCGGCGGTCTTCATGCCGATGGCGTCACCGGAGACAACAAGCTCCACGCGGCGGTTCTGCTGGCGTCCTTCAGGCGTGTCATTGGTGGCAACCGGCTGGGTCTTTCCCATGCCGCGGGCAACAATTCCATCCGCCGAAATGCCCTGCTGTACAAGGTAATCGCGAACAGCTCCTGCGCGTTTTTCTGAGAGCTGCTGGTTGTAGTCGTCGCTGCCCACGCTGTCTGTATGGCCTTCCACCTCAAGATGCAGCCCAGGATGGGCAATAATAATGCCGCTGATCTTGGCCAGGCGCTCGCGCGCTCCAGACAGCAATTCAAAGCTGCCGGTCTTGAACAGCACGTCAGACATATTGGCGATCAGGCCGCGCGCCGTATCGCGCGTAGCCAGGACCTGGTTGAGCTGTTGCAGCAACTGTGCGCGTAAGTCGGCTTTTTCTTTTTCCGCCTGCTGGCGTAGCCGGTCAGACTCTTCAGCGGCCTGGCGGGCTTTTTCCGCTTCCACGGCCAGCGCTTGTTTTTGTTGTTCGGCGGCGGCACGGGCGGCGTCAGCTTCCTGGCGGGCTTTTTCGGCATCCTGGCGTGCCTTGTCGGCTTCCGCCTTCATGCGCTCCGCGTCGGCCTGCGCAGCCACAGCCTGCTGGCGGGCTTGTTCAGCCTGCTGCCGCGCTACTTCGGCTTCCTGCCGGCGTTTGGCTTCATCCAGGGCATCCTGGCGGGCTTTGGCTTCGCGATCTTCCGCCGCTTTCTTCTCAGCGGTGGCTTTCGCTTGTGCCTCTTCTTCAGCCTTTTGTTTTACTGCCATCACGCGAGCTTCTTCCGCGGTGCTCACGGTATCGCGCGCCAGCGTTTCAATCGTGCTCTTGTCGCGCTTCTGTACGTAGGCTTCTTCCGCCTGGCGAAGCTGCTGGGTGGCCTTGGCCTGGATGGAAGGCGCGTATTTGTCAGCCTGGGCAAGGTTAGCTATGCGCACAGCATTGCGGGCCTCAAACAGCACGCGCGGGGTCTTGCGATCAATGCCGAAAATGGCGTCCTGGATCTTGGTATTGGTGGCTGAGTAGGTGCCGCGGCCCAGCAATTCATACTTGGCATCAATGTTTTCCTGGCGGCCCACGGTGGTTGCGCCGACAATATTTTCCAGCACCACCATGTTGCCAGGCTGATTGACGGCAAAGTACGGCTCAGCGGTCACAATCATGCCGAAGGTCTGCATGTCTGTAATCGCTTTTACGTGGCTGCTGTTGTGGTCGATTACCAGTTCGCCCAGATTTACGGCGCGGCCTTCCGGCGAGATTGCCCACAGCACCAGTGACAGATATTCCAGACCGAATTTAGTGGGGTCGTCAAGGCCATCAAATTTCGCGTCGATTTCAACGTTGCTCTTTTTGCCCGTGACCTTGGCTTCACCGGAGGCATTCTGCATCAGTTCGGTGCCGTGAAAATCGATCTTGACTGTATCGCCGCGCAGCCGGTAATTCACCGCCTTGGTGGTGCGATAGACCGTCGCAGCTTGCTGGATGGAAGCCTGCTGGGTAGCAGGTTGCTGGGCAGAAGATTGTGCCAGCAACGCTGTCCCTGCCATCGTGCATAGCGATGCCAAAATGACCAGACATTTTTTCATGGAACGCCTCACTCTGGGTTTTTCTATGGATCTGTTCGGTATAACTTTATTTGACATTGGGAAATATGAAAAGGAGCGCGTGGTACAACGCTTTCGCCTGCACTTTGGTGACTCCGTAAATTGCCGAGCCGCCACGCTGGAATGGATCACCTGGATTTTACGCGGCTGCCGGGGCGATGATACCTTGGTTGTGCGCGAAAGGAAAACATAAAGATGCAGCAAAAATATTTAGCAGTTGGAGTCTCGTTCATTGTGCTGGCGGTGGCAGCTCTGGTCATTGCGCAGCAACAGCCAGAAGACAAGAGCAAGCGTCCCAGCCCTCCGGGCACAGCGCAAGTTACGCTTAAGGGAAAGAACATCACCATCGATTACAGCCGCCCTTTTCTCAAAGGGCGCAAAGTGGGGCAGGAACTTGCGCCTTACGGCAAGGTGTGGCGGACCGGCGCCAATGAAGCCACCACTTTGACCACAGATGTCGATTTGGATATTGGCGGCACAAAAGTGCCCGCAGGCAAGTACACGCTCTGGACTTTGCCTTCTGAAGGCACATGGAAGCTGATCATCAATAAACAGACCGGCCAGTGGGGCACGCATTACGATGAAAGCCAGGACTTGGCGCGCATCGATATGAAAAAGAGCTCGCTACCCCAAACCGTGGAGCAGTTCACCATCTCCTTCGACAAGAAGAGCGATAGCACGGCTGACCTGAATCTGGATTGGGAGAATACGCGGGTCTATGTACTGGTAAAAGCAGAGTAAAGGGCGGCGTTCGAATCGCTGAGGTGGCAGGGAAGTTTATATTCGAGGGTCTAGAGACCGCAGCCGCCGCCGCCGGTGCCTACAGAACGGCCTCCGCCAGAAGCACCGCCTGAGGTGGTAGTAAAGTGCAGCTCACCGCTCTCATTGGAACTCACGGAGCAGCGTCCGCTGGCGCTTGATTCCGGGGTTGCGCTGATCGTGTAGCTGAGCGATGGCTTTTTGCCATCGTTGACCAGCTCAAAGATGTATCCGCTCTTGAGGCCGCTGGTAAGGGTCTCATCCATGATGATGCAAGCGTTGGTGCTCGTCGGCTTCTCGCAGGAACTGCCATGGCTGCCCAGATTGGGCAAGCTGCCGGAATAGCCAACATCCGGATAGGTATTGGCGTACAGAGTCTCCGCGATTTGGACATTCTTTACCGAAGCCACGGCAGATGCTTCATTGGCTTTCATCTTGCCATGCACCAGGCTGGGAATAGCAATGGCTGCGATGATCAAAATGATCATCACCACCATCATGATCTCCACCAGCGAAAAGCCTGCGTGTTTGCAGCCGGTGGCTTTGATTGCGCCTTGTGTTCTTACCTTGGGCATAGCACAAACGTACCTTAGGGTGGGTACTAGGATACCGTAAAACACGAGAGTTGCTGATTATTAAATCTCTAATGTTAGCCGGAAATATGCCTGATTACGTAAGTGCTTTCAATTCAATGCACGTTGGGATTACTTTAGAAACCCTCCAGGATGATTTGTATGTGCAAAATCTTGCAGACATCAGCCAAAGCTAGATGAAAGCTGGCGTTTTCCGCAAACCCCGGTCAATTCTCTTCACAAAAGTTCTATGAATAAGCGCGCAAACTTTAAGAGTCTCTAATTTCCCTTTAATCAAGTTTCCAGAAATCCGGTGCTAGCCTTTGGTCTCAGAGAGGTAGCTATGGGGAAGCTGATCGTGTTTTACATTCCGGCAAACTTTAAAGCGCCAACAAAATGGCACCCGTCACCGGCAAGAGGAAAGGTACTTGCCTGGCATGGCGCAGCCGTGAAGGAATCAGCTTAACCCTTTAGCAGAAAGCCAAAGCCAGAAGGCAGGATGAGACCGCGCCTCATCTTGTGCTTCTGGCTTTTTGAATTTGTGCTTGTTCCGGTCCTCAAGCCGCAGAACGGTCATCGCCGGTGCCTGAAGCAGCTTTCAGCACCTCCTGCTGGTCCTGCTGCTGCGGCTGATCTGGAGCCGGTAGCGGCTCATCCCTGGTAACCGCTTCATGCTCGGCAAATGGCAGGAAAACAGTGCAGCAGGTTCCATGCCGCACGTCATCAGTACGGCTGCGTACTGCAAGCTTGCCCTGGTGTTTCTGCACAATTCCCTGGCTTACCCACAGGCCCAATCCTGTGCCCTTGGATTCCTTGGTGGTGAAGAACGGCTCAAAGATGCGCGACATGTTCTCTTTCACAATGCCGCAACCGTCATCAGCCACGGTAATACGGATTCCGGCAACACCCTCCCCGTTGTGCGCGTGGCGCACGCGGATATAAATGTTGCCTGAAGGTGCGCTTGCCTCAATCGCGTTCAATACCAGGTTGGAAAAGACCTGGCGCAGCTCGCTGGGAAAGGCCGCCAATTGACCCACATCGGCAAACGTTCTGTGCACGGTGAGGTGACCTTGTTCCAGCCGCGAATCATAAGCCGTGAGTACCTCGTCAAACAACTGGGGAACGGAGCTCAGAACCGGCGAAGAAATTTCACGATAGAAGCCGAGCGTCTGCTTGGTGATATGGACCACGCGCGCCAGTTCTTCTTCTGCGGTCTTCACAAAGACCAGCGCGGAATCGGGCACCCTGGCACTTGTTCTCAGGATGTACAACGCGTTCATCACTGAGGCCAGGGGATTGTTGATCTCATGTGCGATGCTGGCGGCCAATCGCCCAGTAGCCGCAAGTTTTTCTGACTGGCGCAGCGTTTGCTCCGCCGCTTTGCGCGCGCTCACATCCATGGCCACACCTAACATGCGCACGGGTGTATCGCTGATCAGAATGGTGCGGCCGCGTGCCTCCAGCCAGTGCGTGCTCTTATCGGAGTAGATCACGCGATACTGGACTTCATATTCGCCGTTGCTGGCCAAAGCGTCAGTAATGGACTTGTGTACCTGCTGGCGATCTTCAGAGAATATGGTCTCCATCCAGCTTTCATAGCGGCCATCAAACCTATCCGGCTCGATTCCGTGCAAGCGGCGTATCTCGTCAGACCACGCCAGCGCGCCGGTCTGGAGGTCCCACTCCCAGATGCCGATGCCGACATATTCCTGCGCCAGCTTCATGCTTTCTTTGCCGCGCTCCAGCATCTCCTGCGCGCGCTTGGTTTCAGCAATCTGCTCCTGGGCCTCACGATAGAGGCGCACGTTATCAATGGCCACGGAAGCCATGTGGGTGAGTTGGACGAGAATGGCTTCGTCATCGGGGGAGAACTCGCCGTTCAACTTTTGCGAAAGCTGGATGAGCCCAAGGTTCCGTCCGTCGCGAGTGAGCAACGGAGCGGCCAGCCAGCCATAACGCGCGGCATCTGTGGCCCGTCTTACCGGCCCCCAGGTATTGGCGCGTGCGCCTGCACCCAGCCGCACCGGCTTGTTCAGGTTGCAAGCCAGTATGAACATCTCTGAGCTTTCTTTGGCGAACTCAAGCGCCGTCTGGCCTTCCGCCACAGAAATACAGGTGAGGCTACGGTTCAACTCGCCTTTAGGCAGCAAGGTGGCGAGCGCCTGGCGTGCGCCAATGATGTACCGCGCCTGGTCAGTGATTGTCTGCAGAAGAGAATCCAGTGTGAGTGCTGAATTGATCTTGACGGAAGCTTCAGCCAAGGAGCGCAATACCGCTGTGCGTTGCTGCTCCGCCGCCAGCGTTTGCAGCGAGTGGTGATAGAGCCGGGCATTATCCAGCGCGTTGGCAGCCTGGCGCGCATACAACTCCACCAGACGCGATTGGCGATCACTGGGCGAGTTTGGCTTGCGAAAGAACGTTACCACCACGCCCAATGCATCGCCATGGATGTTGACGATCGGCATGCTGAAGATGGAGCGGAAGCCTACTGTGTCGGCTGCGTCCACGAAAGGAAAGTACGTTCCAGACTTGTCAATGTCTTCAATCAGCACGCGGCGGTCTGGTGAGAAAAACGATGTAGGCAGCTCGCCAAACAACTTGATCTGTTCCGCTGTGAAGCCGGTATGTGCGGCCACGTGAAGTGTCTTGCTTAAAGGTTCAGGCAAAAGCAGAAGCATGCCCAGATCTGTCTTCTGCAAAGTGGCGATGGAAGTCAGCACATCATTCAATAGGCGCTGCAACTCAAGGTTGCTGGAGAGACGCACGCTCAGATCGTGAAAGCGTTTGAGATCGCTGCGCTGGGATTCCAGTTCATCGCGCAAGCGCGCCAGGTCGGAGCTCAGACGGCCGGCTAACACTTCTGCAGCCGACCATTTTTGCCGCGCCAGGCCCACAATCAAAGCCACCGCGATCAGCAACGCCGACCACAACTCATTAACGGTGCTGGAGTTTCCTGGCTGATAAAGATAGGCAAAGCCGTTGAGAGCGGCGGTATTCAGCAACGCCCCAGCTAAAGCTGTGGGCAGGCCGCCAATGACTGCCGCAATGCACGCGGCAGCAATAAAAAATACGCCAGGCCCGGAGTGGAAAAACGGCAGACTAAACCTTGCGACGCTCCAGGCGGCTAGAGGCAGCAAAAATGTAACGGCCCATATAATTGCGCGCTTGCGGGCCGTAGGGGAGGATTCCATCTAGCTTTCTCCTGCTCTCAAAATTTGAGCGGTGGAGACGAGTGGCAGTTTCGAGCATAACATGTCTCTGATGCACTTTTACCCTCATTGGTCTAGATCATTGGGACAATTAACTGGGGTACACCGATTCAGTGTAGAAGCGCGAATTAGGGCGGGCGAGAACCGTCCGAAAATGTGAGACGGCGCGGCCAGATTTCTCAGGAAAATTTAATAACGGCAGATGTGCTTTGCTTTCTGCAACTAAATCGCAATGATACCGCGCTTGATCCCCAGACTTACGGCCTCTGTCCGGCTGGCGACGTTGAGTTTGCTCAGAATCGAGCTGACGTGGAACTTTACCGTGTGTTCTGAGATTGCCAGCCGGTTAGCGATCTCCTTATTTCCGAACCCAGAGCTCACCAGACGGAGAACCTGGCATTCACGGCCAGTGAGTTCGTCAACCAGACCACTGTCATCTCTTGTTTCAGAGAAGTTTGCTGCGGTCAGCCCGCGCGCCGATGTTGGATGAAGCAGTACCAGGCCGGCGTCGGCAGCCTGCAGGGCAAGCCGCAAGTCATCGACGCTGCTATCGCGCGCCAGGATAGCGTGAACCGGCAGTAACAGAGCAGCCCGCACCCAATCAGGTTCGGGATTGTCAATCAGCGCGATAGCTCCAGTACCCGCAGGCGCGCTCGTAAGAAAATCAATGAGTGCCGCAGCGGGTGCAGGATCGTCGAGATCGGCGAGCAGAAGCTCCGCGCCGCCGGCAGTGAATCGTTCAAGAGAGAGGTGCGAATCAGAAGTAATGTGCGCCTGGTTCCGTAAGGCTTGCGCTGCCATCTGCGCAAGTGAGGAGCGCCGCGCGGCCAGCGCGGCAATCACCATCACGCGCGAGATATTGATCGGATTCTCCATACGTCAAATTGCGAATACGCTAGCGAGCACAGACGCCTTCACGAGCTTGCCTCTCATGGTATCGGCGAGGAGATGCTGTGCCGCAGCGGTTAGGGTCGTGCCGCAAGCTGGATTGTCGCCTTGGCCAACGCTCCTCCGCGAACCAGGCCGGCTTCAATCCGGTCGCCGGGTTTGCTCTTACGCAAAGCTTCCTGAACTGAATCTGTGTCTGCCATCGGTTGTCTATCCAGCGTCAGCAGCAGGTCGCCAAGCAACAGGCCGGCTTTCTCCGCCGGGCTTTCCGGTTCAACGTGCACCAGCAGCAGACCGTCGCTCGCGTTTAGATTCAGCCGCGAGCGCAAAGATTCCGGCACCGGAACGCTCTGCATCGCCAGGCCGAGATAGGGACGTTCCACGCGGCCTTTTTCCAGCAACTCTGCCGCAATACGCGAAACCGTAGAAGCCGGCACCGTAATGCCCGAACGGTGCAGCCCGGCGGTATTCATGCCAAGAAATTCTCCCTGGCTGTTCACCAGCGGACCGCCGGAAAAACCGGCGTAGAAAGTGAGGTCAGGCCGGATGAATTGATCAATCTCGCCGCCACGCCAGGTGCGCAGAGGCGCATTGATGAGTCCGGAAATAATTCCGGAGCTGGCCACTACGTTGCCGCGCCGCGTTCGTGCCAGCGCCAGCACCAACTCGCCTACGGGCAGGTCTGAAGTTGATCCCCATCGCGCCGCGGGGGCGTTAACAGGTGCTTGTAGACGCAGGACCGCCAGATCAGTGCCAGGATCGCGTCCTGCTACTCGCGCTGCCAGCGTGTGGCCGGGAGCGGTGACTACGGTGAGTTCATCATCGCGCCTCACCGCGTGATTTGCCGCTACCACCGCATCTTTGGCGATCACGATGGCGCTCGAAAAATGCCGCGCTCCATGAATGCCCACAACTGATTTGCCCGCTTCGGCAGAGGCATCTGCCAATTCTCTTGCCAGTGTTCCCCAGATATTTTCCATGTTCGTTTCCCTTCTTGTGTTGCGCTTACAGAAACACTTTGCGCGAAGAGAAGAGGGCCGCGCATCCGCCATTCGGCTAGGTCTGCCATCTTTACCTGGTCGACCGCAAAAATATTCCTGGTCTGTAAGCACAAGTGCCGGCAGACTCAAGCCAAATTATTTAACCGCCGCCTCTAAAGGTTTTAAAATTGAATTTTGAGAGATTTGTTTTGAGAGCAAGCTGCGGATAGCCCGCATCGCCGCAAGTCCATAAAGTGGATTTGTGGAGGAAAATTCAAATGCAATTACAGGCAGCAAGCAATACAAATCAGAAATGGTCACTGGTGCTGGCGCGCGACGCGCGGGCTGACGGCCGTTTTGTCTATGCGGTGAGATCAACGGGAGTGTTTTGCCGTCCTTCATGCCCCAGCCGCCGGCCACGGCGCGAAAATGTGGAGTTCTTTGATTCTCCGGCCAAGGCGCAACAGGCAGGATACCGGGCTTGCATGCGCTGCGCGCCGTTCCAGCGCAACCCCCAGGCGCAAAAGATTGAGGCAGCGTGCCGGTACATTGATGAAAACCTTGACGTCACGCTGAGCCTGACCGCAATTTCGCGCCACGTCGCCGTTAGCCCGTTTCATTTTCAACGATTGTTCAAGCGGATTCTGGGCATCAGCCCGCGGCAGTACCAGCAGGCACGGCGCGCAGGGAAATTTCGCCAGGCCCTGCTGAGTGAAGGCCGCGTGACGGACGCTATTTATGAAGCTGGGTATAGCTCCAGCAGCCGCGCTTATGAAAGCATTCCCGCGCAGCTCGGTATGACGCCCTCAGCTTTTCGTCACAAAGGCGAGGGAGTTGAGATCCGCTATACCATCCTGGCCACCGAATTGGGCAAACTCCTGCTTGCGACGACAGAGCGCGGCGTTTGCGCAGTCCGCTTTGGTGAAAACGAGGCTCAATTGTTGCGCGAGCTCAAGCATGAGTTTGACGCGGCTGAGATCCGGCGCGAGGAAGAAGGACTAAAGCAGTTAGCGGCCAAGGTACAGCAACTCCTTGCAGGCCCTTCTACTGCACTGAATATCCCAATCGATATTCAGGGCACGGCATTCCAGCAATTGGTGTGGGAGACACTGAGGAAGATTCCCGCAGGCGAGACGCGCACTTATGCGGAAGTTGCCGCTTCCATCGGCAGGCCGAAAGCGGTGCGTGCGGTAGCGAATGCGTGCGCCTCGAATCCAGTGGCGGTGGTTGTGCCGTGCCATCGCGTAGTGCACAAGAACGGACGCCTGGCCGGCTATCGCTGGGGTGTGAAGAGGAAGGAACTATTGCTGGAAAAAGAGCACTCAGCCGTTAGTACTCAGCAATCAGCCAAAAAAACAATCGGCAAATAGCACCTGCAATTGAGCCAAAGCTGTGAATGTCCGCAGCTTTGGCTGACGGCGGGGCACGATTTAGCCGGGCTGTAAAACGCACTGAAGGTTGGTTCGTGGCGTTCGCTGACGAGGCAGAAGCGAAATCTGTATTGCGATGCCAGGGAGCATTCAATGCTGACGAAAGCTCATCGGCGCCATTCTGCTGATTCGCTGTGATCCCTTCCTGTCGTCAAAGCCCTTTTACCTCCTGCAAAATGGAGATACTGCGCAAGCGCTGCCCGCCACCTCTGCGGAGAGCGGTCTGCGGGTTCTTTCAGTGAAGAAGGCATTCTCTTCCCTGAATTCCTGATTCGCAAATTAGGAAAATTAATCGCCTTCTAATAACAATTCTCATCCGCCGGGCACATTCTTCCTTTGTAAGACGAACTGATGTTTCCGGGCCTGCCGGCAATTTCGCAGGTGATCTTCCGCTGGATCTTTTGTAGAGCGGATCAGAACGTCCGATCCTCCCCCATTGATTTTCAGGACGAAAGGACGGATGCGATGGAAAACAGCAAGGAATTGAAAAATTTTCGTATCTGGATGGCTTTGGGTACGGTAGCGATTTACATCTTTCTGGTCGTCACTGGAAACGCTTAAGCCCCAGATATAAGTTTAGAAAGCGCGCGAACCTCCCTCCTGCGCTTTTGCGAAAGATCAGCACAGCCGAACCTGACGTGCTGATCTTTTTGCTTTGTCGCTTCGCTCCACCCCGCCGACGAGCTTTCGCGTCACCACCGGCGTCTGGCTGCTGGAAGGTAGCGGGCAGCAATCCAAAGTAACTGGAAAATCGGTCCAAATTAACACAGTATAAGCACGGGATAACATGAGAAACTTTGCGCTCTTGCTTCTCTGCGCAACCGTTCTGGGCGCAGGACAAGGACAAGCCCTGGCACAGTCTGCGCCCATGGTGATCAGCCCTGCGAAAGCAACCCTCTTGGTTGGACAATCACAGTCCTTCCAGGCCGCGGATAGGACCGGGCGCCTGCAGGCAAAAGTATCGTGGATGGTATCTGGGCCCGGCATCGCGCAATCGCAGGAAGGGCCTGAACTGGTTTTTACGGCGCGGGAAACAGGCGAATTCCACGTCACTGCGCGAGCTGACGGTGATTTCGCTGAAGCAAGCATCAAGGTGATTTCCGGAACGGCACTTCCCATTGGGACCGAGATCTGGTCTGCGCCTGAATATCCAGGTTGCACGCGCCTGGAAATTGTGCCGGCTCCTCCTTCGGCGTCCGGCATTGACGTATATGAGTCAGAACAATGTGAAGACGGAACTTATCTGCGGGCGTTCACCGCAGAAGGAATACAAAAGTGGCGGCAAAAAATCTCCGGCAGCCCAATCAATGCGTCACGCCTTCCCGGAGACCAGACAGGAAAAGCTGATCGCACCGCGCCAACTGGCGCTACGCATTTCAATGGCCCGAGCATCTCTTTTTGTGACCGGGTGACGATAGGAATCAAGCAGGCCGATCTCCGTGCCTTGCTAATCTCCAGCCGCTTAAAGGCAATCGATGATCCAGATGGCAAAGGAGCCTGGCTCATCGAAGAACAGGGCGCGCAATGCAGGCTCTGGTTTGATAGCAACTTGACCGTCATTCGCAAACGCAAGACCTTGATTGCGGAATAAAATCTCCGGCCCTCACTCTGGTCTTTTCCCCACTACTCATTTAATCTTTCCTGCCCGCATATATCGCCTGACGAAGAGGCCCCATGAATTTATTCCTGCGCCGTGCTGCTCTTATTGCCGTGATTTTTGTCGCCGCACAATATCTCTGTGCACAGTCCGCTCCGCCGCAATCTGAACCACAGTCCATCACCAGCACCTTACGCGAATTGGTGGAGACGCCTGCTGTCTCCGGCTATGAGCAATCCCTCAGCAAGATGATTTCTGCGCAGCTCAAAACAATGCCGCAGCACTACAACGCCAAGGTCGACAATTTGAGCAACGTTACGGTCACCATTGGTTCCGGCTTGCCCAAGCGGCTGGTAGCTGCGCCCATTGACGAGCCTGGCTTCGTCATCAGCGGTATTACGCCGGAAGGTTACCTCACCGTGCAGCGTCTTCCCCAGGGTGGGACCCTTCCGCTGTTCAATGATCTTTATGCTGCGCAGCCTTTACTGCTGCAAACGCCCCAGGGGAATTGGATCCATGGCGCAATGGGCGGTATTTCCATTCATCTGTTCCCGCAGCGGCAGCATCCGCCCAGCATGGCTGATCTCGACAATATGTATGTTGATGTGGGCGCAACTTCTGCCGCGCAGGCCCGCGCCGGTGGCGCAGATGTGCTTGGCCCGCTGGCCGTCGATCGCGCGTTCTATGCGCTGGATTCCGGCCGTGAATATGCTTCTCCCGCCATTGGTGACCGCTTTGGCGCCGCCGCTCTGCTGGAGATGCTGCGCACTCTCAATCCTGGCAAGCTCAAAGGCACCCTCACCGTTGCGTTTGTCACGCAGCAATGGCTGGGGGCGCGTGGCTTGCAGAAGGTGCTCTATCAGCTCAAGCCGGACGAGTTGATTTACGTTGGCCGTCTCATGCGTGCTCCTGCTCCACCGCCTGGTGCTAACGCACAAGCCGCGCAACGTGAAACGCCTGGATTCAAGCAACTAGTCGGCAGCGGTGTGATTATCGCTTCAGAAAAGCCTGACGCAGAACTCACCGGTCTTGCTGCTGACATAAAGCAGGCTGCCGGGCAGGTCAATGCATCAGTCACAACAGATTTCTCTGCGCCGCTCCTCCCGCGCGGCGGATATATGGCCGAGTCAAAGCTGCCTGAGCGAACCGTGCATCTCTCTATTGCTACAGAGTGGCCATCAACACCCGGCGAGCTGATCGACGCCGGTGATCTCAGCTCTCTCACCATGTTGCTGGAGCAATATCTTGAAGGCGCGGCGCAAAAGCCTGCTGCTACGCCACCCAATCGTGTAGCGTCCGCAGTGCCTACGCGTCCAACTGCTGCACCCTCGCCTGAGACCATCCTTAAGCATTTTGTTGAAACCTACGCAGTGAGCGGCGGCCATGAGAAGAACATGCGTGATGCCGTTACCGCGCTTTTGCCTGCGTGGTCCGAACCTGAAACCGATAATGCCGGAAACCTTGTATTGCACTGGGGACGCGCCGGCAGCAAGGGCCCTCGCATCGCGGTAGTCGCTCACATGGATGAGATTGGTTATGAAGTCCATGCAATCCTGCCCGATGGGCGGCTTGAACTCTCATCTGAAGGCGGCGGCGTGCTGGCATATTTTCTCGGCCATGACGCGCTCGTTCACTCCGCCAATGGCGATCATCCCGGTGTGCTGGAATTGCCGGAAGGCTGGGACAAACCCGGCTTTGAATGGCCGCGCGGCCAGCGCATCACCCACATGGATATTGGCGCTCGCAATCCTGAAGACGTTGCCGCTCTGGGCATCAAGACCGGAGACTTTGTCACCATTCCCAAGAAGTATCACAGGCTTATGGGACGCCGCGCCGCAGCGCGTGCCTTGGATGATCGCGTAGGCTGCACGGCACTGGTGGCTGCTACCTGGGCGCTCGGCCCTAACCTCAAGGGCCGCGACGTAACCTTTATCTGGTCAACCAGTGAAGAGCTTGGATTGCTGGGCGCTGCTGCTGCGGCCAAACGCCTTTCCGCGGACGGTAAAACCCCGGACTACGTTTTTGCCGTGGATACCTTCGTCAGCTCTGACGCTCCGCTGGAGTCCAAGCGCTTTGGCGATGGCATTTTGGGCCAGGGTTTTGTGGTGCGCGCCGTGGATAACTCCAACGTTGTTCCTCGCAACCTGGCAGCGCGCGTTGTTTCCATGGCTCACAGCGCGGCCATTCCCGCACAGTACGGCGTGACCGGCGGCGGTAATGACGGCGCCGCGTTTCTGCTCTATGGCGCTACTGACGTGGCCCTGGGTTGGCCGCTGCGTTATTCGCACTCGCCGGGCGAAGTAGTCGATGTCCGTGATGTGGAAGCGCTGGGTAAGATCGTAACGGCGATTGCACAGAGCTGGTAAAGCTGCTGGGACGAATGGATCGAATGGGACGAAAGGATCGAAAGCAATAGGCGAATAATCGCGGCCCTGGGTGCGTGATACGATTCCCTTCACCAATGAACTCCCTTGGCCGCGACCTTCGCTTCTCTCTTCGCACTTTCATTAAGAATCCCGGCTTTACCGCGGCTGCGTTATTGTCACTGGCCATCGGCATCGGCGCGAATACCGCCATCTTCAGCATCACCAGCGCGCTCTTGCTGCGGCCGTTGCCGTATCACGATGCCGGTCGCCTGGTGATCTTGTGGAACACTTCGCCGGGACTCGGTATCACCCAGGACTGGTTTTCCACCGCGCAGTATTTCGACATCAAGAACGGCCACGGTGGATTTGAACAGCTGGCCATTGCGATCGGCGGCAATTTCAATCTCACCGGCCAGGGCGATCCGGAGCGCGTCGGCGTGATGCGCATCTCCTCAGCCTTGCTGCCGATGCTCGGCGTGCAGCCATTACAAGGACGCCTGTTCACTGCCGATGAAGATTCTCCCGGCCACGCCAACACCGCCGTCTTGACCTACGGGATGTGGACCCGGCGCTTCGGCGGAGATTCCCGCATGATTGGCCGCTCGATTACGCTCAATGGTGCGGCCTATGAAGTTGTCGGCATTCTGCCCCGTAACTTTTCTTTGCCGCAGGAAGTGCTGCCGCTGCTCTATGGCACCGAGCAAGCTGATATCTTTGTGCCTCTGCCGCTCGCGGCCGGCGCCGCCAATGTTCGCGGACATGAAGATTACAACCTCATCGGCAAGCTCAAGCCCGGTGTCTCACTTCAGCAGGCCCGAGCTCAGATGGCTACCATTACCGCGCGGCTTCGCCAGGAACACCCTGAGGTCTACCCGCCAAACGGCAATTTAACCTTCAACATTATTCCGCTGCAGGAGCAGGTGGTGGGCAATGCGCGCCAGCCGCTGTTCATCCTGCTGGGCGCAGTTGGATGTGTTCTGCTGATTGCCTGCGTCAACGTTGCCAACCTTCTGCTTTCTCGCGCGGTAGGCCGGCAGAAGGAAATTGCTGTCCGCACCGCGGTAGGCGCCAGCTCCGGCCGCATCATCCGCCAGTTGCTTAGCGAAAGTGTTTTGCTGGCGCTGTATGGAGGCGCACTCGGAATCCTCTTTGCTGTCGCCAGCATGCACTGGCTTCATGTGCTCGGCTCCAAAAGCGTTCCCCGTCTGGCTGAGATCGGCATTCGCGTTGACGCCCTGTTATTCACGCTCCTGATCTCCATCGCTTCGGGCATCTTGTTCGGGCTTGCGCCCGCTCTCCGCGTTTCCCGCCTGGACCTGCTGACCTCGCTTAAGGAAGCAGATCGCGGCTCTGCCGGCGCAAGCGCCATGTGGGGGCGAGGCAACAATCTTCGCCGCCTGCTGGTGATCGCCGAACTGGCCATCTCCGTGGTGGTGCTGATTGCAGCAGGCTTGCTGATACGCAGCTTTGTGCGCTTGCAAAATGTTTCTCCAGGGTTCAACTACGCCAACGTCCTCACCATGGAGCTCACCATGAGTGGTGACCGGTACAAAGACCCGCAGCTGGTGCGCTCTACCTATCGCCAACTTTGGGAGCGGCTGGAGCGATTGCCGGGGGTGGTTTCAGCCGGTGGAGTTTCTTCATTGCCGCTTAGTGAAATGTATGCCTGGGGGCCAATCACTGTGGAAGGCCGGGTCTCTCCGCCGGGCGAAAATTTCATTAATGCCGATGAGCGCGTGGTCGCCGGCCATTACTTTGAAACCATGCAAATCCCGCTGCTCAAGGGCCGGCTCTTCAACAACCAGGACACGCCGGACAAGCCGCAGGTCATTGTTGTGGACGAATTTATGGCTCAGCAGCTTTGGCCCAATCAGGACCCGTTGGGCAAGCGCGTCAGCTTTGGCGATCTCGCTTCAAAACCGGAGTGGGCGACTGTGGTCGGCGTAGTCGGACGCATCAAGCAATACACGCTCGACTCTGATTCGCGCATCGCGCTCTATCTGCCGCAGAGCCAGCATAGCGGCCGCGCCATGAATACTGTGGTGCGGAGCACAAACGATCCAGCAGCGCTGATCGCGGGAGTGAAAAGCCAGCTCCATGAGTTGGATGCTGATTTGCCGATGTATCGCGTGCTCACCATGGAGCAGCGTGTGGCAGAGTCGCTGGCGCGGCGCCGCTTTTCTACGGTGTTGCTGGCGTTGTTTGCCGCGTTCGCCCTCGCGCTGGCAACAGTCGGCATTTATGGCGTCATGGCGTATCTGGTAAGTCAGGGCACGCGGGAGATCGGCATTCGCATGGCGCTGGGAGCCTCGCAGCAGGGAATTCTGAAGCTTGTCGTGAAGCAGGGCATGGTGCTCGCCGGATGCGGCATTGGTATTGGATTGGTTGCTGCCTTTGCTTTTTCCCGGCTCGTTAGCAGCCTGCTCTTTGGCGTTCAATCAACAGACCCGCTCACCTTCGCTGCCATCGCTCTGCTGCTCATGCTGGTTGCGATGCTTGCCAGCTATATTCCTGCGCGCCGCGCCGCGCGCATTGATCCCATGATCTCCCTGCGCTATGAATAAATGAGCCATTTACCGCAGGCTAGTTGGAGCAGCATCGGCCGGCAGTTCTCGCGGTGAAACTGGCTCGGCTGAGCTCAGGTGTTCATGAATGATCCACCGGACGCCGCTTTCATCGCGCTGAAATACCTGCGTCGCGCGCCCGAATGGCAGGTCCACCTGTACTCGCTTCCCATTGGGCAGGCTGCGCACCACAAGAAAGTGAAAAGGATAGGTGGCGATTGCCAGGTTGGGTCCCAGGATCTGTACAAGGATCTCGCCCACGCGCGCGCCGACGGACGATTTGGGGCCAAAGAACTCGCGTTCCCGCCGCACCAGCATCAGCCGTCCGGGCTCTGCACGGCGGCCATCCACGGAGAACACAACCGCCGTGGGCGAGTAGAGTTCTTGAAAAGCGCTGGCTGACTTGCCGGTAAATGCGTCCCAGAATTTCTTGATGTCACTCTTGATTTGAGCAGGAGAGATGGGCTCCATGGCGGAATCACTACGTGCCGAACTCCTATTTTTAGTTTCGTCTGCCGGCGTTCATCCTGGTATGTTGGTCTTGCTCTCATCTGGCGCTGCGGCGGCGCTCAGGTGTTCGTGAACAATCTTGACTGCACCCTTGCTGTCGGTTTGGAAAATCTGTGTCGCGCGTCCGTAAAGCGTTGTGCGTTGTGAGCGGCCGCCGCCTGCAGCAGCCCTCTCTTCCTGGAAATGGTAGGTATACGAAGTGATGGCTACGTCGCCCGAGATCTGCAATTCGATCGGGCCGATCTCAGCGCTGGTGTTGCTGCCGGCGCGCCGCGATCGCCGCGCGATTGCCAGCATGGCCGGTTCGGGACGCCGCGCCTTCCCGGTAAGAACAATCGCGTCCGGCGAATAAAGATCTTCCAGATGGTCCTTCGACTTGCCGGAGAGAATCAACCAGAAACGATTGATCTCCGCCCGGACCTTCTCCGCTGAAATGCGCTCCATATTGGGACGAATATAGCACTGTTCCAAAATGGGAATACACCTTGCTCCCGCTGGAACCAGAATCAGCAATCGTGAGCCATGAGGCAACTATTATTGATGTGAATGTTGCAGAATCAGTAACGTGAATTATCCTGCTGCTTCCGCTTTCGGCTTATAAAAACCTTCACTGCCGAAGCCAAACACACGGTTGGAGCGCGCGCGATAATTCTCCCAGGCAATCGCTGCACCCAGTTCTACCAGTTGCGGAGTAGAAAACCGTTTCTGCAAACGCTCACGCAATTCCGGCGTTACCTTTGACGGCGTAGCGGTAAGTGCATCCGCCAGTTCCAGTACCAGTTTTTCATCTGGGCTGAAGAGGTCGCTTTCGGCGTACCAGTTCAGATTGCGGATCTGATCATCACTTAAACCTGCGAGTCTGCCCCCGGCAGAGTTGATGTCAATTCAAAATGGACATTCCACCAGCTTGGCTGCGCGAATTTGTCCCAGGACTTTCAGCTTTGCAGGGACGAGATTGGTCTTCTCCAGGGCCATGCTGAATTTGGCGTAAGGAATGAGCACGCCAGGATGGGTCGCAATCGTTTGGAGCGGCGCAATGTCTTTCCCCAAACGTTTTCTGGCAAACTTGCGAATAAGTGCAACCTGCAATTTCGAAAACATTGATTCTTCCCCGTCGATGCCGGGCTTCAACTCGGCTTTAAATGCAATTCAATAGCTCGGATTTCTCTTCCTAACTGTTTTTGATATCCAAAGCTGCGCCTGGGTTCTTTTTTGTTTTAGATGAACAGGGATTCGTTTTCGTGCCGGGCTGATTGTTTCTAGTGCACGACCCCCAGCTTCTCCATGGGCCAATAGCCAAAGACGGCTTTGCCGTAGACATAGCTGCGCATCACCGGGCCAAATTCGCGGCTGTCATTTGACATGGAGCGATGATCGCCAAGCACAAAATAGGCGTTATTGGGGACAACGATTTCAGAATAGGACCGCGCATCCTGATAGTCCGGGGGCACATAGGGCTCAGACAGTTCCCCCCCGTTCACATACACATGCCCGTATGAAATGCGGATGCGATCACCGGGTATGCCGATAACTCGCTTGATAAAGCTTTTGCGCGTGTCACGGGGGTAGCGGAAAACAATAATATCGCCGCGTTCAATGCTCTCAAACCGGTAAACCAGCTTGTTGATGAAGATCCGTTCCTGGTCCTCCAGTCCCGGCTCCATGCTGCCGCCTTCAACTTTTACCGGTTGATACAAAAACAAGCCGATAAAGAACACGACCAAAAAGGCGAGAAACAGATCAAGGCCCCATGTACGCAAGGTGCGCAGGCTTGCCGATTCAGGAATAGGCGCAGGCGCGGCCGCTGCTGTGGGCTTGCTTGGGGAAGAAGATGTGGCTTCTGGCTCAGGTGTTTCCATTCAGACTCAACTCACGTCTAGATTATACGCGGGTTCCAGTTTGGTTCGTAGCTTTTGAGAACAGCTCTATTCTGCGGTAAAATAGCCTCCTTATGAAGCATTTTCTTGCTGCGGTTACCCTTGTGCTTGCTGCCGTCATGACCCATGCTCAGCTTGCGGGATCGAACAATAGTGTTCCTGCCTTCCACTCCGCTCCTCCTGCTGCGGGCGCCAAGTTGCCTCCAATCCTGACCGAGAAGCAGCTTGCTGACGCCGGCCAGATTGCTCCGGCGCAAAAAGCGGCGTACAAGGCTGCAGCCCGGGCCTCTTCCATGGTTTACCAGATGCCGTGCTATTGCTTCTGTGATCGCAACCATGGCCACACCAGCCTGCGGAGCTGCTTTGAAGGGACACATGGCGCCAGTTGCGGCACATGCATGCAGGAAGCGCTTTATACTTACCGGCAATCTCAAAAAGGGTGGTCGGCCAAGATGATCCGTGACGGAATCATGCGCCACGATTTCGAGACAATTGATCTGCAGAATGTGCCTCCGATCAAGTAAAAAGTTGCACCATTTCTGGTTCAGTTGACGCATGGTGAATTTCTGCGTATAAAGAGCAGCAACCCTTAAGCTGCCCTTAGCTTACGGATAGCTGATCAATCTGATTTCCACAGCCCAAATTTCCCGCTATTCTGGCTTGGGCCGCAAGGAAACAACAGAATGAAGAAAAAACTGGCAGGAAGCGTTAAGCGTTCGCCTGCTAAACATATTAAAACAAAAGGTATTAGGAATAGAACGACGATGTCTGGGAAGAAGCCGCCTGTCCCCCCGCAAAAGCCGACGTTCAAAGAAGACCCTGGTTTTGCACAAGCTGTGCAAAACTACGAGGCCGCCATCAAGGCTATGCAGGAGCACAAGTTTGATAAGGCAAAGACATTATTGGAGAAGATTATTGCCGGCGGAACACGCGAACTGCTGGACCGCGCCCGTGTCCACCTGAATTTATGCAATCAGCAGTTAGCCGGCGCAGCCACCACCTTTAAGACCCACGAAGAGCATTTTGACTATGCCGTTTCTCTCATGAACTCCGGCCAGTTTGATCAGGCGCGCAGTCACCTGGAGAAGATCCTCAAGCAGAATGCGAAGGCAGACTTCGCTTACTACGGCATGGCGGTAGTGGATTGCCTTACCGGGCAAGTGGAAGCATCGCTCAAGAACCTGAGTGAAGCTATCCGCTTGAACCCGCAGAACCGCTTCCAGGCGCGGAACGATTCTGACTTCCAGAACATGGCGGACGATCCTCGCTTCACTGAACTGCTCTATCCTGAGCCGACCGATCAACCTTCCGAACCCAGGAAATATTAGAGTTTCAATGGCGTCCCACACTGAGAATCGGGGCCGCTTTCCCAATGGAATTCGCGTAGTGGCCATCGGCGGGGGCACGGGTCTTTCAACCTTGCTCAAGGGACTGAAGCAATATACGGTCCATGCCGGTGAAGTTCCGCCGGAAGGGCAGTTCATCTCTGATCTCACTGCGATTGTCACCGTCAGCGATGATGGCGGTTCCAGCGGACGCCTGCGCCGCGAACTGGGAATGCTTCCGCCCGGTGACGTGCGCAACTGCCTGGTTGCGGTTTCAGAAGATGAGAGCCTGCTCTCAAAGCTCTTTCAGTATCGCTTCTCCAGCACAGGCGATCTCGAAGGCCACAATTTCGGCAACCTGTTTCTGGCTGCGCTCACGGCCATGACCGGCGACTTTGCCGTGGCCGTAAAACAAGCTTCGGAAATCCTGGCTACGCGCGCCCACATTCTTCCCGCTACTTCAGCCAACGTGCAACTGGAAGCGATCATGGATGACGGCTCGCACGTGCTGGGCGAGACCCGTATCACCGCCAGCCAGCACCGCATTGTTGAGTTGCAGATGGTCCCGGCGAGGCCTGAGCCTTTGCCGCAGACTCTGGATGCAATCGCGCGCGCTGATGTGATCACCATGGGGCCAGGTTCGCTTTTCACCAGCCTTATTCCTAACCTGCTGGTGCGCGGGATTGCAGAGGCCATTGCCGCCTCACATGCTGTGCGCGTCTTTATTTGTAACCTGATGACCGAGGCCAATGAGAGCCTGAACATGACCGCCTCTGACCACATCAAGGCGATCTTCAATCACTCTCCCGGCAAGATTTTTGATTATGCCCTGGTCAATACGGCTGAGGTTTCTGCCAGCATGAGAGTTCGCTATGCGGAAGAGCACGCCCAGCAGGTGCAGGCCGATGTCGCTGCCGTTGAACAAATGGGCGTGCAATGCATCGCCGGCAACTTTGTTCTGGAAAGCCATTATGCGCGCCATGCCACTGACCGTCTCTGCCAGGAACTGCTCCGCCTGGCGAAATTTTCCCGTCATCCTGCCGGTTTGGTCCATCAGGCTTTAAGATGATTGCTTCATGGCCCATCGCGAGATAAACAGCTCAGGCAGCTTTGCCATTGTCATTATGGCTGCGGGCAAAGGCACGCGCCTGAAATCCAGCCGCGCCAAAGTGCTGCATGAGATTGGCGGCCAGCCATTGCTGGCCCACGTGATCAAAACCGCGCGGCAAATTGTTCCTGCGAGCGATATTTACGTGATTATCGGCCATCAGGCAGAGAACGTTCGCGCCGCCGTGGAACCGCTTGGAGTGAAATTTATTTTGCAGGCGGAGCAGCGCGGCACCGGCCACGCCATTATGTGCGCTCGTCCGGCGGTGCAGCAGTATGAAAACATTCTGGTACTCTCCGGTGACGTGCCTTTAATCCGCCCGGAAACCATTGCTCGCGTGCGTGACTTTCATCGGGCGAAAAAAGCTGCCATGACAATCCTTACGGCTGAGCCTGCTGATCCCTTCGGATACGGCCGCGTGATTCGCGCCGGTGGCGATCGCGTAAAAGCAATCGTCGAGCAGAAAGCGCTTAGCAAAGCACAGCAGAAAGCCCGCGAGATCAACTCCGGCATCTATGCCTTTGCCACCAAGCCGCTCTTGGCCCACATTGACCGCCTGAGCCCGGAGAATGCTCATCACGAGTTTTATCTAACAGACATGGCTGCGCTGCTGGTAAAAGCTAAAGCCACTGTCGTTGCATTGAAGGCAAATGATCCGGCGGAAGTGCTTGGCGCCAATACGCTGGCAGAGCTTGCCTCACTGGATGCCGCGATGCGCGCGCGCAAGTGTAATGAGTTGATGGCCGCCGGCGTGAGCATCTATCGCCCTGATACCTGCGTGATTGATCCTGAAGTGGAGATTGGCGCCGATACAATTCTTGAACCTTTTGTGCAGCTCTTGGGCGCAACGCGCATTGGCTCCAACTGCCGCATTCGCTCCTTCAGCATCATCCATGATTCGCAGCTTGGTGATGACGTGATGGTCCGCCCGGGCTGCTTCGTTGATCAATCACAGATTGCCGCAGGAGCGTTGCTTGGCCCGTACTCACACCTGCGGCCGGGCAGTGAGATTGGCGAGGGCGCACACGTAGGCAATTTTGTTGAGACCAAGAAGGCACGGCTGGGCCGCGGCTCCAAAGCCAACCATCTCACTTATTTGGGCGATACTGAGATCGGCGAAGGAGTGAACATTGGCGCAGGCACCATTACCTGCAATTATGACGGCGTGAATAAACATCTCACGGTGATCGAAGACGGTGCTTTCGTAGGCAGCGACTCAACTCTTGTGGCGCCGGTGCGCGTGGGGAAAGGCGCTTATGTAGCAGCCGGATCAACCATCACCGAAGATGTTCCTGCCGATAGCCTTGCCCTGGGCCGTGCCCGCCAGACCACCAAAGCAGACTGGGCCAGAGCGAAACGGGAATCGCGGAGCAAAGCAAAAGCAGAGTAACTGCAGCAGATCTCGTTCATCAGCATCTTCGCAACAAAAGGCCGCCGGAATTCTCCTGGCGGCCTTTCTGCATTTCAAACTGCAATCCTTATATCTGCCTGGATGGATTAGGCAGCCTTCTCATGTTTTGTTCCCAGGACTGGCGATTTCCCCACGCCGATCTTGATTTGTCTTGGCTTGGCTTCCTCGCGCTTCGGCACGGACACTTTCAACACGCCATTTTCAAAGTGGGCCTGAATGTGCTCAGGATCAACCGTGTTAGGAAGGGTAAAAGAGCGAGTGAACCTGCCATAACTGCGCTCGATCCTGTGGAAGTTGTCTTGTTTCTGCTCGTTTTCCAGCTTGCGTTCGCCGCTGATGGTGAGCACGTTGTTTTCTATGCGGACATCCACGTCTTTCTCGTCGATTCCCGGCAGTTCCGCCTGTACGGTTATGTTGTGCTCGTCTTCGTAGATATCCACCGGCGGCGCAAAATTGCTGAATGTGAGCGGTTGTTCTGTGCTTCTCAGGTTGCTGAACCCTGAAAATGATTGGTTCAGTAGCTGGTTCACGCGGTTCTGCAAAGATGTAAGCTCATTGAGCGGGTCCCAACGTGTAATGTTGGACATGTTTTTCTCCTTTCCTCGAATGGAATTTATGTTGATGGATAAATAGTGAAGGTAGGTCCCAACGCCTGAAGCCAAACTAAGATCAATTCCGTGAGGGCGCTACTGCTGAGGAATTCTGTGGTTTAACCAGGTTCTTCGTGGTTCAGTGTATCTCCCCGCAGCGTTGCTCGCGAGCTTTCGTTTTGCAGATCCTTCGACCGGGCGCGGGTTTGCAAGGTTCTGAAATATAGTCCGGGTGGAAAGGCCAGCCGGGTTCATCCGTCATGGTCAATCAGGGCTCACCTGACGACCCAATATTTCTCTATAGTAATACTTTTGTTGTACTCTTGTGCGCTTCGGTTTGGCGCAGGCAGCAGGCGCTTGCTTTTTTTGAACTTCAGCCACCGAAATTTTTAAGCCGTGTCTTTTTTGCCCACCAAAACCCGGCTGCTACGTCGAACGTATAGACATTCGATAGGACTTGTTACGGGCCGGTCCCACCCGGTCCACTTCTAAGGAGGATTTCCAATGCGTTCTTGGCTGCTTTTAGCCCTTCTCGGCCTGGCTTCACTGCTTTCAGCCCAGCAGAAAGACGCCTCAGACCAGTTGCCTACGCTCCAGCACGTGAGCGCTGGCCAGGTGGATCCGCAGGTTGATCCCTGCACGGATTTTTATCAATACACCTGCAACAAGTTTTTTGCCGCCAACCCAATTCCTGCCGACCAGGCCGGATGGGGTGTTGCCGGCCCGCTGCTCAAATGGAATGAGGTGGTAATGCACCAGGCGCTGGAAGCGGCAGCAGCCAAAAAGACCGGCCGCACTGCCGTGGAGCAGAAGATTGGCGATTACTGGTCAAGCTGCATGGATGAGAGCAAGGTGGAAAGCGACTCGCTGAAGGAATTTCAGCCAGAGCTGAAGCGCATTGATGAGATCAAGCAAAAGTCTCAACTGGTGGACCAGATTGCGCACCAGCATTCTACTATTGGCGGCGCTTGGGAGGTGGATGACAATGCCACCTTCGCGCCGATGTTCGGCTTCACCGCCATTCAGGATTATGACGATGCCCAGAAAACGGTGGCACAATTTGATCAGGGCGGCTTTGCGCTGCCCGGACGCGATTTTTATCTATCTGACGATGCTAAATCAGTGGAGATCCGCAAGAAATACCAGCAGCACGTTGCCAACATGCTGAAGCTGGTGGGCGAGTCCGAACCCCAGGCAACATCGGATGCAGCCGCAGTGCTGGAGATGGAAACCGCGCTGGCCAAAGCTTCCATGGATGCGGTGAAGCGCCGCGATCCCAAGAACATTGATAACAAGATGACGCTGGCGGAGTTCCAGAAGCTTACGCCTTCATTTAACTGGCAACGCTATCTCACCCTCGTTCACGCGCCGGCGCAGCAGACTTATCTGGTGACTTCTCCTGATTTCTTCCGCGGCCTGGAACAGGTAATCCAGCAGCATCCGCTGGAACACTGGAAGGCCTATCTTAAATGGCATCTGGTGCACAATTCTGCGCCTTATCTGAACCAAGCAATCTACGCTGAAAGCTTTGATTTCTTTGGCCACACGCTGGCCGGCACGCCGGAGCAGGCTCCGCGCTGGCGGCGTTGCGTGCATTCGACGGATAACGCCCTGGGTGAAGCGCTGGGCCAGGCATACGTCGCGCGGGCATTCCCGCCGGAGAGCAAAGAGCGCGTGCTGAAGCTGGTAAATGCCATTGAGGCCGCGCTCGATCAGGACATCTCACAGCTGAGTTGGATGACGCCGCAAACTAAGAAGCAGGCCAGCGCCAAGCTGCACGGGATCCTGGATAAAGTTGGCTATCCCGATAAATGGCGTGATTACTCTGCGCTCACCATCACGCCCAACAGCTACCTGGAAAACGTGCATCACGCCACCGCGTTTGAATTCAATCGCTGGGTGCAGAAGATCGGCAAGCCCATTGACCGTTATGACTGGACCATGACGCCGCCCACCATCAACGCTTATTACGACGCGCAGTTCAACACCATCAACTTTCCCGCCGGAATTTTGCAGCCGCCGTTCTTCAGCGATAAAGCCGATGACGCCACCAACTTTGGAGCTGAAGGCGCAGTGATTGGCCATGAGATCACGCACGGCTTTGACGATGAGGGGCGCAAGTTTGACGCCAACGGCAACCTGCATGACTGGTGGACGCCGGAAGACGCAAAGAACTATGACGAGCGCGGCAAGTGCATCTCTGACGAATACACACAGGAGATTCCTGAAGCCGGCGTAAAGCAGAACGGCCTGCTGACGCAGGGTGAAGATACGGCTGACAACGGCGGCCTTTATATCGCGCTGATTGCCCTGGAAAACACGCTGAAGCAGCAAGGAAAGACGCTCGACACGAAAGGCAATGATGGCCTTACCGAGCTGCAACGCTTCTTCCTGGCCTTTGCCAACGGCTGGTGTGAAGAGGCGCGCCCGGAGATCATGCGTGTTCAGGTTTTGACTAACCCGCATTCTCTTCCCAAGTATCGGGTCAACAACACGGTAGCCAACATGCCGGAATTTGCCCGTGCGTTTGGCTGCGCCAAGGGCAAGCCGTTGGTGCATGAAAACGCCTGTCGAGTCTGGTAGGTAGTTGAACGGGCATTAGCTCCATGCTGGTGCCCGTGCTTTTTCTAGAGCAGAGCTGCCCGGCGCATCGCCCCGCAAGAATAGGGAGAGAGGGGCACTAACCCCCACGAAAGTTCCTGCTCCATGCTCACCGGCGCTTGCTAGACTAGGCGCTGATGCCTGCCGCCAAGAAAGCTGCCAAAGCAACTGCCCGGACTTTTGAATCCGTGCTGGAGCGCACGCAGGACAATCTGCGCTGGGTGATCGCGCGTGTACCGTTTGATGCGGCTGCAATATGGGGCAAGCGCGGCCAGCTCAGAGTGCAAGGCGAGATCAACGATTTCGGCTTTCGCAGCACGCTCTTTCCTGATGGCAAGGGCGGGCACTTCATGATCGTCAACAAGAAGATGCAATCGGGCGGCAAGACCGCGCCCGGCCTGGCCGCGAAGTTTCGCCTCTCACCGGACTCCACGCCGCGCAAAGCAGTTCCGCCGCCACCGGAGGAGCTGCTCAAGGAGCTCAGACAATCCAAGCGCCTGCTCAAATTTTATGAGTCGCTGGGCAAATCGCGCCGCAAATACATCGCCGCCTGGGTGGCCGAGGGAAAGCAACAGGAGACGCGCCTTCGCCGCGCGTCGCAGATCGCCGAGCGGCTGATGGAGACCCTGGAGGCCGAGCGCTCGCTCCCGCCCATGATCGAGATGGCCTTCCGCCATAACCCGCGCGCGCGGGAACGATGGGGGCAGATGTCGCCCGCGCATCGCCGCCACCACTTGTTCAGTATTTTTTACTATCGCGAACCGGAAGCGCGGGCGAAGCGGCTGGCCAAGGTAATCGACGAGATGCTGGGCAGGAAGCATGAATCGGAGAACGAAGAGGATTTCAGCGAGACCTAGGGCTTGCTCATCCGTCTCGGGTCCCACGCTTCAGATTCCTTGTCGGAGGGGAACTCTTCTCCTGGCCAGGACTGGCCGCTGGCAGCTTCTTTCGCGATGCCATTGTCCACCCACTGATAGTTGCAGGCATCGCAGCTCCACTGGAACTTGGCTGTGGGCGGGGGATCCGCCAGATCTGTGTCCCGTCCTACCATCACTACCTTCGCCGAGCTGCACCTGGGGCACAGGATGGCGTAATCTTTATCCTCGGGATCAGCCTCTTTGATTTCTTCGTCGATGGCGCGCCGCATGATGGCTTGGGCGCGTTGCAAATCGCCCGAGCGGACCTCCAGGTTGAGGAAAGACGGAATCCCGGCTGCGGCCAGGGTCTTTATTGTGAACCCGGCTTCCTCGGCGTTCTCCGCCCAGCCGAAGATCACAAGGTCAGCCTCGGGCTGCTTGACTGCAGGCGGCTCCAGCCTGAGCTGAACAGTGAAACCTCGCTCCGTGATGACGGCCTGCAGCGCCTCGCGGGCGGTCTCCGTGAGATCATAGGCATTCCACGCGAGAACGCGAAGCTGGTCTTCGGTCATGTGCTCGTAATTTTCCTTCTGCTGGCGGAATTGCTGGTCGACGCTTTCCATGGGCGGTAATGATGTGCCGGGAAAAATATTGCAGACGTTGTCCTTCTTTTCTTCGGACTTTTTTCCCTCGTTGCCATTATCCCCACGCGCCCTGGCATATGCTCGCTCCACGGCGTGGTAGGCGCGCTCGCGGTCGACGCCCCGAATTTTCAGGCTGACAGGGCCGTCAAACCTGCCCTGGAATTCTTCCATGTGCCTGACGTTGTCCGGTCCAAGGAAGGAAGGAATTCTAGCCGCAGTTAAAACCTTCATCCAGCGCCAGGCGTGGTCGGCATTGTCCGGCCATTGGAAATTTATCAATCCTTCATCATCTTCTGTCGGCTCAGCCTGTAGTGACGCAGGAGGTTTCAGATTGAGTTGGACAGTGAAACCGCGCTCCGTGATGACGGTCTGCAGTACCTTACGGGCAATCTCGGTGAGGTCGTAGCCTTGCTCGGCGACTGCGCCAAGCTCATCTTCTGTCATGTGCTCGTAGCTTTCTCTCAACTCCTGCCATTGCTGATCGGCGCTTTCCATAGGCGGAAATGATATGCCGGAAAAAATATTGCGGACAAATAATATTTTTTCAAGGGTTGGGAAGACGGGAATGCTTTGCCGGACGGGACCGCTGCAAACTTGTCATCCTGAGCGAGTCCGAAGGAGCTTGCGTGAGGCCGAGTCGAAGGATCCCGAAAATTTTTCTTCTACCCATGCAGCGTCAGGGAGTCTACCGAGGAGGTTTGGTTTCCCATAACTTTGGCGATTCAAATATGGGGAGAATTCCCTGAGACAGCATGGTAGATGACATATCCTCGGGATCCTTCGACTTGCGCTCATTTCGGCTTCGCCGTCACTCGCGCGGCGCTCAGGATGACAAGTCTGAAACGGTCCAGCACTTTACAGCATGAGAGATTCGCGTTGACCAACCGCAATTCCTGCCTCAAACGCGGCCTGGACGATCTTCTCTCCATCGAGGAATGGTTTCACTCTCCCATCACCGCAACCACAACGCGCTTTGAGCGCTGGCCGTCAAACTCAGCGTAAAAGACCCGCTGCCAGGTTCCCAGAAGCAGCTTTCCGTTGGTCACCGGCAGGATTACCTGGTGGTGCACGAGGATGGCCTTTAAATGCGAATCGCCGTTATCCTCGCCGGTCTGGTGATGGAGATAGTCCTCCTTGAACGGAGCAAGCTGCTCCAGCCACTGGTCGATATCGTGAATCAATCCGCTCTCATGGTCATTTACATAAACCCCGGCAGTAATGTGCATGGCTGAGACCAGCGCCAGACCATTGGTCACACCGCTGGTGTGAACAATTTTTTCCACCTGCGGCGTTATGTGAACGTACTCGCGATGGTGCTTGGTGTTGAAGGTGAGATATTCAGTATGAAATTTCATGCTTCGCGCCTCGTGTCGTATTTGCCGAAAGCAGTCTATATGAATGCCAATGGTCCGGTTGAGGCCGCCTGAAGAGAGAGACAGAGCATCGTAAATGCTTGTATGGCCAAAGAATCTCTTCCCACGGCAGCGTGGCTTATTCCCGCGAATCCTACCTTGGAAGAGCTGCGTTCAGCCGCGGCGGGCTGCAAGGCTTGCGATCTCTGGAAGCTGGGCACGCAAACTGTTTTTGGCGAAGGCAGCGCACGCGCGCACGTAATGATGGTGGGCGAGCAGCCGGGCGATAAAGAAGATCGGCAGGGCAGACCGTTTGTCGGCCCAGCGGGCGCCGTACTGGATAAGGCCCTGGCGGCTGCGGGCATCAACCGCAATGACGTTTACGTTACCAACATCGTCAAGCACTTTAAATGGGAGCCGCGAGGCAAGCGCCGCCTGCACCAGAAACCGAATATCACTGAGATCAGCGCGTGCCGTCCCTGGCTGGAAGCCGAGATCCGTGTGGTGAAGCCGCAAGTGGTGGTCTTGCTTGGGGCGACGGCGGCGCAGGGCATTCTGGGCCGCGATTTCCGCGTGACCCAGCATCGGAGCGAATGGATAAAATCAGAGCTCGCGCCGCATGTGCTGGCTACAGTGCATCCGTCGTCCATTCTTCGCACGACTGATGATGATTCCCGCCATGAAGAGATGCGGAAGTTCATTGACGATCTGAAAGTAGTGGCGCAGAAGCTTAGCCAGCGGAAAGCGGCGTAGGTTATTCCTGGCTGATCTGCATGGTCTGGTCAATGCTTAAGGTCTTGGGCATGCCGGTATTTTCAGGACCGGTCCATGTGGCAACGATGCGGAAACCAGAATCGCTGACTTCAGCAGAGTAGGTATATGGACCGCGGTTGTTGCGTTGCATGGTGAGATCGCCACCGGAGCGCAAGTCGGCGATAGATACATAACTGCCTTGAAGAGCCGCATGGCTGCGTTCGGCTTGGGCGATGGCCAGCAGATCATTTCTTACGCCGATCAAATCCACGGTCGCCGTGGGGTTGCCGGTGCCGGCGGTCATTACACTCTTGGTCTGGCGCATGTAAATCCAGGAGCCGGCTGCCACAACCGCAATCAAGGTAATAAAACCGAAGGCGCGTCCCATGCTGGTCTCTCCCTGGCAGGAATGATAACCTGCTGATTTGTTCCGGCTCCCGGTAAAATCAAAAGTTTGGCTGACGAAAGTCCAATTCGCGTAGCAGTCGTTGGTGTAGGCTCATTTGGCCGGAACCACGCCCGCGTGTATCACGAGCTAAAGAAGCAGGGCCACGGCGTGGAACTTGCCGCTGTGGTTGATCAGGACGCAGCACAGGCGCAGGCCGTGGCATCTCAGTTTGGCTGCTCTGCTTTCACCAGCGTAGAAGAGCTGTTTGGCCGCGTGGAAGCTGCTTCAGTGGCGGTGCCTACGGTGCATCACCGGGACGTGGCTGCCGCGCTGATGGCGGCGGGCGTTGATGTTCTGATTGAAAAGCCGCTGGCCTCAACCCTGGACGAAGCAGACGATCTGATCAGCCTGGCCAAGGCGAACCAGCGTGTCGTGCAAGTGGGACACCTGGAAAGGTTCAACCCGGCGGTGAAGGCCACCCTGCCGCTCATCACGCGGCCCATGTTTTTTGAGGTCCACCGGCTAAGTGTTTTCAGCCCGCGCAGCCTTGATGTGGACGTGGTGCTGGACCTGATGATCCATGACATTGACGTTGTCTTGTCACTGGTCAACTCGCCGCTGCGAGAGCTGCATGCCGTAGGGCTGCCGGTGGTCACCAACAAAGTGGATATTGCCAATGTGCGTATGGAATTTGAGTCCGGCTGCGTGGCCAATCTCACCGCCAGCCGCATCAGTACGGAACGGGTACGCAAGCTGCGCTTCTTCCAGCCGAAAGAATATGTGTCGATTGATTATGGCCGGCAGGATGTTTTCCAAATCCGCGTGACCCAGGACGAAAAACTTCCGCTGCATAGCCTGATGGCCTTTGCTGAAGCGCCTTCAAACCTGCCTATTCCCGGTGTGACTTTGAACCGGCCTCCGGTGCAAGCGGAAGAGCCGCTGCACGCAGAGCTGAAATCGTTTGTGGAGGCAATACGGAAAAGAAGCAGGCCTGTGGTGGCGCTGGAGGATGGACGCCGCGCGCTCAGCGCCGCTCTGAGCATACTCTCTGCCATTGAGGAGCACACGCGCAGGGCCAAACTGCATTCGCTGTAAATTCTCTGTAAACATGTGTTAAGCAGCAAGGCCGCTCCCTTGGTAATTCAGTTATTTGCATTAGTACAGAGACTTTTTTCCTCCCTTGTACCCGCAAGAACATCTCAGAACAGGCATTCTAATGAGAGAATAGTAACCAACGGAGCAACAGCGCCTTTTGCGGCTGGTGGTGTTTTATACCCGTAATGGAAGCACAACGCGATACGGCAGAGGAGAAAGATAAACAGATAACTTCAGTGCCGGAACTGCATCTGCACCTGCTGGATGCCGATCTGGCGGAAGATGTCGTCTCCAGTTATCGCCGGCGTGAAGCAGCCTGGATGTCACTGGCTACGCATGGCGTGATCATCGCTCTGCTTCTTCTGATACCCAAATGGGTGGGAACACGCGCGGTCCTTATTCCACTCAAAGAGAAGCAGGAGACAATGATCATTCTGCCGGATGATCTCTCGCACCCGAAGACACCGCCCAAGACAGACATAGTTTCTGATAAAGACCGCCTTGCCAGTACGCCAACTCCGTCAAAGGAAGCGTTGCGCAAATTGCTTGATGCGCGCCGGCCCGGCGCCCCTAAGCCACCTTCGCCGCCTCCTGGGCAGCAGATGGCGCAGCAGCAAAACCCAGCGCCTGCGCAGCAAGCCTCCGCGCCGCCAGCACCGCCACAGCAGGCCACGCAACAAGCGCAGCTTGAAGCTCCAAAGCCAAGCCAGCCCAACAAATCGCCGTTTGCTATTGCGTCACCCGGGAGTTCCGTCAACCAGGCCATTCAATCCGTGGCCAACGGACATACGTCTGGCATTGACTACCCCAGCGGTGATTACGGCAGCGCGCTGCATCCCAAGACCGAGCGAAACGAAGGGATGGAAATCCTGAGTGACACGCTGGGAGTGGATTTCGGCCCGTATATGAAGCGTCTGCATTTTACGGTGCAAAATCACTGGGACCCATTGATCCCGGAATCTGCCCTGCCGCCGGTCATGAAGAAGGGCGTGGTCGTGATTCAGTTTTCCATCGGCAAAGACGGCAGGGTCATGGGCATGAAGTTGATTTCCAGCTCAGGTGATGTGGCGCTGGACCGCGCAGCGTGGGGCGCAATCACTGATGCCATCCCATTGCCTAAACTGCCTGTACAATTTGCCGGCCAATATCTTGAGCTGCGCGCCCGCTTCTACTACAACCCTGACAAAGCTGACATGCAATAAGCCGTCTGGCCTATCGTCCTGACTTTCCTGCCTGGACCATCTTCATCAACGTTCGCTGGGCAAATGGCATGTAGATGAGCGCGGCACATGCGGCCAGGGCAAAGCCAAAACCGATGCGGTCCTGGATGAGCAGTGGCGACATGGCCCAGATCATATCCAGCACAAACAGCGCGGGGGTAAGAATGCGGAATTTATTGCCGAGCAAGTGGTAATCCATGGCGGTAGCGGAGATGAGGTAGAGCCGCACCGCCAGGCCCACCAACGCAGTGGACATATAAATTGCAAAAGCGGTTGCGCCGGCACGGCCCCACGCCAGATAAGAAGCGCGGTAAGTGTTCTCCCAGCGGAAGAGCGCAGAGAGATAAAAGACCAGGTACATGATCTGCGTAAGCACAAAGAGAAGCCGCGCGGTGTTGCGATTGGTGCGGGGAAGCGTGGAATCAGCGATGAGGTGGGCGCCGGCTTGCGCATCTGTCGACGGCAGATTGGCTGGGTGCGTTTGTGGCTCCGTCTTGATCGGCTGCGGCTCCGGCTTTGCTTGTGCTTCTGCAATCGTCTGGCGCGCAACATCAGGCGCCTGCTCCGGCACGGCGGCCGGCTCGCGAAGGAATCTGTACCCTCGCTTGGCAATGGTCTCAATATATTTTGGAGAGCTGGCGGAGTCGCCCAGCACGTCACGCAGTTTGACCATGGCGGTGTTCAGGCCGTGATCAAAATCGACAAAGGTATCCTGCGGCCACAAACGCTGGCGCAGCTCTTCCCGCGTGACCACTTCCTTTGGACGCTCCAGCAATGCCACCAGCACCTGAAATGGCTGCATCTGCAGCTTCACCCGCGATCCGTTGCGGAGCAGTTCGGCGGCGCGAAGATCGGCCTCAAAATCATCGAATTTGTATCTGGCAACAGCCAATATTCAAGCACTCCGCGTTTATTCATCGCGCGCACGATGAACGTCTACGCGCTTGAGTTTAGCATTCTCGTCACCCTCAGCTTGGCGCGAGACACGTTCCTAATTTCGCTGAGTGGTTACAATGTGAAGCCATGGACGCACAACGTCAGCAGGCCCTGGGTCTGGCTTTGCTGGCCCTGCTTATCTTGCTGCTGGTGGTTCTGCGACGCGTGTGGAGCGGCGGATGAGCGAGCCTCTGCTGGTGGTGATTTTGGGGCCTACGGCCAGCGGCAAGACCGGGCTTTCACTGCATCTGGCCGAGCGATTCCAGGGAGAGATTGTCAGCTGCGACTCGGTTGCCGTCTATCGTGAATTTGAGATCGGCACAGCCAAGCCCTTGCGGGAAGAACGCGCGCGCGTGCCGCATCACCTGATTGATATCGCAGATCCAAACGATCTTGTTACCGCAGGCGATTATTCCAGGCTGGCCAGACAGGCAATCCACGAGATCAGCGCACGCGGGCGGCTGCCGATTGTGGTGGGCGGCACAGGCCTCTATCTGCGCGCGCTGTTGGAAGGGCTTTTCACCGGGCCGCCGCGATCAGAAGAGCTGAGAGCGCGTTTGCGGGCGCGTGCGGAAGAGCGCGGGCCGCAATATCTGCACAAGCTGTTGAGCCGTCTCGATCCCAAAGCAGCCCGGTCCATCCACACCAACGATGTGGCCAAGGTGGTTCGCGCTCTGGAAGTGAGTATCACCGCCCGCACTCCGATGACCGAGATGTGGCAGGAGGGGCGCGAGCCTCTGCGCGGCTTTCGCATCGTGCGCATCGGACTGAATCCCGACCGGGAAGCGCTCTATGCGCGCATTAACGCACGCGCCAAAGAGATGTTCTCTGCCGGATTGATCGAGGAAGCAGGGTCGCTGCTGGAGCGTTATCCAGATGCCCGCCCGCTGACCTCGCTGGGATACAACCAGGCGGTCCAGCATCTGCGCGGCGAGATGACTCTGGAAGAGGCGATTGCGGGGGCGCAGCAGGGACATCGCAATTATGCCAAGAGGCAGATGACCTGGTTTCGCCGCGAGCCGCAGGTGGAATGGTTTGCGGGATTCGGGTCTGATGCGGAGATTCAAGGGACAGTTGAAAAATCGCTAAGGGCCCTCATGCAAGTTGAATGACACTTCTATTTTCATCTCAAACGCCACAGGCTCGCCGTCTTTAGTCGCCGGTTTGAAACGCCATGTCTCCACGCTTTCCACCGCCTGTTGATCCAGTCCTTTGCCTAGCGGCCGTTCAATTCTGATCCTGCAGATTTGCCCATTTTTATCTAACAGAAGACCGAGCACGACAGTGCCCTGGAACCTGGACCTGCGGGCTTCGTCAGTGAATTCAGGCTCCGGGGTATATGTGGCGCGCGGAGGCTTAACATCTTTGCCTTGGACGACTTTATAGATTGGTCCATCCACATCCTCGCCTGCGCGCCTATATTCAGGTATGGCGTGGAGGAGGCCATCCTTGTCGAGAAAAAAGACGCGGTTCAGCAAAGCCTCGGCCTCCGCGATGGAGTTGAGCGGAGAGTCAAGGCTGATCCTCACATTTATGTCGTCTTTCTCCAAAGGCATCGCAGAGGGTTTTTCATTTCCCTGGGTCTGCGTTAGCGCGACACGAGGGCCTTCCAACCGCAATTCATTGGGAGAAAGGCTGAGGTCACGAACATATATGCCTCCATAAACCAGCCAATCGCCGGAAGGGCTGCTCAAAGGATGGCCAGTGGAATCAAATTTTTGCTCGCCGTGAACAAAGGGAGATCGCAGAGCAAGGACCCGGTCTTTATAGTGCTGATTGAGTTCGTCCTGCAGGCTGTCAGCGTGAGCAATAGGAATAGAAGTGAGGCCCAAGAGCAGCAGTAAGAAATATACGGCGCGATTCATGACAAAAGCAGTGTAGCGGAATTGTTGTAGCGCTCAAAGTGTTTGTCAGGTGGATTCTTGAGAGGACAAACCAAGGGGGCTGGCAAGCGCTTTCAAACAAGATTAAAGCTAACTTCAATATTCATTTCTACAGCGACGGGCTGGCCATTGCGGATCCCGGGGTTAAAGCGCCAGATTTTGATGCGTTCCATAGCGTTTTCATCGAGACCCTTTCCCAGCGGCCTCTCAAGCCTGATCCTGGTGATCTGGCCAGTTTTGTCAATCACGATGTGCATGATCACCGTTCCCTGAAATTTTGCGCGGCGGGCTTCTTCACTGAACTCGGGCTCTGGTGTATATGTCGCCCTGGGAGGTTTGATACCGTCCTGGCCAACTTGATAAATAGGCCCAGTGGCCGTCGAATCATCCACGCGCCTCAGCTCAGGTTTCGCGTGCTCCCGGCTATCGCCGTTCAAAAAGAAAACGCGGTCCAGCAAAGCCTGGGCTTCATCAAGAGAATTGAGTGGAGAGTCAAGACTGATCTCTACCTTGATGTTCCTTCCCAAAGGTATCGAAGACGGCTTTGCGTTTCCTTGGGTCGGGGCGGGCGCGACACGAGGGCCTTCCAGGCGCAACATCTTTGGAGAGAGACTGAGATCGCGGACAAATATGCCTCCGTAAAGCAGCCAGTCGCCAGAAGGTCTGTGCAAGGGGTGACCCGCGGAGTCAAATTTTTGATCGCCATAAACAAATGGGGAGCGAAGGGCAAGGACCCGATTTTTATAGTGTTGATTGAGTTCGTCCTGCAGGCTGTCAGCGTGAGCAATGGGGATAGAAGTGAGGCCCAAAAGCAATAACAAGAAATACATGCCGCGATTCATAGCTAAAGCAGTGTAGCGGAAGTGTTGTGGCAGTCCAAAATTGTTTGTCAGAAATCTGCTTGCTTTCAGTCTTTGACCTCTGCTATTCTACTTAGGCGAACAAGAAGCAAACATAAGAGCGGCTGTGCCATATAAGGGATAGGCGCAACGGGAACTCCGTTGCGTTTTGTGCTTTATGAAGGATTTGCGACCCACTGCTTAACGTCTCAGCATTGGGTCGAATTGGGTGTACATAGGGGGTAGGGGGAGGGGTCGGTTGAGGGTACAGACCGGGCGGATACCTGACAGATTGAACCGGGAGCATTCCTGGCACTGCAAACGGTGGTACGGGACGAGAGGATTTCTTGAGAGGACAAACCCGGATGGCCCATGCCAGCGCTTCAATACAGGTTAAAACTTACCTCGATGTTCATTTCAATATCCACCGGTTGACCGTTGCGAGTTCCTGGGTTAAAACGCCAGCTTTTGATCTTGTTTGCGGCTTGCTCATCCAATCCAAGTCCCAATGGCCTGACGATGTTCACGTTGGCAACGTTGCCATTTTTATCTACCACTATGGAGACCACAACAACGCCCTGGTATTTTTCATAGCGTGCGGCTTCAGAGAACTCCGGTTCCGGGGTCGAGATGGCCTTTGGAGCTTTAACGTCATTTCCAACGTGGAAAATGGCCTGGTCAGGTTGGTTCCCGGCTTGAGAAGAAGTTTTGGCATTTGCATCCGGCGATTTGCCGGCATGAGTAGAGTTCCCGCCTATGTATTGCAGCGCGCCGGCCTGGGCAGGGTCGAAATCGAGATTATCAGCTACGTAGGAACGCCAGAACTCAGGCACGGAATTCAGAAAGTCCTGTTTGTTGAGAGCAAATACTTTGCTCAAAGTTGTCTGAACCTGGTCGAATGAATTGAGGGGCTGATCGAGTTTGATTTCCACCTCGACAGATGGGCGGCAGGGTGGAATATTTCGGTTCTTGCGCAGAGCGAACACGTACGGGGCCGGGTGCGAGGACTTGAAGCTGAAGAATAGTCGCTGGCCTTGCACACGCAGTTTATCTGGGCTCAGTTGCACCTTAGTGACCCGAATGGCCCCATATACGGTCCACGGGCCGGGAGAGCCGCCTTTTATAAGCGTGCCGTCAGTATTAAAGCGCAGCGACTCCTTGCCGAGAGGATGGAGAAGAATCAGCATCTTGCCTTGAAACTGAGTGCTGACTGTATTTTTCAAATCGTCTATGGACGACGCGAGCAATGAGGTGGAAATGCCCACGCCAAAAAGGAGTATCAGTAAAAGCCGGCGGAGTTTCATTTGTTTTCGGCACGAGTGTACCTTGCGCTCCCAGCAGACCAAAGCACAAAAGTTGCGAATCGAGCGGTTTCTGAATAATCCGCCAAGCATCATGCCGCAATACACCATCAAAAATGATCAGCTATTTACCGGTTGGGAGCAGCCCTGGACACTGGCCTGTTGCGGCGTTGACATATTTACGCCAAGTTGAGTATCCTTAGAACTTACTGCTCTGCAGTTGGCCCGCCTTGTGTCTTCCATTCAGGAAGGTTGTAAGTGGCGTCATCGAGCGGTTTTCTTAGTGCTTTTATTCTCAGGAGTTTGGAAATGGTAACCCGTTTTCCAGGCGGGCAGGAAATTGCGCGCAAGTGGTTTGTGGTGGATGCTCAGGGGCAGACGCTGGGACGGCTAGCTACGCGTGTAGCGAGCATTTTGGCGGGCAAAGAGAGCCCTCAATACACGCCGTTTATCGACGTGGGCGATCACGTGATTGTGATCAATGCGGAGAAGATCCGCGTGACCGGCATGAAGACGGAGCAGAAGATGTACCGGCATTACACCGGCTTTCCCGGCGGATTGCGCGAGGAGCAGTTCCGCAAGCTGTTTGACCGGCGTCCGGACCGCGTGGTGCAGGAAGCGATTTTAGGCATGTTGCCCAAGAACAAGCTGGGCAAGGCCATGGGTAAGAAGCTGAAGGTTTACGTCGGCGACAAGCACAATCACCAGGCACAGAAACCGCAGGCGCTGGAGTTGGCCGGCCGCAAACAGGCATAAAATATTTAGATTGAGTTGAGGACAGATGGCTGAACAAGTTCAGTATTACGGCACGGGACGCCGCAAGTCGAGCGTGGCCCGGGTATTTCTGCGTCCGGGCGGCGGCAAGTTCGCGGTCAACGGCCGCGAATTTGACAAGTACTTTTTGACTGACGCGCAACGGGTGGAAGTGAAGCAGCCGCTGGTTTTGACTGAGACTTCTTCCACGTTCGACATCACCGCAAACGTTTCCGGCGGCGGAATCAACGGCCAGGCTGGGGCTTTGCGGCTGGGCATTGCCCGCGCGCTGCTGGAGTTCAATGTTGAATTGCGCAAGAAGCTGAAAGTGGAAGGCTTCCTTTCCCGCGATGCCCGCGGCAAGGAGCGCAAGAAGTATGGGCAGAAAGGCGCCCGCAAGCGCTTCCAGTTCTCTAAGCGATAAGTTTTTATGGCAGGACGGCAGGGCCGTCCTGTTTGTTTTGTTGACGAGATTCTAAATTTTGCTCGTCCGCCGTGGGGTCCCGAAGGCGGAATTGAGCGGTTGATCAACCGGAACCAAAAATCTTCCCTCCCGCTTCAACGGGAGCGGACAGGGAATAAATCCTGAGCGGGCAAGTAGAGCCTTGCCCATTCACGCGAAAAACGCGCGCGAATGGGGCCCGCAAAGGATGCAATCCAATAAGGAGGTAGTTTGGCTAATATCACCATGAAGGAGCTGCTTGAGGCGGGTGTCCACTTTGGCCACCAGACCAAGCGCTGGAACCCCAAGATGAAGGAATACATCTTTGGGGAACGCAACGGTATTTACATTATCGACCTGCAGAAGACGCTCAAGATGTTCAAAGACGCGAGCAAATTCGTGCAGGACGGCGCTGCTGAGGGCAGGACTGTCCTCTTTGTCGGCACCAAACGGCAGGCCCAGGACGCAATTGCTGAAGAAGCCGGACGCTGCGGCATGTTCTACGTGAACAACCGCTGGCTGGGTGGATTGCTGACCAACTGGGTGACCGTACAGAAATCTGTGAAGCGGCTCAAAGACCTTGATGAGATGGCCACTGATGGCCGTTACGAGCTGCTGCCAAAGAAAGAAGTCATCAAGCTGGAACGCGAGCGCAAGCACCTGCAGGCCAACCTGGCCGGCATCAAGAGCATGAGCCGCCTGCCGGATATTGTTTTCGTGATCGACTCCAACAAGGAAGCCATTGCGGTGAAGGAAGCCCGCAAGCTTGGTATTCCGGTGGTCGCCGTGGTTGATACCAATTGCGATCCCACAGAAGTCGACTGGGTGATCCCGGGCAATGACGACGCGCTGAGAGCGATTCGCCTGTTTGCATCCAAGATTGCCGACTCAATTGCCGAAGGCGTTCAGGCTGCCACGGACAAGCAAGGCGGGGAGATCGCGAGTGTTGTTGCTGCTAGCGGCGAGCCGCAGCAGCCTGCTGCTCCGGCTGCTGCTGCAGCTCCGACCTCGGCCGATCTGGCGGAGGAAGATGAGCTGAACATGGAAGAGGTTTTGGGCGGCCGGGTGCGGAAGTCGCCTGAATCAGAAACCACGGCAACTGAACCGGCACCGGACATGGACGTCGCAAAAGCGCATCATTAAGATTTTTGTCGCTTTGCTCCACACCGCTTAAGAGTATGAGTGGTGGTGAGAGTTGCCAGCGCTCGTAATTAGCGGGCCTCAGCAGGACGGCTTCGGCCCTTTTTGTCGCGAGAATATAGGGGTCGCTTCACACCGCTCAAGAATATTGGTGGTGGTGAGAGTTGCCGGCGCTTGTAATAGCGGGCCTCAGCAGGACGGCTTCGGCCCTTTTTGGTGAGAATACAGGGGCGCTTCGCCATATCGCTCAAGAGCCGATCTCCAGCGTCCGCAACTTCGGGAGCGATTTCGGTAAAATCAAGATATATGGCCCGCGTGAGAATAAAACGCGCGGGTCAAATGTTGTAAGGAAGCAGCAGCCAGAAGGAACAAGGAAAATGAGTACAAGCACAACGAATGTAACAGCAGCACAGGTGAAAGAGCTTCGTGAGCGCAGTGGCGCTCCCATGATGGACTGCAAGAATGCATTGGCCGAGTCCAAAGGCGATATTGAAGGCGCCCTGGTATGGCTGCGCAAAAAGGGTATTGCCACAGCGGCAAAGAAGGCGGCGCGCGTGACCAGTGAAGGATCGGTGGCCAGCTATATCCACGCCGGAGGCAAGATTGGCGTGCTGGTGGAGATCAACTGCGAAAGCGATTTTGTGGCCCGCACCGATGATTTCAAGGACCTGATCAAGGACATTGCCATGCACATTGCCGCGGCTGACCCCAAGTTTGTCCGCAAGGAAGATGTGACGCCCGAGGCCTACGAGAAAGAGAAAGAAATCTATCGGGCGCAAGCTGCTTCCACCGGCAAGCCTCCAGCTGTGGTGGAGAAGATTGTAGAAGGCAAGATGTCAAAGTTTTACGAAGAGGTCTGCTTGCTTGATCAGCCCTTTGTGAAAGAGCCGGGCATCACCATTCATCAGTTGATTGCCAGCAAGATTGGCAAGCTGGGTGAAAACATCTCTGTCCGCCGCTTTGCCCGCTTCAAAGTGGGCGACTTGGGTGAGACCATTGCGATCAGCAAGCCGCCGGAAGCGAAACCGGAGTAAAGCAGTTGCCGGTAATCAGTTCTTGGCATTTAGCCAAAGGCGATGACTGAATGTTGTCGCCTCTTGCTTTTTGCCGCTCAATTTGCGCTGACGCACGCTGATCTGAGGATTGAGCCACGAATCAACGCGAATAAACGAGTTCTTGAATGCTGGACTCCCTCACGATTCTCTGTGGTTCGCGTGCATTCGCGGCGGAACTTTCTTCCGGCCGTAGCGATCGATCGATCGCTCGCTTTGCTTGGGGTTTCACAAAAGAGCTTGGGGCTGAGGTTTAGAATAACTATATGACCGGACGCCCACTGGTTGAGACCGCGACCAAGACGATGCTCTTCAGCGAGATTGTGACCATCGCTGTGGACTCTTTTCGCACCAGCAAGGTACGGTTTGCGCTGACGGCGTTGGGCATGGTGATTGGCACGGCGTCGCTGATCGTGGTGGTCACGATTGGCCTTACGGGCAAGCAATATGTGCTGAATCAGATCCAGGCCATTGGATCTAACATGATCTATGCGTATTACGAGGCCGGCAGCTCTGCTTCAGTCAACTCAGCCGGCATCGCGGACTATCTCACCCTGGCGGACATGCGAGCGGTACAGGAGCAGGTGCCCGGCATTCAAGCTGCTTCTCCCATGATGGAGCTGCATGACCGCATTGGAGTGGGCGGCGGCAAAGAGCGCGACATCCTGGTTCTGGGCGTTTCTCCGCAGTATGTGACTGTGCGCAATCTTGATGTCCTTGATGGCCGTTTTTTTGACAATGAAGATTCCATGGCCCGCGCCAAGGTAGCGGTGGTAACGCAACAGTTTGCGGTGAGGAAGTTCGGCAGTATCGATGCTGCCAAAGATCAGGACATCAAGATTTTCGGCCTGCCTTTTAAGATCATTGGAACATTCCGCGAGCGGGTGGATACGTTTGGCCAGTCTGAAATTGCCGGCGATACCGTACTCATTCCGGACACCGTGGCCCGGTATTTTACCTCCACCGTGAAACAGCTCTTTTTTTCTGTGGGCGATGCAGGCGACGTTCCTCGGGCAACGGATATGATCAAGCACGTGCTGCAGGTGCGGCATCGGCCGGAGTCAGTCTATCGCGTGGACAATCTCACACAGTTGATCCAGGTGGCGTCCAAGGCAGCGAATGGGCTTACGATCATGCTGCTGGCGATCTCACTTTTAGTCCTGATCGTGAGCGGCGTTGGCATTATGAACATCATGCTGGCCAACGTCCGTACGCGCATCCGCGAAATTGGAATTCGCAAAGCCATTGGCGCTACGCGGCGCGAAATCCGGTTGCAATTTCTGACTGAAGCGGTGCTGATCTCCCTGGCCGGCGGAATCGTAGGCACGGTGATCGGCCTGGCGATACCGTTTTCAGTTCGCTTTCTTACTGAATACCGCATTCCCATCTCCGGGCTTTCAGCCATCATTGCCATCACAGTGGCCACACTGGTCGGCGTGATCTTTGGCACTGTACCGGCAACCAGAGCAGCGCAGTTGGATCCGGTCGAAGCGCTGCATTACGAATAAGCGTTTTTCCGCAATCCCGAAGCGAGGGAACCCTGTCGCTGCAAAACTAGCCGCGAATCAACGCGAAGAACGCGAATTGAAAATTGCGCTAAAGAGACCCTCACATTGTTTGTTTCTGATTTGTGTGCATTCGCGGGAATTCGGAATATGGCAAAGAAAAAGACCGGGCAGTTTCGCCCGGCCTTTTTGTTGTATTAGCAATGCGGTTACATCACTAAAGCCAAACTCTCAAGTTCTTTGTGCAATGATTCCACGTCACAGTTAGGACCTTCAATCCGGCCCGCTGCATCCAACGCTGATTCCGGAGAAACGCCATAACCGCGTCCAGCCAAAAACATTTTTAAAAGCTCCGCCGTCTGGAATGAATCAAGACCACCCTGCAGGAGTTCATTCCTAAGCGCCGTCACCTCAGAAACTGAGAATTTCTCTCCCATAGGTCACCTCCGACCCTTATACCTTCTTGCCTTATTAGACACGTAAACCCACGGCTTTGTTGCAGGAAAATTTTATTGCCTCAAACCTAGGTAACGCGACGAAAGTAATTCAGCTCTGCCAATATCTTGCAGAGCTGAACACACTTCTTCACACTTCCTTACGCCCTAGTTTTCCACTCCAAAAAGCCTAATGCGTGCGTCAAAAAAGGCCTTAGTCCGCCATCTTGCTCAGGTGAACATCAAACGAGGCCTTGGCCAGCAATGAGGTCAGCTCAAAAGCCTTGAACCTGTCACCGATCAACTCACGCTGGCGATAAAGTCCGGGTTCGCTATCCACCACTTCATGCCGCGCCTGCCAATTATCAAGGAATGCCTGAGCTTCTTTGATGCCAACTTCACCGTGCGCGCCGCTTGCCGTCATGGCCTCAGTCGCGTATGAATCAAGCAACTTGGGCCAGTACTTATCCAGAAGCGCGCCGCTGGCAAACATGTCCGCCCAGACAATGCGTCCTCTAACAGCTACTACGACGCCAACCGCATTTTGGTTCCTTAGCTGCTTGATTACGCTTTCATAGGATTTCTGCATGGGCTCGACGATCGAGTCCACCTGCTGTTTTACAACCCCATTTTCTCTTGCTTTGGCATACGACGAAGTAGCGTTCAGCTCGTTCATCTGCAACCTGTATGTTCCTCCGCCAGCGCCGCCTCCGCTGCCTCCGCCCGCCGTTACAGAAGGAGCAGCGGCGGCCGCTTTGCTTGCCATCCCTCTTCTGCTTTCGCTTACAGCATCCCACACCTGCTGCTGGTTTTGCTCAGCCATTGCTTTCATTCGTACGCTTGGCTGCAGCATCACGGATGCATGGGTATCGAACTTTGCTGACGTTTCAGTCCAGCGCCCGTGCTCTACACAGAAAACGGAGAGATCAACAGGATCACTTTCTGCAGGAACAATACGGTCTTTTCCTACAACGCGGTCCTGCTTGCCGCCGGTAACAACCTCCCCGGCCAGCAGGATCAACGGATGCTTGGAATTATTTACCAGCACCAGGCGGTTAACCTCGGCTCCGCCTTGATACTGCTGCGCGTACGGACGCCTTCTCATAGTTGAGTGCAGATTGCCAACTTCCGTTACAACTACCTCGCCGGAGCGGATGCCTTCATCCAGGGTGATGAATTCGCTGGTGTCATGTACCTTGGCTGAAACTACCGGGAAAATGGTTAAATCACCATGGGATATGGGTGCTAAGATCTTGTAATCATTGATTGTGGCCGGCATGCTTCCAGAATCCCCGGCATTGGCCGCGGAAATAAGCGCCAGCCCAGCAGTTAGGGTGATCAGAATGGCCAGAAAAGACAGCTTCATAGACAAACTCCCTTCAAGAACCCAGCCACCTTGTTTTCACCCTAAGAATGTAAAATGGCAGTATTCTTGCGAGTAAAATTGGTACTATCCGAACCATGAGTTCTGGGCCCAGGCCGGCTGAAGCAACAGTGGTTTCCGTCCGCGCTCTGTTTGAGAAGAGCGGAGGAGAGCGCTACGGCCTCACCTTGGATGCCTTCCAAGCCATACTGAACCTGGTGGCCAATAAGTACCTGCCCGGAGCCGGCCAGCGGCACAAGCTGGAGTTCTGGCGCGATTTGAAATTGGAAGAGCTGGCCCTGGCCCATGCCTGCGCCGCCGGCCACGATGCTGCCTGGCAGGCATTTCTAATCCGCTTTCGTGAAAAGCTGTATGACATTGCCCGCGGGATCACCAAAGAGGATTCCAGCGCCCGCGATCTGGCTGATTCACTCTATGCCGATCTCTACGGCACCTCTGAGCGCGATGGACGCAGGGTTTCCCGCCTGAGTTTTTATATGGGGCGCGGATCGCTGGAAGGCTGGCTGCGTACCGTTTTGGCGCAGGAATTCGTGAATCGGTATCGCAAGCAAAAGCGTCTGGTAAGCCTTGAAGAGCAGGCTGAAGACGGGGTACAGTTCTCTGCGGCTGACCCCGGTCCTGCAGGCCCAATCGATAGCCGCCTCTCCGCCGCTCTGGAAGAGGCCTTCACCCAGCTAGCGGGTGAAGACCGGCTGGTTTTGGCAGCCTATTACCTGGATAACCGTACGCTGACAGAAATCGGGCGTATGATCGGGGTGCACGAATCCACCATCAGCCGGCGGCTGGAAAAACTGCTTAAAGGCTTGAGAAAACAGGTGATGGCAGGGCTGGTGCAAAGGGGTATGAACCGGGGACAGGCAGAAGAAACGCTGGAAGCGGATGTGCGTTATTTACAGATAGATGTGAGTAAAAAGCTGCAAGAAAATCGTCCGGCTGCGTTCCAACAAAATAAGGGATCTGATTAGCAATGCCTGAATTGTCCAATTTGTTACGCCAGAAGCTTGGCGAGGCCCAAAACGGAAGCGGAAACCACCCGGATGCTGACACTCTGACCGCCTTGACGGAGCAACTGCTCCCGGCTGCCGAGCGTCGGCAGGTGCTTGCCCATCTCTCCGCCTGTGGACAATGCCGGGAGGTGTTTGCCCTTAGCCAGCCTCGGTTTTCTGAATCGGTTACTCAGCCCGTCTTCAAGCCAGCGCCCGTTTCACGCTGGCGTAAACTGTTTACGCCGACGTTTGGGCTGGCCGCTACAGCGGCTGCCGCGGCGATCATTGCAGTAGTGATCTTGGTTCCGCAGAGAACAAGCCGGCAATCCCAGCCGAGTCCCGAAGCAAAAGTTACGCAGCCTGCAGCTGTCCAGCCAAACGTAACGACTGAGCCACAGTCGAACGCGAATACGCCTGCGCAGCCGGAAGGGAACAATGCTCTTGCGGACAAGGCCACTGCGTCTGATCAGAAGAGAGAGAGTGCGAACGAATCCGGCAGTCTAGGGGCCCTGGCAGCGCCGCCAGCCAAGAGCACTCCGGCAAGTCTTGCTGCAGCAAATAACAAAGACGTGGTAACGCGGCAGCTTACTGCGGCAGCGAATAAGTCCGCGGCCACGGCGCCACAGCCCGTGCTTACCGCAGGCTTGAGGAAGCAGGATTTCGTAAACACCGGCATTATTTTTGCTGGCAATGACGCAGATAATTTTTCTAGCGCAAACGCCAACGGCCTGCCTGTTGCGCCGGCGCCCCATGCTTCAGCCTCTGAGGCCGCATTTGTAGCAGGCAATCAGGGAAAAATTACTATCTTCCAGGACATTCCAACGAACCTGGCCAGCAATCAAGCGAACCTTCGCGTGATGACGCCGCCACCTGCGCCGGAACATTTCAGTTGCCCTATGTGTAAGGCGGTGGAAAAGCGCGCGCGTAACGTCTGGCGACGGATTCCCGGCACAACCCCGGCCATCAACACCAACGCGCTCACGCTCAGCGCCATGGGCGGCCAGGGAAAATTCAGCAGCCAGTTGCAGAAAGAGCAGCCGGCTGAGATGTCGGCTGCACCGGAAAAGCCCGCCAACGTTGAGGGCCTGCAACGGTTTGAAGGCCTCAGCGGCCGTTCCATGGCCAACGCATACACTGACTCTACAACGCCACTCTGGAAGGTCCTGGGCGGCAAGCTGGTCAAGTCCTCTGGACTGGGCCAGTGGGAAGACGCATATCCAGGCGCCAGCTTTCAGTTCTCAGTTGTGAACGCTCGCGGCAATGAGATCTGGGCGGGCGGCACAAATGCTTCTGTGATCCATTCACGCGATGGCGGCGCAACCTGGGAAGTTCCCAAGCTTGGTGATGCGGCTTCAGGATCGGTCCTGAGTATTCTCGTCAACGGCAACACGGTCCAGATCAAGACTTCTGATAACCAATCGTGGTCAAGCGCTGACGGCGGCAAGACCTGGGCGCAGAACTAGCAGTTGGCAATTAGCTCTTTCTGAAATCCTGAACCCGCACCTGGAAGTTCTGGCTTCTTCCATAAATTTTGTGGCGGGTGAGGGAACCTTATCAGCGCGATACTGAATTGGTTCATGCTGAAATTGTCCATTAATCGCGTTTTTTAAGAACATAGAGGTCCCTCGCTGCGCTTCTGGATTTTCAGAAACTGCTAAAGTATATCCACGCCAATGATCCTGAAGATCGCATTGTTGATGTGGTTTGTGGCCCTGTTCCTGTCGTTTGTCGCCAAAGGCGCCGGCAGAACGTGGATGGTGCGGCTTTTCCTGGGCGGATTCTGCTTGTTGCTGCTGGGATTTTTCCTGAAAATTATCTCCAGGGTTCTGTGAATAGCAATCAACATTTTTTCTGAAATCCCGAACCGCATCTCCAATCTGCCGCTGTACAGGTAAATGAATTTATGCGCGGTGAGGAACCCTATCAATGCTTCTCGGCATGGGTTCACAGTAGCCGCATGGGCAGGGCTGCTGGACGGCTCTGCAGTTGTCGAAACTCTTCTAGTCAGTTTTTCCACCAACTTCCGATTTGCCGACCATCCGGAAAGAGAACGGAGATCTCGAACATGAAGCCTAATGAACCCAGCCGCACCGCCCTGATAATCGCCCGGCAACGAGCTGCTCATCAGGTGCTCGATCATGGCTCAATCCTCTACGACCCATTTGCCATGAAGATTCTGCCTGAAGACGAAAAGGACGTGCTTCAATTTGCGAACAAACACCCCTTGGCCAGCCTCGGACGTTTGTTCACCACCGCGCGAAGCCGGATTGCGGAAGATGCTTTGTCAAGAGCTGTCGAAAGAGGGATTCGGCAGATCGTCATCCTTGGCGCCGGACTCGACACTTTCGCTCTCCGGAATCCCCATGGCGCGCGACAGATCCGTATCTATGAGGTGGACCACCCAGCGACGCAGGCATGGAAACGCCAGCGCCTGGCTGAAGCTCAAATCGAACTTCCGCCATGGCTTATTTTCGTGCCAGTCGATTTAGAGCAGGACGATTTGGGAGAGAAGCTCGTCGCCGCAGGTTTCCGGCAGAACTCGCCGGCGTTTTTCACTTGGCTCGGGGTTGTGCCATATCTGACACAGGGCGCTATCGGCCGCACTCTGGACTACATATCGTCAATCCAGAACTCCGAGGTGGTGTTCGACTACATGGAACCGCCCGAGGCATTCTCAGAAGAGTTAAGGCAATTAGTAATGGAGCGGACTGAACAGCTTGAGAAAATTGGTGAACGTTCGGTCAGTCGTTTTGAGCCGGCTAGTCTTGCAGCGATTCTTCGTTCGCACGGATTTTGTGCCATCGAAGACATCAATTTCCAGGAGATCGCGTCCAGGTTCGGCCGCGCCGTTCAAGGACTCGCGCCCGGACACCTTGGCGTTCATGTTGTCCACGCTAAGCACTAATTGAACGCGGTCATCTATTGCTATTCAAATCCTGAGCGGGATTTAAGAAAAGCTGAGTACTGATCGCTTCTACGCAGAAACCAGCGAACCTACCTTCTCACCGCTGACAACTCTCTTGATGTTCCCAGGCACGTTCAAATTGAAGATCACGATGGGCAGATTATTTTCCTGGCAGAGCGAGATAGCGGTTGCATCCATCACGCGCAGGCCGCGCTTGAGGACTTCAATGTAGCTGATGGATTCGATCATGGTTGCCGTGGTGACGAGCTTTGGATCGGCGTCATAAATGCCGTTGACCTTGGTGGCTTTCATGATCACATCGGCCTTGATCTCCATGGCACGCAGGGAAGCTGCCGTATCGGTGGAGAAATAGGGATTGCCGGTGCCGCCGGCAAAGATGACCACGCGGCCTTTTTCCATGTGCCGCAGCGCACGCCGGCGGATAAACGGCTCTGCTATCTGGTTCATCTCCAGGGCCGACATTACACGGGTGTGTACGCCTTGTTTTTCCAGCGCGTCCTGCAGAGCCAGCGAATTGATCACCGTGGCCAGCATGCCCATGTGATCGGCGGAAACGCGGTCCATATCGCGCGCCTGCTCCGCCACGCCGCGAAAGAAATTTCCTCCGCCAACGACCAGCGCAATCTCCACGCCCAAATCGAGGACATCTTTGATTTCCCCGGCAATCGAGTGAATCCGGCTGGTTTCAACTCCAAACCCTTTGTCCCCGGCCAGGGCTTCACCGGAGAGCTTGAGAAGGATGCGTTTGAAAGCAAGCATGGCTGATTCAGTATAGAGCAGCAGGCGCTCAGCAGTCATTCAGCCGTGAAACGTTTTGTAAAGTTTATCGGGAGGGCATGTTTTGCTTTCGAGATTAGGAGCGTATTGGGCTGAGCGCTCCTATTCGCATCGCAACGCATCCATGGGGTCCACCCGGAGAGCCCGCCGCGCCGGCAGCAGCGCTGCAAACCCGCCAACCACTGAAAGCAGTATGAATGCGCAGAGATAGCTCAAGGGATCAAAATTATTCAGTCCATAGAGCATGGTGCGCAGGGCCAGGGAGATTGCTGCCGCCAGGGCAAGGCCGCTTGCCATGGCCAGCGTAAGCGGCCAGAGAAATTGGGACACCACGCTGCGGATTACCTTGGAAGAGGATGCGCCCAGGGCCATGCGGATGCCGATTTCCCTGGTTCTTTGCGAAACGTTGAAAGCGACAACGCCATATAAGCCAATGATCGCCAGCAGCAGGGCCATGATGCCCGTGGCGCTGATAACCAGGGCTATTTTTCCTCCCACGCCAACCTTCTCCGCGAAAGCGTTTTTAACCAGATGAACTTCAGGGCTGATCACCGGGTCAATGCCGCGCGCAACATCACCCACAATTGCGGCAACGTTCTCGACGTGCCCGGAAGTTCGCACCAACGCCACGGCTTCAGTCAGGCTCTTGTCTTTCATCGGCATATACATCTCGGCGGCGTTGCCGTTCCGCATCTCCACGGCGCGAGCGTTGCCTACCACGCCGATCACCGGCAACTTCTGGCCACCGCTTTCGTAGGTCTGCTGCAGCGGGTCTTTGCCCGGCCAGACGCCGCGCGCGTACGAGTCGCTTACGATTACTACGTCATGGTCTTTAGCGCTGAAGTCGCGTCCGCGCAGAACCGGGATAGCCATGGTGCGGAAAAACTCAGGCTTTACCTCGTTGAAATAGACATCGAATTTCAATGCGCCATGGGCCCGTTGCATCCGAGCGCGGTTCCCCATGGGAGGGCATATAGTCAGGCTTACGGATTCGACTCCAGGCGCCTGGGCGATACGCGCCTCAAGCTTATCGAAATAATCAGCAGCCGCAGCCGGCTCATACCCATGAGCATAAAGTGACGGGTCGACGGTGAGCGTATGCGTGTAATCGAATCCCGGATCGCGATTGAATGCCCGCTCCATGGCGCGCACCAGCAGAGATGAAACCACCAGCAGGACGCAACTTGCCATGACTTGTGTCGCCATAAAGATGGTGCGCAGGCGCGAGCCTCGGAGCTTCAACTTCGCCAGGCGGCGGGCCGGAGCAAGGCCGGCCAGGAGGCAAGCGAATACACCAGCGCCAAACGCGAAGGTGACCGTGCGCCAGTCCGGCGAGTAATCAAAGTTAGCCGGAGCGCCGAGCGTGACGACGATGGCTCGCGAAACCATCCAGCTCAGGAACAGAGCAACCGCCGATCCGGCGGCCGCGAGCATGAAATTTTCCGTGAGCAACTGGCGCACAATACGGCTGCGCGTAGCGCCCAGCGCCAGGCGTGTAGCGATCTCACGCTCACGGGTTGCAGCGCGCCCAAGCAACAAATTGCCGAGATTGCCGCAGGCCGTAGCCAGGATCAAAAGCATTAGAGCAGCAAGCATCGCAAACAGCGGCAAGACATCGGCGTCTAGTTGCCCGGCATAGCCGCCCGGCGCCGCCTTGAGATGCTCATCTTTTTGCAAAACATCCGGGTGGTCATGAGCCAATTGCTGTGCCAGAGGCAGCAGAGACTGCTCTGCGGCCTTCATGCTCACACCTGGCTTGAGCCTGCCCCACATATGCACCCGCGAATCATCAGCGTTAAAGCTGGTCAGCACGCGGCTCTGCGGCACAAAATAAGTCTCCTGCTTCGCCAGCAGCCAAACATCGTCGTGCTCGCCTTCATCGGTATCGAGACTGGTAAAATCATAGGGCGCCACGCCAATCACCGTCGCCGGATGCTGGTTCAGGCTGATGGTTTTGCCCACGATGGCCGCGTCGCCGCCAAAGCGCCGCTGCCAGAAACCGTAGCCCAGCACTGCGACCGGCGCTGCATTCGCGGCGCCATCCACCTGTGGAGAAAACAGCCGGCCATAGGCAGCCGTGATGCCCAGTTCATGAAAGTAGTTTGCGGAAACCAGGCCGGTGCGCACGTTTTCTGAAGTGTGCTGGCCGAAGGTCATGTTGGACCATCTTTGCGTGATGACGGCGGAGAGCGCCTGGCTATGCTGGCCATAGAACATGGCTGCGGGGTACGCCACTTCTGTGGACGCATATTCCTGGGCCTCAGAGGTAAACCGGACCAGGGAGAATGGATCATGCACCGGCAGCGGCCGTAAGAAAAATGCGTTGACGAGATTGAATACCGTAACATTCACGCCAATCCCGAGGGCCAGAACGATGATCGCAGTAAATGCCAGGCCTGGAGATTTCTTCAGAACGCGTGCGCCGAAGCGCAAATCTTGAGCCAGGCGGTCCAGCCATCCCCAACCCCAGGCTTCGCGCGAGCGTTCACGCGCCAGCGCGGCGTTGCCAAAATCCTTGCGCGCCTCGGGCGAGAGCATCTCGCGATGGACATCGATGTCATTCTGAAGTTCGCGCTCCAGCCTGCGCCGGTTCAGCAGGTAATAAATGCGCCGGAAGAGTTCGCCCATAAAAACCTCTATGCCTTGGTCATGACGGCTTTGATGCCGGTGAGCACGCGGTCAAAGTCTTCCACCTCAGCCTGCAACTGCTTCTGCCCTGCGGTGGTAAGCCGGTAAAGCCTTACTTTGCGATTGGTGTCAGAGACTCCCCACTCGGCTTTTACCCAGCCTTTCACAAGCATCTTCTGCAGCGCCGGATAAAGCGAGCCTTCTTCCACCTGTAACAATTCCTTGGAGAGCGTGTGAATGCGCTGGGCGATGGCATAGCCGTGCATCGGCCCCGGCTGCAATACTCTCAGGATGAGCATGCCCAGCGTTCCGGGAAGCATTTCATTCTTCGCCATAGATAGGCATAGATTATCTAGGCATAGAAAGGCTTGTCAATACTTTTGTTGAGCGTTCGCTTTATTCGCTTCTCAGTGCAATCAACGGGTCCACTTTGGTCACGCGACGCGCCGGCACATAACTGGCAATGAATCCCACAGCCAGAAACACGAGCGCGACAGCCGCGAAGGTGAACGGATCATCTACCGGGGTGCTGAAGAGCAACGCGCGCATCACGCGGGAAAATATCAGCGCGGCAACGATCCCAACCATTAGTCCTGCAGTGATGATGCGCATGCCTTGCAGAAGGACCATGCGTAAGACTTCAGTGCTTTGCGCGCCCAGGGCCATGCGAATGCCGATCTCACGAGTGCGCTGGCTTACCATGAGAGCGACTACGCCACTCAGGCCGGTAGCGGCAATGGCCAGGGCCAGGCCGGCGAACATCGCCAGCAAGAGCGTGGTCAGCCGCGATTGCACCAGCGAATCGCCGCGGATTTCGTCCAGAGTCTCAATGTTGTTCACTGGTTGTTCCGGATCGACAGAATAAACGGCATCGCGCACCTGCTGGGCGTAGTTCATGGGATTATTCGCCGTCTTAATGAGCACACTGCTGGCCATCATGGGTTCCTGAGCCGTGGGCACATAGGCAGTATCCAGCACCTCTTTGTCCAGGCCGTAATATTTCACATCGCCAACCACGCCCACGATCTTGACCCAGTGTTCGCCGTTATCGCCTGAGAGACGGTGGCCGATGGGATCTTCGCGCTGGAAATAGTGTTTGGCCAGCGACTGGCTGATGATCGCAACACGCGGCGCGTCGGCGTTATCATGCAGCGTGAAAAATCTGCCGCTGATGAGCGGGACACCCAGCAGCTTGAAACAGTTAGGCGAGGCAAAATTGAGGTCAGCAGTAGGCAACGGGGCATTTGGATCGGCTGCGCGGCCCTCAACCATGAACGGCTGGTTATATGGATGCTGGCCTGACGCCAGTGGTGCTCCGCTATTCACGGCGACGGAGAGAATCCCCGGCGTGCTTTCCAGTTTGCCGGTAACGCGGTCAAAGAAATTCACCAGGTCAGCATTGCCCTGGTACTTGCTGAAGTTGAATGGAATATTAGCGGTAAGAATATTTTCTGGACTGTAACCGGCGTTGACCTCTTGAAGTTTGATAAAGCTGCGGACCATGAGTCCGGCAGCGATCAGAAGCATGAAGCTCAGTGCTACCTGTCCAATGACAAGCAGATTGCGGAGTTGGTGGCGGTTGCTCTTGAGAGTTGAAGCCGTAGTCCCTTCCTTGAGCGAGTCCACCAGGTTCAAACGCTGGGAGAATGCGGGAATGGATCCAAAGATCAAACCAGTAAGGATGGAAATGCCAAGCGTGAAGAGCAGCACTTCCCAGCTCATGCGAACCTCAGCTCCGCGAGTGGTGAACCGGCCAATGAACCTCACCAGCAGATTCACGCACCCGGAAGCAAGCAGCAGGCCTAATGCGCCGCCGGCAAGGCTGAGAAGAGTGCTTTCTGTAAGCAGTTGCCGTACCAGCCGGCCACGCGCTGCGCCCAGCGCAACGCGCACTGCCATCTCCTGTTCGCGGCGCATGATGCGCGCCAGCGCCAGGTTGGCCACATTGGCGCAGGCAATCAGCAGCACTAGCCCGGCTGTCCCCAGCAGAACCAGCAGCATGGGACGAACTCGATGGGTTAGCTGGTCCTGTAAACCATCCATGCGGGTGCTGAATCCGCGCGCAGATGGATAGTCCTTGGGATATTCCTGCTCCAGCCGTGAAGCCACCAGAGTAACTTCATTATTTCCTGTCTTTACATCCGCTCCCGGTTTCAAACGCCCGAAGGCCCGCATCATGCGCGCGGAGCGATTGGCAATCGTCTGCGGCGATGAACTGAACGGGCAGGCCATCGTGGGCATATAGACATCGTTTTCGCGCGGATACTGCGGCACCGGCGGCAGCACGCCGATCACGGTGTGCACCTTGTCATTCATGCGGAAATGCCGGCCAAGAATGGTCCGATCGCCGCCATAGCGGTTCATCCAGTAGTTGTAGCTGAGGACCAGCACCGCATCGGCGCCCCGCGTATCATCGGCAGAGGTAAAGAACCGGCCAAGATAGGGCTTGATTCCAAGCAGATCAAAGAAATGAGCAGAAACCACGCCGGCGCGCACCTCGTCCGGCTGCTGCCCATCGAGCAGGACAAAAGACATCTGGTGGTATTGCTCAATCTGCGCCAGTGACTTTGCCTGCTCGCGATAATCCTGAATTTCCTTCACTGAGAAGCCGACATCGACCTGATTGGCCCTGGGGAAATCCTGCCGCAGTACCACTAACTCCTTGCCCTGCGCGTATGGCAGCGGCTTGAGCAGCACACCGTAAACCACGCTGAAAAGAGCGGTGTTCGCGCCAATTCCGAGCGCCAGCGCGAGCAGAGCGACCAGAGTGAATCCGGGGTTTTTGCGCAACATGCGAAAGCCGAAACGAATGTCTTGAACAAGTGTGCTCATAAGTGCTTCTCCAGATGCCGGAGTCTATCAATCGCTCCTATTTCAGCCCACAATCCCGATTCACGTCTTGTACCAATGCAAGCTGCTAAAGGCTTGCTCTGGTGGGCTTGGCTGCAGACTTGCTTAAACCTAAAATGCGAAAACCCAGTAATCACAGGCATGTTAGGTTCCGCTGCTGCCGTGAAAGTTAACTTATTGATAAAAAACAGTTTGAGTGCAAGGCAAGGGCCGTGAAACAACACGTGCTGGTGTTCGCAAACGTGCACTGGCTGCGCGAAAGCGGACAGCGTGAGCGGAATATATAACGATTTTGCTGCTCTCGCAGTCCAATAGTGGAGATTAAACTTTGTCCCAATCACTCAATATCGGCCAGTTTTACGGCAAGGTGGCCCAGCGATGGGCCGCAGGCTCAGTGGTTGTCAATCGTCTGGAGCATAAGGAGCCGCGGGCGCTTCCCAGCCACGCGCACCAGGCTGGTTTTGTTTCGCTCATGCTGGAAGGTGAGTATCGTGAAACCGCAGGCTTCCTGCAATTTGGTTATCAGCCGTTTTCCTGCGTTTATCATCCGCCGGAAATGGAGCACCACGATGAGGTTGGCGCAGCCGGGGTAACGATACTAACCTTTGAGTTCAAACCGCAGTTGGTCGATGATCTCGATTTCTGCAGCATCAACGCCCGCCCCATCATCGATCTTTCCGGCAGAAAGTCGGCATGGGAATTGATGGACCTTTATCGGCGCATCTGCGCGAGCGGAACCAGCGATCTGGACCTTGAGTCCCGGGCAGTTTCATTGGCTTTCTCCATTGTGCGCACCTCTGCGCGAGTGCCGCGCGATCTGCGTTCTTTGCGCCGCGCCTGTGAATATGTTCATGCCCATTTTGATGAGAACCTGACCTTGGCGCAGGTGGCCCAGGCTGCGGGCGTTCATCCGGTCTATTTGGGACACATCTTTCGCCAGGAGTTTGGCGAGACGCTGGGTGAATACCTGAACCGCGTGCGCGTTCATGCTGCTGCTGAACGATTGGCCAACTCTGACCTGCCCTTGAGCACAATCGCCCTGGATTTCGGCTTCTATGACCAGAGCCACTTCACCCGCGTCTTCCGCCATCTTACCGGCGCCACGCCGGGGGCCTTCCGCGCCGGATATTCCACCCAGAAAAGCTCTGCTTCCGCGGCAAATTAACAATTGGTCAAAAATAAGCTGGCCGCGTAGCTCGGCGGGGGATGAACTCTCAAGCAACCTTGTGATCGCGGCGCAGCAACTCTACCCGGCCTTCAATCTGCCGCAAGGTAAAGTTCTTGGAACACTTGCTGCAAAGCCAGAAGTGCTCAATGGTTTTGCTGCTGGTGGAAAAACCGAAAAATCTTCCGCCTTCCATCCGCATGAGCATCTTGGAACAGTTCGGGTTGGCACACTTTGAGACCATGACTCAAGAGACGCACTATGTTTTGACGTTGATTCCGGGCGCGGGGTAGCCCGGCGGACGTGGACCGGGCGAACACTGGCAGCCACGATTGCAGAGTGCTGTAAACTCTAGGAGCGCTCATTCCCAAATCTCCTAAATGGAATAAACCACTTTGGCTGAACCCGTTTTGCAAACCGTAGCCCTGCGACGCACCTTTGGCCCACTGGTTGCCGTCGACAACCTTGATCTTCGGGTGGAAAAGCAGCAGTTCTACGGCTTTCTGGGACCGAACGGAGCGGGCAAGTCCACCACCATTAAGATGCTCACCGGCCTGCTGCGTCCAACCAGCGGTGAAGTCCACATTCTTGGGCGAAACCTGGCGACGCAGAGCGTGGAAGTGAAGCGCCGCATTGGCGTGGTGCCTGAAGGATTGTCTCTGTTTGAGCGGCTCACGGGAGCACAGCTTTTGAATTTTGTTGCGCGCATGTACGGTTTGCCTCGCGCCACGGCGGCCGAGCGCAGCGCGGAACTGCTGGAATTTATGGACCTGAAAGATTCGGCAGACAAGCTGGTGGCAGATTACTCGCACGGCATGAAGAAGAAGACCGCGCTGGCCGCTGCCGTGATCCATGGCCCGGAGATCCTTTTTCTTGACGAGCCGTTTGAAGGCGTCGACGCCATTGCCGCCACCACGCTCAAGCGGCTGTTGCAGCGCTTTATCGCCCACGGTGGAACAGTGTTTCTTACCTCGCACGTGCTGGAGGTGGTGGAGCGGCTCTGCACCCACATCGGCATTATTCAGCAAGGCCGGCTGGTGGCTTCCGGATCGCTGGAAGAGCTGCGCAGCGGCGTGAAGATAGCCGGGCACGATCATTCTCCGCTCACGCTTGAAGAAATTTTCCTCCAGATCGTCGGTGGCGCCAGGCAGGATGCGGAGGTGCTCTCCTGGCTCTAGCCGACTCCAACAATCACATTGTCCTGCTGTTGCGGTTGCGATGGCAGCTTCTGCTGAACTCGCTGCGCCGTCCCAGCCGTCGGGCCGAACTCGGCCTGCAGGTTCTGTGGGTGCTTATGGGCGCGGGTTTTGTCGTAATGGGCAGCATCGGCTTTTTTGCCGGAGGCTTTGGCCTGCTGAAAATAGACCGTGCAGACCTGCTGGACCTTCTCCTCTGGGCCGTGTTTCTGGTGTGGCAGCTTGCGCCTGTACTTTTTGAAGGGTACTCGCCCGGACTTAACTTTCGCGAGGTTGCGCGTTATCCCATTCCGTTCCGTGTTTTGTTCATTCTCAGCGCGGCTTATGGCCTTTCTGATCCGGCGGCAATCGCCTGCGTGTGCTGGCTCTCCAGTTTCTGGCTGGGCTTGGTGATTGCGCGGCCGGAATTGGCGCTCACAGCAACTCCGGCGCTGCTGCTCTTTGCTCTGTTTAATCTGCTTCTCAACCGATTGGTGATCGGGCTGTTTGACCGTTTCCAGAGCACGCGCAAAGGCCGTGAGCGCATGGTGCTCCTGACATTCGTGGTCATCATTCTTATGAACATCGTCCAACTCAACGTCAGCCACCTGGCGGGTGTACACGGGCTCAAATTTCCTGAGTGGGTTGGCCAGGCGGTGACAACCATTCGTGAGTTTTCTCCTCCAGGCATGGCTGTCCATACATTTTTGCAGAACGGGCTTTCAGCGCTCTGGGCGTTCAGCGGTCTTCTGCTGTACGGATTGCTGGCGTACATGCTGCTGCAGCGGCAACTCAAAGCGCTCTACCTGGGCGAGATCTACGCGGAAACTCATACTGTTCGCCGCGAGCTGAAAGTGCGCCAGGGATGGCGTTTTCCTCTTCTTGATGAGGTTACTTCGGCCATCGTGGAAAAAGAACTGCGTTATATCCGGCAGAGCTTCAGAATTGTGCTGCAGTTGATTTATCCGCCAGTCATCTTTTTGCTGCTGGCTTTTAATGGCACTGGATGGAAAACGTTCTTTGCCGGCAAGTCGCAACTGATGTTGGCGGGTCTGGCTGCCTTTATGCTGATGTCTGTCCCGAATCTCTCTTACAACGTTTTTGGGATGGACAAGGAAGGCTTTGGGCGATGGCTGCTTTCACCGCCGCCGTTACGCAAAGTTTTAATGGGCAAGAACCTTACCCATGCGAGCTTGCTGGCGGGGCTTTATCTGATAGTCGCCGCAGTGCTGCTGGCAATCACTCCGGTTGGACTGTTGCCAACTCTCACCGTGACCGTGGCTTTTTTTGCCATCCTGATTATCCAGTTGAGCGCCGGCAATATTGTTTCTGTCCACTGGCCCAAGCGGATTGAGTTGACCCGGATGAATTCAAGAATGGCCTCGAACGCGGCAGGACTTGCCTCGCTGGTGGTGATGTTGCCGTTGAGCGCGTTGATTGCGGCAGTCATCTTTGCTTCCTGGTACTGGCAGCTTCCCTGGCTGCCCTTGTTATGCGGCGTCATTGTCTTTGTCGCCAGCCTCAAGCTCTACTCCTACGTGCTGGACTGGGCTGCACGCTATACCTGGGAGCATATTGAAGAGATCACAGGCAACCTTGGAGCATGATGTTGAAATGCCTTGTTTCCAGGGTAGAAATTACGAGTCTCTGCCGGTTTTGCGCTTGCCTCTTGCTTTGTTTTCAGGCAGATATGGTGGTATTGGGTTTGCCTTAACTCTCCTGTGCGAGGTGCCAAATGGCTATCACAAGCACCGGAGATATCAACGTGTCACAAGAAAAAATCAGCAACGTTCAACCTATTGCTTTTGCCAGCGGAGAAATAGTTCCCGTATCCGGCGTGTGGCGCCCCACCCATGAGAGCTGTCAAAACATTCCTGAGCTATGGTTTCGCAAAGACGATCATTTTCCGCAGTGCCCTAAATGCGGCCGTGCTGCCAGTTTCCTGCTGATTGAAGAAGTGCAGCACATCTCTGAGGATGCCGACTTCGCTTAAGCCCGGCAACCCAACCACAGCCAGTCAGAATCCAAAGGAGAAGCGCCCTTCGTCTGCAAGCACTTGTGTGTATGCGGGGTTCCGTCTTTTCGCCGAGACGAGATCGGGCAAAGCGCATTTCGTTTATCAGGGTTCAATGAAAAAACTGCGCGCCATGCTGAGGCAAAAAAGGCAAGAACCACGGCTCTTCAAGCCCGGCCAGGCGGTCCCAGCCAGCGGCATTTACAGTGTTCAGCATCACCCGCACCGCCTGATGCACATGGCCACGCTGGGGGTCAATATGCGCTTTCCTCGATGCAAGCAGTGTGGCGACGCTGTTCGCTTTACCCTCGTCCGTCTGCTGAAGGATGGACGCAGCGTTCCTTTTCGCAGTACCGCGATTCTGGAAGCGTATCCTGACGCACAGGATTTCCCCCAAGCAAGCTAGCAGTGCGCGGATTGTCGCCATGTGGGCCTGCCCCCGCATGATGTTGCTGCATTTTTCCTGGCGGTTATAATGCTGCTCTCGCCTGGAGGCGATCCAAATGAAACTGAATGCTCGCCCGGCGCTGGCCGCAGCGCTCATCCTTCCCCTGGCATGTTCCTGCTTTGCCGATTTTCAATACACTGAGAACAGCAAAATTACCGGCGGAGCTGCCGCCGGAGCCATGAAGTTTGCCGGGGTCTTCAGCAAAAACGCGCGCCAGGCTACGCAAGGCTCTGCTTCCACCATTAGCCTTAAGGGCAACAAGATGCGGCGTGAAGATTCTCTGGGCATGGCGGAGATCATCGATCTCGACGGAAAACAGATCATCCAGATAGATACCAAAAAGAAGACGTATTCCGTGATGACGTTTGCCGAGATGAAGGCGCAGCTGGAAGAGGCCCGGCGCAAAGCCGCGGAGCAGCAAGCCAAGCACAACAAGGACCAGCAGGCACAGGTAACAATTGTGCCCAAGATCCAGGTTTCAGCCGGGAGCGGCAGCAGAAAGTTGCTGGACTACACGGCCAAAGAGATGAAGGTCCGCGTGGATATGGAGATGAAATCCACCGATCCCAAAACCCAGGGCCAGAGCGCCAACATGTGGGTGACCTCAGACTCGTATATTGCGCAGGTAAAAGGTTATGAAGAGATGAAGCGCTTCTACGCGCGTCTGGCCAAAGAGCTGGACTGGGTGCCCGGCGCGGTCTTCGGCGCAAATCCGCAGGTCGCTCCGGCGATGGTGGAGTATCGCAAGACCGCCGCCAACCTCAGCGGAATGCCCCTGCTCTCCATGGTGAGCGTAGGCATGAGCGGACAGCCGGGCGC
>DATEHN010000116.1:0-9303 GCA_035279585.1 Candidatus Angelobacter sp. | reverse complement strand
CCAGTCCGGGGAGAGACCCCGAACAAAATCCGATGGTGCTCCCGTCGTCCGGTAAAACGCAGACACAAGGGAAGGGGCACCCCCTAAAAGGACCGCCAGGCGAGAAGAAGCCACACGTAAAGCCGCCGCAGGACGTGCGTTGGGGTTGGCTCCGCAACTGCCGCGCAGAAAGCGTTCCGGCGCTGAGAGTAGCCGCCAGCATCGCCGCCAGCAATAAGTTCTTGATGATATTCCTGGTCATAATTCACTCTCCTCTTTCGATTAACAAAGCTCCCACCGACCCCTCGCCGCCTGCTACTTCTTTGTAGGCACGGCTCCGGCCAGGTGCGTAGTACAAAATGCGGTGAATGGCGTGGTAAAGGAGCAGAAGCAGCCTTTGGCGCAATCCTGGACCGTTCTGCACGTGCCGCCGCAGGTGGTTGCTGCCGCGCCATTCCGCAATTGGTGAGCGGAAACCGTTCCCGCGTAGAGGGCAGCCGTGGCGATGATCGCGAATAATAGGGTTTGGATGGTCTTTCTCATATTTCTCCTTTCAACTACTCAACTGCAAAGTTCTGACGGGCTGTGCCCGCCGTTTCCGCTACTTGATCCCTTTTGCGCTTGGTGTGAAATGTAATCTCCATGTTTGCGATCCTCTATTGATTGGACGCAGTGGTGGTCTTGCTCTCTCCCAGGCGCTGCTTGAGTTCGGCAAGAGAGGAATCGCTCAGCACCCCCGACCACACCTTTTCCACCTTTCCATCGGAATCGATCAAGAGCGTCTGCGGGGTAAGCTGAAAGTGGTAATCCACCGTGGCCTGCGGATCCACCTTCTGGAAAACCGGCAGCTCCGCAAGTTGATGCTGCGAGAGAAAACCGGCAGTCGAGGTCGAAGTCACGTCCACCGCCACCGGACGCACAGCGGAGTGGTTCAGTGAGGCCATTAAGTCATACCACTTGGACCAGTTCTGCTCGCAAAAAGGACAGGTAGGTGAATAAACCAGCACCAGCACCTTGCGCTGGTCTTTCCCGTAGAGCACCTCTACCGGTTTGCCCGTCAGGTCAAATCCCTTCAGGTTCGGCATCTGCGCGCCATGCGCCGCTTCCATTTGCTGCGGAGGCAACGCTAACCGCGCCTTCAACTGGCCATTCTGGTGGATCAAGGCGACGTTTGCCGCCAGCAGAACAACACAACATGCAGAGAGAGCAATATTCAACTTCACGTTCTGTCACCTTCCGCAGCAGCTCACAGAATCGAGCTATTGAAAATCAGAAGGGCATGTTAGCAAAGCTCTGCTGCGCCAGAGCTGGATATGAAGAAAATTTTCGCTTTTGCAATTCCACTTTGGCACAAGCAGAGCTGCGTTTCTTTTTTGGGGCTCTGCACAGAGCGTTCACTGTCGAACGATTTTCAGCTCACATGCACTGATGATGCGCAAAATCACTGGACCAAACTTAACACTCTTTAGGCCCTGACCTTCCGTCCGCGCTAATTACACAACTATTACATAGCAGGGCCTTCCTGGCTGTTAGGCTGGGAATCAAAGATCGAAGCAAGCTCGAATCCACCAAGGAGAAACCAGCTACTCGTGAAACTTTTTCAACGTGACCGCACGTTTCAAGAGCCCATCAGCAAGCTCACAACGTTTTTCATGGTCGCATTCCACGTCGGGGCGCTCGTAGCGCTTTTCATGTTCACGTGGAAGGCATTTTTTGTGGCAATTCTGCTGTGGTGGATCTCTGGCAGCCTGGGCATTGGTATGGGCTACCACCGGCTGCTCACGCATCGCGGATACAAGACTTACAAGTGGGTTGAGTATTTCCTTACCATCTGCGGGACCCTGGCGCTTGAGGGCGGGCCATTTTTCTGGGTGGCAACGCATCGCGTCCACCACCAAAACACTGATGTTGAGGGTGATCCGCATTCGCCCCGCGATGGTGGTTTCTGGGCGCACATGGGCTGGATCCTTACCGGCCGGGTCATGCACAACCACTCTGAAGCTCTGCTGCCGTATATTCCTGATCTGCGCAAGGACAAATTCCATACCTTCATCAGCAAGTGGCATTGGGTACCAATCACCTTGCTCGGCGTCATACTGCTGGCTGTGGGCGGTTGGTCTGTGCTCATGTGGGGCATTTTCTTACGTACCGTCGTAGGATTACATGCCACATGGCTGGTAAATTCAGCCACGCACATGTGGGGATCGCAGCGCTTTCTTACCGGAGATGCTTCCAAAAACAGTTTTTGGGTCGCGATCCTGACGTTTGGTGAAGGTTGGCACAACAACCACCATGCGCATCCGCAGGCGGCGCGCCATGGCCTGGCCTGGTATGAGGTTGATCTCAACTGGTACGGTCTCTGGGTCTTGCGCTCCCTTGGCCTTATCTGGGACGTGAAAGCTCCCAAGCTGAAAGATGCAATCAAGCTAAAAGCGGGAAAGACCCGGCTCACGCAGCTTCCGACAGCAGCTTCCGGAGATGATTAAAGAGAATTGGCTTAGGAGTTGTAACAATTCTTAAAAGCGCGGCGGGAACGTCGCGCTTTGTCTTTCTGTGGCTATTTACAATCGATCTACATTCATTTTGGGCAAACCTGCGGCGAACAATCGCAGCTATCCTTTACAATTTCCTCAGCCGCCATGCGCATTACTAGCCGCGCCAAAACCATTTCATTCTTTATCACGCTGGGCTCCTGCCTGGTGGTGCTCGCGCTTTATCTCAACATCAGTTGGATCGTCCATAACTGGCCCAACGCGGTCACAATGGTGCTGGGCGTCGTCTTCTTTGGGTTGATTATTGCCGGGCTGGTGGTGTACACCATTTTTCTGGTGCGCGAAATCCGCCGCAATGAGCAGCAGGATAGCTTTCTGAATGCGGTCACGCATGAGTTGAAGACTCCAATTACCTCGATCCGTCTTTACCTGCAGACGCTGGAACGCCGCTCATTGAATGAAGATCAGCGCCGCGACTTTTATCGCCTGATGCTCGACGATACTGACCGTCTGCTGGGCACGGTGGAGCAGGTGCTGCGCGCGGGTGAGATTCGCCAGCGCAGTGCGCGCCGCAACTGGCAGGACGTGGACTTTGCCGCGATTATCCATGACAGTCTGGAACTGGCGCGGCTGCGCCATGGGCTTTCTGCTGACGCCTTGCGCTTTGGCGAGAAGCCCTCAACGCCCATCACGCTGATGGGCAATCAGGAAGAGTTGCGCACCGCCGTAGCCAACCTGATTGAGAATGCGGTCAAGTACTCCGGAGGGCAGCCTTCCATCGTGGTGGACGTGCTCACGCCGAACATCGATACGGTTGCTCTGCAGATTCGCGACAACGGCGTCGGCATCCCCCGCGGCGAGCTTAAGCGCATTTTCAAACGCTTTTATCGCGTACACAGCCCAGCTACCGGACAAGTCAAAGGCACCGGCCTGGGACTGTTCATTGTGCGTTCCATCGCGCGACGGCACGGTGGTGAAGCTTTTGCTGAGAGTGAAGGCGAAGGCCGGGGCAGCACCTTCACCATTCGTCTGCCGCGGGTGTACCACGTATGAGCCGCATTCTTCTTGTAGAAGACGAAGCCCACATTGCCCAGGGCCTGCGCTTTAACCTGGAAGCGGAAGGGCACGTGGTGGAAGTGATCGAGAACGGCGAAGATGCTCTGGAGCTTTTGTTGACCCAGAAGCAGCCGTTTGAGCTGATGGTGCTGGACGTAATGCTGCCGGGCAAAGACGGGTTCTCTGTGGCGCACGAGCTGCGGCAAAAACAAAATTTTATTCCTGTGCTTATGCTCACGGCGCGCGGACGCCCGGAAGACGTGCTCAAAGGTTTTGAAGCCGGAGCGGACGACTATTTGCCCAAGCCGTTTAACCTTGACATTCTTATTGCGCGCATTGGCGGGCTGTTGCGAAGGAAAAACTGGTTGCAAAGCGCAGGCGAGCCGCCTTCGCAGCAAAGCGAATTCAGTTTCGCGGGAAAGACATTTGATATCGAGAGACTCCAATTGCGTAATGGCAAGCAGACATTCCAGCTCACGTTAATGGAAACTGAGTTGCTGCGCTTTCTTATACGAAACAGCGGCCGTCCCGTCTCGCGGAAAGAAATCCTGGAGCAGGTTTGGGACCTGCGAGAAGATACTGATACACGCGCGATTGACAATTTCATTGTGCGTCTGCGTCGCTATATTGAAAACGAACCGTCCAAACCTGAGCACTTGCTCACGGTGCGCGGTCTTGGTTACCAGTTTGTGGCTGAGCCAGGCAAAAAGCGTTAACAAAAATCAAAAATACAAACTCATGCTTGCGCCAATCGCATTGGTTCCTGGCACACGTCTGCTGCTCAGAGCATTTGACCTGCCGGAGCGATTCCCATTTTGGGACGCTCCAGTGCCATTCTGAAAATCCAAACAAAATTTTTTCTTAGCTTTTAACCAGCCACTCATCAATTCAGATCACAATACTTTTCGCGGAACTCTGGTTCCGTGAAAGTGCTCCTGCCAACACTTCCACTTCACAGCCCGAACTTGCAGAAAGTTTCTGCAATAACTCTCACGCAAGAATGAAAGGGAAGAACGTATGAAAGCTCCAATCATTGTTCATGGCGCTTGGCAAAATCTGGTTTTTAGACTTTTAGTTTGTTGCTTTGCGGCCTCGGTACTGTTTTTGACAGTCAATCACGGTACCGTTCGCGCTCAAAGCAACCCAAACATTCCAGCGGCAGTTGATCCCGGCCCGCGTCCTGGGCCGCAGCCCAGCACTGGCGCTGGTCATCCCATTCCTGGCCTACCGGCAAACCAGGTTACCTTTTGGGGCGATGGCCTCGGCTTGTTCGGCGAGACAGTCTCAGTAAAAGGCAGTATCGCAGGAGAGCCGCTTTCTGGACTTGGGCCCGCTTTCAATGGCAATAGTTGTTTTCTTTGCCATTCGCAACCTGCCATCGGCGGCAGCAGCCCGAGTATGAATCCGCAGATCGGGATTGCCAATCTTGACGGCGCCACCAACACCATCCCCACCTTTCTCACGCCAGGCGGGCCGGTGTTGGAGACTCGCTTTGTCAGAAACCCTGACGGCACTCCTGACGGCAGCGTTCATGACTTGTTTACTATCACGGGTCGCGTTGATGCGCCCAACGGGTGCAACCTGCAGCAACCCGACTTTGCGACGCAACTGCAGAATGGGAATGTCTCCTTCCGGATCCCGATTCCAACCTTCGGTGAAGGTTTTGTAGAAAATACGCCTGACACAACACTCAAAAACAATCTCGCGGCGCTCTCCGCCATCAAGAAAGCAGCCGGAATCTCTGGGCATTTCAACATCAGCGGGAATGACGCCACCATCACCAAATTCGGCTGGAAGGCCCAGAACAAGTCCATGTTGATGTTCTCCGGAGAAGCCTCCAATGTTGAGATGGGCGTTACCAATGAGCTGTTCACCAACGAGCGGGCAGCCAGCGGCTGCGCCACGAACGCTACACCGGAAGATAATACGCACGTCATCGTCCCCACCGGGCCAACAGCCGGCGATGATGCGAGCCAAATATCTTCACTGATTGAGAACTTCACTATCTTTATGCGTTTGAATGCGGCGCCGGTCCCATGTGACTTCTTTACCAGCCAGACGACTTGCCAACCGCTCGGTGCTTCAGCACTGCGTGGCCAAGCGTTGTTTGGCACCGTAGTGCCGACAGTAGCTGGCGCCACTCCCAACACAGGTATTGGCTGTGTGCTTTGCCACACAGACAGCCTGAAAACCTCTAAGTCCAACCTGGCTCCGCTGAGCAATGTTACGTTCCAGCCGTTCTCTGACTTCGCGCTGCATCACATGGGCGCCGGGCTCGATGACGGCATCAGCCAGGGCCAGGCGGCGACTGATGAATTTCGCACAGCGCCGCTCTGGGGCGTAGGCCAGCGTCTCTTCTTCCTGCATAATGGCCAGACCAGCAGCCTGCTGTCCGCGATTGAATTGCATGCCAGCACTTGCACCGCCGGACAAACATGCTCAGAAGCTAACCAGGTTATTGCGAACTTTAACGCCTTAACTCAACAACAACAGCAGGACCTGCTTAACTTCCTGCGTTCTCTCTAAATCCTCCCCTCATTCGTCGGCTGGGACTTGCACCCCCTGGTCCCAGCCGGCCCGCCTCTGAGCATTCGGTTTGTCGATAAAGGATATTTGGATGGGCCTCGCGTAACCATCACTCAGCAACATTCTGTTGCCTGGCGTCTGATGATTCCTGTTCTGAAACTCTCCACAAGAGCCATTTTGAAAATTAAAAAATTTTTTATCTTTTAATCGTTTGCCGGCAAATCCAGCTCAGAATACTTTCGCGGAACTCTGTTTCTGCAAAAGTTGAACTTGTCTACACTTGCACTCCAGGCCGGGCTTGCAAAAGCTTTCTGCAACAACACTCCACGAGAAAACGAAAGGGAAGAAAAGTATGAAAATTCCAATAATTCATTACATCAGGCAAAATTTCACTTTGAGAATTCTCTCCTGCTGTCTTGCTGTATCGGCTGTCTTGCTGTGTTTCAATATCAAAACCGCGCGGGCGCAAAGCACTCCTTTGGTGGTCGATCCTGGCGTGCGTGTTGGCCCGCAACCCATTGGTGCCGCCGGAAATCCTTTTTTGGGACTTCCCTTGGACCAGGGACTCTTCTGGAGTGATTCTCTTACCCTGTTCCAACAAACGGCTTCTGTCACGGGCACCCTAAATCAGGAGCCACTTGCTGGACTGGGACCTGCCTTTAATGGCAACAGTTGCGTGCTGTGTCACTCGCAGCCTGTGGCCGGCGGCAGCAGTCCTTTCCAGAATCCACAGATCGGCATTGCCAATCTGGATGGCGCAGGCAATACGATTCCAAGTTTCCTAAAACCGAATGGGCCGACTTTGGAAGCGCGCTTTATCAAAAACCCTGATGGCACTCCCGATGGCAGCGTCCATGACTTGTTTACTATCACGGGTCGCGTTGATGCGCCCAACGGTTGCACTCTGCAGCAGCCTGACTTTGCAACTCAGCTCCAGAACAACAATATTTCTTTCCGTATTCCCATTCCTACCTTCGGCGAAGGACTTGTTGAGAACGCGTCTGAGGACATTCTCAGGAACAACCTTGCCGCCTTTAGCGCGGCCAAAAGCGCTCTTGGCATTGGCGGCCGCTTCAATACCAGCGGCAATGACGGCACCATCACCAAATTCGGCTGGAAGGCCCAGAACAAGTCCATGCTGATGTTTTCCGGGGAAGCCTCCAACGTGGAAATGGGAATCACCAATGAACTGTTCACGAATGAACGCGCAAATAGCGGCTGCGCCAACAATCCAACTCCTGAAGACAACACACACGTAATCATTCCAACCGGAGAGACAGGCGGTGATGACGCTAGCCAGATATCCTCTCTTATTGAAAACTTCACGATCTTCATGCGGCTGAACGCCCCAGCGGTGCCCTGCAATTTCTCCAACAGTCAGAGCAGGTGCCAACCGCTGGGAGATTCTGCCCTTCGCGGCCAGGCACTGTTTGGAACAGTCGTGCCTTCAACCGGAGGTGCGCCTGATACCGGCATCGGCTGTGTACTTTGCCATACAGACTCGCTGCATACAGCCAAATCAAACCTGGGGCCGCTCAATCAGGTGGAATTCCATCCATATTCCGACTTCGCGCTGCATCACATGGGCCCGGGACTGGCGGATGGGATCAGCCAGGGCACGGCCGGCAGTGATGAATTTCGCACCGCGCCGCTCTGGGGCGTAGGACAGAGAGTCTTCTTTCTCCATGACGGCCGCACCAGCGACATTCTTGCAGCCATCAAAATGCATGTCTCTCCGTGTGCCTCAAATCAGGTCTGCTCTGAAGCTACCCAGGTCATTAACAAATTCAATTCTCTAATGCCAAGCCAGCAGCAGGACCTACTTAACTTCCTGCGTTCTCTCTAACCTCCCCTCCCGGCTGGGACTTGCACCCCCTTGGTCCCAGCCGGCCCTGCCTTGCTTCAACTGCGCTTACGACCAATGTCAGCAATGTTCTGTTGCTTGCGCGGTTTTGAACAACATGGCAAGCTAATATCGCGATCCGTGCCAATACTGGAAAAATCTGAGCCTGAAACATCTCATGCCATTGCCTCGCCCGCAGAGACGCTGGAAGTGTTGATCGTGGGCGCGGGCTTTTCCGGCCTGGGCATGGCGATCAAGCTGCTTGAAGCAGGCATCAGGTCATTCCTTGTCATTGAGAAGGCTGACGAAATCGGCGGCACCTGGTATGTAAACCAGTACCCTGGCTGCGCCTGCGACATCCCTTCACACCTGTATTCGTTCTCATTTGATCGCAACCCAAACTGGAGCCGCATGTACTCCGGCCGTGATGAGATCCAGCAATATCTGAAGGCTTGCGCAGAGAAATATGGGCTGCGGCCTTATATTCGTTTAAATACGCGCATGCAAACAGCCGTCTGGAACGAGGCAGATTCACTCTGGCAAATTACCACCGCCGATGGTGCGGCGATTAGCGCACGCACTTTGGTCTCAGCAGTTGGTGCGCTTCATATCCCCAAATATCCTGATATTCCCGGCATGGAGAGGTTTGCCGGCCCCGCATTTCATTCCACATGGTGGGACGCAAGCGTGCCGCTTGAAGGCAAACGCATTGCTGTCGTCGGGACCGGCGCCAGTGCTATCCAATTCGTACCGGAGATCGCAAAAAGAGTTGAAAAGCTTTACGTCTTTCAGCGCACGCCGCCGTGGATTCTGCCGAAGACAGACTTCTCTATTTCCGAACGCTGGCGCAAACGCTTCCGCCGCTTCCCTTTTTTTACCTGGCTCTTTCGTGTCGCACTTTTCTGGCTGTATGAAGTGCGCGTGTGGGGATTCCTCGGCAATTTGCGGGCTCTTCGCAAACGCGGGCAGAAGATGGCGCTGGATCACCTAAAAGCCCAGGTGCCCGATCCCACGCTGCGCGCCAAACTTACCCCGAGCTACGAACTAGGCTGTAAGCGCGTGCTCATCTCCAACGATTTCTATCCGGCAATCCAGCGCCCTAATGTTGACTTCATCACGGACGGAATCAAAGAAATCCGCGAGCATTCGATCGTGACGCAGGATGGGACTGAGCGCCCGGTCGATGTGCTGATCTATGGCACAGGTTTTCGCGTTACTGAGCCTCTGCACGATGCGCCGATCATCGGACGCAATGGCCTGGAAATCCATGAAGCATGGAAAGACCGGATTAGCGCTTATCTGGGCATGAGCGTGAGCGGCTTTCCTAATTTCTTTATCCTGCTTGGACCAAATACCGGGCTAGGACACAACTCTGTGGTGCTGATGAGTGAAGCTCAGATCGGTTAC
>DATEHN010000115.1:0-133502 GCA_035279585.1 Candidatus Angelobacter sp. | reverse complement strand
AGAAGCTGGCCAACGAATTAAACGACGCCGCCAACATGCGCGGCGGCGCAATCAAGAAGAAGGACGATGTCCATCGAATGGCGGAAGCGAATCGCGCTTTCGCGCATTACCGCTGGTAGGTAAGAGAAGTTTTATGCCACGCACTGTAGCCCTCGAGAAGATGCGCAATATCGGCATCATGGCGCACATCGATGCCGGTAAAACCACCACCACCGAGCGGATCCTTTATTACACCGGCCGGACCTATAAGATCGGCGAAGTTCATGAGGGCACCGCGGTGATGGACTGGATGGAGCAGGAGCAGGAGCGCGGCATCACCATTACTTCGGCCGCGACCACCTGCGAGTGGCGCGACTGCACCATCAACATTATCGATACGCCGGGCCACGTCGATTTTACGGCGGAGGTGGAGCGCAGCCTGCGCGTCCTTGATGGGGCCGTGGCGGTGTTCGACGCGGTGGCCGGGGTGCAGCCGCAGACCGAAACGGTGTGGCGGCAGGGCGACAAATATCACGTTCCGCGGTTGTGCTTCATCAATAAGATGGATCGTGTCGGCGCGGATTTTTATCGCGCGATGGAGACCATCGTCGACCGGCTGAAGTGCCGGCCGGTGGCGATTCAGCTGCCGGTGGGCGCCGAGGATCAGTTCAAGGGCATCGTCGACCTGGTGACGATGACGGCGCGCATCTGGCGCGATGAGACGCTGGGCGCGAAATACGACGACGTCGAGATTCCGGAAGAGCTGGCGGATCTGGCCCGGGAATATCACGACAAGCTGGTGGAGGCGGTGTCGGAGACCGACGACCATCTGTTCACCCAGTACGTCGAAGGCGCGAAGATCAGCGAAGATGAACTGCGCGTGGGGATCCGCAAGGCGACCATCGCGCAAAAGATCTTCCCGGTGATCTGCGGCACGGCGTTTAAGAACAAGGGCGTGCAGAACCTGCTCGACGCGGTGGTCGATTATCTGCCGTCGCCGCTGGAGATTCCGGCGGTCGAAGGAACGGCGGTCGACAATCCGGAAGAAAAGCTGGTGCGCAAGGCCGAGGATTCCGAGCCGTTTTCGGCGCTGGTGTTCAAGATTATGACCGACCCGTTTGTCGGCCAGCTCGCTTTTATTCGCGTGTACTCGGGGCGGCTGGGCGCGGGCGAATCGATCTACAACGTAGCCAAGGGCCGCAGGGAGCGCGTGGGGCGGCTGGTCAAGATGCACGCCAACAAGCGTGAAGAGATCACCGAGATTCTGGCCGGGGATATCTGCGCGGCGGTGGGATTGAAGAATGTCGTCACCGGCGACACGATCTGCGATGAAAAGCACCCGGTGCTGCTCGAATCGATCGAGTTTCCGGCGCCGGTGATTCAGCTCGCGATCGAGCCCAAGACCAAGCAGGATCAGGAAAAGCTGGGCATGGCGATTAACAAGCTGGCCCAGGAGGATCCGACGCTCAAGGTTTCGACCGATCCCGATACGGGCCAGACGATTCTCGCCGGCATGGGGGAGCTGCACCTGGAGATCATTGTCGACCGCATGCAGCGCGAGTTTAACGTGGGCGCGAACGTCGGCAAGCCGCAGGTGGCTTATCGCGAGACCATCCGGCAGAGTGCCGAAGCCGACTATACGCACAAGAAGCAGACCGGCGGATCGGGCCAGTATGCGCGGGTGAAGCTGCGCGTGGAGCCGTTGCCGCCGGGCAGCGATTTCGAATTCGCCAACGAAGTTTTCGGCGGCTCGATTCCCAAGGAATTTATTCCGGCGGTCGAAAAGGGCGTGGCGGAGTCGCTCGAGCACGGGATTCTCGCCGGCTATCCGATGTCGGACGTGAAGGTGACGGTTTTTGACGGCGCTTATCATGAAGTCGATTCGTCGGAAATGGCGTTCAAAATTTGCTCCTCGATTTGCTTTAAGGAAGCCGCGCGCAAGGCCAGGCCGGTGCTGCTGGAGCCGGTGATGCGGGTCGAAGTGGTGGTGCCGGACGAATATATGGGTCCGGTGAACGGCGACCTGATTTCGCGGCGCGGGCGCCTGGAAGGAACCGAGATTCTCGGCTCGACGCAGATCATCAAGGCGATGGTTCCGCTGTCGGAGATGTTCGGTTACGCGACCGAGCTGCGTTCGCGCACGCAGGGCCGCGGGGCCTTTACCATGCACTTCGGGCAGTACGAGGAAGTGCCGAAGTCGGTTGCCGAGGAGATCACCAACAGAGCTCAGGGCAAGGTAGCAAGTTAGGAGAGAACAGACTATGGCGAAGGAAAAATTTGATCGCAGCAAGCCGCACGTGAACGTGGGAACGATCGGGCATATCGACCACGGCAAGACGACGCTGACGGCGGCGATCACCAAGACGCTCGCAAAGCATAATCCCAAGGTCAAGTTCCGCAGTTTCGATTCGATCGATAACGCGCCGGAGGAAAAGGCCCGCGGCATCACCATCGCGGTCGCGCACGTCGAGTATGAAACCGCCAATCGCCACTATGCCCACGTCGATTGCCCCGGCCACGCCGACTACATCAAGAACATGATCACCGGCGCGGCGCAGATGGATGGAGCGATCTTGGTGGTTGCGGCCACCGATGGACCGATGCCGCAGACCCGCGAGCACGTGCTGTTGGCGCGCCAGGTAGGTGTGCCGTACATCGTTGTCGCGCTCAATAAGTGCGATGCGGTGGATGATCCGGAGCTGCTGGACTTGGTGGAGCTGGAAGTGCGCGAGCTGCTCAAGAGCTACAAGTTCCCGGGCGATGATGTGCCGGTAGTCAGGTTGAGCGCCTTGAACGCCCTCAACGGCGATGCCAAGTGGGAAGCGAAGATCGATGAGCTCATGGAAGCGGTAGACAAGAACGTGCCGCTGCCGGCGCGCGATATCGATAAGCCGTTTCTGATGCCGATTGAAGACATCTTCTCGATCTCAGGCCGCGGCACTGTAGTGACCGGCCGAATCGAGCGCGGCAAGGTGAAGGTGGGCGAGGAAGTGGAGATCGTGGGCTTCCGCGAGACCCGAAAGACTGTAGTGACCGGCGTTGAGATGTTCAAGAAACAGTTGGACGAAGGTCTGGCTGGGGACAATGCTGGGCTGCTCTTGCGCGGTATCGGCAAAGATGACGTCGAGCGCGGGATGGTGTTGGCGAAGCCGGGATCAATCACGCCGCACACCAAGTTCAAGGCTGAGATCTACGTGCTGACCAAGGAAGAAGGTGGACGCCATACGCCGTTCTTCAAGGGATACCGGCCACAGTTCTACTTCCGCACGACCGACGTGACGGGAGTTGCGGAGCTGCCGGCGGGCACGGAGATGGTGATGCCAGGGGACAACGTGGCGCTGGCGATTGAGCTGATTACGCCGGTGGCCATGGAGAAGGGCCTGCGGTTCGCAATCCGTGAAGGCGGACGGACCGTTGGAGCGGGAACGATTTCGGAAATTATTCAGTAATGAACGGACCGCAGGCGAGGGCGCCTGCGGTCCACCAATTACACAAGGGCTGGAGTCATGAGAGAGATAGTCACATTACAGTGCGGCGATTGCAAAGAGCGGAACTACTCGACCACCAAGAACAAGAAGACGACCACGGGCCGGTTGGAGTTCAAGAAGTATTGCAAGCGGTGCCGCAAGCATACAGGGCACAAGGAAGTGAAGTAGAGGCAGTATTCAGTAGTTAGTAATTAGTAGTTAGCAGTTGCGCTGAAGGGCTGCAACGAAGAAAGGCTAATTATTAAGAGCTAAAGGCTAAGGGCTGCAGTACAGGGGCGTAAGCTCAACGGCTAAACTGCCGGTCTCCAAAACCGGACTTGGGGGTTCGAATCCCTCCGCCCCTGCCAGTTTTGGATTTGCAAGTTTTGCTTGGTTTGGCTTGTAGCCGGTGGTCTGAAGTTTTGATAAAGCTGACGGCTCATTGCCAAATGCAGTGTTAAGGAAGGACTCAATGGCTAAGGCGGTAACCATGGCGCGGGAAGGCGAGGGCAACAAAATTACTCAGTTTCCTACGCGAGTAAAGACTTTTTTGTCTGACGTTCGCAATGAAATGCGGAAAGTTACTTTTCCGAACCGGAAAGAGGTCCAGGCGACAACCACGGTGGTGATTATTACCGTGCTGCTTTTCGGTATTTACTTTTTCGTTATCGACCAGGCAATCGGAAGCGCAGTTAATTGGGTGTTACACCGCATGCGGTAAACACCGGAAAGTTTATTTTGAAGCATGGCAGCAGAAGAAAACATCAACGGCGGGACACCCGAAACGGGGCAGGCGCCTCCACCGGAAAACGCGAACCCGAACATGAAGTGGTACATCATCCACAGTTATTCGGGATTTGAGCGCAAGGTAAAGGAATCACTGGAGTCGCGCATACAGGCATTTGGGCTGCAGGAAAAGATTGGCAAAGTGGTGATCCCCACCGAGCCGGTGACGGAGATTCGCGCCGGAAAAAAGTACACCGTGGAGAGAATGTTTTATCCCGGTTATGTGCTGGTGCAGATGGACCTGACGGGCTTCCGCACCGGCGGTGAAGGCGACCATGTTTGGCATGTGGTGAAATCCACGCCACGCGTTACCGGCTTTGTGGGCACGGCGAATGATCCCACGCCGCTCACTGAGGACGAGGTCAATCAGATTATCTATCGCGTGAACGTAGGCAAAGACAAGCCTAAAATTCGCGTGAAGTTTGAGAAGAGCGAAACCGTTCGCATTACCGATGGGCCGTTTGCCAATTTCAACGGCATCGTGGATGAAGTGAACGAAGACCGCGAGACGCTGAAAGTGATGGTTACAATCTTTGGCCGCGCAACCCCGGTGGAGCTGGAGTTTGGACAGGTAGAGAAGGTGGCTTAGCCCCAGCTCATTGGCCCTAGCTCTTAGCTTTTAGCCTGTGGTGCTGACGCGAAAGAAAATATTGAAGGCTAACCGCCAGAGGCGAGTGGTAATCAAAGCGGAAACGACGGCAAAGTGCTCTGCTGTCCCGCAAAAGGATATTGAAGGAATAGAGACCTATGGCAGTCAAAAAAGTACAGACATCCGTTAAGTTGCAGATTGAAGCCGGCAAGGCGACGCCGGCGCCTCCGGTTGGCCCCGCGCTGGGCCAGGCCCAGATCAACATTATGGAATTCTGCAAGCAGTTCAATGCCCGTACCCAGAATAAGGAGATGGCGGGGCTGATTATCCCGGTGGTGATCACGGTCTACACTGACCGCTCCTTCACTTTCATCACCAAGACGCCGCCGGCTTCGATTTTGTTGAAGCGGGCTGCGGGTATCGCCAAGGGTTCAGGCGCGCCGAACAAAGACAAAGTCGGCAAGGTAACGGAAAAGCAGGTGGCTGACATCGCCAAGCAGAAGATGCCCGACCTGAACGCTGCATCGTTGGAAACGGCGATCAAGAGCGTGAAGGGCACGGCGCGCAGCATGGGAATTGAAGTTGTAGGGTAAGCAATCAGCGCTCAGCAATTAGCCTTCAACCCAAGCGCAGAGTCGTTAGGGATGAATGTGGATGCTAATAGCTCAGTGCTAACAAATCGATAACACCACGGCGCGGAGAAGGTCCCGAGAAGCGGTGGGAGATAAGGAAAAGCAGATGAGTCAAAAAGCAGGAAAGAACATCACGAAGGCGCGGACCGCGATTGAGAAGAAGCAATATCTTCTCGCCGATGCGGTCCCGTTGCTGCAAAAAGTGAAGTACGCCAAGTTCGATGAGACGGTTGAGGTAACGCTGCGGCTGGGCGTTGATCCGAAACATGCTGATCAGATGGTGCGCGGAACTGTAGTTCTGCCGCACGGTCTGGGAAAATCGAAGAAGGTCCTGGTCATCGCCACCGGTGAAAAACAGCGGGAGGCAGAAGCGGCCGGCGCCGATATTGTTGGCGGCGAGGAGATGGTAGAGAAGATCCAGAAAGAAAATTGGACTGACTTTGATGCCGTAATCTCAACGCCGGACATGATGCGTTCCGTAGGTAAGCTGGGTAAGGTGCTCGGTCCCAAGGGCCTGATGCCCAACCCAAAAACCGGCACGGTCACAATGGACATTGCCAACGCAGTGAAAGAAATCAAGGCCGGTAAGGTTGAGTTCCGCACGGACAAAACGGCTCTGGTGCATGTGCCGGTTGGAAAAATCTCCTTTACGCCAGACAAGCTGGTGGAGAACGCAACCGCTGTGATTTCCAGCGTGGTGAAGGCGAAGCCTTCTGTCGCCAAAGGCAAATACATCAAGGCAGCATATATCTCATCGACCATGGGACCGGGAATTGCGGTGGATACCACACCGGTAGAGGTTGCGTCGAAGGCATAAGTCCTGGAATTGTGACAAGCGGAGCGCGAGGCTCCAGCTAAAGAAAAGGATCTGAAAAATGGCGGTTACCAAGGCAAAGAAGGCTGAACAAATAGAGAAGCTCAACCAGGACCTGCAGAAGGCTAGCAGCATGATTGTGGGCACTTTTTCAAAGCTCACGGTGGCCAAGGATTTTGAGCTGCGCAAGACGGTCCGTACGGCTGGCGGCAGATACCAGGTGGTAAAGAACACGCTGGCCAAGCGCGCTTCAGAAGGCACACAGGTATCAGAGGCGCTTAAGAGCCTGAAAGGCGTTACCTCAATCGCTTACACCAGCGGCGACCCGGTGGCCCTGGCTAAAGCGCTCAGCAAATACGTTGATGACAATCCCGAGTATTCGTTCAAAGCGGGCGTGCTGGAAGGCCGGGTAATCTCCCTGCAGGAGATCAAAGCACTGGCCACCATGCCATCAAAGGAAGAGATTTACTCCAAGCTGCTCTTCCTTATTAATGCTCCGGCGCAACGCCTGGTTACGGTGATGAATGCCGTGGGTAAGAACCTGGCCGTGGTGGTAAACCAGGGCGTAGAGAAGAAAAAATTCAAGGATGCGGGCGGCGCAACGGCTGAAGTGGCTGCGGAACCAACGGCCGTCAACAGCCAAGTAACGGATTAAAGGTGAACCAGGTTTTTCTGAAGGACGTAGTGCGGCCTTCAGATATGAATTTCTCGTCATCGCGGCAATCACGTGGCGCTAGTCTGGGCGCATTGGAACACGAGGAAGGCCACGGGCGAATCAGCACAATCTGAGAAAACAGTGGGAGATACATAAATGGCAGACTTGCAGCAATTAGAAGATCAAATCGTAGGGTTGAGCCTGCTGGATGCGGCACAGCTCGTAAAGAAGCTCGAAGAGCGCCTTGGCGTTTCCGCGGCGGCAGCAGCCCCGGTGATGGTAGCCGGCGGCGGAGCGGCAGCAGGAGCGGCCCCAGCCGAGGAGAAGACCGAGTTCACCGTGGTTCTGACCGGCGCTGGCGCCAATAAGATCAATGTAATCAAAGCGGTACGCGAGGTTACAAGCCTGGGCCTGAAGGAAGCAAAAGACCTGGTGGATGGCGCTCCCAAGAACGTGAAGGAGAACGTCTCTAAGGAAGAGGCTGAAACCATTAAAAAGAAGTTCACTGAGGCAGGCGCAACAGTCGAAATTAAGTAGTCGTGATTGCCGGGAAGCTCTTGAACCAAGGCTTTCCGGCGCGGTTATTTCCAGGCACAAGCGTGGGATACATGGGTTTTAGGGGTACAAAAGGAAGCTGTACCCCAAAAATTCTGCTCAGGTATATTGAATCTTGGGGAGTACTTCTGTTATCAAATAGATACGGTATTTTCTCTCCAAAACCGGTGCTTACAAATTTTTTTGACGCAGGATAGGCGTGGTGCTCCCGCAATATTCGCCTTGCTCGGAGTCGTAGCCAGACCTGCCGGTTTAGTTCTTATTGCAACGGGTCCGCCATTACGCGGACAGAGAACGGTCTTCAGACGGGTGCGGAAAAACACAATTTAGTCATTGCGATTCGCTGTCACGGCGTCAACGGGAACTTTTGTCTCCGTTGACCCGGCGTGTTTTTTGTCTGTCTGCAGATTTATTACGAAGGTCGATTTAGTTAACAGGTTTGCCTTTCTACCATTCACGCCAAAACCGGGCGTAAATGGTGCCTTGGTGGATTGCAAGAAATTTGCGCAAACCTTTTCACGTTCGTCGCGCGATGCGCGAACGCAACAGAAAAAAGTTCCAGGAGTTATCATGCCGAATAAGAATGGCGCCTCCCGTTATCGTCTCGATTTTTCAAAAATTCCGGTAGCCCTGCAGATTCCGAACCTGATTGAGGTTCAGAAGCGTTCGTACGACCGCTTCCTGCAGATGGACAAACTGCCGAGCGAGCGCGACGACAGCGGGCTTCAGTCAGTATTTCAGTCCGTTTTCCCCATTACCGATTTCCGCAATGTCTCCGAGTTGGCCTTTGTCGATTTCGCCATCGGCAACTGGGAGTGCAAGTGCGGACACCTCAAAGGCCTGCATCACCTGCGCACCACGTGCCGGAATTGCGGCAACACGGTGATTACAGATCCGTTCCATCCCGGCGACGTGCTCTGCCAAAAGTGCGGCACGTACAACGCCAACACGCCTGATTTCTGCAACAAGTGCGGCGACCCGGTGGGTCTGCAACTGAAGTATGACGTGGCCGAGTGCGAAGAGCGCGGCATGACGTATTCCGCGCCGCTCAAGGTTACGATCCGCCTCACCATTTACGACAAGGACCCGGAGACCGGGAACAAGAGCATTCGCGACATCAAGGAACAGGAAGTTTTCTTCGGCGACATTCCGCTGATGACGCAGAACGGAACGTTTATCATCAACGGAACCGAGCGCGTGATCGTGAGCCAGTTGCACCGCTCTCCCGGCGTCTTTTTTGAGACCGCCAACAACCGCACCTACTTTCTGGGCAAGATCATTCCCTATCGCGGTTCGTGGGTGGAGTTTGAATACGACCAGAAGAACGTGCTGTACGTCCGTATTGACCGCAAGCGTAAATTCCTGGGCACCATCTTTCTGCGCGCTCTTGGTCTGCGCTCTGACGAAGATATTTTGCGCACGTTTTACACGGTTGACCGCATCAGCCTGAAGGACAAGAAACTGCGTTGGATGCTGGAGAGCGGCGTAGAGAAGCCGACCAACCTGGTGGGATTGAAGCTGGCGCACAGCATCAAAGACAAGAGCGGGCATGAAGTTGCCCATTCCGGCCGCAAGATCACGTCTGCGGTGTTAAAGGAAATCCAGAAGGCCAAGATCACTGAGATCGATATCGACACGACCGATCTGGAAGGCGCGTTCACTGCCGCCGATATCATTGACACTGCCAGCGGAGAAGTTTTGCTGGAAGCCAACAGCGAGCTGACAAGCGACAAGCTTTCCAAGATCATCGACGCCGGCGTGGAAGAAGTTCACGTCTTTTTCCCTGAGCGTGACGATGTAGGCAACGTGATCAGCGCAACGCTGCGCCGCGATTCAGTGAAGACACCGCAGGAGGCGTTGATTGAAATCTACCGCAAGCTGCGTCCCGGCGATCCGCCGACTCTCGACACGGCGACTGCGCTGTTCCATGGCATGTTCTTTGACGCACGCAAGTACGACTTCAGCCGCGTAGGCCGCTTGAAGTTCAACATCAAGCTGTATGAGAAGAATGAAGCCACTGACCTGGACAAGCGGACGCTTGATCCCGAGGACTTTTACGCCACCATCCGCTATTTGCTGAAGCTGCGCAAGAGCATTGGTGCAGTTGATGACATTGATCATCTGGGCAACCGCCGCGTGCGCGCAGTGGGCGAGCTGATGGAAAACCAGTTCCGCATCGGCCTGGTGCGCATGGAGCGCGCGATCAAAGAAAAGATGTCAGTGTACCAGGAGATGTCGACAGCCATGCCGCACGACTTGGTGAACGCCAAGCCGGTGATGGCCGCGATCCGTGAGTTCTTTGGATCATCACAGCTCTCGCAGTTCATGGACCAGACCAATCCACTATCGGAGATTACGCACAAGCGGCGTCTCTCAGCGCTGGGACCGGGCGGTCTTTCGCGTGAACGCGCGGGATTTGAAGTCCGCGACGTGCACCCGACGCACTACGGCCGCATCTGCCCCATTGAAACGCCGGAAGGTCCAAACATCGGCCTGATCAGCTCTTTGAGCTGCTACGCACGCATTAACGACTACGGCTTCATTGAGTCGCCGTATCGCCGCGTGAAAGAGTCGCGCGTGATTGACTTTGTGACCGTGGTGAACGCCGGCGATAGCGATTACCGCGTTGGCGACCACATTGAGCAGAAGGAAGCGGACAAAGTCCAGGCTGATCTGAAAGAACGCCGCAAGAAGCTGCTGGAGACGGAACCTTATTCGTTCTATCTTTCGGCGTGGGAAGAAGATCGCCACGTGATTGCCCAGGCCAACATTGAGTTGGACGATAAAGGGCGGATCGTGGGCGAAGTTGTGGACGCTCGCAAGGGCGGCAACTTTGTGCTTGTGCCGCGTGACGAGGTCGATTACATCGATGTCAGTCCTAAGCAGCTTGTCTCGGTAGCCGCATCGCTGGTGCCGTTCCTGGAACATGACGACGCAAACCGCGCGCTGATGGGTGCAAACATGCAACGCCAGTCAGTGCCGCTGCTTCGCGCAGTTGCTCCACTGGTGGGAACCGGTATGGAAGGCGTAACGGCGCGCGATTCCGGCGCCGTGGTGCTGGCACGCCGCAATGGAATCGTAGATTCCGTCGATTCCGAGCGAATCATCGTGCGCGTGGAAGGCGAGCATCACCCGACGCAGCTCTCGCGCGAAGTCGGCAGTGACATTTATCAGCTCACCAAGTTCAAGCGCTCAAACCAGAACACCTGCATCAACCAGAAGCCGGTGGTCAAGAAGGGCGACCGCGTGGTGAAAGGGCAGGTAATCGCTGACGGGCCGTGCACGGACAACGGCGAACTGGCCTTGGGCCGCAACGTGCTCGTGGCGTTCATGCCGTGGCGCGGTTACAACTTTGAGGACGCGATCCTGGTCTCAGAAAAAATGGTGAAAGAGGATTACTACACCTCAATCCACATTGAAGAGTTTGAGATTGAAGCGCGCGATACGAAGCTGGGGCCCGAGGAAATTACCCGCGACATTCCAAACGTCAGCGAATCTGCGCTACGCGATCTGGATGAAAGCGGCGTAATCCGCATTGGCGCCACCATCAAGCAGGGTGACATTATTGTGGGCAAGGTAACGCCGAAGGGTGAAACCCAGCTCACTCCGGAAGAAAAGCTACTGCGCGCCATCTTCGGCGAAAAAGCCGGCGACGTGCGCGACGCATCCTTGACGTGTCCTCCGGGTATTGAAGGCACGGTGGTGGATGTGAAGATTTTCTCCCGCAAAGGGCAGGAAAAAGATGAGCGCGCCAAGGCGATTGAAGCTTCGCAGATCGAGCGGCTGGAAAAGAACCTGGCTGATGAAATCCGAATCCTGACCGACGAACGCTTGAAGCGTCTTGAGGCCATTTTGGGCGAAAAAGAAGTCCAGGCTGACCTGCATGACGAGCGCACCAACAAGCGCCTGCTCACCAAGGGAGCGATCCTTGACCGCGAAACGATTGAGCGTATTTCGACGCGCAACTTGAAACGCATTAAGTACGCCGATAAAGACCCGCGCGTGAACGAGCAGATTGACGAGATTGAAGAGATGACCTCGCGCCAGATTGACGTGCTGCGCAAGATCACCAACGAGAAGATCAGCAAGCTGCAGAAAGGCGACGAGCTGCCTCCCGGCGTTATCAAGCTGGTGAAATGCTACATCGCCATGAAGCGCAAGCTGAGCGTGGGTGACAAGATGGCAGGACGCCACGGCAACAAGGGCGTGATCGCGCGCATTCTGCCTGAGGAAGATATGCCTTACCTGGCGGACGGCACGCCAGTAGAGATTGTGCTGAACCCGTTGGGCGTTCCCAGCCGTATGAACGTAGGCCAGATTCTGGAGACGCACCTGGGCTGGGCCGGTCATCAACTGGGCGAGCGCATCAGCGAGTTTTTGAAAGAGAATTCGCGGGAAGAGGTGGTCCGCCGCGAGTTGAAAGGAATCTTCAAAGATACTCCGTTTGGCGACAAGATCTCTGAACTCGAAGACGATGAGCTGATGAACGTGGCCAAGACGCTGACCAAGGGCGTGTTCTTCGCTTCGCCGGTGTTTGACGGATCGCGTGAAACCGAGATCAAGGCCATGCTGCGTGAAGCCAATCTGCCGGAATCTGGCAAGACAGATCTGTATGACGGCATGACTGGCGAGAGGTTCGAGCAGCCGGTAACGGTGGGCTACATCTACATGCTCAAGCTCTCACACCTGGTTGACGATAAGATCCACGCTCGCTCCATTGGGCCCTACTCGCTCATCACCCAGCAACCGCTGGGCGGAAAAGCGCAGTTCGGCGGACAGCGTTTTGGAGAAATGGAAGTCTGGGCGCTTGAAGCGTATGGCGCAGCTTACATTCTGCAAGAGCTGCTTACTGCGAAGTCAGACGATGTTTTTGGCCGCACCAAGATTTATGAGGCCATTGTGAAGGGCGAAGCCGCCATTGAACCGGGCGTGCCTGAGTCATTCAACGTGCTGATTCGCGAATTGCAGTCACTCTGCCTGGATGTGGAGCTGATTAAAACGATTGAAGGCGGCAAGAAACAAGCTGCCGCAGCGGCGGACTAAGCAAGGGCTCCATTCACGCCCGTTTTGGCGTGAATGGGCGGAAGTCCAGCCCGTCTCAACTCCGGACCGCTCCCGGACGAGAGTTGAGAACGAGAGAGACAGCATTAACCGGGAGCCGCTCGCGGTAGCGTAAAAGGCCGCAGGAGGAACACCTTGTACCGTTCAAGTCCGTTTGATCTGGGCAACACAATTACCGATTTCGATTCCATTCGAATCAGCCTGGCTTCGCCGGAAAAGATCCGCAGCTGGTCTCATGGCGAGGTGACCAAGCCGGAGACCATCAACTACCGCACTTTTAAACCGGAGCGCGATGGGCTTTTCTGCGCACGCATTTTCGGTCCGGTAACGGATTGGGAGTGCCTGTGCGGCAAATACAAACGAATGAAGCACCGCGGGGTAATCTGCGATAAGTGCGGCGTTGAAGTCACACTGTCAAAGGTTCGCCGTGAGCGGCTGGGCCACATTGAGCTGGCTTCGCCCTGCTCGCACGTGTGGTTCTTCAAAGGTTTGCCTTCACGCATCGGCCACCTGCTGGATATTTCACTACGCGATCTCGAGTCAGTGCTGTATTTCGAGTCGTACGTGGTGGTGGATACCGGCGACGCCCCGGTAAAAGAACGCGAAGTGATCAAAGAAGAACAGCGCTTCCGCGAGCTTGATCAGCAGTTCCGCGCCACTGGATTTAAAGCCATGATGGGCGCTGAGGCCATCAAGGAAATCCTGAAACGGGTGGAAGTGGAAGAGCTATCCGTTGAACTGCGCGAGAAGATGAAGCATGAGACCTCGCTGCAGAAGCGGCTCAAGTACGCAAAGCGCCTGAAGGTGGTCGAGGCTTTCCGCCGCAGCCAAAACAAGCCCAACTGGATGATCCTGGACGTGATCCCGGTCATTCCGCCGGAACTTCGTCCGCTGGTTCCATTGGATGGCGGCCGTTTTGCCACGTCTGATCTGAACGATCTCTATCGGCGTGTAATCAACCGCAACAACCGCCTCAAGAAGCTGATGGACCTGCATGCACCGGAAGTGATCGTGCGCAATGAAAAGCGCATGCTGCAGGAATCGGTTGACGCGCTGTTTGATAACGGCCGCCGCGGCCGAGTACTGCGTGGCGCCAACAATCGCCCGCTGAAGTCACTCTCAGACACGCTGAAGGGCAAGCAGGGACGTTTCCGCCAGAACCTTTTGGGCAAGCGCGTAGATTACTCAGGCCGTTCCGTGATCGTTGTCGGTCCCGAGTTGAAGCTGCACCAGTGCGGATTGCCCAAGAAGATGGCTCTGGAGCTGTTCAAACCGTTTATTTATCACCGTCTGGAGCAGATTGGCCACTGCACCACCATCAAGCAAGCCAAGGAAATGGTGGAGCAGCAGGAACCGATTGTTTGGGACATCCTGGAAGAGGTCATTAAAGACCATCCGGTGTTGCTGAACCGCGCTCCAACGCTGCACCGCCTGGGCATTCAAGCATTTGAGCCTGTGCTGGTGGAAGGCAAGGCCATTAAGATCCACCCGCTGGTTTGCACCGCGTTTAACGCCGACTTCGACGGCGACCAGATGGCTGTCCACATTCCGCTTTCGCCGGAAGCTCAGGTTGAAGCCAGCGTGTTGATGCTGTCATCACACAACATTCTCTCGCCGGCATCAGGCCAGCCGATCACCGTGCCTACGCAGGACATGGTGCTGGGTTTGTATTACCTGACTAAATCCAAGCCCGGCGCCAAGGGTGAAGGCCGCGCATTTGCCAACATTGAAGATGTGCTGCTTGCGCTGGAAGCCGGCGAAGTGGAGACGCTTACGCCGATCCGCTTGCGCTACAGTGGCGAGGTGATTGATCTGACCCAGGCGTATGACGATCAGGACATTGTCCACACTGATCCGGTCAACTTCGAGCGGCAGTACATCAACACAACCGTGGGCCGCACGATTTTGAATGACCATCTGCCTGAGGGCATGCCGTTCATCAACGGGCTGCTGAAGAAAAAAGGCATCGGCCAGCTGGTGAACTACACCTATCTCCGTTTTGGCCTGGAAGTGACGGTCAAAATGCTGGATGAGGTGAAGGAAACCGGTTTCCGCTTTGCCACACGCGCAGGTCTTTCCATTGGCATTGATGACATGGTGATTCCGGAGCACAAAAAGACCTTGGTGCGCGACGCGGAAAAACAGGTGATCAACGTTCAACAGCAATATCTTGATGGCGCCATCACGAATGGTGAGCGCTACAACAAGGTGATTGAAATCTGGTCAAACGTGACGGAAAAGGTCGCGGACGAGATGTTCGGCAACATGCAGGAGCTGGACAAGTCTGGCCAGATGAACCCGATTTACGTGATGGCCGACTCCGGCGCCCGCGGATCGAAACAGCAGATTCGCCAGCTCTCCGGTATGCGCGGCTTGATGGCCAAACCTTCGGGCGAAATCATTGAGACACCCATCACGGCCAACTTCCGTGAAGGGCTGACCGTGCTGCAGTACTTCATCTCAACGCACGGCGCGCGTAAAGGACTGGCGGATACGGCGCTTAAGACCGCCGATTCAGGCTACCTGACCCGCCGCCTGGTTGACGTGGCGCAGGACGTGATCATCAGCGAACAGGATTGCGGAACCGTGGACGGAATCTATGTAGGCTCCATTGTTGAAGCTGGGGACATCATTGAGCCGCTGCGCGACCGCATTGTAGGCCGCGTATCGCTGGAGAAGATCAAGGACTACGAAGGCAACGTGATTGTGGATGTAAACGGTGAGATCACGGAAGAGTTGGCCAATGCGATTCAGGCAGCCGGCATTGAACGAGTGAAGATCCGCTCTGTGCTCACCTGCGAATCCAAGCGTGGTGTTTGCATCGCCTGCTATGGACGTAACCTGGCCTCTGGCCGATTGGTTGAGCTGGGCGAGGCGACCGGCGTGATTGCGGCGCAGTCCATTGGAGAGCCGGGCACGCAGTTGACCATGCGTACCTTCCACATTGGTGGTACGGCGTCTCGCGTGTCTGAGCAGTCGCGGTTGGAAGCGCGCAGCAATGGCGTGACCCGCTTTATCAACCTGCAAACCGTTAAGTCAAAGACCGGCGATCTGGTGGTGATGAACCGCGCTGGATCGATTGCCGTGGTGGACGAGAAAGGCCGCGAAAAAGAGCGGTACTCAATCGTGTATGGCGCCCGCGTGAAAGTCACGGATGGGCAGCAGGTGAATCTGGGCCAGGTGCTGGTGGAGTGGGACCCATATACCTTTGCCATCCTGACCGAGATCGGCGGCGCTGTACAGTTCAAAGACTTGCAGGAAGGCGTGACGCTCCACGAGGAAGTGGACGAAGTGACCGGACTTTCCCGCCACGTGGTGGGCGAGTCGCCGGACGAAAAGCGCCAGCCGGCAATCGCGATCAAAGGCAAATCAACCCGGCGTTACCTCATGCCGTCTCGCGCGCACTTGATGGTACAGGATGGCGATGAGGTCTTCCCCGGCGACGTGCTGGCAAAGATCCCGCGTGAAACCACCAAGACAAAAGACATTACCGGTGGTCTGCCGCGTGTGGTTGAGCTGTTTGAAGCCCGCAAGCCGCGTGAAACCGCGATCATCAGTGAAATTGATGGCGTGGTGAAGTTCGGCGAAGTGAGCAAAGGCCAGCGCAAAATCTACGTGGTGGCCGACAACGGCACGGAGAAGGAATACTCAGTGCCAAAGGGCGTTCACATCAACGTGCAGGAAGGCGAGCGCGTGCGCGCCGGCGAGCCGCTGATGGATGGCCCGCTGAACCCGCACGATATTCTGGCCGTCCTGGGCGAGAAGGAGCTGCAGGCTTACCTGGTGAATGAAATCCAGGAAGTCTATCGTCTGCAGGGCGTCACCATCAGTGATAAGCACATTGAGGTGATCGTCCGCCAGATGATGCGCTGGGTGAAGGTGGAAGACGTGGGCGATACCAGCTTCCTGCTGGAGCAGCAGATCGATAAATTCCGCTTCCGCGAGGAGAATGAGAAGGTGATTGCCAACGGTGGCCGTCCGGCAACGGGCCGTCCGCTGTTGCTTGGCATTACCAAGGCATCGCTCTCCACGGAATCGTTTATCTCAGCGGCTTCGTTCCAGGAGACCACCAGGGTGCTCACGGAAGCCTCAATCCAGGGTGCTGTGGACCATCTGCGCGGCCTCAAGGAGAACGTCATTGTGGGCCGCTTGATTCCGGCAGGCACGGGCATGGAGCATTACCGCAACGTGCGCCTGGCTCCGGAACTGGAACAAGCTGCCGCCAAGGTGCAGGAAGAAGTCTCGCAGGCATACGCCGAAGCTGAGCGTGCGCTGGAGCTACTGCGCCAGGAGGGCGAAGCCGAAGAGATGGCTGCAGAGTAAACAATTATTTACTAATCAACAAACAATTACGGGCTGGAGAAATCCAGCCCGATTTTGTTTTAGTATCGGATTCGAGGCATGACGCAAAATGCACTGTCCTCAATGCGGCGATGTGATGGTGGAAGAAGGCGACATATTCACGTGTGTTCGGGGCCCAATGTCCACCTCGATAGACCTCGCGAGAAAATTGCGAGAGTATGGCGAAACGGGAATGAACCCGATCGTGGGCAAGGCCTTTCGAATCGGCATCGGAGGGCATTGGTTCTACACATAATCGGCGGACTTAGTCTTGCTAACCCTCGGTACTACCTTTAACCTATTCCACTAAATGCACTTTACGCGGCTTCGTCGGGCCTTTTGGCAGGCCTTTCAACACGGGCAATTCTCAGTCGCCAAAGGGGCGGCCTACTCGTCCATTCTTACGCTGTTTCCGGCGTTTCTGGTGGTCACTTCGATTCTGGAGGCATCACACAACACTGCGGGCTTTCTGCAGCAGATTTCCGCTGCGGTGGGATGGGTATTGCCGCCAGGTTCGCGCTCAGCAGCGCTTTCATTTTTCCAGACCAAGCAGCACCATGCAGCCCGCATTATTTCTTCGGCGTCCATTGTGACGCTGCTGGCCGCATCGGGCGTGATGATCTCCTGGATGGACGGCTTTCGCAAGGCCTATGGCATGGCCAATACCTGGGGTTTCTGGAGAGAGCGCGCCATCGCACTTTATCTGGTCATGCTGGGGCTGGTTCCGCTGGGCTTTGCCACCATTCTGGTTGCTTTTGGCAATGCGGTGGAGAACTGGGTGCAATCCGGGACCATGCACCTGTTCCGGCCGCTGGTGTTGCTGGTATGGGATGGCGTGCGCTGGAGCATTGCGCTGCTTACGGCCATTGCCCTGATGGCGCTTATGTACCACCACGGCGTGCCCAAGACACAATCATGGCGGCGCGTGCTTCCGGGGGCCGTCCTGTCCGGCGTCCTCTGGTTTCCTGCCACCATGCTTTTTGGCTGGTATGTGCGGGACTACGCAACTTACAGCGTGGTTTACGGATCTCTCAGCGCGGCGATTGCGCTGCTGGTGTGGCTTTACATTGTCTCAGTGATTGTGCTGCTGGGCGCAGAGATGAATGCCCAGTGGTATCCGAAAGCGCCAGATTCTGAAAGCAAAGAAAAGAAGGTATAAGCGATTTGAGCAGCGCCATCAAAAGCCCAGAACTCAACCCTGAACATAATCCCGCTGTTGTTGCCCGCAAGGCAAAGATTGTTTGCACCATTGGCCCAGCCAGCAGCTCTGAAGCTGTTTTACGCGACCTGATGCGCGCCGGCATGGATGTGGCCCGGCTGAATTTTTCCCACGGAACGCATGAGGAGCACGCGCGCGTGATTGATCGCCTGCGCCGGGTGGCGGAGAAGGAAGGCCGCAGCATTTGCATTCTGCAGGACCTGCAAGGGCCCAAGATCCGCACAGGACGGCTGAAGTACCGCACGCCGATTGCGCTTAAGAGAGGCGCAAAGCTAACCATTACGCCACGCGATATAGCCGGCACGGCTACGCTGATCTCCACAACCTTTAAGTCACTGGCGCAGGAAGTGGACCCTGGCGAGCGCGTGTTGCTGGCTGACGGGCTGATTGAGTTGCGCGTGCTGGCCGTGAAGGGCGATGACGTGGAGTGCGAGGTGATTAACGGCGGCATGCTGGGCGAGCACAAAGGCATTAACCTGCCGGGAACCGTGGTCAATGTGCCTTCACTCACGGAAAAAGACGAAAAAGACCTTGAATTTGGCTTGAAGCATGGCGTTGATCTTGTTGCTGTGTCATTTATCCGCACGGCTGATGATGTGCGCCTGGTGAAGCGGCTAATACGCGTACACAACGCTGATGCGCTGGTGATCGCCAAGCTGGAAAAGCCCCAGGCTGTTGATCCGCAGAACCTGGAAGAGATCCTGGACGTGGCGGACGGCGTGATGGTGGCGCGCGGCGATCTTGGAGTTGAAATGCCGCCGGAGAAGGTGCCGATCATCCAAAAGCACGTGATCCGCCGCGCTGCCGATTGGCGCAAACCGGTGATTACGGCCACGCAGATGCTGGAGTCGATGATTGAAAATCCCCGGCCTACGCGGGCAGAAGCCAGCGACGTGGCTAACGCCATTCTGGATGGCACGGATGCCGTGATGCTTTCAGCGGAGACGGCCAGCGGCAAGTATCCGCGTGAGACTGTGGCCATTATGGCAAAGATTGTTTTGGAAGCGGAAACGGCCAAAGAAGATGTAATGCAGCGCCGGCGGCAACACCGGCTGCTTTCAATTTCAGAGACCATCTGCGAGTCAGTGGCGCACGCAGCGCAGGACCTGGAGATGAAAGCGATTGCTGTTTACACTGAGACAGGCACGACGGCACGGCTGATCTCCAAGTACCGGCCTAAGGCGCCGATTTATGCCTTTGCCGCAACTTCTGGTGTCTGCGCCCGGCTCAACCTGATGTGGGGCGTCTTGCCGCTGACGTGTGAAATGACTCCGAACTCAGAAGAGATGGTGCACAACGCGGAACGTCTGTTGCTGAAGTTACATGCCGTGCAGGCAGGCGACGTAATTGGCATTGTGGCCGGAACGCGCAGCAGCAGCGGGTCGACAAATTTCATGCGCTTACATGTGGTGGGCACGGGAGAGCAGAGATCTGTGCGAGAAGAACGTCGTAAGACACCGCGGCTGAGACCGAACGCTGAGGAGAGAAGGAAGAGGTAGATTTTTTCTGAAACCTTGAGCGAAGCGAGAGGCCCATATAGCTGCAAAATAGCTTCAGGGGCACATTCTTTTTGCAGCCCGGAACAGATAGTTGCGATAGGGTTCCCTTACCCGCAAACTGCGCGGGTTTCTGGATTCCACAACAAGCTCAATTAACCCATCCACCCTTACTGCCGCCGTTTCCTTTGTCCTTATCGTCAGGCGGGCGGAAGTTGCCGTATTCATCAAAATAATCCTTCGGGTCCTGGCCGTGCTTCTTCATGTAAACCTGAAACTTTCTTCCTGCTCTGCGACGCTGCCAGCGGTGATAGCGGTTCCTGAAACTGTAGGAAGTTTCAGAGAAAGCAAACAACAAGCCGCGTCTGGGAACAAACTTGACATAGATGTAACCAATGAGAAGTCCGCTCAGCTCGGCCAAGGCGGCGCCGGGGGTTCGCAGCGCGGTAACAAACGCGATAAATGCCAGAATTCCTACCAGGTACTTCAGCCGGATCGAGATCGGAAGGGGAAACAGATAAACTTCCTGGTTGCCGAAGAGCATGCCGGTAGCCATTAAAATGGCATAAATACCGCCGGATGCTCCAGCAGCCACCGTCTCAGGGTTGACGTGGATAATTCTGCCCACGGTGTAAGCCAACAGCACGACTCCAAGCCCGGCCCCTACGATTCCAAATAAGTAGAACTCCCAGAACTTGCGCGTGCCCCAAGCCACTTCCAGCATTGATCCAAACATCCAGAGCATCAACATGCTGAAAATAAAATCCCAGAGACCGCTAGAAAGAAAGCCATAGGTTAGAAGCTCATAGATCTTCCCCTGAACAACATCGTGAGGTCTGAGGATGAGGAAATTAAATATCCGGCCAGCGATATCCGGCCGGCCAACTGCTGCAAGAAGGACCAGGAGAACAAAGAGTGCGGCATACAAGGCGATCAATATTTTGATCGCGCGTGTGAATGGCGGAAATGAAAGCGTCATCGAGCTGGGCATATTTATCTTTTATCTTTCCGGTTCCGGAATGACGATCAGGCTTCGGTGGCCTTTGGCATCAACTGAGCGCACGCCAAAAATCACATTGTCTTTTGAATCTGGCAGATCGATTTTAGTTTCTGTGGTGTGGGCAATGTTCTCATCAGAAAAATCCGCGTCAGTGGTTTTACGCCACAATACTTCGTAAGCTGCTGCGCCGGGAGAAGCCTTCCATTCAATTTTGGAATCATTTTCCAATTGCTTGGTCAACAAATGAACATCCGCGGGCGGCGCCGGAGACGATGCCAGCGCGGCCAGTGTTGCCGCATTGAGCCGGGCGACGTTGGCTACATAGTCAAAATCCACAAACTTCAGCAGGTCGCCATATTCGATGCCGTTTTCCGTGCGCAGGGTCTGGTGCTGATGGTTGTAGTCTTCACGATATTCGGTAAAACGAACGGCAGCAAAGCCCTGCTCATTAAAGGCGCTATGATCGCCGCCGCGCAGATAGCGGTCGCGGCGGAAGATGAGCTTGGGAGTAAACTGCCCGAAGTCATAAGTCTCGCCCACCGAGTGAATGTAACGGGCCAGTTCACGGGAAGTAGAATCATTTTCACCGCCGGTGGCCTTGATGCGGCGCATATCGGCTTCTGTGGCGGCTGCGGGAATACCTTCAGAGAAAACGCGGACCCAGTTTTTGTTTTGCAAGGTATCGCCCGGCGTGGTGTTGCCTCCGACAATGTCATTGTTCAGCACGCCTTCCAACTGCCAGCCTTGCTCTTTGGCCATCTTGGCAAAATGGGTGCTGCCGTTCAGCCCCTGTTCTTCTCCAGCCACGGTGAGGAAGATGATGGTGGCGGGAAACCTGTGCTTGCTGAGCACACGCGCACATTCGATTGAGACGGTGGTGCCGCTGCCATCATCATTGGCGCCAGGCGCTGGGGCGGTGGAGTTCATGATGTCTGTGTTGCGTGAATCATAGTGCCCCGTTACCAGATAAATGCGCTTGGCCTGGGCGGGATCAGTCCCCTTCAGAATGGCATAGACGTTCTGGATCTCCGTAGGCTGGTTAATGCGGTCCTTTGGGCCTTTTGGCTGTTCAATGAAAGTATCGGTCTTGACTTCAAGGCAGCCATTGCATTCTGATGAGATACGCTCAAATTCTGATTTGATCCAGTTGCGCGCGGCTACAATCCCCTGAGAAGAATCAGCCGCTCCGGGGTTGTTGACTGAAAGCGTATGCCGGGTAACAAAGCTGACCAGCTTTTCGTCAGTCTGACGAGCACTTTGTGGAGAGACGTCTTTGATAATTTGAGTGATGACCGGATCGCGCTCCTGCTTTGCCGAGGCAGAGTTCTTCGTCGCGGTCTTGGAAGCGGTTGGCCTATGGTGCTTCTGGGCAACGGCCTGTAGTACAGGCTGCATCAGAAGCGCAATCGAGATAATTAAAGCGAGTTTAGTGCGGGGGTGCGAAAATAGCATTCAGTCCCTCATTTGAGAACTTGACGACAACCCTCAGAGATTCTAAATATAATCACATGGCCCTGGCCACCTTTGTGACGATTCCCAAGGAGGAAAGAAATGGCAATTTGCCCGGAGTGCGAAACTGACCTCGACTTGGATGAGGAAGAGCTGGATGAAGGCGAAATTGTTTCCTGTCCAGAATGCGGCTCGGATTTTGAGGTGATTACCACTCATCCGCTGGAACTGAATCCCGTCGGCGAACTTGACGAGGATGAAGAGGACGAAGACGAGGACGAAGAAGACGAGGACAGTGACTACTAAAAAGCGCTGCTCTGGCCACGCTGCCGTGTGGCTGGCGCTCTTCGTGTGTCTTAGCTGGCTTCAGCCCTCAGTGTTGGCAGAGAAAAAGCAGGAGAAGCCGGGAAAAAGTTACGGCCTCATTTTCGGCACAGCGTATGGGCCGGATGACCATCCCCTTTACGGGGTGAAGATCACTATCCGGCCAGAAGGGAAGAAGCATCCGAGCTGGGATTTGTTCTCTGATCATCGGGGTGAATTTGCCCAGCGTGTTCCCGCCAAACCGGCTGATTACCTGATCCAGGGAGAAGCTGAATACGCCCCCGTGGGGGAAGACGGTAAGCCGCAAACGTCTAAAAAGAAAAAGCTTAGGGGTGAAACCAAGGTGCATATTGAAGGCGAGGAGCGCGAAGACATCGGCCTGCATCTAAGAGAGTAGCTGCTCAAAAATACAATTGGGTCAGGAGGGCGATTGATGAAAAGGCAATTTGGCATTGTTGTGCTTGCGCTGGTGTGCCTTTCCATGCTTCCGCCGGCCAGTGCTTCAGCCGTGCTGCAGCGCGGACAAAATGAATCGCGCACGCTAGTGGGGCATGTACTAACCAAACAGGACCTGCCAATCCAGAAGGCGATTGTCTATCTAAAAAATACCAAGAACCTTGTGATCAAAACGTACATTACAGATGCAGATGGCAGCTATCGCTTCCCTGGGCTGGCCACCAACGTTGATTACGAAGTCTATGCTGAGCACCAGGGCGCGCGCAGTGATACCAAGACCCTGAGCGGCTTCGACAGCCGGAAGCAAGCAAACATTACGCTCCGGATCAAATAAGATTTTGGAAATATGAAGAAAAGGCCATCTTGCAGGATGGCCTTTTTAGTTGGATTTTGAAACAACATTTATTCCTGATCGTTGCCGGCGCGCTTCCAGTTAATGATATCGCCAAGAGTTGTGGTTGCGCTGGAAGCGGGATGCTTGTAAGCCTCCACGTCGGCGCGGCTGGCTTCTTCGCCGACAGCCCGCAGACTCAAGCCCACTTTCTTTTCATCGGCGTTCATCTTGATGATCTTAAAGTCGTGCTCCTGGCCGGCGTCAAGCTTGATGGGTGCGCCGTTGGAATCAGCGGCTTCAGAGTTGTGGCAAAGGCCTTCAACACCTTCAGCAATTTCAACAAAGGCGCCGAACTGTGCCATACGCAGCACCTTGCCATGCACCACGTCGCCAATGCGATGCGTCTGGAAGAAAGTCTCCCAGGCATCAGGCTGAAGCTGCTTTACGCCCAACGAAAGCCGGCGCTGCTCCGGTTCAATGCCCAGAACCACGGCCTTTACCTTCTCGCCCTTTTTCAGGACTTCTGAAGGATGCTTCACTCGCTTGGTCCAGCTCAGATTGCTCACGTGAACCAGCCCGTCGATGCCGTCTTCAATCTCAATGAATGCGCCGAAATCGGTGAGGTTGCGCACGCGGCCTTCAACCGTTGAGCCAATGGGATACTTCTCATGCAGACGTTCCCAGGGATTCGATTCAAGCTGTTTCAAGCCGAGCGAAATGCGGCGCTCGCTGGAATTTACGTTGAGCACAACACACTCGATCTCATCGCCAACGTTTACCAGCTTTGAAGGATGCTTCATGCGCTTGGACCACGACATCTCGCTTACGTGGACCAGGCCTTCAATGCCCTGTTCCAGTTCAACAAAAGCGCCGTAGTCGGTAACGCTCAGAACGCGGCCTTTTACGCGGGCGCCAATAGGATAGCGCTCTGCGGCGTCAAGCCAGGGATCAGGCGTGAGCTGCTTGAAGCCGAGTGAAACGCGCAGCTTCTCGCCATCAAACTTCAGGACTTTCACCTGGATCTGGTCGCCAACATGGACCAGATCGCGAGGATGCGTCAGGCGTCCCCAGGACATATCTGTAATGTGCAGCAGGCCGTCAATGCCGCCCAAATCGACAAAAGCGCCGTAGTCGGTAAGGTTCTTGACTGTGCCGGTCATAATGGCGCCTTCTGCCAGATTTTCCAGCGTCTTGCCGCGCTTGGCGGTAACTTCTTCATCCAGGATGGCCTTGCGGGAAACAACAATGTTGCCGCGCTTTTTATTCAGCTTGATTACGCGGACCTCAATCTCATGGCCCTTCAGCGATTCCAGGTTGCGCACCGGATGCACGTCAACCTGCGAACCCGGCATAAACGCCTTTACGCCGATATCCACGGAGACCCCGCCCTTTACCCGCTCCACCACCGTGCCTTTTACGGCTTCTTTGGAGTGGTACGCCTTTTCAATGTTCTCCCATACCCGCACGCGCTGGGCCCGTTCATGAGAAAGCAGTACGGAGCCTTCTTCGTTTTCGCCGCGCTGGACCATGACTTCAATTTCCTGGCCCGGCTCAAACTTGATGTTGCCGGCGGCATCGGTGACTTCAGCGATTGGAACAAGTCCTTCAGATTTAAATCCGATATCGACAACAACGTGGGTTGGGGTGATCTTGATGACGGTGCCTTTAAAGACATTGTCTTCACTTGGCGCCGGCTCAGTCTCAAGGGTGTACGATTCAAGGGCTGCGGCAAAGTCGTCCATGTGCGTTTCTTCTTTGTGAGCTACACCCGCGCTGGGTTGCTCAGTGGATTGAGTTTGAGATTCATTCCCGGACATAATGGTTACGTTTTCGTAGGACTGAGGAGAGTCGGCGGAGCTGTTGGATTCAGCTTCGGCGGGCGCATCATAATCGCTACGTGCTGTGTGCTCGACCAACATTTCCCTTTCATTTATCGGGCCTAAACACGGCTGGAACTCGCGCAGGAGAGGCAGTAGTGCTGAAGGCGGACTCGGGACCCCGAGTCCCACTGGTACAAATCTCTTCCAATTTCCCGGAAGGCTTGAGAAACCAGCGGCCGGATCTTACGGCAGTCCTAAATAGGCCATAAGACTCCTTCGACTATAGCAACGGCCTAAGGCACTGTCAAACGCGGAAGTGCTCTAAAAATCGCTTAAAGACCCTAACCCATCTGGTATCTTTTCAGGACGATGGACTTCTTGTTTACCCCCTGGCGTTATGCCTACGTCACGGCCGCCGTTAAGCCCGGCGAATGCGTTTTTTGCGCCATTTTACAGGCCAAAAATGACGAGCAAAGCCTGGTGGTCCACCGCGGCCAGCATTGTTTTGTGCTGCTTAACGCCTTTCCTTACACTTCCGGCCATACCATGGTAGTGCCCTATGATCACGTGGACGAGCTGCAAAAACTCGCCTCTCCTGCCGCTGAAGAAATGATGGCCCTGACGCAAAAATTGGAAGGCGTTCTGCGCAGCCTCTATCACCCTGACGGTATCAATTTGGGAATGAATTTAGGCAAGGCTGCCGGAGCAGGCGTGGCCGCGCACATCCACATGCACATTCTGCCCCGCTGGGTGGCTGACGTGAATTTTATGACCTCAGTGGGAGAGACGCGCGTTCTGCCGGAAGATTTGCCGACTACCTATAAAAGAATTCGCTCAAAATTCTGAGCGACTTTGTGCAATGCGAGAGAACGCGCTGCTTCAGCAGCTCTCGATTCCTGCTCTCTCTGCATTGTGACCCGCATCATAATTTCTAGTGCCAGGCTGGACACGGTAAAGGAGCAACTATGTCTCATTACGGCATTCTTCGCGAGTACAGGTTTGAAGAGGAAGTGGATGATCTGCGCGACGCTGAAGTGTACGGCGTGAACGATGAAAAACTGGGCAAAATCGATGACGTGATTTTCAATCACTCCACCGGCGACATTCGCTATGTGGTGCTCGATACCGGCGGCCTGTTCTCCCGGAAAAAAGTGATGGTGCCGGCAAACCGTATTGAGCCTTATGGAAGTCATGAAGACAAGTACTATGCCGAGCTGGATAAAGAGCGGCTGGAAATGCTGCCTGAGTTTGACGAGAAGATGCTGGCCGAGGACTACGACTGGTCCAATTACGAAAAGGAATATGAGAAGCGCTGGAATGACGGCGCCGTCATGTACAACAAAGACACGGGCCGCATTGTTACGCCTCCGGTGGAACAGGTGGAAGGAGCGCGCCGCGCGCCCCTGACCCCGGAAGCGCGGGAAAGCCTTAAACGCGATTTTACTCCGGCAAAAATGGGCAAAGAGGATGAGCTGCTCGGAGTAGCTTCCGGCACGGGGAAGACCACGCTGCAGCCCAGCAAAATTTCCAAAGGCGGAAAAAAGGATGTTCAGGAGCCCGGCAAAGAAGCCCGCCCGGTGGCTCCGGAGTTTGCGACTGCGCCGGAAGCGCCGTCTGCAGATGCTCCGGAAAACCTGCGTGAGCCGCGCATTTACAAGGTAGACGAGCCAGACGAGCGCCACCCGGCCCAGGACGCCCAGGACAAAGATAGCAAAGATAAAGGCCCGCGTTGGGCAAGCTTCCAAAACAGCTTGCGCGCTCGCCGAGACAAGATCGTGGTTGGCTGCAAGCGTTGCGGATCGCAGGAAAAAGCTGCGTGAACCCAATGGCATTTGTGGGGAGGATACCCCTCCCCCAATCCATCCCAGGTCATCCCAAGTGGGCACCGGCCGCGCGCGGTTTTCGCGGTGGCAGGGAAGAAGTCATCCCAACCTGGGGTAGCCTGGTGTGTCTGGGCAGAAGTCATCTCAGCTTTGGAACGTGATTTTCCGGGCAAAACGATTCTCCCCCACCCGGCCTCCCCAATCCATCCCAGGTCATCCCAGGTGGGCCCCGGCCGCGCGCGGTTTTCGCCGTGGCTGGGCAGAAGTCATCCCAATCTGGGGTAGCCTGGTGTGTCTGGGCAGAAGTCATCTCAGCTTGGAACGTGATTTTCCGGGCAAAACGGTTCGCCCCCACCCGGCCTTTTGCAACTTTTGTTGAAAACAAAGCGCGGTTCCGGAATCGACCCTTGGATGACCCCTGCGCGACGCTTGGGTGACGCTTGGGTGACGCCTGGGTGACCCTTGGGTCACCCAGGGGCCATCCAATCCCAATCGCAGACTCAACCTAACAGCAGTAGGTCGCAAACTTCTCCAGAGTGGTTTAGCCGATCGCCGATGGCTTAGCGCTGATCGCTAATTTTCAAATATCTGCCTTGCTCACCCCTCAGGGCTGCCTTACCATAGCGCAATTATCATGGCGAATCAATCACGAAATGGCTCATCTTGGGCCGTTTTGGCGGCGTCTGAGCCGCCAGACGAAATCCTGACCCTGAGCTTTTCGAAGGGGAAGGATCTCTTGACAAGACCAGCCAGGTCATATCCCCGGTTGGAGCCGCCGAAGAACTTCTAAAATCTCGGCTTTAAGGTGGCGGTCGCGTTGTTTGGGTTGTTGCGGTGGAAGTTGCGCAGGTGAAGTGGTGCGGGTACCTTTATTTGTAGCCATCATTTGCCTCCTTTGAAGGCGGTGTTGGTTAGGGCGCGTTTGGTGTTAGAAGCACCGGGCGTTGCCCGTTCAATTCAGCCCTTAGCTGCTGGAGAGGTTACGTATTCTCATTGAGTCTATGAGATAGGGTAGATCCCCGCCAAGCTTAATAGCTTTCTTTCAAATGGCTGGAAATAGGATAGGGACTGCGCGTTCCCGTAACCGCGCAAGCTCGCGAGCATTGTGCCGGAGAAGACGATGTTCTAGGGCTGTGTTGGTGTTTTCGCGACAGTCCTGCGCTATCGCCGCACCAACTGTTTCCGGAAACCCGAGATCTGTTCTGAGGTCCTCGGGTTCGGTCAAAGCGCCAAGAACAAAAACTCGTTCGGCTAAGTCGTTTGGAATCCTCTCTCGGACTCGTTGCAGCCTTTCCCTATTACCGTCGCAATCCATTAGCAAAACCATTAACCGGCTGGGATAACGGTTCATTACAGCGACGTGATCTGACAGGAAATCATCGATAACGTGCGTCCACCCGCCGCATTCAGGAAGTACCTGCATCTGTCGGTATCGACTCCAATCAACTTGCTCGTGAAAGCCGTTTGCCAATTGACGGTTGGCGTCGTCTTCTGGCAACACAATGATGTGCGCCCGTTGCTTGTTGACGCTCATGGCTCTACATCGCCACGAATGAGCGTACCAACAAGGTCCCCAGGGATGTTCAATTCCTCGATGCGACGCACAATTGTGGGTTCGAGGTGGCTTCTTCTGAAGAGCGCCAGGGTGTTCTCATTCGAAAAACGCCGAATGGCTTCTGGGTTGTGAGATGTGGCAATGAATTGACCACTTGATTGGAAGCTCTTGCGAAGTGCCAATACAAAATGTCCAACCTCGTCGAGTGCGAGGTAGTTGTCTGGCTCATCCCAGAAACAAAATAGTGGTTCATAGGTGTTTTTCGCGGCAAGCACCAGGGCACATATCATGAAACATTTTTCGCCATCCGACAGCTCTTCAAAAGGAAGCCGCAGGCTTCCTTGATCGTTTGAAAACTGAACGACTAAGCTGCGAGTGTCTTTACCAACCGGCGGGTTCTGAATATCTTTCCAGTCGCGCATCACCTGCTTGAGGTATTCATCGATTGTGCCATAGGCGGACGGAGCGAGGGCCATAAGACCTGAAAACCACGCGCCAAAATCGGTCACAGGCAGATTCGGTTTCAGCGTTTCTTCGTCCGAGTCTCCTCGAATCCAGCTCGGCACCGGCCGAAGGATGAGCATGCGAGCAAGCCAGTCCTTGAAAACGAACAGAGGATCGTTGGGCGATTGTTCCTGAACAATTGGCAGTGCAACCATGTGCCAGTCGATAGGAAACTTTGCCTCCCGTCCCGTTCTTGCAAGCTGCACCTGCGCAACTTCTCGCGAGTAAACGGGACTGCCATCAACTACGAGCCTCTCTTCATATACGCGAAGCTCTTTGAACCCCTCGGGTAACTCAAAAGCGATGGTGTACCCGTAAATCTTGGTGCCCAATTTAGCCTCGATCTCGAATCGCAAAGGCACTTTCGTGTTTCCGCGAGTGAGATCTTTAGGCTTCACCAAGTCGCCTACCCGGTTCGTGCCCCGCGCGATCTTTTGCAGAATCTCCAGGGCAAACGCAACCGTACTCTTGCCCGTACCGTTCTTTCCAATCAGCAGGACAGACGGCTGCTCGGAGATCGACAATTCGAAGTTCTCAAGGCATCGAAAGTTATGTACGTAAAGTCGACGTATCACAAAAAAGATGATACACGCTTGTAAGGCACACTGAGCTGGAATGTTGCATCCTGCTCGTGGTCAAGCGCCTTAAAAACATGACGCCTCCCTACTTCAACTCTTCAAAATCCTCTTCCCTGAACTCCTCTGCCTTCTCCTCTGTTACCCGTTCCGCCTCCGCCGTCCTCAACTGCACTCTTCTAATTTTCCCTGAAATCGTCTTCGGTAGATCCACAAACTCCAGCCTGTGCACGCGCTTATATGGCGCCAGCACTTTGCGGCTGTGCTGAAAGATGGAAAGAGCAGTCTCGCGCGAAGGCTGACATCCCGCACGCAGCGTGACAAATGCCTTTACCAGCGCATGACGTATGGGATCGGGCGAGGGCACCACGGCGCACTCTATTACATCTTCATGCTCAATCAGCGCGCTCTCAACCTCAAACGGGCTAATGCGGTAGTCAGAGGCCTTAAAGACATCATCGGCGCGGCCAACAAAGGTGAGATAGCCTTCCGCATCGCGCTGGACCACGTCGCCTGTGCGATAGACCGGGCCGGCAAGCGGTACCAGCTTGCCGTCATCGCCCTGGTAGCCAGGCATCAGCGCCGCCGGTGGCGGATCAAGCGGGAGACACAGTTCACCCTCGTCCGCGTCCTTGTTTTCGGTGTTGAGCAGCCGGATACTGTATCCCGGCATGGCTTTGCCCATCGCTCCGACCTTGAGCTTCTGCCCGGGAGGATTGCCAACCTGCGCCGTGGTTTCGGTTTGGCCGTAGCCGTCCCGAATCGTCAGTCCCCAGGCCGCGCGCACCTGCTCGATGACCTCAGGGTTCAGCGGCTCACCCGCACTGGCCAGCTCGCGGAGCTTTACTTTCCAGTTCGCCAGATTCTCTGTGATCAACATGCGCCAGACGGTAGGCGGTGCGCAGAAAGTAGTCACACCGCAGTTGGTAAGGGCATCCAGCAGGCTGCGCGCGCTGAAACGCGGCTGGTTAATCACGAATACCGTTGCTTCGGCATTCCACGGCGCAAAGAAGCAGCTCCAGGCGTGCTTGGCCCAGCCGGGAGAAGAGAGATTGCAGTGAACGTCGCCAGGCTTGATGCCGATCCAATACATGGTGGAAAGATGTCCAACCGGATAGCTGGTGTGCGAGTGCATTACGAGCTTGGGCTTGGCCGTGGTGCCGGAGGTGAAGTAGAGCTGCAGCGGATCGCTGGCCCTGGTTTCGCCGTCAGGCGCGAACGTGCTGGGCGAAGCATAACCCTGTTCGTATTCCTGCCATCCCGGAACCTTGCCGCTTATGGCAATGCGCGTACAGCTTCCGCAAGATTCCGCGATCTTTGGCGCAAGCTCCGCAGCGCAGACAATATGCCGCACGCGTCCGCGAGCAATGCGGTCTGCGACGTCATTCGCTGTGAGCAGCGTTGTGGCAGGAATAATCACAGCGCCCAGCTTGATCATGGCCAGCATGGTCTCCCACAGAGGAGGAATGTTGCCCAGCATCACCAAAACGCGGTCACCACGGCGCACGCCCAGGCTGCGATAGTAGTTGGCAATGCGATTCGAACGTTCAGAGAGGTCCGCAAAGGTCAGCTTGTCTTCACTCTTGCGGCCGTCTTCATAGACCGCCCACAACGCAGTCTGGTTGCGGCGATCGCCGGCAGCAATCTGATCAAACCAGTCCAGCGCCCAGTTGAAGCGATCAAGTTTCGGCCATTGGAAGCCTGCGTACGCAGCGGCGTAGTCTTCGCGATGGGCGAGCAGAAAGTCACGTGCGGCGCGGAAGGCGGCGATAGCTTGGCTGACTGAACTAAGTCTGCTCATCTAAATATAAGAATCTACTCTTGAGCGGTGGCCGATTTCATCTGGAACCAAGTCAATACTTTGTAAAGATTGCCGTACGCTGGCCTTTCTATCATGCAAAAGGTGGCACACTCACCTTCATCGTCTTGTCGCCATTTAATCAGGTTCACTATCACGGACAAGAGATGCTTAGCATTATTGTTCTTGGCTACGCCTGGCAATTCCATGCAGCCAAATAATAAAAAAATTGCCAGACTCACTGCGAAATACCAGATACCAATCCACCAGCTTAAGGCTAGAATCCCCATAACGACAAAGAAGAGGGCGTTCCGTGTCGAAGAAAGGGATTTTAAGTGTGCATTGTCCCATAAAAAGATATTGTCGCCATAGTTTCCATTCAGGAGAGGCTTGATATTTTGCGCGTCCGCAAGAAGGTTTGAATAACCAGCCAAATCGATGAGTCGAGTTAATTCATCTCGGTTTCCTAGCATTTCTTGTAAATGCTTAGGGCCTTTGAGACAAGACCAGAATGGGCCACCAGCATAGGCCAGTGCAAAAACAAGAGCGACTTCTAGCAACATATGCCAGAGCATTGGCTCCTCCATGCACAGAATCACCAGATTGTACTCTCAGTGCTGTTGCCTGTGAGGGAATTTGGAGCGTCAATTCAAGACTGAATCAACGCGAGCATCTCCGCCTCATCAACCACCTCCACGCCAAGTTCTCTCGCCTTGTCGAGCTTGGACCCCGCATCTTCACCGGCTACAACGTAATCTGTCTTCTTACTGACGGAACCGCTGACTTTGCCGCCGGCGTCTTCAATCATCTTTTTTGCTGCATCGCGGGAATAATTTGGCAGTGTTCCGGTGAGAACAAATGTCTTGCCCGCCAAGGCGGTGCCGCGGACTTTTTTGACGCCTTTAAAGACCAGGAACTTGCTCAGCCGTTCCACCAGCTTTCTGTTCGCGGCCTCATCAAAAAATTCGCGGATGCTGGCGGAAACGCTGGGACCAACATCCTGGACTTGCTGTAGTTGCTCAGCGGATGCGCTCATCAACTCGTCCATCGATCCAAAGTGTTCTGCCAGTAATTCAGCCGTGCGCGATCCTACTTGCCCGATCCCCAGGCCCAAAATCACGCGCTCCAGCGGCAGTTTGCGGGAGTTTTCAATCTCAGCCAGCAAGTTGTCTATTGACTTTTCTCCCATGCGCTCCAGTTCCAGAAGCTGGGCGCGCTTGTCTTTGAGCGTATAAATATCGGCAACGTCTTTGAGAAATCCATGCTGGTGAAGCTGATTGACCAGCGACTCGCCGAGCCCATCAATATTCATCACCGAGCGCGAAGCAAAGTGCAGAATACTTCCCTGCAGCCGCGCCGGGCAGTTGAGATTCACGCACCAGTAATCCACCTCGTCTTCCTTGTGGCGGATGGTGCTGTTGCAAACGGGGCAGCGCTCCGGCATGTGGAAAAGCTTGTGGCCACGCGGGTGGTCCTTGTCTTCCACCACTTTGACGACCTTGGGAATCACGTCGCCGCCGCGCTCCACCATGACCCAATCGCCAATCTTTAGGCCGAGACGGCCGATCTCATCCATGTTGTGCAGCGTGGCGCGGCTTACCGTGGTGCCGCCGATAAAAACCGGCTTGAGCCACGCCACGGGAGTAAGCCTACCTGTACGCCCCACCTGCGGCACAATGTCTTCCACCTGCGTGATGCCGCTGCGCGCGGTGAATTTGTACGCGATGGCCCAGCGCGGAGCTTTGCCGGTAAATCCCAGACGGTCCTGCGTGCGCATGGAATTTACTTTGATGACAATGCCGTCGATCTCATAGCCCAGGTTGTCGCGCTTCTCCTCGCCCTGGTGAATAAATTCCAGCACCTCTTCAATGTCATGGGCGATGCGGTGGTTGGGATTCACCTTGAAGCCCAGCGTCTGCAGGGCCGTAAGCGCGTCAGAATGCTTTTCTGGAAAGTATTTGCCTTTTACCAATAGGAAATAGGTGTAGTAGTCCAGCCGCCGCTCGGCGACGATGTTTGGCTCCAACATGCGGATGGTTCCCGCTGCGGCGTTACGCGGATTAGCAAAGGTTGAAAGCCCTTTGGCTGTGCGGTCGTCATTCATGTGCTGGAAAGCCGCAAGGGGCATGATGACCTCGCCGCGAACCTCAAAATCAGCAGGCACACCTGCTTTCTTGAGAGCGGCGGCAGCGATGGAAAGCGGAACGGAGCGCATGGTGCGCACGTTGGCGGTCACGTCTTCGCCCACTGAGCCGTCCCCCCGCGTCACGCCACGCAGCAGCTTGCCGCCCTCGTAGGTAAGCGCCATTGACATGCCGTCAAGCTTGAACTCGCAGACGTACTCAATCTTGTCTGACCCGGCCAGCTCGTGAACGCGGCGGTCCCAGTCGCGCAGCTCCTGCTCGTTGTAAGCATTATCGAGCGAGAGCATGGGCCGTGAGTGGGTGACCTTGGTGAAGCCCTCGCGCGGCTTGCCACCCACGCGCTGAGTGGGAGAATCCGGCGTAATCAGCTCAGGATGCGCTGCTTCCAGCTTCTTCAGCTCCTGCATCAGGCGGTCGAAGTCGGCATCGGGCAGCTCAGGAGCGTCAAGAACGTAGTAGAGATATTCGTGGTGGCGGATCTCGTCGCGCAGCTTCTCGATCTTCTGTTCGATACCCTTATCCTTGGCGGCAGACGGCATGACTGTGATTATATTGTGTGTCTTGCGTGCATGTTACAGTCCGGCTCTGCAGCGAGGCCGGCTTGCGCGCCGAGCTGCCGCTACAAGTGCTGGGTAGAGTTTTTGAAGCACGAGCTTGCCCGGCGGTTTGGAGCGAAGCGACAGGATTAATGAACAAAGCCTTTCTCATCTACAACCCGGCTTCTGGACAAAAGCGCCGGCAGCGCGCTGGGGATATTTCGCGCGTAGAGGCATTGTTTCGCGACGCTGGGGTGCAGGTGGAGACTTGCCCGACCACTCATGCAGGCAGCGCAATCCAACAAGCGCGGGAGGCCGCAGCAGCCGGCTTTGATACCGTGATCGCCTGCGGCGGCGATGGCACGGTCAACGAGGTGCTGAACGGCATCATGATGTCCGGAAGCGATGCCGCTCTGGGCCTGGTGCCTCTGGGGAGCGGCAACCTGCTGGCGTCCGACCTGGGGCTGACAGGTGGCCCTGTAGCGGCTGCGCAGAAGCTTCTTACTTATAAGCCGCGCGCGTTTCGTCCCGGCGTGGTTTTGTCACAGCGCAACGGCGTGCCGGAGAAACGCTATTTTATCGTTGCCGCCGGGGTAGGCGCGGACGCGGAGTTGATGTATGGCACCGCCGTGAAATCCAAGGAACGTTGGGGGAGAAACGCCTACTTTCTGGAAATGGCGCGCATGGCATTGCGCGGCGGATATCCCATGTTCCAGATTGAGTGGGAAGATGAGAGCGGAAAGCGCGCACAGGACAAGGCCATGCTGGCCATGGCGATCAGGGCGGCAAAATTTCCTGGGCTATTGCGTCTTGTGAACCTGGGATCGGCGCTTACGAATGACAGCTTTTGCCTCCTGCTGTTTCGCACCGATAAAGTCCTGCGTTTTCTCAGATATTTTGCTGGCGTGGCCACAGGCATGAACTGGAAGGTGAAGGACGTGGACGCGATTCACTCACGATGGTTTCGCTGCACGGCGCTTCCGGGCGCCCACACCATTCATTCGCAGGCCGATGGCGAATTACTGGGCACGCTGCCTGCGGAACTCAGCATTGAGAGCAGGCCGGTAAAGCTGCTGATGCCGTAAAAAGCATTCAACGATCGGCAATCAGCGTTCAGCCAGGAAGTTTGCTTGTTGCTCAATTAGAATGCAATTTCGTCCAAGTGCTTGAACTATGGATCCTGTCACGCACATCCTTACCGGCGCGTGCTTAAGTCGGGCCGGTCTTAATCGCCGGACCGGATTGGCCACGCTCACGCTTGCCCTTGCAGTTGAGGCCCCTGACATCGACTCCTTTTCTTACTTTCATGGTTCGGTTTTCGGGCTGCAGCATCATCGCGGTATCACTCACAGCTTTCTGGGCGCACCGTTTGTGGCCGCGGTGGCGCTGGGCGTGGTGTATGGCATTTATCGGTGGAGAAAAAGAAGCGGGCGTGGGAGCAAATTGCCGCCACGCTGGAACGTGCTTTATGCGTACGCGCTGCTGGGAGTTTTGGTGCATCTCTTTCAGGACTTCACCAACAATTACGGCGTGCGGCCTTTTGCGCCTTTCAATCCCAAGTGGTACTCGTGGGACCTGGTGTTCATTGTTGACCCCATCATGCTGCTGGCGCTGTTCCTGGGCTTGGTGCTGCCGGGGCTGTTCGCGCTGATTACTGAGGAAATCGGATCGCGTAAACCCCAGTTTCGGGGTCGCGGTTGGGCAATTTTTGCGCTGGTGTGCGTTGCCGCGGTGATCTTGGTACGCGACTACGAACATGGCCGTGCCGTATATGCCTTGAATGCGCGCACCTATCGCGGTGAAGATCCGGTGCGCGCGTCGGCTTTTCCTGAGCCGGTCAATCCTTTTTCCTGGAATGGAGTGGTGGAAACGAAGGATTTCTTTTTTCTGCTGCCGGTTGATTCCAGCACGGGCGAAGTGGACCCGCAAGATCAGCAGGTGCAGCTTTTTAAGCCGCAGGAAACGCCGGTAACACTGGCGGCCAAGAGGTCATACCTGGGCCAGGTCTATCTTGACTGGGCCGAGTATCCGTACGTGACGGAGGAGGGGCTGCCGGGTGGCCGCTATAAGGTCCAATTTGAAGACCTGCGCTTTGAAGATGCGGAAGAAGCCGGCCAGCGCCGCCGGCCTCCGCTTTCAAGCTACGTAGTGCTTGACCCGCAACTGCGAGTGGAAGAAATCTCGCGGGGCGGCCGTTCCCAAAACGGGACGGCAAAGTAACCTAATCTTGACGCAATGGGTTTTAACCCGGCACAATAGTTGATCTGAGGTGCCAAATGCTGGCTTTTCTGTTCGTGGTTCTTGCGGTGTTGCTGCGCGTGGTGGCTGGAACCGGTGTATTTGCCACGTATGGCTTTAGCATGGTTGGGGCGGCCCTGCTGTTCTTTGGCTCCCGTATCTCGCGCAAACATTTCTGGATTCCTGTGGCGCTGCTGATTGGATCAGATATCTACCTGAATCTGAGCGTTTACCAGCTACCGCTCACCACCGATCAATATCTAATGTGGGCCTGGTATCTTGTGCCTTGCCTCCTTGGCCTGCTGTTGCGCGGCCATATTAAGCCGATCAATGTTCTGGGTGCGGGTTTGGGCACTGGGATTGGCTTTTTCCTCACCAGCAACTTCGCCGTCTGGGCCTTTGGCAACATTGGATATGCGCACAATCTTTCAGGCTTGATTGAGTGCTACACCAAAGCCCTTCCGTTCGCCAGGAATGGAATCATCTCTGACGTGCTGTTTGCCGCCGTTTTCTTTGGGATAGGAGCACTGGTAGCGCAGACGCAACAGGCGATCGAGGGCAAGAGCGCGGCAGCGTAAGGTCCTTACCACTGATTTGCACTGATGACAACTGATTGGGCCGGAGCTGATGTGGCTCCGGCTGATTTGCGTTGGCGAGAAGTAAAAACCTCGCCAGGGTAATCCGAAATTTCTACTTTTTAGGGCTCAAGTGGCAGCATATTCGTAGTGGTTGCGCGTCAATGCGGTCAAGGTTAAGAAATCAACGTCCCTCTATCATTTAATTTTCTTGCGGTTCATCGCTGTGTTTGATCTCTTCCGCAATCTCCTTGGCTGGAGCCCGCAATAAACGGAAGATCAGATAAACAATCAAGATCAGGGCAATCCCAATCAGCACCAGAATTGCCGGATGAGCGTGCAGCAGGTTCTTGATCTGGTCAACGATCGTCTCGCCAAACAGGATCGTCAGTACAGATAAGACCCCAAATCGCACCAGGCGTCCGCTGATAATGGCCAGCAGAAAAGAAAGAAATTTCATTTCAAAGACGCCGGCGGAAAAAACGAGCAGCTTGAATGGCGTTGGCGGCGGCAGCATCGCGGGGACCATCAGGGCCAGAAATTCCTGCCGCTCAAAGCGGTCGCGGATGCGCTTGAGACGGGCTTCATTGATGCGCTTGAGCAGAAAAAGTTCGCCACCGGCGCGGCCAAGAGCAAAAGGCACAATGCTTCCCAGCGCCGATCCTAACGCCCCGGCGATGCAGTAAAGCCAGGCTTTATGCGGATTGCTATAAACATAGGTGGCTACAAGAGGGTCCATTGGGACGCCGAAGGCTGAGGCATCCAGCAGGGATGTAATGAAAACACCCCACGCGCCCAAGGTCTTAAGGGCAGCGAGCCAGGCAGTGTATTTGACCAAGAACTTAGGCGCAGACAAGAATTTATTGTAAAGCCGGGCCGGAGACTCCGAAAGGCCGCCGGGACAGATAGAATGGAAAAACAGGAGTTTTTTATGTCAGTGCAGCAGATGCCGGTGGCGGCCCAGCCCAATCCGTTTCGGATATTTGACACCGTTCAGGGATACCAGCGCGCCTTCGCGCTGAAAGCCGCCATTGATCTTGATTTGTTTACGGCGATCGCCAGGGGGAAACATACGGCAGCGGAGATCGCAAAGGCATGCAAGGCCTCTGAGCGCGGAGTGCGCATGTTGAGCGATGCAATGGTGGTCCTGGGCTTTCTAAGCAAAGCGGGGAACCGCTATTCGCTTACACCGGATACAGCTTTCTTTTTAGATCGCGAAGCCCCGGCTTACCTTGGCCGCGCTTTTAGCTTTTTGATGCATCCGGCCCAGCTTGGCGGTTTTCAGGAGATGGCTGAGGCGGTACGACGCGGCGGGACAGATGAAAAAAATGGAACGCTGGCCCCTGAAGACCCAATCTGGCTGGAATTTGCGCGTGGCATGGCGCCGCTGATGAGGCCGGCAGCAGAGACCATGGCCGGAATATTGCAGGCGGAGCTGGCGGCAAAGCCTACGGCCAAAATACTGGACATTGCGGCCAGCCACGGATTGTTTGGACTTACCGTGGCGCAAAAGCTGCCCAAGGCCCACATTTATGCCCTGGATTGGGCCAATGTGCTGCAAGTGGCCAAGGAGAACGCGCAACGCCAGGGGATGAGCGAGCGCTACCACCTTCTCGCCGGCAGCGCTTTTGACGTAGACTACGGCAGCGGTTTTGACGCCATCCTGCTCACGAATTTTCTGCATCACTTTGAACCGGCTGAGAATGAGAAACTGCTTAAAAAAGCGCATGCAGCCCTGAATCCGGGAGGCCAGGTGATTATTCTGGAATTTGTGCCGAATGAGGACCGTGTGTCACCGCCCGTTCCGGCCCTGTTCAGCCTGAGCATGTTAACCAACACTCCGCATGGCGATGCTTATACACTGGCGGAGTACCGGGAGATGTGCCGCAACGCCGGATTTGAAGCCCCAAAACAGATTCCGCTGGAACCCATGCCACAGTCATTGCTGGTGGCAAGAAAGTCTTTTTGAGGCAGCCCTTTACACAACATTTTTGGAGCAATTACACTAGGCGGTTTGACATAGCAGGAGATTCAATGCCCGCAGTCGAGGAAAAGGTAAAGCAGATCATTGTGGACCAGCTTGGAGTGGAACCGGAGGACGTAACTCCGGCGGCCTCTTTCGTCGACGATCTTGGGGCGGACTCGCTTGATCGCGTGGAATTGATTATGTCGCTGGAGGAGACCTTTGGCATGGAAATTCCAGACGAGGATGCCGAGAAGATCTCCACTGTGAAAGACGCAGTTGATTACATTCAAAGGAATGCAAAGTCAGTAAAGCAGTAGCAGGCCTAGATCTGAAAATTTCAGCAGGAAAACCAGAAGGAGACACAAGCGTATGGCAGCAGCCGTTGAAGATAAAGTGAAACAGATTATTGTTGAGCAGCTTGGAGTGGATGAAGGCGAGGTAACGCCCAATGCCTCCTTTGTGGATGATCTTGGCGCGGATTCGCTGGACACGGTGGAGCTGGTCATGGCCTTTGAAGAGGCTTTTGACATTGAGATCCCGGACGAGGACGCGGAGAAGATCCGCACCGTAAAAGACGCCATTGACTACATTGATAAACACTCGAAAGGCGGCAAGTGATTGGCAAGGCGGGTGGTTGTAACAGGCCTGGGGCTGATTTGCGGCGTAGGCAATACCAGCACTGAGGTCTGGCAGAACATTATTGCCGGCAAAAGCGGCGTGACCAGGATTACGAGTTTTGACACCAGCAATTTTGCCTGCCAGATTGCCGCTGAGGTCAAGGGCTTTGATCCTCTAAACTTCATTGAGAAAAAAGAGGTGAAGAAGATGGGCCGCTTCATCCACTTTGCCCTGGCGGCAACGGATGAAGCCATGAAGATGTGCGGCCTGCAGATCACACCGGAAAACGCGACGCGCGTGGGCGTGCACATTGGCTCCGGCGTAGGCGGATTTGATGTGATTGAGCGGGAACATGCCGAGCTGCTGAAAGGCGGCCCGCGCAAGATATCGCCCTTCTTTATTCCTGCAGCCATCGTGAACCTTGCCGCCGGACACGTAAGCATCCGCTACGGCGCCAAAGGACCTAATGAAGCTACAGCCACTGCCTGCACCACCAGCGCTCATGCCATTGGCGATGCCTATAAGATCATCCAGCGCTGCGACGCGGATGTAATGATCGCCGGTGGATCAGAAGCAGCAATCACCCCCATGGGCGTGGGCGGCTTTGCTGCCATGCGCGCGCTTTCCACCCGCAACGATGCGCCGGAAAAAGCCAGCCGCCCCTGGGACACTGACCGCGATGGCTTTGTGATTGGAGAAGGCGCGGGCATTGTTGTCCTGGAAGAGCTGGAGCACGCGCGCAAGCGTGGCGCTCAGATTCTGGGAGAGATTATTGGCTACGGGATGAGCGCCGATGCGTATCACATTACGCAACCGGCCGAAGAGGGCGAAGGCGGCTGGCGCGTGATGACCAATGCCATTAACGATGCCAAAATTACGCCGCCTGACATCGACTATGTGAACGCTCACGGCACTTCCACGCCGATTGGCGATGTGCTGGAAACCAAGGCCATTAAGCGGACGTTTGGCGCGGATACCAAAGTCCCCGTCAGCTCAACCAAGTCCATGACCGGACATTTGCTGGGCGGCGCCGGCGGGCTGGAAGCGGGAATCACGATCCTGGCGCTGCGCGACCAGATTCTGCCTCCAACCATCAATCTGGAGCACCCCGGTCCGGAATGCGACCTGGACTACGTACCCAACCAGGCGCGGAAAGCGCAAGTGAACATTGCGCTTTCTAATTCCTTTGGCTTTGGCGGGACGAATGGATCACTCATCTTTAAGAGGTGGGATGAATAGGTTTGAAACTCTAGGCAGGTCTATTTTTTTCTTTTGAAACGGGACTGCACTTGCGGTCCCGTTTTTTTATTGTAGTTTCAGAAAAATTGCTAAGGTAAGCTGAAACAAGATCCATTATGTTTCATTTCCGTCATTTACCTCTGCTATCTCTACTCGCATTGCTCGTTGCATCCATAGCTTGCTATGGCCAAAACAGAAGTGCCCGATCGCCGTTGACGTGGCAGCCAGTGAAATTGGTGAACGGATCGCCAGTGCTTTTTCGCCTGAGCGCACCGGGAAAGCTCAGCGCGGTAAAAGGCGACTTTCTTGGGCAAGAACTGGAGTTTCGATTCAGCTCTGCCTGCCGCTGCTGGTATGCGCTTGCCGGTGTGGGGCTTAAAACCAAGCCGGGCAAGTACACACTGCACGTTACCGCCGGAGAAACATCGCGGAGTTATAGCGTTCCTGTGAGTGCGGCGCACTATCCGCTCAGCACAATCAAAGTCGCTCCTGCTTTCGTTGAGCCGCCAAAAGAGGTGCAGCCCGTGATTCAAGCAGCAGACGTTGCCAAGAAGCAGGCATTCTCGGCCAGTGATCCAGAGCCGCTGTGGTCAGGGCAGTTCCTGCCTCCGGCTGACGCTGAGACTTCCGGCGTTTTCGGTTCTGCGCGCGTGTATAACGGCGTGAAAAAGAGCCAGCATCTGGGGCTCGACTTCCGCGTGGGCGCCGGCACTCCGGTCCACGCCACCAACGCCGGAACTGTGATTCTGGCGCGGCCGCTGTATTTTGAAGGAAATTGCGTGATGCTGGACCATGGGCAGGGATTGATAACCGTTTACATGCATCTCTCTGAGTTCAAGGTGAAAGAAGGCGAGAAGGTGGCTGCAGGGCAGCTTATCGCGCTCAGCGGCGGAACCGGCCGCTCCACGGGGCCGCATCTGCACTTTGCCGTGCGCTGGCGGGGTGAATATCTGAATCCGGCGACGCTGCTCGAACTGCGTCCGCCCGCGAAATAAAAAGAGCGTGACCGTTATGATCACGCTCGGCAGGAAGCGAGGCGCATGAAAATGATTTAGATACGGCCGGAATCCCTTCCCTGATCCTGCAATAATTTTTGTGTCCGCTCCAGCTCGCGCTCAGCATTACGCATGGCTTTTTCCGTTTGCGGCTGTATTGATTCCAGTTCGGACTGCAGGGAGATCATTTCTTTGCTGAGGTCCATGTTTTCCAGGAGAGATGAAGCATTATCCAGGGCAGACTGCCAGGTGTCTGGGTCAAACTCAAGCCAGGATGAATCGCGCGAGCCGCGATCAGGCAGCGTAACCACGATTGGCTGTTCTTTTTTATCGCGCATGACAACAAGGTTCAGCTTGCCGCCGTTCCGATGGTTGCGCAGAATGCGGGCCAGATCGCTGCGATCATTGAGCTTTTCATTGTCAGCACGGATGATGACGTCGCCGGCTTTCAGTCCTGCTTTTTCCGCCGCGCTGCCTTTCTCCACCGACCTGATGAGGATGCCGTCGCCACCCTTCACGCCGAAATATTCTCCGAGCTGGCGAGTGAGGTTTTCTGTCTGCGCGCCAAAGACTGAAGAATAAGTCTGGATTTGAAAGGTATAGGGAATGTCCATGCGATTGCGCAGGTCAGGAATTCTCTGCAGAGGTACCATGTCAACGCGCGGCCAGCTCTGCGCCACGATTTTGCTGTGGTCGGCAAGCTCTACGTTGACTTTCATAGGTGCGCCATCGCGGCTGATGCCGATGGTTACTGTGCGTCCGGGCGGCGTTTCGCGGATCAACCGGCGAAGCTGCTCTTCACTTTCCACGGCTGTGCCGTTAAATTCCAGAATTACATCGTGCTCGCGCAGCCCGGCTTTGCCCGCAGGCGCATCAGCATCCACCATCGTGATTTCCACTCCGCGCTCTTCTTTCAGCTTGAGGGCGTCCGCGCGTTCCTTTGACGTTATGTCCTGAATATCAACTCCCAGGTAAGAACGGCCAGCAGAGTAATAATAGCCGGGCACAGGATGGGAGAGCGCCTGCGGCTGCATCGCCCCGGCTGAGATAGCTGGCAGCGCCAGTCCGGCCAGCAGTGACGCGATCATCGTTGTTTGAGTCATTCGAGTCATAAGAACACTCCGAAATCTTTTATCTTTTTGCTTCGCGTTTAAATTCGATATTCCCTGTCGTCGTGTGCACGTGCAAAACCGGTCCACCGCCATTCAAGCTGCCGTCGGCATAAACCTCGCGCGGACCAATACTGTTGCTGCCCGGTTTGGAAATCTTCAACTCGTCAAAATCGCTGCGAATTCCATAGCTTCGCGCCACTTCAACCGCCGCATGGATATTCACTCGCAAATTTTCCGGAACATAAACAACAATGTCGCCGACCTGGGTTTCCAGCTTGGAGTCAGTAAACCGTTTGCCGCCGGCCGCCAGCTTGGCCATAATGGCCCCGCCGCCGGTCAGCGCGCTCACGCCGCCGCTCACCGGCCCAATATGGATGCTCCCTCCAGCCGTCTCAATCTGGGCAGCGCCATCAATTTCATTCAGCTCAATGTTGCCGCCGCCGGTTTCAGCTTTAATCTGGCCATCGCATTTGTTCACGCGAATGGAACCGCCCTCAGTGTGCAGCGTCATCAGCTTGGCCCAGCCGATATTCAAATCTCCGCCGCCCGATTTTGCCGTAACGTGCCCCGCAGCAGACGCCAGCCGGATACTCCCACCCCCAGTCGTAGCCTGCACGTCACTTCCCACTTTGCCGATCTCAATATTCCCGCCGCCGCTGGAAGCCACAATCACGCCGGTAATCTGGTCAAGCTGGATTGCGCCCGCGCCGGTATTGGCTTCAACTTTGCCGGAGAGGTTCTTGGCCATGACTGCGCCGCCATCGGTTTCCAGCTTCACCAGCGATGTCTGCATCGGGACCTGAACGTCAAAATCAATCGACCCGCGGTTTGAGCCTTCGCAATCCGCCCGCAGGATCACCGTTTCACCTGCGCTGTACGTTGTGAACTTCATGTGCGCCAGCTCGCGCCGCGCCCCTTGTGCGCTCAGCGCGCGCACATGCTCGCGGATGGTATAGGTAACGTTGTTTTGTTGCGCACCCTCTATGTGAATGGAGCCGGAGCTGGACCTGACCTTAACGATCTTTCCCGCAGAAAACGTGCCGCTCACTTCCTGGATCCATTCCCCGTTGTTCACCCGGTAAAGCTGCGGGTTTGGACTTTGCGCGAATGCCGCCTGGCCTTCAGAAAGAAAGCCTGCTGCAAAAAGGCCGGCCGCGAAAAACAAAGCCGCGAATTGTAATTGTCTCTTCATCTGCCGTTTCAATTAATCAAGATTTGGCGTGCTCGCCAGGTAACGCTTTGACTCTTCACGAATAAATTTGTTCGGATCGCGTTCCGCCAGCACCGTCAAAGCTGCGCGCACGCTGCTATCGGCCTTTACCTCGTCCAGCAGGCTGATGGCCCTTTGCCGCACGCCGGCATTGCTGTCATGCACCAGCGCTTCAATCACTGCATCGCGGACGTGCACATCGTCTCTTACATAACCCTTCAATCCATCCAGGCACTCCAGGCGCACGCCGGGGTTGCGATCATAGCGCAGTGAATAGACCAGGGCTTCGCGCACTTCGTTATCCGCAGAACTCCGCGTCAGCGCATTAATTGAGTCCAGCACAACCCCGGGATTGCGCGTATTCTGCGCTCCCAGCAACAGCAACTGGCGAACCCGCGGATCATCCATCGATCCGCTCAGCGTTTGTGGCGTCAACGTGTTGTATCGGATGGAAACCTGGTTGGAATTTGGGTCGGGAATAATGGAGTCAATGTTTGCGATGCTGGATTCAATGACGGTTGGAGTAGGCTTGGGGCCGGGGCCTTGGTTATTCTCCCTCATTCGATAGGTAGTTCCCACGCCGCCGGCAAAGCCGATCATCAGCAGCGCCGCCGTGAGGGCCGGCGCCAGCTTGATCTGGTGCATCCAGCCGGTCAAATCAAAAACCAGCGAGCTGAAGATATTGCGTGACTGCTCTGCGTGCTCCAACCGCTCCTGCAACTCCATGCGATTGGCAGCCAGAAAACTGGGTGAAACATCTTTCACCGGCAGCGTGGCCATGGTGTCTTTGAATTCAAGCGCCGTATCCAGCTCGCGCCGGCAGCCCAGGCAGTGGCGTACGTGCTGCTCAAATTCAAACTTGGCATCATCCGCCAGTTCGCCGTAGATGTATAAAACAACGTTCTCTTTGGTCCAATCGCAGTTCATAGAAAAATCTCAGTTCTTAGTACTTGGTACTTGGTATTTAGTATGTAGCTAACCCTTGCTCCATCTCGTTAAAAATGCCCGCTCTAACCCTTAAACGTTCGTGGACCGCAGGCACCCTCGCCTGGGCTCTCACATTTAAAATGCTTAACGACCTTCCTGCCACTTCCTTGCCGTTCGCATCTTTCATAAAAGCTAACTACTAACTACTAATTACTAATTACTAACTGCCGCTCTTTCACCGCATTTGCGCCAACGCACTTCTCAACTTCTGCGTCGCGCGGAAGAGCGTGTTCTTGGCCGTTTCTTCCGTCGTATTCAGCATCTCGCCAATAGTTCTGAGTCGCAACCCCTGATAATGTTTCAGCTCAAATACCATGCGTTCGCGCGGGGTCAATTTTGTGAGCGCGTGGTTGATCTTTGCGCCCAGCTCGCGCCGCATCAGGTCGCGCTCCGGATTCGCTCCTGCGCGGTCGTCAGACAACCGCTCCAGCACGTCCACCGGCTGCCCGCTTGAGTCCATCACCATCTGCGGATCTTCTTTGCGCGTCTGCCGCTTGCGCAGATGGTCCAGGCAGAGATTGGTCACAATACGGTAAATCCAGGTGTAAAACGAACACTCAAAACGAAAATTTCCAATATGCCGGTAAGCCTTCAGGAAAGCTTCCTGGTAGATATCGTGCGCGTCTGCGTCAGAACCGGTAAGGTGCATTGCCAGGCGCAGCACGGCCTGGTCATACTGGCGCACCAGCGTCTCGAAAGCGGCTCGGTCACCGCGCTGAGCGGCGCGAATCAGCTCGCTGTCGTTGATTCGACTTAGGGCTTGACTCACCATCTCTCCGGAAGAATGGGAGCTTCTTTTTCCGCTGCTCGCGCCAACCGTTACGCCAATCCATGCTGTCCCGGCCGGCATCTCTTCTGTCCCTCAGTAATCCTCTCTGCTTGCAATTACTTGGACGCTCCCAACAGCAATACGTAAGCTGAGATTACAGCATTTACAGCGGCTTGGGAAAGCCTGGCCCAAAGCCGGGACAAACCGTGCCCAGGGGCGAAAATTGCTCAAATACAGGTGCAAACCCGGCCCAATTTGGAACGAAGACCAGATCCAATATGCGTTTGTGGATCAGAGCCGGGCCCCATGCGAGCCCTCTTTTGGCTTGCATGTGTAGAGGTTTGCCCTCGTCTGTGCCGCAGAGTCCTGGTTTTTTGATCGTGGCGATCACGCGCGATCACCCCATCCCGGCGATTCACAGCAAACTCGTGTAATTCCTTGACCTGATACCCCATAATTGTCCTCACATGGACTTCTGGATTGATGTTCTGCTGGCGCTCCTGTCGGTCGTTGTTATAGCCATGGTGGTCAGGAGCAAACGGTTCCCTCGAAGTAAGATTTTGAGCTCAAAACCGGTAGCGGCTGTTCTCTCCTGGAGGCCCTCAAAACTAACCACGCTTCTGGCGTCGATGACCTTTTGCGGCTTGGTTTCTGGGCTGCTGACCAGCTACCTGATCAATAACAACAATGGGTCCCTGCCACTCATGGGGAGCATCTTTGGCGCGGCCCTGGCTTTGTGCCTTGTGCTTCTGGACAAGCTGCGCATATGGTGGCTTCCAGTTTTTTGGCTGGTTTCCGGCGGAGCATTTGTTGTCTCCATTGACTCTCTTGCCCTTCCTGATCTCTGGATGCGAGCGCTTGGAAAAAACTTTTCAGAAGCTTCTTTCTTCGCTTATCCTGATCATCCGGCGCGGTTTTTTATCTGCGGTTTCATCGGCGCTTTTGTTTTGTTTGCCACAGCAATCCGTCCGCTTGTTTTTCGCGGCATCGCGCTCAAGCGCACCGGAAGGCTTGGCCTTATTTGGTGTATTGCAGGTGGTGTGCTGGGCGTAATCGCCTTGCAGTCTGGACCTGCTCTCGGAAACACTCTCTGCTCCTTCATGGACTCGCGCGGATGCGCCAGTAATGACATGCTGAATACTCTTTACTCGCTCTGTCCTGTCTGGCAAACCGGAATGGCCTTTGTCCTGGCATGCTTGCTCCATGCCCATGAACGATTCATGCAGAACCAGCAGCACTCCGCCGTTTCAATTCCATCAGACAACTATCAGGGCACAGTTTCTGCCGGACCGCCTGGTGGCAGCACAGGCCTTTAGTCGTGTCGATTCACCGCTTGTCAAGAAGCCGGCTACTTGCCTGGCTGACTACTGATTGCTGAGTGCCTGTTTCAGCGAAATCACCTCCATCGGTGTCTCCGCCCCTCGCCGGCTTCCCTGGGAAGGCGAAAGCAAAAGCCATTGTCACGCCGCGCGAGTTAAGGAATAATTTCTTGGTTTCACCTTACAAAAACTTTCGCGCAGTTTTCCTGGCGGCGCGGCTTTTTCCAAACAGGCATTCCTGCACTGTTTCGCGATCATCGCCAAACAGAACGACTAGAAGGAGCGGAGCATGACAAACGTTACGGCCTACGGCCAGGGCATCATGTATACGGATCTCGCAAAATATGGGCAGGCCATCCGTACGGCGGGCTGGGACACTATCATCCTCGCCATGCTCCATCCCCATACGGAAGACGACACAAACCATACTGAGAGCATTTACTTCGGCGATATTGAGATCCTCAAGAATGGAACCTATTGTGGAAACGCGAATTGGCCTCGCCAGCTTTGCGAGCTTTTAACGGGAGAGAGTAGCTCGCTCTTTTATTTGCTTGCCGGAATCGGCGGAGCTGACGTCGGTGATTTCGGTAATATCCAGCAGATTTATCAGAACAATAACAACTCGTTCGAGGGGACCGTGCTCCAGCAAAACTTCAAGACGTTTCATTACACGTTTCCCATGATTACAATGCTCGACATGGACGTGGAGAACACGTACGACGTGCCCTCCTTCGTTGCATTCTGCCAAATGCTCATACAGATCGGCTTTGGAATCACATTCTGCCCCTATGAATACGGCTGCATAGATTTCTGGACAGGCTCGCTGAAAGCGCTAAACCGGTCAAACCCTGGCGCCGTGAAATGGTGGAACCTGCAGGCATATGCGGGTGGAGAGGGAAATAATCCTGGGCAATGGGCGGCCGCGATTTCCAAGGCCATCCCCGGCTTCAACACGACGGGGTTCATCCACCCGGGCGACTGCAGCCGCAATCTGGACACAAACAACAACACATGGCAAGGCGATTGTCCGCCGGGAGTTCAGGCTTTGTTTCGGTCGTTCAAAATCAACAACAAAGTCCCGCCTTACCTCGGTGGCGGCTTCATCTGGACAATCGACCAGATCCTCAATTACCCCGGTGAGCAGAATAAGCATCCGGATCCTCATTCGTGCGGGAATGTGGGAATGAAGGATTACATCCAAGCGATCACAGCTGTTCTCGGATAAAGCTACACAAAGCAGGTGTTTAGCGAATAATGAGACCTATTTCGTTACACCCTTGCCAACGCCTCGCAGAACCAGTTTTGCGGATCTGTCCAGCTCTTTTCCAGCTTGAACCCTCCGCGCCTCAATAACTGCCGGATCAAGCGAAGGCTGAATTTGTAGCTGTTTTCTGTGTGGATGCGTTCACCCTGTTCAAAGTGGAAGCCGCGGCCAAGGTCTTCGATCCAGACCGTCTGCTCGTGCTGGCTTTCCAGGTGCATCTCAATCCGTGATTTCTTTTTGTTCCAGAAGGCCACGTGCTCAAACGAGTCAACGTCAAAGCTGCCGCCTAGCTCGCGATTGATCCGCACCAGCATGTTCTTGTTGAAGCGCGCGGTGACGCCCTGAGCGTCATTGTAAGCGGCGTCAAGGACGTCAGCGTCTTTGATCAGGTCAAAGCCGATGAGCAGCGCGTCGCCCTTTTGCAGTGAGCCACGCACATTGCGCAAAAATTCCTCTGCCTCTTCCGGCTCAAAGTTGCCGATAGTCGAACCCAGAAAGAGCACCAGCTTACGTCCGGGCAACTGCTTGAGATCGGGCAAATGATGTGTGTAGTCGGCCACGATAGGCGTAACGCGCAGCCGCGGAAAGTGGCCATTCAAGTTGGCCAGCGCGCCTTGCAGCGCGGAAGAGGAAACATCCACAGGATAAAAATCTGCGCGGAGTTGCCGGCGCAACAGAGCCTGAATCAACACCTGGGTCTTGCTGGCGCTGCCAGCGCCAAGCTCCACCAGCGTAAGGTTGTTGCCCGTCTGTCGCACCATCTCGCCGGCAAACACCCGCAAGATGGCCCGTTCGGTTCGCGTGGGATAGTACTCCGGCGTCTCAGTGATCTGGTCAAACAGTTGTGAGCCTGCAGCATCATAAAAAAGTTTTGGTGGAAGACATCGCGGCCGCGCACCCAGGCCGTGCATCACCTCTTCCGCAATTGGACTCACCAGGACTGCCGCTTTATTAATTGCCGTCATCAGCCAGCCTTATGCCGGAAAATTGCCAGCGTGTCTCCGGCGGGAAGAAGTTGCGATACGTGGCGCGAATGTGCGACTGCGGCGTGGCACACGATCCTCCGCGCAGGACCATCTGTCCGCTCATGAATTTTCCGTTGTACTCGCCCAACGCGCCGGTCACAGGCTTGTATCCGGGATAAGGCAAGTAGGCGCTGGCCGTCCACTCCCACACGTCGCCAAACATCTGCATTGGCTGACTGTCTTCAGCAGAGGAAGCAGCGGCTTCAGGATGCAGTTTTCTGCTCTCCATCAAATTGCCTTGCACCGGCAAACGCTGTGCAGCGATCTCCCACTCAAACTCAGTTGGCAGGCGCGCGCCGGCCCAGCGCGCAAAGGCGTCCGCTTCATAGAGGCTCACATGGCACACCGGTTCAGCTTCTTCCACTTTGCGCGGCCCTGAGCAGGTGAACTGGAACCACTGGCCATCAATCTTTTCCCAGTAAAGCGGCGCATTCCAGCCATGAGACTGCACGGCCTTCCAGCCGTCAGAGAGCCAGAGCTCAGGACGCGCGTAACCGCGATCTTCCATGAACGAGAGATACTCGCCGCAGGTCGCCACGCGCGAAGCCAGGCGGAACGGCTTGATGAAAACTTTGTGTCGCGGAGCTTCGTTGTCGAAGTAAAAAGAGTCGCCTTCCACGCCGATCTCAAATAGTCCTTCCGGGAAGCTCTGCGCTTGTTGCGGCGGAGCTGCCGGCACAGAAGTTGCGGCTGAAGCAGCCTGGTACGCAGGGCGCAGCGGATTGCTCCAGAATGCGTGCTTGATATCCGTTACTAAAAGCTCCTGATGCTGCTGCTCGTGGTTTAGCCCCAGCACGACCAGCTTGCGCAGCGATTCAGGAGAAGTTGGTTGGATGAGCTTGAGCATGTGCTCATCCACGTGCGCGCGATATTTGCGGACGTCTTCCAGGCTCGGCCGCGAAAACGTATTGCGCAGGGCTTTATCCGGCTGCCGGCCAACGGCGTTGTAATAGGAATTAAAAAGGTCGCGAAATCGAGTATCGAACCCACGATAGCCGGGCAGATGCTGGGAAAGAATAAACGTCTCAAAGAACCAGGTGGTATGCGCCTGGTGCCACTTGGCCGGGCTGGCATCCGCGCAGGATTGCACCATCTGGTCTTCTGCGCTCAAGGGTGCAGTGAGAGATTCTGTTTGCTGCCGGACTGCTGTGTATTGGCTGGCCAGCATGGCTGCGCTCCGCTCTTCGGCTGAGGCAGGCGGAAAGGTCAATACGGACTTCAAATGCGCCATGCAGGTGTCCTCAAGACGAAACAACAGTAGAGCGCCAGGGCAGCCATAGTAAATGTTTAGGCCATAAAATGCACCCCAAGGCGCGGCAAAAATAGCGTTCCTATGTGATGCGCCCGGCACGCTAAAGTTTCGCCGATATTGCCGGTTACGGTGGTATCTTCAGAATTGCCATGTCCGCCGAACGGCTCATTTTCCACGTCGATATGGATGCATTCTTTGTGTCCGTGGAAGAGCTGTTCAATCCTGCGCTCAAGGGCAAAGCCGTTGTCGTGGGCGGGCAGCGCGATGAACGCGGCGTGGTCTCTGCGGCATCGTATGAAGCGCGCAAGTTCGGCGTGCACTCGGCCATGCCGCTGCGCACCGCTGCCAAGCAGTGTCCCCATGCCATTTTTGTGGATGGCCATCCGGAGCTCTATGCCGAGTATTCACAGAAAGCGCGCGAGGTGCTCTACGACTTTTCCCCTGTGGTAGAAATGGCCTCCATTGATGAGGCTTATCTTGATATGACGGGAACAGAAAGGCTGCACGGCCCGCCGCTTTTTTCCGCGCACAAGCTGCACCAGCAGATGAAAGAACGCACCGGCCTGAACTGCTCCATCGGGATCGGCCGCACGCGGCTCATGTCAAAAATCAGCTCAGATAAAGCCAAGCCCAACGGCATTCTCTACGTGCTGCCCGGACAAGAGCAAAGTTTTCTTGCGCAGCTGGATGTAGGCAAGATTCCCGGCGTCGGCAAAGTTACCCAGGCGCGGCTGAACCAGATCGGCATTAGACAGATCGGGGATTTGTTAAAGGTTGATGAAAAAATGCTGGAAGAAAATTTCGGCAAGTGGGGAACTGACCTGGCCGGCAAAGCGCGCGGCGAAGATGCAGGCGGCTGGTTTGAGGGCGAAGTAGGAGAAGACTGGCAGGCCAAATCCATCAGCCACGAACATACTTTTAACCAGGATACGGCCGAGATCGCCAAGCTGGAGTCCACGCTGGCCCATCTCTGCGCCAAAGTCTGCCGGCGGCTGCGCGAGCAAAATTTCTCCGCCCGCACAGTTCAGCTCAAGCTTCGTTATACGGATTTCACCACCATCACGCGAGCGCATTCACTGGGCAGCGCAACCCAGGCGGATACAGAAGTCTTTGCCGCCATCATGGAACTTTTTCATGCGAATTGGCAGCGCGGGCGCGCGATTCGCCTACTGGGAGTGCATACCTCAAACTTTGAAGGTACGCAGGAACAGCCCGCACAGATGGAGCTGCTGGAAGGCGATCGCCGGCAAAAATGGGCGCGCGCCCTTTCCGCCACCGACCGGATGCGCGACAAATATGGCGACTCCGCTATCTTCCTGGCCAAAGCCATGGGAGGCGCTTTCCGTGAAAGAGTTCAGGAAAACCCTGCTGAAAGACCAGATAAAAAGAAGTGACTCAGGCGCGCGTACCTGAGAACTAAAAAAATCGTATATACGATTTTTTAGTGAAATAAATAGCGGTCAATAGAGCAAAAGTGGTATTTTGTTTGCATCTTTCGGCGCTTCAGAGCAAAGGGCAGCTAGTGGGAGAGGGGACCAAACACTTTTATTCTGCGCTAGCCGTCTTTAATTTTCCTGGGTATCAGCCCTTCATTTGGAGCAAGATTAACAAGCAGGCGTGAATGTCTCCGCGATTTGAGGAAGTTGTTGTTTTCGGTGTAACCAGCATTGTGGTTGCGCTCTTTGCCTGGATTTACACGCGTGACCGCCAAAAACGAGTTGGCCTGTGGATGCTGGGCTGGCTCGCCATCTTTATCCATTTTGCTGCTCCTGCCATTGACGATTTCATTCCCCTGCTCATGCGCTATACCGGCTGGATCAAAGTAGTTACTTTGATTGTTGCCGGTACCTGCTTTTTGCTTTCCGTTTCAGAAGTTTTTGTGAACCGGTACCGGCGCATTGCGTTTGCTTTGCTCATAAGCGTAGCTGCCACTTTGTACACAACTGCATTGTTTCTGCACGTGGGCGCCGCCTGGTTTTTCGCCAGCCTCCTGGTCTTGAGTTCCACGTATGGGGCCGTTGAGGCAGTACGCTTCTATGGCGGGCGAAGCCTGCACATGTATTCCGTGCTGCTGCTGCTGCCTTATGGACTTTGGGCTGCGCGTGAAGCCCTGCTGGGCAACCCCAGATCTGGGCTCCAGTTTTATCTGTTCGGCTTCTTTTATGTTACGGGGCTGGTTTATTTCCGCCACTTCCGCAGGTTCACTCCGGGTGTGATGTTCACTTCCGCCTCCTTCATTGTCTGGGGTTGTGTTTTCCCGCTGGCATCATTACTGGCTGCCCGCCACATTGGCCCAGCGCCGGTAAGTTTTTTCTGGGACTTGCCCAAATTCTTTGTGGCTTTCGGCATGATCTTTACCCTGTTTGAGAACCAGACTGAGGTGGCTAACACCGTCGCGCGTCAATACCAGGTCTTGTTTGAAGACAATCTGGCCGCAGTCTATGTTTCCACCTTTGAAGGCAGGCTGCTGAACTGCAACGGCGCTTTTCTCAGGATGTATGGCTTCGACAGCAAAGAAGAAGCCATGTCGCGGCCGGTGGACTCTCTCTATTCTCATCCTTCACAAAGGGAGCAGTTCCTGAACGATCTTGGACGCCAGGGACAGATCGTGAATTATGAATGCACGCAGCGGCGCAAAGATGGAACGCTCTTCTGGATCCTGGAGCGCGCCATCATTATTCCCTGCGCCAACGATGGGCGCGTGATTGAAGGCACGGCCATTGATATTACGGAGCGCAAGCAAAATGAGATTGCGCTCAAGCAGTCAGAAGAGCGGTTTTCCACCATTTTCCGTCAAAGCCCGGTTGGCTGCGGCATTGTCTCCCTGGATGGCATTTTTCTGGATGCAAACGACAATCTTTTGCGCATGCTGGCGTTGCCGGCAGAAAAAGTGATTGGGAAAAGTTCATTGGAACTGGGCTTCTGGGAGTCGCAACAGGAACGCGATGAGTTCTACCAGCGGCTCCGCGCTGAAGGCTCAATACAGAACCTTGAAATCAAGTTCAAAGATGCGGCCGGCGGCCAGCACATTGGGCTGTACTTTGCCACCATCGTCCGCATCGGCGATAAGGAATGCATTTTTGGCATGCAGCTTGACCAGACGGAAGAGCGCGAGCTGGAAGCCAAGTTCCTGCAATCACAAAAGATGGAAGCTCTGGGACGGCTGGCCGGCGGCGTGGCCCATGATTTCAATAATCTTCTGGGCGTGATTGGCGGCTATGCCGAGCTGCTGGAATCAAAAGTGGAGAACAATGAGAACCTGGGCCGCTATTGCGCCAAGATCATTGATACCACGCAGCGCGCCAGCGGGCTAACCCGCCAGCTGCTCACCTTCAGCCGCAAAGAGATCGTCCGCCCCATACCGCTGCAAACCTCGCAGGCTTTAACCGACCTGACAGGAATTTTGCCGCGGCTCATTGGCGAGGACATTGAGCTGGCGGTCAGCCTCCGGGCCACGGGAACCGTGGTGATCGATAAGACCCACTTTGAGCAGATCATCTTTAATGTTGTAATCAACGCACGCGACGCCATGCCGGGCGGCGGACAGTTGTTCATTGATACGGAAGATATTCTGCGTCCGGTGCTTACTTCCAGCGGCAGCGTCACCATTGGCCAGTACGTTGCCATTCGCATTCGCGATACCGGCGCCGGTATGGATGAAGAAACCCAACTGCACGCTTTCGAGCCCTTCTATACCACCAAAGAAGTTGGACGCGGCACGGGCCTGGGGCTGGCCACGGTGTATGGCATTGTGCAGCAGTGCCAGGGCGAAATCAGCATTCAGTCCAGCCCGCGCAAGGGCACGCAAGTCAGTATCCTGCTGCCGGTTGCGGCAGCTCCTGAGTCTGCCCTTGAGGACGGCGCGTACGATGCCATCAAAAAAGGCCAGGGCAACATTCTTCTGGTGGAAGACGAAGTTGAGTTGCGCAACGTGAACGCGGAGTTCCTAAGCTCGCTGGGATATAAAGTCACTTGCGCAGGCAGCGGCCCGGAGGCACTGCAATTGGCCTCGCAGAATGGCCACATTGACCTGGTGATCAGTGACGTGGTCATGCCCAAGATGAGCGGGCGCGAATTTGCCGACCGCCTCATACAACTTCGTCCAGGCACAAAGCTGCTCTATGTTTCCGGCTATGCTGACGATGTGGTTTTGCAAACCGGCATTTCCACGCAAGGCATGGTCTTCCTGCAAAAGCCGTATTCGCTCAGGCAGCTTGCCGGCAAAGTACAATTGCTGCTCTCGGCCTCTACGCGTTCGGCTTGAGCGCGTTCTCTTCAGAATGATCCGTCGATTGGGAGTAAGTTGCAGCCCGTTCTGTTTCTTAACTCACTGATCCAGCTCCAGCCGCTCACTTGGATTGTGAGTTCTCTGAAGGATGAGAATTATCTTCGCGCGGGCGCAGGACCCACTGCGCGATAAAGCACATCAGCGCCAGCGCCGCCATGATCATGGCGACAATGATCCAACCCAGATTGGCCAAATTTATATCGCCCATGCGGTTGCCAATGTCAGCAGGCAGATTGCCGGCAGTCAGGTGCGGGCCCACAATTCCCAGCAACAAGCTGAGCGCCAGCAAACCCCAGCCTGCCGCGCGGAGGCGCGGCCTCGTTTTGTCAGGGTGAGGATTGGGTTTAGCAGTCACGCGCGCGCACTCCGTTCCACCAATCCCAGCTCTTTCACTGTTGCTTGCGGTTTGAATTTCATGGGCGCCTGACGGAAACCGGAGAAGAAGACATGAGCTTGCATTGAGCGCTCCATGCGGCGCCTCTTCAGTTCACATGTGATAACTGACCTTCTGGACGTCATGGACCCTCAGTTTTTCCACTGCCAACTGGATCTGACGCGCACCTTACTTAGGCTTAGCGGCATAAACATGATAGCTCTGCCACTGGGCATCGGCCTGAAGGCTGCTGGCGCTCAGGAAACTCCAAATCTTTGGATTGAGGTCTTTCGCCACCGCGTAGTAGTCGTGGCCATGACCTTTCATCTCAAACACCTGGGCATTGAAGCCGTGCTTCTGCAATTCGCTCTGGGTGCTTCTGACCAGCTTCAGGGGAAAAAACGGATCGTCAGTTCCCACCCAGATGGCCAGCGGCAATTTTCTTTTGGCCAGATCCAGGGAGGGATAGAAGTCCTCGCCCATGGCGCCGGCATGAACGCCGGCCGCGGCAAAGTATTGCGACTCCAGCACGCCTATGTACAATGCGAAGCCCGCGCCCGCGGAATGACCGAACAGGTACATGCGCTTGCCGTCGATGGAATATTTTCCCCGTACGGCCTCCACGATCTCATGCAGAAATTCCGGGCCATCCGCAGTACCTGCCGAAAGGCGGGTTTCTTATTGATTATATTATATTTATATTATATGCAACTTATTAGTTTCCTTTATAGCGTTTATTGGCTATTATCTGTGTAAATTGTGCGTCTAAGTAAGGGAGGAAAACAAAACTTCCGGAAAGGAGCGCCGATTTTGTATGGTCAAACCAGGAGAGGCTTCGCCAGTTGACATTTCTCCCAAAGAACAACTGGAGATAAAAACCATCTACGAAAAGCTCCGTGAAGCGGAGGCCAAGCTGGTTGGCCCTGATGGCAAAACCGAGATCTTGCCGAATAACGTTTACTCATTCCTGTTGCGTTTGCTGGCCGATCTAAAGGCAGGTAATTCAGTCACGATCATGCAAAGTATGCACCGTCTCACGACGGTTGAGGCGGCAAAAGTGCTGGGAATGTCCCGACAATATCTGATTCAACTTCTGGAGAAAGGCGAAATTCCATTCACGAAAGTTGGAACGCATCGGCGTCTGCTGGTGCGAGACGTTCTGAGCTATAAAGCCAAACGCGATTTTGAGCGCCGCAGTGTGCTTGATGATCTAGCCAAACGAGAATACGAAACAGGGAGCTACGGCAGGGTCCCGGATGATTTTCACACCGGAAAATGAATACGCTGCTGTATTAGATGCCTGCGCGCTGGTCCCGATGGCGCTGTGCGATTGCCTGCTGCGCCTGGCGGAGAGTCCCGGGCTATACCGTCCTTTGTGGAGTCAGGATATCTTGCAGGAGCTGGCAAAAACGTTAAAGGAGGATTTCAAGAGAACGCCTGAACAAATTGCGTGGAGATTGGAGAGGATGAAACTTGCATTCCTTGAGGCCATGGTGGTTTTTCCGCGGGAACTCCTGAACGCTGCGTCATGCCTGCCGGATAAAAACGATAGGCATGTATTGGCTGCTGCCATCATGGGCCGCGCAAATGCGATCGTCACGCAAAACACCAAACATTTTCCCAAAGAATGCCTCGACAAATTTGGGGTTATCTGCCAATCAGCGGATGAATTTCTGGTGGACCAATATCATCTGGCATGGCCGCTGGTCCTGGAGAAATTGGATGATCAGGCAGCGGCCATATCGCAGACCAGGAGAGTAGTGGTATCAAACCTCAGGCAGGCAGCACCGGCGTTTTGCAAACTTTTAGAAGCACACATCTAATTTCATAATGGACAGCAAAAGGTATAGCTAGTGCCTATAGACATTACCGAGGCCATCCGAACCTTTTAAGCTCTAAATTTTTGCGGATTTTCGCATTATGTGATGCGAGATTTCAGCCCTTCTCCAACGTGAGTTTGAGCCTCACGCTGGTCAGGCGTCTTGCGATTATTGAAACGACAATCAAACTCTGCTATGTAACGCTCAAGGTGCTTCACGCTCACCTGATGGAAGCTCCCTATCAATCCGCGCTTAAACAGTGACCAGTAATTCTCGATTGCGTTTGTGTGAATGTTGCCGACGAACCCATTCCTCTCTTGGAATTATTTCTTCGTCAATGGATCATCACGGCGAATTTTTTTGTTGACTATGCGCTCCGTTCCACCAGCTCTGGCTCTTCCACTGTTGTTTGCGGCTTAAATTTCATGGGCAGCACACCGCGCACCAGGATGTAAAGCACAGGAATGATGAACAGGTTAAGGAAGGTGGAAACAATCATCCCGCCAAAAACAGTTGTGCCCACAGAGTGCCTGCCGGCCGCGCCGGCGCCGCTGGCAAAGACCAGCGGCAGCACGCCCAGGATGAAGGCGATTGAGGTCATCAGGATTGGACGCAGACGCAATCGCGCTGCTTCAATCGCCGACTCTACCAGGCTCAGCCCGCGATGCTGCAATTGCTCAGCAAATTCCACGATGAGAATTGCGTTCTTGCTGGCCAGGCCGATCAGCATGACCAATCCAATCTGGCAGTAAACGTCATTTTGCAATCCGCGTGCAGATTGCGCCAGCAAAGCGCCGAGCACGGCCATGGGTACTGCCAGCAGAATGATGAAGGGCAATACAAAACTCTCATACTGCGCTGAGAGCGTCAGGTAAACCACCAGCAGGCCGAGCCCAAAGAGCATGACGGTTTGAGCGCCGGACTGGATTTCTTCAAGAGAAATTCCTGTCCATTCAAACGAGTATCCTTGCGGCAAAACCTCTTTGGAGATCTCTTCCATCGCCTTGATAGCCTGACCGGAACTGTAGCCCGGCGCGGCGCTGCCATCGATCTCAACGCTGCGGAAGAGGTTGTAATGGTTGATGACGCTGGCGGTGGTGTTTTCTTTCACCGTAACCAGATTGTCCAGCGAGATCATGTGGCCATCATCTGAACGCACGTAAAACTGCCGCAGATCACGCGGCTGTGAGCGGTACTGCTGGTCTGCCTGCACTATGACGCGATAAGAGCGGTTATTGAAATCAAAATCGTTCACATACAGCGAGCCCATGTAGATTTGCAGCGCTGAGGTAATCTGCGAAAAAGGAACGTTCAGGCTCTTGGCCCTTTCACGGTCAATCTGCACCACAAACTGAGGATCGCGGGCGGTGAAACTGGTGAAGAGCGGATGCACCAGCTCCGGACGCGTATTGGCCTTGGCAATGATCTTGTGCACCACGTTTTCCATGTCGTCCAGAGTGCCGCTGCCGGTCTGCTGGAGTTCATAGGCAAAGCCGCCGAACTGTCCCAGCCCCTGGATGGCGGGCGGATCAAAGGGAATTACCAGCGCATCATGGATGCTCATCAAAGGGCCGCGAATGGCGTTCAGCACGCCTGCCGCGCTGTGCGCCGCACCTTTGCGCTCACTAATGTCTTTTAAGCTGGCAAAAATAATGCCCTGGTTTGAGGCGCTTCCGGTAAAGCTGAAACCGGGCACGGAGAAGACGCCTTCCACGTCTTTGTTCGCGCTTACAAGCGCAGCCGCGCGGTCCATTACCCTGGTGGTGTATTCCAGTGATGCTCCGGGAGGAGCTTGCACGATCACAAAGAAATATCCCTGATCTTCCTGCGGCACAAACGAGCTGGGAACACGCTGATAGACAAAATAGGTGGCAGCGAGTCCGAGCAGGAAGACCACCGCAACCGCAGCCTTCCAATTGGTGAGCCGATGCAGGAATGACTGGTAGCGGGCAGTTCCTGTGCGAATGATTGAGTTGATGCCGGCAAAGAAGCGGTTCTGCGGCCCGTCACGATGGCGCAACAGCAACGCCGCCAGCGCTGGTGAGAGCGTGAGCGCGTTGAATGCAGAGATGGCGATAGAGAAGGCAATGGTCAGCGCAAACTGCTGATACAAGCGGCCGGTGCTGCCGGGAAACATTGAGACCGGAACGAATACCGCGATCAACACCAGCGAAGTTGCCACCACGGCGCCGGTAACTTCCTTCATGCCAATGCGCGTGGCCTCGCGCGGATCGCGCACGCCTTCTTCAATATGGCGCTCCACGTTCTCAATTACCACAATGGCATCGTCAACCACCAATCCGGTTGCCAGCGTGATGCCGAACAAAGTGAGGGTGTTAATGGAGAAGCCAAAGACCTTGGCAAAAATGAAAGTCCCGATCAGCGAAACAGGAATGGTGATTGCAGGAATGATAGTGCTGCGCCAGCCCTGCAGGAAGAGGAAGATTACCAGGATCACGATCAGGATTGCTTCTGCCAGCGTCTTCAGCACTTCGCGAATCGACTCACCTACTGCGCGCGTGGTGTCAAACGCCACCTGGTATTTCAATCCGGGAGGAAAGTGCTTGGCCAGCTCTTCCATCTGCGTTTGCACATCGCGGCGCACTTGCAAGGCGTTCGCGTTCGAGAGCTGCATGATACCAAGTCCCATGGCGTCGACCCCGTTATACCGTAACTGCCCGCCATAACTTTCCGCGCCAAGCTCCGCGCGTCCAACGTCGCGCAGCTCTATCAGTGAGCCGTCTGTGGCCCGCTTGATGACGATGTGATCAAACTCCTCAGGCGTCGTCAGCCGCCCTACGGCGCGAACGCTAATCTGATATCCCTGGTTCGCCGGAGCAGGCGGTTGCCCTACCTCACCGGCGGCGACCTGCACGTTCTGCTCGCGCAGCGCATTGGTTACATCAACGGCAGTAAGGTTGCGCGCTGCCAGGCGCACCGGATCAAGCCATAAGCGCATGGCATATTTGCGTTCGCCAAAAATAATTACGTTGCCTACACCCTTCACGCGCTTGATCGCGTCGCGCACGTACAAATCAAGATAGTTGCTGATAAAAAGATTGTCGTACTGATGATTATCAGCATAGAAGCCGTAAGCCACCACGAACGAGCCGGTATTTTTGGTGATGCTGACGCCCGTAGTCTGCACTTCAGCGGGCAGGCGACCCAGCGCGGTTGAAGCGCGGTTCTGCACGTCCACCGCGGCCACGTCAAGGTTGCGATCAAGATCAAACGTCGCGCTGATAGAGCTGGTGCCGTCATTGCCGCTGGTGGAGCTCATATAGCGCATGCCTTCCGCGCCGTTAATGGCCTGTTCCAGCAGCGTGGTCACACTGGTCTCCACCGCCTGTGAGTTTGCGCCAGTATAAAACGCGCTCACGCTCACGGTGGGCGGCGTCAGGTTAGGATATTGCGCCACCGGCAGCGTTGGAATCGCCGTTGCGCCCGCCAGAACAATCAGCAATGAGCATACGGTTGCAAATACAGGCCTGCGAATAAAGAAATTGACCATAAATTCTGTCGCGTCGCTCCAACCCGCTGGAGCGTTAATTCAATAAAATAGTTTGTGCTGCGCCTGCAAGGGCACGGGACTTGCGGCCTATCCAGACTCCAAGTGCCTTGCGTGCTGGGTTTGGTCCGCGATCATCCGCGTCAATCCGCGGTAAGAAATCTTTCCCTTACGATTGCGGCGCTACCGGCATGCCGTCCGCCAGCATCTGCACGTTGCTCACAATAATCTTGTCGCCGGCCTTAATGCCGTCAAGCACCACGTAATCGTTGCCAATCAAATCGCCCACCTGGATCACGCGCTGCCTCGCCACGGCCTGCTGCCCCTGGCCTTCCGCCACAAAGGCAAACATCTTTCCGCTCAGCCGCGTAACCGCGGTCAGCGGAATCACCGGCGCCTGCTTTTCTGACCAGACCACGCGCGCGTGTACCTGCTGGGCATTGCGGAAAATGCGGTTTGGATTGGGCACCTGCGTCTTTACCAGCAGGGTTTGTGAATCGGTATCCACGTGCGGCGAAATAAATGAAACCCGCGTCCGCTCCAGCGTCTTGCCGGCGTCATCCACAATGTCCACCGGCATTCCCATGCGCAGCTGCCCAGATTTTTCTGCCGGAACGTTGATGTAGGCTTCCAGGGTTCCGCCGGGATCCAGCGTGGTGAGCATGGTTTGCGGGGTCACGTGGTCGCCCACGTGTACCGGGATATCGCCAATTATGCCCGCAGCGGGCGCCCTTACAGTGTAGTAATGCAACTGCACCTGCTGCTCGCGTATCGATGCCTCCGCCGCAGCCGCGTCCGCCTTGGCAGCGTCGTATGTATGCTGCGCTGTATCCAGATCAGCCCGGGCAAGCACTCCATCGGCAAAGAGCTGTTTTTTGCGGTTCAGGTCCACCGTTGCCTGCTGCAAGACCGCCTCTTTTGACCTGAGAGACGCTTCCTGGTTATTCACCGTGGCTTCCTGCTTGCGCTGGTCAATCTCCAGCACGGGCGCGCCGGCTTCAACCCGCTGGCCAGACGCCACAAAAATCTTCATCACGTCGCCTTCCACCAGGGGTTGCAGCGTTGCGGCGTTTCTTGACTTTAGGGTCGCCAGGTAATCCGTGGAGATGGGCACCACCTGCGACTTGGCTGTTACCACCTGGACCGGAAACGCCTGCGGCCCGGCCGGGGGCCCAGCCTGGGTCTTGCCACAGCCTGCCAAAATGAGCGTAAGCCCAAAAAAGATAAGTGCTTGTACAGTCCAACGCGTTTTCATGATCGCTTTTACTATGTTAACTGAAATTGGATTAACACCACATTCGCGCCGATTCAATTTAGACGGAGGATGAGGTGTTTTCGTCCCCAAAGGCAGTGTCTCAGTTTGGCGAAAAAATGTTTCAATCTTGTCATGTTGAGCGAGGGGAGGAGTCGAAACATCCCGGGAATTTCTCGTTCGCCCATGCCGCCACAGGGAGTTCTACCGAAACGCTCGCTTTTCTCCGCAACTTAACCATTAGAACCCCGCTACCCTCCTTGTCATGTTGAGCGGAGCCCGAACGGTCCCCGCGTAGCGGGGGAGCGAGGGGAGGAGTCGAAACATCCTGGGAATTTCTCGTTTGCCCATGCCGCCACAGGGAGTTCTACCGAAACGCTCGCTTTTCTCCGCAACTTAACAATTAGAACCCCGCTACCCTCCCAGAGAGACTGTTGCTTTTCGCTAAATCTTCGTGTTAAATTAACCCTCTCTTATCTTGGCAAAGGGGGCGCGCGAATGCCGGCCCGTAAAAAGCAGGCTTCCAAAAAGCAGGTCTCCAAGACCCAGATCTTCAAAAAGCAGGTCTCCAAGCAGCAGATCATTCAGGCCATTCAGGCGGCAGCGCGGAAGCTGGGCCGCGTTCCCATCCAGGCGGAGTTCGTCCGCATGAGCAGGATTGATCTTGCTTCGGTCAGGCGTCACTTTGGGCAGTTCTTCAGGGCTGCGCATGCGGCCGGGCTTAAAGCGGCGAGCGGGCAGAAAGTGGATTCCGCAGACATTTTAGAGAACTGGGCTGAAGTTGTCAGGAAGCTGGGACACATTCCCACCTTTAGGGAATATAGCCAGGAAGGGCGGTATTGCACCACCGCCGTTCAGAAACGTTTTCGCCGCTGGTCGCTGATTCCGGAGGCCTATCTCCACCTGGCCGGGTCTGGTGGGCTCAAGGGGCAATGGGCCGATGTAACGGAAATGGTCCTCAGGAATGCTTTTCCAGATGATAAGGATAGCTGGCCTCGTTACCAAAGCGCTCTCAATAGGTTCCTTCCCATGCGGCAGCTCGTGCCTGTTGCGGTCGCGGGCCAGAAATGTGTGACCGTGAAAATGCTGGGCGTGTTCGTGGCTGAGATAACCGGCATCCAGTTCTGGAGCACGGGAGTCATCTTCAACCGCCGCGTGCTGCCGGACCGTCCTCTGCTGGGGCCGCCCATGCAGCGCACCTGCATGACCTATGAGCCGGTGAATGAGATGGGCGTGATCATGCTCTTCTCCATGTGGGCAGACCGGCTGGGCTTTGTCATTGAGTTTGCCCAGGCCAAATTTCCCGACTGCAAGGCCAAGATGGAGGTTGAGCCGGGCCGCTGGCAGGACGTGAACGTTGAATTTGAAATGTACAGCGCCAATTTCAAAGAGCACCAGCACGACGCCAAGCGGTGCGATCTGATCATCTGCTGGAAGCACAACTGGCCCGAATGCCCGGAAGAGATCATGGTGCTGGAAATGTGCAAAGTGGTGAGGGGATGATGGGTGCTTATATGTTGCTGTCTGGTTTGGCCATACAAAAATCGGCGCTCCTGTCCGGGGGTTTTGTTTTCCTCCCTTACTTAGACGCACAATTTGCGAAGATAGTAACAATAAATGCTATAAAAGCAACTAACAAAGTTGCACATGATATAAGAAACCGCCTTTGGCACGACTGCCAAGAAGTGCGATCTGGATCATCTGCTGGAGCCTAACTGCGGGGTTGCCCGGAAGGGATTATGGTGCTGGAGATGAGCAAGGGTGGTGGGGTGAAGCACCTTCTTACGATACGTTAGAGTTTTCTTATATTTCCACAATTTCCTAATACGTGCGCGCGGAAGCGAACGCGACTAAGCGGCGGTCAAAGATTTTTGCATATAAACCTTGAATGCAAAATTTTTGTTTAACAAAATAAAGTTCGGATTACACTACCAGCACCCCCCCAGGCCCTTATCTCAGCTACTTCAAGGTCATACATGCAAAATATACAGCAAATTCTTCAAAGCGATCCCCTAGTTAAGCTCATTCAAAAAGAAAATTTCATAGGCTGGGTTTACTCGATAGATTATGACCACGCATGGGTCATGACCAATGACGTCTGGAAAGCCAATTCGTTGGGTATTCCACACAATTGTTTTCTGCTTGCCGCCTCATTCAATCCAGATGAGTTCGCCAAAGTGCTAATGGCAGAGCGAGAAGTCATCCTGTTAAGAGTCATTGGGACCTCTCGATTACCGCAAGATGACGATCTCGTGCGAACGAAAGTAGACCACTTCCAGAGCCGCACTGGTATCTTCCCAGGAAATGGCCAAAAGGACTTTGACGATCTGACTCTTAATCAAATCCAGTTCGGCGGTCTTGAATGTCGAGTTCTGGGTACATTCTATACAAAAGAGGGGCAGCTATTCTTGGGCAGCGACCTGGAGTCGTTTTCAACAGCTACTCGCCTCAACGTCTATCGTCCCCGTGGCGGGGCTTTGGAACTAATTGCTAATCATGTTGATCCATTGCGGCGCCAAAGCGCTATTGAAGAGGCAAAGCAGCTGGGTATAGAAAAACCGGTTGCGCCATTTCGCATAGGCACAATTCGCTACACATCTACAGACCGCCTTCATAGGAGAGATCAAGCAGAACACATCGGCGTACATATTCAGCCATCTGATTTCTTGGCACGTCGTACAGCCGTTCTGGGAATGACACGGACTGGTAAATCTAACATGATTAAGCAGCTTGTTTCGGTAGTAAAGAAAGTAGCTGATGAAGGGAGCGTAAAAATTGGGCAAATCATCTACGACATAAACGGAGAATATGCGAACGCGAACCAACAGGATAAGGGTTCGATCGCAGATATTTACCCGGATGACACAGTCCGATACAGAATGTTGCAGACACCTGGTTTTCAGGAATTGCAGAACAACTTCTACATTCAATTATCAGAAGGTTTCAACACAATTCGCGGAATTCTCAAGGAAGAAGGCACGTCTTCGGCGGCTGACCTCAAGACTTTTCTCAACACTTCCTTTGATGAACCTGACCCACAAGAAAAAAGCACTCATACGAGATGGCGGGTGCGGGTCGCCGCTTATCAGGCCATGCTATACAAGGCATCCTATGAGCCTCCTCCAAATTTCCAGGTGACGTTCGAAGCTAATAAGGCGGTCCGAGATGCGGTCGACAAAGAGGCGGGAGAAAGTTTCAAAAACCCGAGTTCCGGGCTAACGTTAAGAGAAGCAGTTGACTGGTTTTTGGCGGCGCGTTCAACCAACAAGGAGAATCAATTAATGAGCAGTGGTGGCAAGCCTTGGCTCGATGACGACACAACTGCCATTTTGAACATGTTGGCAAACAAGAACGCAAATGACGCATATATTAACGGCTACAAGGTTTTAGGTGATGTGCGTAAGTTCCACTCGCCGCGGCGCTCCCAAGAAGTCGGCGACGAAGTGTACGAACATCTCCTTAATGGCAAGATTGTGATTTTGGATCTCTCCGTCGGAGACCCCTCACTTAGGCAAAAAATCAGCCAGCAAATTGCCTCGGCCATTTTCAACAAATCAATGGAAATTTTTATAGAAGGAAAGCTACCTCCTAATGTCGTCGTTTACATAGAAGAGGCGCATAACCTGATCGGGAAAGAGCATGACCTGACAGACACATGGCCGCGTCTGGCGAAAGAAGGTGCCAAGTATCGGATTGCGCTTGTATATGCCACCCAGGAGGTTTCCTCTGTACACCCAAACATTCTTGCAAACACCGAGAACTGGTTCATTTCGCATCTCAACAACGATAGGGAAATAAAAGAGCTTGCCCGGTTCTATGATTTCGCTGATTTTAGCCGCTCCTTGCTTCGTGCCCAGGACGTGGGATTTACCCGCGTAAAGTCCCTTTCAAGCCCATTTGTCATTCCCGTGCAAATCGACAAATTCGATCCGGAAACGGAGAAAGCCCGAGTTAATGCGCTTGGTGGAATAGTCCAGGCCAGCAAGTCAGCCGCAGCAGCAAAGTGAGCAGGTGTACTAAATGCCCTACGAAAAAGAATTAGCGAATAAAGCTGCGCACTTCGATATCGTCAAGAACCCAGAAGTGGCGCAATTTCTAAAGGACTGCGAGTATCTTCAACCCCCTTCCGATGAAGAGGTTCAAAAAATCGCAACCAAGTTTGAAGTCCCGCCGAGTTCCAATAATGCGGCATTTCCCGAACAAGTTATTGCGATCGACGGCAGTCTGCACGAATCCAGTATCGATGACAAGTTGCCGAGTACCAAAATTGGGTATGTAAAAGTCAGCTCTGTACTCATTGACATGGCTCGATATGGGGCTCTCAGAGTTGACGATGGGCGTTTTGTTGATCCTTTTCGAGTTGCAGAAATTGAAAACAGCAATTCACCGTTGGCATTCTCCCTTCCCAGCGCAAATATTCGCATCCAGGGCCAAAAATCCGTTCGTGATAGCTTTCGCGCCCTTGTCGATCAGCACCTGTACAGCCAGAAGACCCGCTTCATCGAGGCCGATGCTTCCACCAGTCTCAGGACAACACTGTTTCATTTGGCTTCGCAGCGTCCTGGAGAAATGGGGACTGGTGACCCTTCCAAGCTCAAAATCCATAAATGTCCGACTTGTGATAAAGGCCCGATCGCACTCAGGGATGTACCGGATGATCAGAAATGTCAGTTTTGCGGCTCGGTGGTTTATCCATCCGATTGCCTGCGCGTTTGGGAGGAAGTTTCGGATTTCCAGTCCAATTATCAGGCAATGTCACGCTTCATGCTACAGGTCGAGCACATATTGCCCATCCATTATGCTCGGTTCTTGATGAGCCAGTCGCCTGCATCACTCGCTTCCACAGTCTTTTTCATAGACGGTCCTCTAGCGGTGTTTGGCAATGGCGCGTGGCTTCACGCAAGCATCATGCGTTATCTTGATCATTTAAAAACCGACCTGGGCAAGTTGGGACTCCCGCCGATCTTGCTCATTGGCCTGCAAAAAACTGGCCAAGTGGTTGATCATGTTAAATTGATCGACCGGTTTTTGCAGTCAAATCGGCTGTTCGCAATTGACGATGATTATCGTTACAAATACATTCTTGCTGGACGCGAGCCATCCAGCAATGGATTCGGTTCTGAAACATACTACGGGCAGGATTTCATATATAAGACGCCTTCAGGCCGTGTTTTTGTCTTCGCCATTCCGTACCCATTTGGCATGAAGCAGATAGCCGGGATCAATTTTGTGACAGCCAAGACAGAGTTTGGACGTTATCCAGATTTGTCGAGAGCACTCGCGTTGATCAACCATTTTGAAACCGACTTGTATCAAAACGCCGTGGTTCCCATTGCACTGGCTCATCGGTATACGGCTATCAGTCTCTCGCCGGGAGGACGTGTTCTCGATTTGATGACCCGCAAGGCCATGACAGCAAAAACTTAGCCCGGCTCAGGATACTTGAGAGCTAATGAAAGTGATTAAATTATCGACGGTAAGCCGAACAACTACCCTGTCGCCTTTGCGTTATCCTGGGGGAAAGGCGAAGTTGTCCGCGTTCATTCAGAGAACTTTTGAAGACAATGCCCTAATCGGAGCTCATTATGCTGAGCCATACGCGGGGGGAGCCGGAGTCGGGCTATCCCTTTTGGCTCTCGACTATGTAAGTCAAATCCACCTAAATGATATTGACCCGTCCGTTTATGCATTTTGGCGCTCCGTGTTGAATTATCCTGAAGAGCTCTGCAAACTTGTTACTGATACCCGAGTCACAATCCATGAATGGCGGAAGCAGAAAGAAATACAAGCAGCCCCAGACAGGCACAGCTTGATTGAGCTTGGATTTTCTACACTTTTTCTGAACAGGACTAATCGCTCAGGGATCATCAGAGGAGGCGGTGTGATCGGCGGCTTGCACCAAACTGGCCCCTGGAAACTGAATGCGCGGTATTATAAAAGCACAATCAAGAAACGTATCCAGTGGATTGCAACCCAAGCCAAACGGATCACATTACACAATCTCGATGCGGAGACATTCCTCTTATCGATAGCCAACCAATATGAGAACGACCGAATTTTTATCTATTTAGACCCGCCCTACTACATTAAAGGGCATCGGCTTTATGAGAACCACTACTCGCACGAGGACCACGCACGAGTTGCAGGACTGATCCAAACTCAATTAACCAAGAGTTGGGTTGTTTCATACGATGACCATTCAAATGTGCGCACCTTTTACAAAAAATGCGCTGCGAAAGCGTACAGACTCCAATACACCGCTGCGAAGAGAAGTAAGGGCCGAGAGGTGATGTTTTTTAGTTCAGATCTGGAAATCCCAAGCGTTAGTCCGATTAGCCTGTCGAGAGTCTAAGAATCTTGGCCGCTGTTCTTTGTAAAAATCGCAACCCCCGGTGAGGGAATCACCCTAGATTGGCCCCCTTCATCGATCTCTGCCAATAAGTGAGCCAAATCACAGCGCAATGCCTCTGCCTTTGGGATCATTATCTTTAGAGGTGATAGGTGCTCCCGCTCTCTGGGATTACTATTCCGGCTCATTTCCACGAAACACCTTATAGACACAAAGCCGGACCTGAATATGATGGTTTTACTCATGTAAAGCCCTCAAACCAAAGTTACTTGCAAGTTCCCCCCATTGTGACTGAAGTACCGTTTTCTGTTTTTCCGGTCACACTTAGACTCTTGTCATCACGAAAGGCCAGTGTACGAAGGGCCATAAGTAAACAGCGCACGGTAAGGCGCTGCCCAAGGTGAAAACAGTTTAGTGATGCGTGGAACATTCAATATCGGCGGACTGGAAGGGCTGCTCATGATGGGCGTCCTGGTGTTCTTCTGCGGTCGCGCTGCGCAAGGCCAGACCAGTTCCGGCCAGCTCACCATCACCATGACGGTCCAGTCTTCCATCAACCTTATCTTCCAGGACAACCCCAACGTTGGCACTCCGGGGTTCTGCCCTTTAACCAACTCCGGCACCAACAATGTTGGCCTGGATTTGGGAATAGCTTCGCATGTCGGCAATTTTCACACCTCCACCTGCGTGAACTATCAGCACATAAGCGGAGGCTCATACGAGGTGAGCAGCGCTTTTGACGTGGTGGTGACCAAGACAAATTCCAGCAGCCCGAATTATCGCCTGGCGGCACAGATTTCTACTCCGCCGCCGGCCAACGTGGTTTGGCTGGTGGATAACGTTACTTTGAACAGCACCAGCTTTACCACGCTGGATACAACGGACAATTACGTTGCGCCCGTTACCAAGACCCTGCAGGTACAGGTGAGGAACAGCGTGCCGGCGCAGACTTTATTGGAGACGATTACTTTTTTGGCCACGGCCAACTAGCCGCGGCGGGACGAATTTTTAAGTAACTGGAATTTTCAGAATGATGAAAAAGAACTACAGCATCGGGCGGATGAAGTCAGCAGCGCTGGCGCTGGCAGTTCTTTTCCTTATGGCTTCCGCGGCCAAGGCGCAAACGCCTGCCACCGCCAGGCTTACGGTTACAGGACGCGTACAGGGTTCCATTGGACTGGTATTCAACGACAATCCCGCGGTCGGGACCAATGGGTTCTGCCCGTTGACCAACGCCGGCACAAACAACGTTGGCCTGGATATGGGCATTGCTTCTTTTACCACCGGCGACAGCCAAAGCTGCGTATCTTTCTTCCGCTTTCTTGGTTTTTATTTTGTAAGCACCGGCTTTGACGTTCTGGTAACCAAGGCCAACAGCACCAGCGCGAACTATCAACTGGCAGCCAGCTTGTCGACTGCGCCGCCGGCCAATGTTTTTTGGAGCATCAATTTTGGAGGGCTGAATACGGGGTTCACGACTATTCAGAACTCAAACAATTATGGAACCCCGGTCACGGAGACCCTGGGAGTGCTTGTGGGGCAGAACGTTCCGCCACAGACGCTTTTTGAAACCATCAATTTCCTGGCAACTGCGAATTAACAAGGTGTAATGATGTTGAGCAAACACAAATCGATTCGGAACCTGGCGATCACGGCGCTGCTGTTGACGGCTGCCTCCGCCATGTGCGTGGCCCAGACGACTGCGACCGGCGTCATCAATGCCACTCTGATCAACAAGAACGGCATTTCATTGCAGTTTGATACGGACCCAGCAGGCGTGACGCTGGGCGCTGACGGCACTGCCGCCGCTACTGCCAGCTTTGGCGCGGTATCAGCGTTTGGACCGCTCTCCGGCGGTGTGACGCGGCCCAGCGTTACCCCGGCAAATTTTACGGTACGCACCATTTTTGATGTGCAGGTTTCCCAGGGAGGATTGGCCAGCACAACATACACGCTTAAAGCCAGCCTTGCCGCCGCGGCCCCTACCGGCCTGAGCTACAAGGTGGACACAATCATATTAACGACAGCAGCGCAGACCATCCAGACCAACGGGCCTTATGGTTCAGATGTGGCGCACAACCTTGATCTGGTGGTATCGACGGCAGCTCCGGGCGCAGGCGGCCCAACAGTGAATACGCCGATCACAACGACTATCAATTTTACGGCCACGGCCAACTGAGGTTAGAAGTACGAATTTTTGCAGTAATAAATTCTGCAAGAAAAAAGAGGAGAGGAACACAATGAAGAAAGTAATGATCTTGACCATCTTTGCGGCACTGATGATGATTTCGTCTGGCGCCGTCGCACAAACCGCATCCGGCACGCTCACCGTGACCGCCACAGTGAACGGCTCGATCCAGCTTGTTTTCAACTCTGACGCCGCTGGCGTTGCGCTTTCATCCGGTGCAGGCACCAACGCTGCCACTCTGGCGTTCGGTAACGTTTCCGCGTTCGGCGCAGTTGCCGCCGGCGTAGTTCGCACCACGGCTGCCAACAGCTTTACCGTTAGCTCCGCCGTTGACGTTCTGGTCAGCAAGACCAACTCCGCCAGCGCCAATTACACGCTGAAAGCACAGCTCGGCGCGGCAGACGCCGTCAATAACTGGACCGTGGGTGGCGTTGCCGTTACCAACGCTTCTGCTGCCACTGTGACCGCCACTGGCGCGTATGGTGGAGTAACTGGAACCAATTTCCCGGTCGCGATTACGGTTCCTTTCGCCACGGCTAGCGGAACCTTGATCAGCAATACCATTAACTACACTGCTACCGCCAACTAAGGGATTTACTGAATTGGCTGAGCTTGGATACATGGGAATAGTGGAAAGAACTAGAGCTAGGTGGGGGTGTTACATCGGGCTGATGCGTTTCGTCCTGCCGTTATTGCTTCTTGGTTCCTCCCTCTCCGTTAACGGGTGGACACAAGGCAAAGGCACGAGCAAGCGCGCCTCCACCGCTGTTTCCATGCGATCTGACACTGAAGGTTCAATTTCAGTGAGTTTTGTTAGCGCGCCGGATGGAGTCGCCTTAGCGGGCGGTTCCTCCGGCCAGCGCGGCATGAATCTGGGAACGGTTTCCCAGGCCGCGGGAGCACAAACCAGCAACGTCCGGGTGCAGAAGTTTTCTGGGCGTTTTGTTGTATCAACCAAATTCGGCCTGAGCATTCAGGATGGTTCGCAGCACGCCACCACCGCCACTGTCCTTGCCGCTCTGGCTGCACCTGATTCCGCCTATACCTTCCGGTTAGACGGAATCACCATGGAAACCCTGCCGCAAATGGTACAAAGCCAGGTGCGGATTGGGCCAACGTTCATACACCGTCTGGAGATTGAAGTTCCAACTTCATTGACGGAGAAGAATTCTCAGTTGAACAATGCGATTATTTTTCAAGTTATCCCCAATTAAAGCAGCACAGGCATTTTTGCGTGTGCAACTTTTCCTTGGCTTGAGCGCGCTTTGTTTTTCGGGATTCATGCATGCTCAGGCCGTGCCTTCTGCTGCCGCCCAGAATCCGGCGCCGCTGGCCGTTGCCTCTGCTCCTGAAGCCTCCAAGCCATCCATTTCTCTAAGTCCTGCTGTCATCATGGCGAAAGGTAATTTTGGCCAGGGACTCACGCAGACTCTCACTCTCACCAATCAGACCGGCCGCGATTTTGCCTTTGATCTGGTGGCTGAAGATGTGCTCATCAAAGATGGAAAGCGCATCTTCGTTCCCGCTGGTGAAACGCCGAACAGCATCGCCGCGACCGCTGTCTTTTCTCAACAGACGGTGGTCGTCAAATCATTTTCTTCCGCTTCGGTGGATGTCCGGTTGACCTTGCCGGCGCAAACCGATGTTCGCGCCGTGGTGGCTATGTTCCGCGGCACAGACAAGCTGCCCACCTCTACCAGCTCTGTTGGCATGACGGCTTCTCTGGGCACCCTGCTCACTTTCAACCTTACCAATAACGTCAAGCTGCAACCGGAAGCCGTGCGCGTGAATCCTGCAAGTGACACGGCCAACATGACCATTGTCCAGTGGATTGCCAACACCGGCGCAGAGCCGGCGCTTCCTGAAGGTACGGCAGCCCTGCTTAACGCCCGCGGATCTCTGGTGGGCAAAGCCACGTTTGCGGCCCAGCGCCTTCTGCCTGGCGAGCGGCTGGAATTTTCCGCCGAGTATCCATCTGACCTTGCTCCGGGCAAATATCGCGTCCTGTGCTCGTACCAATTTGAAGGCAAGACGCTCACCAGTGAAGGCGCCTTTGAAGTGCCGCAAAAATGAAAGTTTGCTGGAGCCTCCTTTTCCTGTGGGCCGCTGCTGCAGTTGCGGTCCAGGGACAAGCTCCGGCATCTACCGCGCACGCCACCTCTGTCAGCGGGGCAAATGCCCCAATCTCCGTTGGCTACCAGAAGACCGTAGACCTGTCTGTTGCTGGAGCAACGGCTGCCTACTCTCTTGATTCCACCATCGTTGAAGCTTCTGCCACCAACGGCTTGGTAGAGATCATCGGTAAAGGCCCCGGCTCCGCCAGCATTGTGGTGGTGACGGCTGCCGGCGTTCAGACTCTCGCTGTCACTGTTCCCGTGCCGCCGCCCATACTGCCGCCGGGCTTTGAGCCGCCTGAAAACCGCAACGCGGCAGAGGTCGGCACCTATGAGTTTCGCTATAACTCTGACCCCAACCAGATCACCAATTCGCTTGAGCTCAAACGCACCCAGGGTGAGTCATTCACGCGCATGCAGGTGGTGAATGCCAATCTGTTTTCTTCCAATTCCTCTGCCTCCACAGTAGGCTTTCCATTTTTGGCCTATGAGATTGGCCGCCCCAATACCGACATAACTTTTCTCGATAAGAGCGTCATCAATTCACCGCTCACGCTCGATAATTATCTGGTTCGCGGTTTTCATCTGCGCCACGGACCATGGGAGTTCCACGGGGGCTTTACCTCGGTTGCCATGTTCCAGGGGCTGTTTCTTTCCACTGAGCGCGAATACACCGCCGGCATTTCCCGCCTGTTTCGCATTGACCATGCCAACTCTCTTGAAGCCAATGCTTATTACTTCCAGAACCCTGCCAGCCAACTCTCCGTGGCCACCAATGGTGCGGTAGGCTCGCTTGTTTACCGGCTCAAGCTGACTGACAAAGGAAATTTTCTGGCGGAAATAGGTGCAAGCCACGGGGTAGGTTTTGCTGCGCGCGGCAGTTATGACGATCAGCGCAACCACATCATTGGCGATCTCCGTATCCAGTCGCGCAATTTCGCTTCTCTCGCCGTCAACAACCAGCACGGGACCTTCGCCGATCTCAGCGCCAGCCGCAAGCTCAATGACAAGTTCTATGCCAGCCTTGACCTGAACCAATCAGACTTCAACCTGCCCACGCTGCGCCAGAGCACATTCACCACCAGCGCACTGCTCAATTACCGTCTGAACCGGAATTTCACCTTGAGCGGCGGCGGCGCTTTTGCCACCTTCCAGTCGCAAATTCCTCTCGGTTCGCGCATTTCCACCATCAACTTGCCCGCCGGAATTGATTACTCCACCCGCCACTTCGGCACTGGCTTTCAATACCAGCGCACTGTAAACATTGAAGGCGGTGGCGGCGGCAATGATTATGCCGTAAATGCGCGCGGCTCCATGGGCAACTTCCAGTTGAGCGGCTTCTTCCGGCACGATGTTCAGGTGCCCACGCTGGCTGCCATTTTTTCCCAGATACCCGGCCTGCAGGATGCGCTTGACCGCGCAGGGATTGTGGCCACCAGCCCGGAACAACTGGCTGACCTGCTGCGCAATACCGCGCTGCTTCAGCTTCTTGGCTTTACCAACGTCTTTGCCGTGAACCTTGCGCCTGCCCGCAATGACACCAGCGCCACCATGAGCTGGATCTCGCGCAACCAGGGCCGCCGCAAGGTGGATGTAACGTTTTTTCACAGCAATACTGAGCTGCTCCAGGGCAACAATTTTATCCTTACCACGGCCACTGTGAGCTATGGCCAGCGGCTCGGGGCCAACACCAATATCGTAGGTTCTGCTGCGCTCGTGCGCACTACAAATCTCGGCACTGTGGATACGCATCCGATTTTCAGCGTCTCATTACAGCGCAAGTTTTATTCTGTGCCGTCTCTGCTTCTTCCCGGACGCCACGGCATGATTGAAGGCCACGTCTTTCGCGACGACGACTCCACCGGAATCTATAATCCGCAGTCGCCGCCGCTCGCGGGCGTGGAAGTGCGGCTGGACGATGAGCGCACTACGCACAGCGATGCCAGCGGTTTTTACTCCTTCCATCACGTGCCTTTTGGCGTGCATCGGGTTGAAGCGCATCTCCAGAGTGACGAACCCTTCTTCTATACAACAGATTCACCCGCCACAACTGACATGAACGCCAGTGTCGATTTTGGCGTCAACTTCGCCAAGGGCCAGGTCTTTGGCTTTGTGCTTGACGATTCCGGCTCCGGCATCGGTGGCATTACCGTGGAGTTGAAGAGTGAAAAAGTCACCCGGCGCATGACCACCGGAGGCACCGGAAAATTCGCTTTCACCGGCCTTCCACCTGCCGATTATTCCGTGGCCACGTTGCCTGACTCTTTTCCGCCGGGATATTCATTGCAGGACCTTTCTTCCCAGAAGGTCACGGTTGAGCCGGGCAAGCCGGCCAGCACGCAGTTTACGGTGCGTGCGTTGCGCTCCATTGCAGGGCGCGTGCTGGTGTATGACAAGAGCAAGCTGCAAACCGTTCCGCTTGAAGGCGCCATTGTCCGCTTGAAGGAGCGTTCGCTTGAGGTAAAGACCGGCGCCAGCGGCGGCTACATCTTCCGCAATCTTCCGGCCGGGACTTTCACGGTTTCAACCGAGTACGAAGGCAAAGAGATCACGCGCACTGTTGTTCTCACGCCTGCGCCCATCAACCTTCGCGATATCGATTTGAATGTTGGGGCCAAAGAAGCTTCAGTGAAACCTGCCGGCGTTCTTAATGAGAATGCGGCTGTCGCCCTGAATGACGCGCACCTGATGCCGGAAAGCGGGATACAACCGAGACCTGAAAGTGACGAGCAGCCAACCGCAGGAATTGAGGCGAATCCAGCCGCCAGCACTGTTGTGCATCCACCGGCAAATAAGGAAGTGAAACCTGCACCGGGCGCAGCGCAGCCGATAGTAGGAAATAAAAAAGTGGAACCCCTATGCCCGCCGACTCTTCAGGTGGTCAATCCCAAGCGGGCAAAGGTTCGCAAGCCCAGTGTGCGCAACGTGCACGTTGCTGCGGCCGCCAAAACAAATCAGCATCGTAAGCCGGTAACTGCCGGCGCAAAGACGAATTCGCAGCACAAGGCCGTCAGCACTACCCTGGCTAAAACCAGCCAGGGCCCCAGGCCGGCAGTAATGCCGGTTCACAACGCCGGCCCCGTAAACAACGCCAGCCCGGTAAAGCATGTGGCGGCGGCACAAGCGCACCAGCAGCCGCCCGGCAAAATCAAGGCTTCTTCTGTTTCGGCTTCGGCGGCGCGGAAACCGCTTTCCCATCGGCTGCCGGCGCACGCTGCCCATCCTTCACAACCTGCAGATACGATCCATTGTCTGCCGGCCCCGCAGCAGAATTCGCGACGATAAGCCGCTGTCGTCCATCCGGTCCAATGACCAGGCCCGCTGAAGAAACCACTGTGGCTGCAACCGCCAATGATCCCTCCGCGCTGCCCGCCGGTCTTTGTGGCCGATCTTGAATTTGCTGTGCGGGCGCATTCACCCAGCTAAAAGACACAATGCCGGCGAACAACACTCCCAACCTGAACCTGCTTTCACGCATGATGAGGGTCCCTCACAATTACGTGGGATTGTATTCCTGGCCCAGATGTTTCCCAAGCCTTGCAGATTTCTTTAAACCATTTTAGGGTTTGCTGTATCCCTAAACTCGTCATTCCGACGCTCGTAGGCGAGCGCACGCAAGTCAGGGCCCCCATTCTCGCCCGGTTTTGGCGTGAATGGGCAGATCAGCGCGCGAGTAGAGCGGAGGGACCTTGTGTTTACGGATGACACGGATTTACAAATCAAAAAAATGCTCCTGATTTGAGCTTTTCTTATCCGTGTAAATCAGTGTGATCAGTGTTATCCGTGGTAGGGTTAGGGTTTTTATGGCAAAGATAAGCCACTCCAAAGTAACGCCTGCGGCAGAGTTTGCCTGCTGAATTGCGCCCGCCGTGTGGTATCCATGGCTTGGATGCGCCTTCCGGAAATTGAGTGGAAACCGGTCCCTCGAACGCAGCTTCTTGCGTGGATGGTCTTCTACGCGCTGCTGCTTCTCTATCTGGTGTTCCATTGGGGCCAACTGACGCTGCTCGATAATGTGCATCTGCCCATCCATGAAGGCGGGCATCTTCTTTTCGGCTGGTTTGGCCAGACGCTTGGTCTATGGGGCGGAACGCTGCTGCAGTTGATTGTTCCTGCGCTGCTGGCCGTGAGCTTTGCCGCCCGGCAAGAGCTGCCCGGAACAACTTTTTGCGCCTTCGCCTTCTTCCACAGCCTCACCGGCGTGGCCACCTATATGGCTGATGCGTTGCGCCAGGAGCTGCCTCTGGTCACAGTCGGCGCCCCGGCCGATGAAGCCCAGCATGACTGGGTGCGGATCTTCTCAAGCCTGGGCGTACTTCCTCATGCCATTCAGATCGGCAATATCACGCGGCTGATTGCGTGGGCGGGCATGATTGGAAGTGTTGCGTGGTTTACCTGGCGAAGTTATCAGCGGGGACTGTCCGATACGCCCTGATCTTTCTCGGCATTTCTTTTTCTCGCTGCCATTGCCAGATCAGACCACTGGTTTGCTTGCCTGATATCTGCAGCGTGCGCCACTTTATCTTTACATTCGAGATCGGCCCGAAGGCGATACAACAAATTCAGATACGCCATGGCATCGTCGTAATTCTTGCGCAGGTCAATCGCTTTGGTAAGCATGGCGATTCCGTCTTCAAGGGTCGAAAGATTTTCTTCCCGCGTTCCGGAACATGCCGATGAAAGCATCAATGCGTACTCGGATTTCGATTTCAGCTTGCCCTTTTCTTCCGTGACATTCCGGTACACGATCGTCCAGTCGATCACGCCAACCGAATAAAAGTTTTCCGGGTCTTTGTCATCGATTGCTGCCGCTCTTTCGTAGCCCTTTTTGGCCTCTTCAAAATGTTTCATCTGCATGTTGAGATAGGCAATTCCCTTGACTGCCGTAATACTGGTCGGGTCGCGCCGCAAGACCTCGTTGTACTGCTCTACAGCATTTGTCGCCATGGCAACATTCTCCGGAGTCTCGACTCCGGGAACATATTGCTGGGCGTAGGCTGTAGCCAGGTACAGATGGCCCACTGTCAATTCAGGGTCCCAGTGGACTGCCAGATTGAAGTGCTCAATGGCGCCCTCATAATCTGCAGCCCGGTAAGACGCTACGCCCTGGTTCAGTTGATCTCTCGCGGTATAGCTGCGGTCCTTTTGCGCGATGGCCGGGAGTGAACCTAACAATACACAGATCAGAAGCAGAAATCGTAAGCTCATAAGTTTGCTGCCGGTCAAAATCATAGCTGATCTTCAGACACCGCCTACCCTGCCATTGTTTCCACCAACTCCAGCGCGGTCTTGCGCAGCGGCTTCATCAGCGGCAGGCCGGAGATTCGCAACAGGCTCACCAGCAGGCCCAGGCTCTTCTCCATCAGCTTTTCCGTGCGCTGCTGTCCCGGTGAGCGATCATACAGCCAGAACAGGATCAGCCCCATCTGGTACAGCCACAGCAGGTAAGGAAGTTGCGGCTTCAGGTCAGGCGGAACTTTCACGTCGCCGCCATCAAGCGCCGCGCGCAGGTGCTCAATGGATCGCTCACGGATGGGCCGCGTCTCTTCACTAAAAGGCGAGAGCGGATCATCGCGGTCAGGAGCGTGGCGGAAAAGCGCATCACAGAACTTGCGGTTCGGCGTGAGCAGGGCAAAACGCTTCTCCAGCACACAACGGATGCGGTCTTTCAGCTTCTTATGGCCGGCCATGGCCTCAAGAACGGCGTCATGGCTGCTCTCCTGCATCTCATGGTAGAAAGCCAGGACAATGGCTTCCTTCGACGAGAAGTAGTAATAGGCTCCGCCCAGCGCCACTCCGGCTTTGGCCGCGATATCGCGCATGGTTGTCTGCTCAAAGCCCTTCTCGCGGAAAAGCTCCAGCGCAGCTTCATAAATCCGCCGGCGCGTATCTTCCGCGCGCGGTGTAGGACGCACTTTCATTGCAGGTATATTCATCGCAGATAGTCTCGCACGGTTCCTTCCGCTACGGCACACGCCGGCAGCGGAACTTTGCGCAGCTCACCCGCTATTTCCTCCGGGCGGCCATGGCTCAGCCAGCGTGAAATGGTATGGCGGTTCTTGGAAATCATCTCCCAGGCCTGCCGCACAAATGGCGCAATCATCGGATGCGCCAGCCGGCAGGCCCAGTCGCGATAGTCTTCCAGAGCATAGAGCGCCATGATCCAGGCGGCGTTGTTCAGGTAAACCTCGCCCTCGTCGCTTACCACAACGAGATCGTTGCAGGTGGCTACCTTGTCCAACTCCGGAAACATTTTCTGCGCCCGCTCTGACCCGGCCGGGACCATGCACAGTCCCAGCCAACTCCGCTGTATGAGCAGCCAGTCTTTCAGGCGCTCACACAGCTCGCATTTCGGATCATATAGCACATACAGCTTTTCCATAATTCACCTTTACTTTTTTCCGCGATCGCCTTCTTCTGCTGCTAAGAATTCAGTCTTGGTCGCTAAAGCGTTCGTCAAGTCAACCAAGAGGCTTTCATCAGTTCAGCGGCAAATCACAGTCACACCTTCAGCCGCGCTGTTTTGAATTACCGCGGCACCGCCACTTTCAGGATTGCATCGGGCGCTACCGGAGGACGCCGCGGGCCGGCGTTCTTTCCATGTGCGCGAATCCGCGAGAAGACCAGCAGGTTGAAGAAGTGCATGCCGCCCAGCGTGAGCAGGACAAAGCCCAGCTTGTCACTCAGCAGCTCGATTGCTGCCCGCGAATTGGTAATGACCGCATCGCTTTTCAGGGCCAGCGCGACAAAGCCAATGTTGATCAGGTAAAAGCCCACCACCAGCAGATGGTTGACTGAAGCCGCCAGCTCCACATTGCCCTGGAACGCATCCACCAGGAAGATGGCGCCGCGTTTGTGCAGGGTCCTGGCCACCCAAATCGTGAGGGTAACGCTGATCAGTAGATAGACAAGATACGTAACAACGATGGTCGTTTCTTTGCTGTACATGGGTAAGTGCTCCTTTTTAGTAATTTGAACGTGTTCAAATACAAGATATGCCTGCTCTGGTTCGGTGTCAAGAAGAATTTTGAACATGTTCACTAGCCAAGTGGGCAGATTGATCCGGCTGCTGCCGGCATTCATCCCTAACCTTCTCTTTACAGGGGTTTTACACGCTCTTTACGCTGGGCCAGACTGCCTTATGTTCCCATTTTCTATAGAGCTGCTCATGTTCAAAACAGCCTTTTTCTGGGCAGGTTGTCCGGGGCAGGGCTTAAGGGAAACCAAATGTCTGGGAAAACCACGCTCATCCTCGTCTGTCTTGTCTTTATCTGTGCCGTTTTATGGGGCCAGCAAGCCGCCACGCCAAATACTGACCAACCGCCATCGCTCAAGGTCACGGTAAAGGTGGTAAACGTGCCGGCAACGGTCCGCGACAAGCACGGGAAGATCATCAACAATCTGAGCAAAGACGATTTTCTGCTGGAGGAAGATGGCCATCCACAGACTGTCCGTTACTTTGCCCGTGAGACCGATCTTCCGCTCACGCTCGGCTTGCTGGTGGATACCAGCCTGAGCCAGCGGCGCGTGCTGGAGCAGGAACGCCATGCCAGTTACAGCTTTCTTGACCAGATGTTGCACCAGAGCAAGGACGCGGCATTCGTGATCCATTTTGATCATGAGGTGGAGTTGCTGCAGGACCTTACAGCCGACCGGCAAAAACTTGAGTCTGCCCTGCAGGCGCTGCAGATTGGGCAATATGATTCCAGCAACAACGACAGCGGCAATCAGGGCGGGGTTGGTGGCGGATATCCGGGTGGACGAGGCCATGGCCGTCATCATGGTTTTGGCGGCGGCACAGAGCTTTATGACGCGGCGTATCTTGCCTCGGATGAGCTGATGAAAAAACAACAAGGCCGCAAGGCCCTTATCATCCTCTCTGACGGTGCGGACAGAGGCAGCAAGGAGAGCCTGGAAACCGCAATCGCAACCACGCAGAAGGCCGATACCGTGGTTTATTCCATCCTCTTTAAGGACGATGATGAAAGCTTTGGCGGCGGAGGATTTGGCCGAGGCGGGTATGGCGGCAGCATGGGACGCCACCGCGGCGGCGCCAGATTTCCCCAGGAATCACGCCCTGACGGCAAGAAAATTCTGGAACAGATTTCCAAGGAAACCGGCGGGCGTCTGTTTGAAGTATCCAAAAAGCAGCCCATTGAGAAGATTTACCAAGCCATCGAGGAAGATCTGCGCAATCAATACAACTTGGGCTACACGCCTGACCCTGTTGATGCCGAAGGGCGCTATCACAAGATCAGCCTCAAGACCAAGGAGAAGGATTTAGTTGTGCAGGCGCGTGAAGGATATTACACGAATCAGTGAGCGCAGGTTTTACAGCGTAGTGTTGTTCGTGGATTCGCCGCAGAAGCAGAGCTCCCACGGTAATTCGGTCGAAAAGCCAATTCAGTAGCGCTCTATCAGCGCAGATATTTTCCCAGCACTGAGGCGACCACTCCCAGGGCAATGACCGCAATAGGGCCGTGGTTCTGCTGCAACGCGCTCACGGAGTTGCCATTGGAAGTAACTAGAAATACTCCCCAGCAAATTCCAGCCACAATCGCGATGCCGCCTAGAGTTCGCAGCAGTGGGCTGCCGGGTTGTTTTTTCTGTGCACGTTGCGGGCGAAACGCGCCACGGTCCTCATAACCTTCGCGCGCGCCCGTTCCCCAATCGTCTCGGTAATTCTTGGGCGCCATGTGCCAAATTTGACTTATTTTTCCCAAAATTACAACAGGCAAAACTTCCTAGAGTGATACTTCCAAGGTTCATGTCCCGCAGGAAAATGAAATGCTTTGCACATTTCTGCGGTTTGGCGTCTCTGCTGTGGTCCACCCTTTACAATACAAACTCAAACTATGGCTCACCTGTTCGAACCGCTCAAAATCCGTGATGTTGAGTTGCCGCACCGCATTGTGGTTTCTCCCATGTGCCAGTACTCCTGCCAAGATGGTCTGGCCACTGACTGGCATTTTGTGCATCTGGGAAGCCGGGCTGTGGGGCGCGCTGCGGCTGTAATTGCTGAGGCTACGGCCGTGACCGCTGACGGCCGCATCAGCCCTCAGGACCTCGGCATTTGGCGTGATGCTCACGTGGAGCCGCTGCAGCGTGCATTTACTTTTATCGCTGGGCAAGGTGCTATACCTGGAATCCAACTAGCTCATGCCGGAAGAAAGGCCAGCACCAATCAGCCTTGGAATGGCGGCAAGCCTATTACTCCTGCTGAAGGTGGATGGACGCCGATCTTTGCGCCCAGCGCTCTGCCATTTACAGAAGGCTACCAGACTCCGCGGGCGTTGAGCATGGCTGAGATCGCAGGCATCGTGCAAGCTTTTGCCGACGCAGCGCGCCGTGCTGATGCTGCCGGCGCAAAGCTGATTGAGCTGCACGGCGCTCACGGCTATCTGCTGCATTCATTTCTCTCACCTCTAAGTAATCGGCGCACAGACCAGTACGGCGGCTCGTTCGCCAACCGCACGCGCCTCGCGTGTGAAATAGTGAATGCGGTGAGAAAAGTCTGGCCGGAAAAATATCCGCTTTGGATGCGGATCTCTGCCACGGATTGGGCGCAAGGCGGCTGGACCGTGGAAGAATCAGTGGAGTTGGCGCGAACGCTGAAACCATTGGGTGTGGACTTGTTTGATTGTTCGTCCGGCGGCACCGTAGCTGGCGCAAAAATTCCCGTCGGTCCGGGATACCAGGTTGGGTTCGCGGAAAAAGTACGCCGTGAAGCCGGAGTGCTGACCGGCGCGGTGGGCATGATCACTGATCCTGCACAAGCCGATCAGATCATCCGTTCAGGCCAGGCCGATGTTGCGATTTTGGCCCGCCAATTTTTGCGCGAACCTTATTGGCCTCTGCTGGCGGCACGCGCTCTGGGTCACGACATCAAGTGGCCACTGCAATATGAGCGCGCGAAACAGAAGTAATCGCCGTCACCGGTGATTGTGGCGATCTCTTTTTATTTCCTCTGTGCTGCCTGCGCTGTTTGTGCCGTGAGCGGGGCTTCGTCCATGCGGCTGATGGCGCGTTTTTCCACTGGCGACGAGAGAACAATGGATGTTGATGTGGTGCCGAAGGGCGTAAGCCGGTCAATCAGGGCTTCCAGATGTTCAACGGAGCGCACATGCACCTTCATGATGAATGAGTCCGCTCCGGTGCCGCGGTGGCATTCCACCACTTCAGGCGAGTTCTTGACAACTGCGGTGATGCGGGTAAAGACATCGCCTACCACTGACATACGAATGAAGGCCGTAATTGGCATTCCAACTTTCATTGGATCAATATCGGCGTGATAGCCAATGATGATGCCGGCCTCTTCCATACGTTTTACGCGCTCTACCACGGCCGGAGTGGTAAGGCCTACGCGTCGTCCTAATTCTGCATAAGAAAGACGCCCATTGATTTGTAGCTCGTTCAGCAACTTCCAGCCAATCTGATCGAGCAATTTGTCGGTTCTTAAATTTGTTTCCATTTTTTGCCTGACATTATAAGACAGATTATGCACTTTCATGGCCGAGGAGTTGTGTTCCTGCACAACAACTGCGGCTCCTGACGATAATTAACAAATTCCAATCCCGGCCTATAAAGGCATTTCATTTAACACCAGAAGCGCTCTTCTTACCAGAAAAAAGCAAATTTCACAGCTTGATTCCTTGGAAAGAGGCAGGTATCTGCCGCAGTAACACTCTTTGCGATTCATGCTTAAGCGGGGCTGGGGATGGGATGGATTCGGGCTCTCAATTCAACGGAACTCTACAAAAACGCGAACTGAGGTTAAAAGCTGGAGAGCTAAGGCATTCTCCCGGCTGCTTTTGTTCAAGGCCCACAGTACACTACCTGTCTCTAAAGTTTGAAGGTTTTCCTTGATTTGGTTTTGGAACCATTATAAAAATGAGCCTTCCAGTTTATTTTGAATCATTCACCACCGCATTGACTCCCCCAGGTGTGAACTAAAACGAGCTTCATGGATCCTATTGTTATTACCACTCAGGAAGTTGCCCAGGCGCAGATACCTGTGCAGAGCGCGCCGGAAGTACGCCCGAAAGTACCTAATCCGGTACCGCTTTGGGCGCGGTTGCTGCTGTCGCCACTGGTTCTTGTCTTGCCGTTGTTATGCCTGGTCGCTCTGGTCTTGCGCATCTCGGTGCGCGGGCAAGCGCCTCGTGTGCGGCAGACGTGGGCCTCTTATCTTTTAACCTTGCTCATTATCAGTGGGTTCTTATCAACGGTTTTTGCAGTCGTTTTATATTCCATTCCTGGTCCCACACCAGACGCCATCAGCTCGGCCCTGACTGATCTGGACGAACGCAGCAACTTCCCTACGCTCCCAACCAGCAAAGCAATGTCCAGCGTGGAACTGAGTTCGACTCTGAAGCCGCTCGTGCTGATGGCCTCACCTGGCGCGAAACGTTGGTTTCAGCAGTCCTATGGGACTTCCGGCTTGCTGGGTGCGGCCCTGATTCTCCATGCCGATTCTCACGGCTACCTGTTGGCGACTGCTCGCCACGTGGCTGATGGTGAAGGCTGGAGAACGAAGCAGGGCATGCAAAAAGTAATGGTTTCCGTGGGCATGAACGGCTGGGCATCAGCGCAGGTGGTGGGCCGCCATAAGCGGTTCGATATGGCGCTGCTCTGGCTGGAGCGCCATTCCGGCGACGCTGAATTTACTCAGCCTGTGGCTACCTATGGCAGCGTGCAGATGGGCGAGAAGATTTTTGTTATCGGCCACCCTGAAGGCCTGAATTTTTCTGTAAGCAATGGCATCGTTTCTCGCACTCCGGGCAATGACATCCTGCAGGTTTCAGCGCCCATCAGCCCGGGCAACAGCGGCGGCCCGGTCTATGATGAGTATGGCAATCTGCTTGGGATCGTCACTTCTAAAGTGGCGAGCGCGGCCGACCCGGATGCAGAGAACCTGAATTTCGCCGTCAGTACTGATGCGTTGCTGCATGAGCAGGACTGGGAGATGGTGAGCGGCAGCGGCGCGCCCAAAAATCTGCTTTCTGACTTTGTGCACCGCGCCAAGGTGCGCACGGGGCCGGCGGAGTCAATAGCTGCACGATAGGAAAATTTCAATCACATGGCAAACATTACTGTAACCGTTTACGATTCAACGGAGAACAAGCGCGTCCCGGTGGAACTGCCGGACGATGCTCCGGCCAACCGCATTATCGCCGTGCTGGTGGATAAGCTGCAGCTTCCCCAGAACGGTCCGGATGGCGCTCCGTTGAGCTACAAATTTCACCACAAAAACTCAGGCCGCCAGGTACAGGACTCGCAAACCCTGGCCGACGCCGCCGTGAAAGATGGCGACATTCTGCGCTTGCAGCCGGAAATCACCGCAGGAGCGCGATGAGCAAGTCCGTGGCATCGCCGGCCGGAGGCGCAGCGCATTCTGTGCAGAATGACGAGCGCTTCAGCCGCTTTCGTCTCATCGGCTGGTGGGACCAGGAAAAGCTGCGCTCGGCGCATGTGCTGGTGATCGGCGCCGGCGCGCTGGGCAATGAGATTCTCAAGAACCTTGCTCTGCTCGGCTTTGCCAATATCGTGGTGGTCGATCTCGATTCCATTGAAGCTTCCAACCTCTCGCGCAGCATTCTTTATCGCGCCACCGATGTTGGCCGCCGTAAAGCGGATGTTGCGGCTGAAGCTGTAAGCAATATTTTTCCTGAGGCCCGCGTTCATGCCATTACCGCGAATGTAGTTCATGGCCTGGGTCTGGGACTTTTTGCCTGGGCAGACGTTGTGCTGGCTGGTCTGGATAATCGCGAGGCCAGGCTCTGGATTAATCGAGCCTGTTGGAAGATGAACAAGCCCTGGATTGATGGCGCGATTGAAGGCATCAATGGCGTGGCACGGCTCTTTATTGCTGGAAAGCCGCCTTGCTATGAATGCACGCTGGGTGAAACGGATTGGGCCATCCTGAACAAGCGCATGTCCTGCAATCTGCTGGCGCTTGAGAGCGATACCGAAGGCAAGGTCGCCACTACTCCAACCATCTCGTCAATTATTGCCGGCCTGCAGGTGCAGGAAGCCGTTAAGCTGCTGCACGGCCTGCCGGTGCTGGCAGGCAAGGGTTTTATCTTTGAAGGGCTCAACCATACTTCTTACCGCGTTGAATACACTGAAAACGCAGACTGCATGAGCCACCATACATTTGCAGAGGTAATCTCGCTGGAGGAAACCTCGCGCGAGCTGACCCTGCGGCAACTATTGGCCAATGCACGGCAGAAGCTTGGCTCACAAGATGTTCTGGTTGAGTTCAGCCGTGACGTTATTCATAAGCTGGCATGTCCGGGCTGCGGCGCGGAAGAAGAGTTGTTCGCGGCCGTAGGCACGGTGCCTTATGCCCGCGGCAAGTGCGCCGCCTGCGGACAGATGCGCGCTGTGATCACCGCGCACAGCTATTCCGGCACAGAGACGTTTGGCGATCGCACTCTTGACCAGCTTGGGCTTCCTCTTTTTGATGTTTTCTCAGCCCGATCTGCCGAGCGTGAGATTGCATATTTGATCGCGGGCGATAGAAAACAGGTATTGGGCCAGATGGCGATGGGAGCGTCACACTGATGGCAAAGGCTGCCAAAGTAAAAATCAGGGTATCCACCCAACCTGTGGTGGTAATGGAAGCTGAAGTCGCGCGCAAAATCCGCCAGCACGCCCGTAGTTCCATGAAGGCCGAGGTCTGCGGCGTTCTCATCGGCAGCACGGAGCACGAGCGGATGATGGTTGAAGCCTGTATTCAGGGTAATAACGCCGCGCAGGGTGGCGCTCATGTCACCTTCACTCAGGACACCTGGGAACACATCTACAAGATCAAGGACAAAGAATATCCCGACCAGAAAATTGTGGGCTGGTATCACTCCCATCCCGGCTTTGGCGTGTTCCTCTCTGAGCATGATCTGTTTATCCAGCAGAATTTCTTCTCCAATCCGCAGCAGGTGGCGTGGGTTTACGATCCGCACACCGACGAGGAAGGATGCTTTGGCTGGGTGGGAGAAAAGATCGAAAAGCTGACCGCCATTCGCGTCGGATATTTGCAAAACATCGATGTCAGCGCCTCCGGCTCTGTCTCTAACGACTACGAAGATGAAGACGCTGGGCTTGATCCCATAGTCAAGGTTGGCGGAAATCGCGCCACCGAGGAACCGGCATGGGTGCGTTGGACAAGCATTGCCCTGGGATATCTGTTGGCCGTGGTCCTGGGAGTAGCGGGTGGTTTTTATTTGCGGTCTATGGCTGCGGATGTGAAGATTCAGGGCATGATTGACACCTGCATGCAATTGCAGTGGCAGCCGCTACGCTGTCAGGAGCTGCTGCTGCACCTTGTGCCGCAGTTGGGAATCGCGCCCGCATCTCCTTCCGTCCAGGGGCAGACTCAGCCTGGAGATCAAGTCTCGCCCGCGCCCCCGGCCCAGCCTTCGCCGGCACCGCAAGGGCAGGCTTCACCCGCGCCGCAGGTCCAGGTTGCGCCAACCCCGGCAAAATCACCGCAAAATCCGAAGCAGGAGCAAACTCCCGCGCAAAAAGGAAACAATGCCAAACACTGACGATAAGCCGGCCCTGAAGATCACGCTGGAAGACCTGGCCAAAGTGGAAGTCCGAACCGAAGCCCTGACCAGCGGCGCAGTTGCGGTTGCCGGAGCAAAACAATACGGCAATATTGCTGCTTCCGCTGAAGGCCCTGCCGCTGTAGCGGAAGAAAAAGGAAGCATTTTTCTTCAGGGTTGGTTCTATCTGGGAGCAGCGGGATTATTGGGCTCTATCATCGGATGGGGCATCTGTGAGCCATTCTTCCTTGATTCACATACCACAAATCGCTGGGGAAACATTTTCATCCTTCCGTTTGTTGTCATGTTTACTTGCCTGGGGCTGGGGGTTGCGGAAAGCATTGTTGAGCGCTCCGGCAAAAAAGCCGCGATTCGCGGGCTTCTTTCGCTGGCCTTGGGATTTGTTTTTGGCTTCATCTTTGACTTCGGTGCCAACCTGATCTATGCCATTGGCGGAGAAATCATCTTTTCCATGGGCGTTCAAACCCCCCGCAACCCTGCGCTTTGGATCGTGCGCGGCATTGCCTGGGCCGTGTTTGGTGTTGCCGCCGGCATAGTGTATGGCTTAGTGGACCGCTCCGGACGCAAAATGAAATACGGGATCCTGGGTGGCTTACTCGGAGCAGGTCTTGGCGGCACAATCTTTGATCCCATCAGCTTTGCTACCAGGACCGGCAGCGTCAGCCGGGGCGTTGGTTTTGGTTTGCTGGGCCTGGCCACGGGTGTGGCCATCGGAATTGTAGAAAGCGCATTGAAAGACCGCTGGTTGTATGTGGCGGCTGGGCCGCTGGCGGGCAAACAGTTCATCCTCTACAAGCCTGTGACTACCATCGGCAGCAACCAGAAGTGTGATATCTACCTCTTTAAAGACAACTCCATTCTGCCGCAGCACGGCGTGATTGAGATGCGCGGCGCGCAAACTTTCCTGCGCGCAGATGGGCAGATCTTTGTCTCCGGCCAGCCCGCCCGCACACGCGCGCTGCAGAGCGGTGATCTTATCCAGATTGGCCGCTACGCCTTCCACTTCCGCGAAAGGCACAGAAGCTGATGGCCGAACCCGTCTGTCCTTATTGCCGTATGCCTTTTGAAGAGACCGGTCCGGCCCGGGTTTTCTGTACTGCCTGCGGCACTCCGCACCATGAGGATTGCTATCAGGAAAACGGAGGCTGCACTGTGTTTGGCTGTTCGCGCGCTCCTGCCGACGATCCTAAATTGCAGGTTTCGCAAAGTGATTTAAGCGCGGTAACACTGCCGGCCCAGCCATATATGCCGCCGGCTCAGCCTTATGCGCCTCAAGCGACAAGCGCGCCACAGTATCCACCATCAATCTACAGTGGGCCTTTGGGGCTGTCTCAGGCTGCCGCTGCTGCTCCGGCAGCAGCTTCACCGTCGGCTCCTCCGGGAGCGCAGCCGGGTTATCCATATTCCTATGCGCAGCAGCCTGCGCCGGGCGCAATGCAGGGACGGTCACAGAAAAGCCGCAGCACGTACATTGTGCTGGGGATTTTTCTGGGTGCGCTGGGCGTCCACAACTTTTATGGCGGATATACAGGACGAGCTGTGGGCCAACTTTGCCTAAGCGTACTTACCCTGGGCTATCTTGCAATCGTTTCCTGGATCTGGGCAATCATCGAGATTTGCCTTGTGACCAAGGACAGCACTGGACTAGATTTCAACTAAACATTTCAGGTGGAGAATGAAATATTACATTCAGCGCCAGCTCAATGAGTATGGCCCTTACACACTGGCAGACCTGCAGCGCTACGTTGCCCAGGGAAACGTTCAGCTTACTGACCTGGCACGCAGCGAAGGCATGACGGACTGGATGCCGGTTTCGCAGGTCCTGGGGAACATTCCCATCGCGGTACCGCCCCTGCAACCGAGCGCTCCCGTCTATGCAGGCGGCGGTACGGGAACCGTCTACGGAGGTCCGGGAACCGCTTATGGCAGCGCAGCTCCCATGCCGGTGATGAACGTCGGCCCAATGCCTACGGATTTTCACTGGGCTCTGGTGTTGGTAATCGCTGTAATTACTTGCGGTCTTTTTGGATGGGCTTGGCTTTTTGTGGAAGCTGCCTATGTCAAGAAGATTAAGTCCGACAGCAAAGGAATCATCTTCGCGATCATTGCTTTGGTCGTGGCTTTCGGTGGAGGGTTCATTCGAGGATTTTCGAATGCCATGAATGGAGAACCAAATCCTGCCAGCGGCCTGGTCTCCCTGGTCGCAATTGCTCTGGTGCTCGTGGCCCTGTTCCAGATGAAGAGTGATCTTGAGGAGTACTACAACACGACCGAGCCCATCAACTTGCGGCTGAACGGCGTCATGGTGTTTTTCTTCGGAATTCTCTATTTGCAGCACCACCTGTCCCGGATCGCTCAATGGAAGAAAACCGGATTTTTGTCACCTCAAGGCTGATGAAACTTAAGATCATTACCGGTGCATTGGGAGCAGCGTTCTTTGCCGGACTGGCAGTGGTCTATAACTTTTCTCCCAGTCAATACAGTTTTTATCCGCGGTGTCCGTTTTACGCTGCCACGCACTGGCTTTGCCCTGGCTGCGGCTCTACGCGGGCTTTGTACTCGCTCTTGCACGGCCAATGGGGTGCTGCGCTGCATTACAACGCAATGTTTACTTTGCTCCTGCCGGTAGTTCTTGGCTGGTTGATTTTCTGCTTTTACCGCGTAATGCGCTATGATCGTTTTCCACGCCTGAACATTCCCCGGAACGTAACGGTGGGAGTGGGTATTGCGGTCTTGTTGTTTACAGTAACCAGAAATATCTTTTTTGCTTTCTGAACATTTATGTTGTCACCTAGAATTCGCCGGCTGAAACTGGACCATGATTCCCTGCTGAAACGGTTCTCCGGATGGCCTTTGATCCGCATGGTTGGCACCGCCGGCATGCCGCCGGAGCTGTATCGGTTCCAGTATCTGATTCGCGGTCTTTACGTGGCTGCCAACGGTGCCATTCTGGAACGCAATGATCATCTTCTGGAAGTAAATCTTTCCCTGGGTTATCCACGGCGTGCTCCACAGTGCCGCATGCTCACGCCGGTTTTTCATCCTAATTTCGATGACAGCTCAGTCTGCATCGGTGATTTCTGGGCCGCTTCTGAAGGGCTTGACGATCTCATCATCCGCATCGGCCGCATGATCTCCTACCAGGAATACAACACCAAAAGCCCGTTGAACGGGCTGGCAGCAAAGTGGGCAGCGCAAAACAGCACCCTGCTGCCAGTTGATCCACGGCCCATTGCCCCACCCCTGGAGCAACCAGCGGCGGCGGAACCAAGCTCGGCACCCCCGCCACAGCAGCCGGTTATGCCGGTGCATGTCCAGCAACCGGGGGAAGGATCAAGGCCGCCTGCTTCCAGCGACGAAGATCCGTGGGACCAGAAGATTGTGATTTCTTAAGAGCAGCCTGTAATTCTCTTTCATCCAGGAAATTCCTCGGCATGATTTACCTGAAGTTTGCAAGAGAGGACCTCTTTTTGCGATACCACGCACCTTTAAAGAGCAAGAACTCACGTTGCAAAAACCCACAGCAGAGTTGCTAGATTTCTGCGTACTTGTTTCATTTCTAGATTCGGAAATTTTTCGGGCTTTTGGGTGCGATCCGCTCTTTGTGTCGATACACTTCCACAACACTGAGCAGGGTTTCAGATACTGCGTGCTGCAGAAAGAACAACCCACAGACTGCTGAAACCAAAAAAATTTTGATCATAAAAACACATTCATATTCGTAGCGGCTTCTTCTGTTCATTTTTCCTGACAGATGCAGCACATTTTCCAAACAGCGAGGTCAATAGAGATGAAACTTCCCCAGGGAAAGATCAGATTCGAGTTCGTTTTCCTTTTTGTGATATTGGCCGCCAATTTTTTGGTCGGGCAGGCTTTGAACCAGCACGTTGATAACCCGGGACAGACGCCGATGAAGGACGCTGTTCCTGATGACATTACCCACAGTCATAAAGGCAATCCCAATCAGACCCTGGCTCCCATTCCCGGCCCCATCGGCGATGCTGTTGTCACTGGAAACGGCATCAACTACCACGGCGGCCCGGTGCTGAAGAGCAATCCGGTTCCGATTTACCTGATCTTCTACGGCAATTGGAATGGCACAGGCTCCAATACGGCAGCCAGCGTCAGCCTGATTGAGCATTTCGTCAGCACGCTCGGTAACAGCGCCATTGAGCATGTTGCCACTACTTACGGCGATAACAGCGGCAACGTGAGCGGCAATGTGAGTCTGGGCGGAGTGGCCACCGTGAATAGTTCCACCAACCTGAGTGACAGCAGTTTGCAGACGACGGTCAGCAATGTCCTCAACAGCGGCGCCCTGCCGCGCAATGCCAACGGCGTGTATATGGTGCTGAGTTCTTCCAACATCAACGAAACGTCCGGCTTCTGCACTCGGTACTGTGGCTTCCATACTCATGCCACGCTGGGTGGAGTCGATATTAAGTATGCCTTTGTCGGTAACCCTGACCGCTGCCCCTCGGGTTGCGAAATTCAGTCCACCGGGCCCAACAGCCCGGCAACGGGTGTGGGCGGCGCGGATGGCCTGATCAACGTGCTCTCACACGAACAGTTTGAAGCGATTACCGATCCGGACCTGAACGCCTGGTTTGATTCCAGCGGCCAGGAAGACTCTGATAAGTGTAATTTCAATTTCGGAACTACCTCTACCTGCAATGCGAACGGGCTGTGCTCGGCGTCAGGCACTTCAGCAAGAGCAAAATATAACCAGACCTTCGGCAGCAATAACTGGATGATCCAGCAGCAATGGGAAAATGCTGCCGGCGGAAAGTGCGTGCAGCACCTTTAAACATGGCAGGCCGCCGTATCTATCGGCGGCCCTTTTCCGGCCCTGAAGAGCAAACCAGAAAAGGAGAAGTACCCGGATATTTTGCAGTAAATAAAGAGCTTCCGGCGATGATGTAGAAAATTTAATAGGTTGTGTTTTTTACAATTTTCATAGTAGACTCTGTCCACTGTCGACGGGGGCGCGAGCCTTATCATCCGGGGCTTCTAGCAGAAATCCATTCTGATTTATTCATTCGGCTTAATCTGTTTATATCGTTTTAACAGAATGGCAAATCAACCACCCTTGAGGTCACAACAATGACAGCTTCCCTTGGAAAGATAAAATATGCTTTGGTTCTACTTTTTGTGATCCTTGCCGCCAATTTTCTGACGGCGCAAGCCCTGAAGCAGCATGTGGATAACCCAGGGCAGACAGCCATGGATCCGGTACCTGATGACATCAATCACACGCATCGCGGCAATCCCAATCAGACCTTACCGTCCATCCTCGGTCCCATCGGTCAGGCAGTGGTTACGGGCAATGGCATCAACTATCACGGCGGCCCGGTGCTGAAGGGCAATCCGGTTCCGATTTACCTGATCTTCTACGGCAATTGGAACGGCACAGGCTCTAACACAGCGGCCACGGTTAGCCTGGTTCAACACTTCATCAGCTCGCTGGGCAACAGCCCCATTGAACTAGTTGCTTCCACCTACGGTGACACCACCGGCAATGTGAGCGGCAACGTGACTCTGGGGGGTACCGCTTTCGTCAGCAGCTCTAAAAACCTGAGTGACCGCAGTCTGCAAACCACGGTGAGCAATACCATCAGCAGTGGCGCTCTGCCGCGTGACGGGAACGGCGTTTACATGGTGCTGAGTTCCTCCAACATCAATGAAACTTCGGGCTTCTGCACGCAATACTGCGGCTTCCATACCCGTGCAACGCTGGGCGGAGTCGATATCAAGTACGCGTTTGTAGGAAACCCGGATCGCTGCCCGAGTGGTTGCGAAGCACAGCGCACCGGCCCCAACAGCCCGGCGACAAATGTCGGCGGCGCGGATGGCATGATCAATGTGATTTCGCACGAGCAGTTTGAAGCGATTACCGATCCTGACCTGAATGCATGGTTCGACACTTCCGGCCAGGAAGATTCGGATAAGTGCAACTTCAATTTCGGGGTGGTTACTTCCTGCAACGCAAACGGACTGTGCTCCGCGGCGGGCACCTCTGCGGTGGCAAAGTATAACCAGACCTTTGGCAACAACAACTGGTTGCTGCAGCAGCAGTGGGAAAATGCTGCCGGCGGCCTGTGCGTCCAGCACCTGTAATTCCTGATTGCAGAATGGCTGCATAGCGCTATTCTTTGTGGCCCGCCCGCTTTTGCGGGCGGGTTTTATTTTGCTGAAGATGCAAACGCTAAAATAGAACCAGGAGAGTGTTCTCATGCGTGTTTCCTTTATTACGCGTGTAATCCCGATTTTGGCTGTGACCGTGCTGCTGGCGGCGGCACAAGAGCCGTGGAAACCCCCGCTCACTTCCCGGATCAAGACTGCAACCCGGCAGGTGGTTGTATTTACCAACCTTGAGACGCAGATGCTTCAGGCCGTGCAGAAAAAAAATCAAGCCGCCCTCACTGCCATGTTGACCGATGATTTTGCCGTGGAAATACCCAATGCCGACACCATGTCCGGAGAAGATTGGGTGGATTCGGTAATGTCCAAAGACTTTACCCTGGAAAAGTTCGGGATCCACCAGATGTCTGTGATCGATCTGGGGAGCGCTGCAGTGGTGAAGTATGAACGCCTGCAGCAAGCCACCCAGAAAGGCGCCAATGAGAACGGCGAGTTCTTTGTGGTCGACTTGTGGAAAAAAGATGGCGACACGTGGAAGCTGGCGGATCGCTACGTATCCAAGGTAAGCTCGGTGATACCGACAGAGAAATCTGAGCCAAAGCCGACAGGGAAAGAATAATTCTCTCGCCGCAGCTACCAGATCAGCGCGATCAGCAAGCCGATCATGGCGGAGAAAATTGCCGCTGCCATGCTACCGGTTTGCTTCCTGTAACATCGTAACCAGGCGGCCGGATTCAGAATCGGATGCGTCAGTAATCATGTAAAACTGCAAGACACCTTGCCTCCAGCTCTTTACTGTGAACGTACTGTTGCTGCTGGTCTTTGGTTCAGCGCCGCTTGCTTTGAAGATGAATACCGTGATTTTGTGCTGGCCTACATCGTAAAGCAGCTCAGCGCCGGGCGACTGTTCAACATAAGCAACTTTGCCGCCCACAAGAGTGTACGGTGAATCTTTCAGCTCAGGCAGGTTGAAAGTGAAGGGCAGTTTGCCCTGGAACCACGGCTTTACCGTGTGGCGATCTTCGGAGATTACGTCAACGGGATGAGCGCTGGCGAGTGTGGTGATGTGCTGGTCCACCAGCCCGGCAATCATTGGATCTGGCTTGTTGTTGCGGATAAGGACTGAGCTTAAAGCAACCAGCAGAACAAGCGTTGCCGCAGCAAATCCCCATGTCCACCAGGGGCGCGGCGCTTTTGTTTTTGCTGTATGCGTCTGCGCGCGAAGCTGGGCGTAGAGTTCAGGCGGCGCGGTGAAACGCTTGCCAGCGATCCTTACCGCCTTCTTGAGCTCCTGCTGCTCCAGCACGGCGGCCGCGCAGCCATCGCAGCTCTCAAGATGAGTGATAAAAGCCTGCTGCGCCGCGGGCTCCAGCTCGCCATCCACGTACAATCCGGTCTTTTCCCGCCAATCGCAAATCATCGTTTGATACCTGCAACCTTCTTTTGCTCCAGCGCCGTAACAATGTAAGCGCGAACCTGCTTCCTGGCCCGCGCCAGCCGCGACATCACCGTGCCTATTGGTACATCCAGGGTCTCGGCAATTTCCTGGTAGCGCATCTCTTCCATGTCAGCCAGCAGGACCACCTCTTGAAAAATCGGGGCCAACTGCGCGATTGCTGCCTGCACCAGCTCAGTGTCCGCACGGCGTATGAGCGCGAGTTCCGGCGTTTCCGTGCTTACAGCTATCTCGGCAAAGCCTTCTTCATCTTCCTGCTGAGTGTTGCGCCGCTCCAGGCCGGTGCGGCTGGTGAGGAAGGTGTTGCGCAGGATGCGGTACATCCACGCGCGGAAGTTTGTGCCTTCACGAAAAGAGGAGAAGCCGCGCAGCGACTTGAGAAACGTTTCCTGCACCAGATCGCGCGCTTCGTCAGGGTTCCCGCTTAGCCAGCAGGCAAAGTTGTACAACCCGTCCAGCAACGGGACTGCCAGCTTCTCGAACTCGTTGTTCTCCAGGCCGCTCACGTTTCCTCTGGGTAGAACTGCCGCGGCCATGATTTTATTCCCCTTTGCTGAAGTTTTCCTCGGTGTGGCGAATATTGCTTCGATTCGGCAAATAGCTCGCAGCCTTGGCTACCGCTCACACCGGCGAATTTACGCCGCTTAAGAAGCCCCCCAGATGCCCGGTAAGCGCCACAACCGCGGCGCCCACCAGTTCGAGAGCAAACCTGTATTGCGGCAGCGTTCTTTCCGGCTTACGTCCGCGAAAGTGCAGCCACCACGCCAACCAGATCAATACGCTTGACGCGACCCCAAGCACAAGATGCAGCAGCAACGTTCCCTTGAGCTGCTGGCCTTCCAATTGCCATCGCCACGCCATCAGTCCGGTCGCCAGCACCGGAATGGTCGAGATGGCAGCGATGGTCAGGTTGTAATACGCGGCAGTGATCAGCACCGCGTTACGCTTCCACTGCCCGGCGAAATCAAAGGCCACGCTCACCAGGAACAGCGCGATCGGGAAGTGTATGAGCACCACATGCTGAGCATGGCGGGCCAACAGGGCCGACTTCAGATCAAACGGGTTCACTCTCGGCTCCTTACTGCACCACAACCTTGCCCGTCATCTTGGGATGGATCGAGCAAAAGTAGGTGTAGGTTCCCGGTTTGGAAAACGTATAGGTGAAGCTCTCGTCTGTATCCATCACCTTCGATTTGAAACTCTTGTCTTCAGCGACGACGTTGTGCGGAATGTCGTCGCGGTTGGTCCAGCGAATCGTAGTGCCGGCAGGCACCGTCACGGGGTTGGGTGCAAAAACAAAGTTATCGATCTTGACTTCCGTCACCGACTTGTCCTGCACTGCCGATGCGCCAAAACTCTTCGCTCGGCCCGCCATCATCATCAAAACGATGGTGAGCGCGGCAAAGCCCAAAGTAAGTCCCGTCCGTCTCATTGCTGCTTCTCCTTTTCCTGTTTTTCTGTTTGTGTTTGTGCCTGTGAGTTACTCCAGAGTTGAATCGATGACTGCCAGCGCATGTTTACCCGGCAGGTAGTTCACGTCGCGCACGCCGAGCAGGCTGCGTAGTTGTTCAGCCGGGACCTTCATCGGTCCAGGCGAAGGCGCTTCACCGGGCTTGGGTTGCGGGAAAGCTGTGGAGGCCGCCGTGTGGAAGACCACGTTGCCTTCCACCTTTTGCATGGTTTGGTGAATGTGCCCGTTCAGCACAGTTACCGAACCAAAGCGCTTCAGGTAGCCGAGCGCCTGCGCGCTGTCGTCGGTGCCCCAGCCCCACTCGGGATAAACGCTCCACAGTGGTATGTGGGCAAACACCACGATGGGCGTGCTTTTGGAAAGATGTTTCACGTCCTTTTCCATCCACTCCAGTTGTTCTGTGCCCAAACTGCCCAGCCCGCCGGCTTTCAGGTTCATCACGTTGACCAACCCGATGAAGTGAACGCCGCTGTGGTTAAAGCTGTACCAACCTGCGCCCTGCGATCCTTTGCCATAGCGCTCAAGGTATTGCTTGCCATCGTCGCTGATCACGTCATGCTCGCCGGGAACGTAGAAAACATCCTTCGCGCTCGCGTCTTTCAGAATCTGATCGACGCTGTCAAATTCCTCCGGCTTTGAAAGATGGCTGATATCTCCGGTGTGCAGGATGAAGCTCGGTTTGGCAGGCAGAGCGTTGATCTTGTCTACTGCCGCCTTCAGCGTGGCTACAACATCAGGATTGGCCGGCTTGTTGAAGCCCATGTGGCTGTCACTGATCTGGACAAAGCTCAGCTCGCCTTTGGTTTGCTTTTCACTGAGTTCGGCGAGGCGGCTGAGGCTGTATGACTTGAGCACGCCGCCTTGCATCACGCAAAAGGCCCCGGTGCCGGCCCAGGCCATGCACTTCAGAAATCCACGGCGATCAATGCCGTCATGGTTGTGGTCATGCAGGATTACGTCATTATTTTTTTCAGACATGCGCTGCTCCTTTGGCGGTCGCCGCCTTCTTTTGAGGCGTGACTGGCCCCACAGATAGCTCATTGAAGAGAATCTGTTCGTGGATTTAACTTCCGCAGCCCGCAGTTATTCCCGTGTTGATGGGAAAAATGTAAAGAATTGAAAACCTGGTCCACGTAGGTGTATGAAACCGCAAGAACCATTGCTTTAAAGCGAACTTGTGCCTGGGCAGAGGGTTATAGAAATGCATCAAACCTGTTAATATGCTGCGTCAATCCACGCGGAGAACAAGCTTGTACTCAGGCACATATCGCAGAATGGTTTTTGCGTTGGCCGCACTCCTGATGGCGCTGCCCATGCAAAAGCTATCTGCCCAGGGCACTCAAATCGTCACGTCCGCGCACCGCGACGTTGATTCGCTGCTTGACCAGAGTTATCACGACATGTACAACCTGCAGTTTGATGAAGCTCTGCGCCAGGTTGAGGCAGCCAAGAGGCTGGACAAAGATGATCCCACTCCCTGGATGGCGCAGGCTTGCGCGATTCTCTTTCGCGAGTTTGACCGCCTGCACATCCTGCGCAGCGAACTGTTCGGCTCAGATGACCGCTTTAGTGACGGTCCTGCTCTGGTTTGGAACCAGCAAAACCATGCGGCGTTTGAAGACGCGCTCAATGGATCAGAAAAACTGGCGCAGCAACACCTGCTGCAGGACAAAGATGATCCCCGCGCGCTTTTTGCCATGACATTGGTGAATGGCCTGCGCGCTGACGATGCGGCACTGATCGAAAAAAAGAAGTTCAGCGCTCTCTCTTTCACCAAGGCAGCCAACGGCTATGCTGAGAAGCTGCTGGCCCACTGGCCGAACTATTACGACGCTTATCTTGCTACCGGGCTTGGCAAATACATCATTGGCGGCAAGGCTGCGCCCATCCGCTGGATGTTGCGCCTGGACGGACTCAAAGGCGATCAGGCAGAGGGAGTAAAAGAGCTTACGCTGGTGTCTGAGCATGGCCATTATCTGCTGCCTTTTGCGCGCATTCTGCTGGCCTTTGATGACCTGCGCCACAAGAACAAGGCCGATGCGCGAAAAAAACTGGAATGGCTGCACGAGCAATTTCCCAACAATCCGCTTTTCCTGCAGGAGATTGCCAAGCTTGACCATCCTCCGGCTGGACACGGACAGTGAGTCTTCACGCCGGAGAAACACGCTGTTTCAGGTATAATTACCAAAGATTCGCGGAACTAACCTGCCAAACGTGCTCGCCACAAGGCACACTTTTAGGTGCAACTGCGGGGACATTCCCTTTCGTACATCGGCAAAGTCATTTTGACCTGCTAGCATGGCCGATACCTTGAACGAATTTTGGAGAGACCATTGGACGCTGCCAAACGCCCTAAGCTTTACCTGTCGATCATAGCCGCACTGTCTCTTCTGGCATTCATTCCGGCGCAGGCCCAGCATGGCCCGGCCAAAGCGCAGGCAGCTCCAGCCAAAAGCCCTTCAGTGGAAGACAAACTGGCAGAGTCTTACCACAACATGTATGACCTGAAATTCCAGGAGGCCTTCAAAGCCGCAGATGAAGCGGTGGCGCTTGGCCAGGATGATCCTTTGCCTTCCATAGCGCAGGCCTGGGTGGCATTTTTCCGCGAGCTGGACCGGCTGCACGCGCTTCGCAGCGAGGTCTTTACGACAGACAATGGCTTCAACGGCCGTGACTCTTATGCCTGGGACCCTGCGGACAAGAAGATCTTCGATAGCGGCCTGGATCGCGCTGAAAAGCTGGCGCAGGCTCGGCTGGCGCGCAACCCGAATGACACTCGCGCTCTTCTGGCTCTCTCACTCAGCAACGGTCTCCATGGCGATGACATTGGCATGTTCACCAAAAAAGACCTCAAGGCGCTTTCTTATATCAAGACGGCCACGGAATTTTCTGAGCGGACCTTGGCGCAGGCGCCTGATTCCTATGACGCCTATGTTGCCACCGGAATGGGCAAATACATCATTGGGCGAAAATCAGCGCCGGTGCGCTGGGTGCTCCGCATGGGTGGATACAAGGGAGACGAGCAGGAAGGAATGCGTGAGCTGGCGCTGGCCGCCGACCATGCGCGTTACCTGGCGCCGTTTGCGCGCATCCTGGTGGCCTTTGAAGACGTTCGCAAAAACGATCCTTCCTCAGCGCGCCATAAGCTTGAAGAGCTGCACCAGCAGTTTCCCAACAACCCTCTGTTTGTGGAAGAGCTAGGGAAGCTCGATCACACTTCAGCGCGCCTTACCCGCCAGGGAAACTGACGCGGCCCCCTCTATCTTTCCTGTTGAACCTTCCTGAACGAACACAACTGCGCGCAGGTCCGCGCGTTTCCAGCCGATTTGCAGTTTGATGGGTGCGCTTGTGTCAAAGCTTCCATCATGGAGTTGGCCAAGCTGCTGGAATTCGCGCACTACAGCAGCGTGATGCAGAGTATGGCCATTGTTTTCACCCGAACCAACGTGAGTGGTTAAATTGTCTTCTGTAATGGCCAGCATCACGTTGCCGCTATTCGCTGCCGGAGCTTTAACGTGAACAGCGAGGCTGTCTGGTCCGGTGGCAGAAGCATTTACTTCAGCCAGAGCCAGCCCGCTCGCAGCCCGGATGATCTCTCGATCTGCCTGGCTGGCGCTGCTGCCAACAAATTCTACGGCGCCATCCACAATCATCTGCGGTGTGTAAGGACCATCCACACCCAGGCTGCGCGCATACTGTTCCTGCCGCCGGCTGAAATCCGCTGATGAGAAGCGGTCCTTCCAGCCCAGAGAATTCCAGTAATCCACATGGAAGCCAAGGGGAATGACCTGAACGTTTTTCGCAGCCAGGTCCTGGCGCAAGTGCCCCAGCAACTCATCCGCAGGCGGGCAACTGGAGCAGCCCTCAGAGGTAAACAACTCCACCACCACAGCTCTTTTAGGAGTGAAATCAGTGGTCTTGACCATGGAAGCGGAAAGATAGAAAACTGCGCCCGCCAGGACAGCCAGGATAATTGAGAAACGTAGCATATCCGTTAGATTCATCGCTTCTCTGTTTTGTTACAAAGTTGTTTTAGCTGCTGGCCTTTGGCGGCGCATAAATGTCAAATTCCAGCTCCAACTGGTCTTTCACTTTCACTGATCCGCCAAAAAGTGAGATCGGCTTGATGCCAAAATCTGACTGCTTCAACTTAGTGGCGCCATGGTAGTGGTCGCCCGCTCCGGTTACATCAAACGCCATCTCCTGTTTTGTTCCATGCAAATCCAAAATCCCGATTACGCGATAGTGCTGTGGGCTGGTCTGTTCAATGCGGATCGAGTTGAAATGAATTTCCGGATATTTTTCCTGGTCCAGCACCTTGGGCCCAAGCATGGTGCTCTGAATCTCTGCGCGATCTTTATCTGCGACTTCAGGGTCCGTCACCTTCATTTCTTTGGTGATCACAGTGATCTCTGCGGTAAGGCGCTGTGGATCGACGTCTGCGCGGGCGACAGGCGCAACCACAACGTGATCGTGGGCGAAACCAGAAAACAGGCCGGACTTGGAGACTTTGATGGTGATGGCGGATTGCTGAGGCTTGGCCGCCCCAAGATTGCTTGATTGTGCCGCGCACAAAGAGACCAGGAGCAGTATCCAGCAAAACGTGAATTTATGCACTCGCACCTCTAACCCAAGTGGATTTGATTGTAATGAGTGTGATGCAGGATTGCCGTGAGCCGCCGCATTTACTTCATCGCGGCGCAAGAGAAAAGCTATTCCTTTACCGCAATTCCCAGCGTCTTCATCTTGCGATAAAGATGGCTGCGCTCCAGGCCCAGGACTTCTGCAGCACGGGTCACGTTGCCATGGTTCTCATCCAGTTTTTTCAAAATGTAATCGCGCTCGTAAGCTGCGCGGGCCTGATGCAATGTTGAGAACCCTGCAGCCGTGCGGCCGCCTTCACGGTGGACCAGCGGGGGCAAATGCTTGCGTTCAATCTTGTGAATGGTGGGATTCATAATTACCAGCCGTTCAATCACATTGCGCAGCTCGCGCACGTTGCCTGGCCAGGAGTAGCGCGCCAGCGTCTCAATGGCATCATCGGTAATTTCGCGCTGGCGGCGGCTGTAAGCAGCAGAGAATTCCTTCAGGAAATGTTTTGACAGCAGGGGAATATCTTCCTTGCGTTCGCGCAACGGAGGCACATAGAACGGAATCACATTCAGCCGGTAAAACAGGTCTTCGCGAAAATTGCCGCGCGAGATCTCTTCTTCCAGGTCTTTATTCGTTGCGGCAATCACGCGCACATCCACCTTGCTGGATTCATCATCGCCCACGCGGGTAAAACGCTGTTCGTCCAGTGTGCGCAGCACTTTGGATTGCGTCTTTAAGCTCATGTCGCCGACTTCATCCAGGAACAACGTTCCGTCATTGGCTCTTTCAAACTTGCCTTCTTTATCTCCGGCGGCGCCGGGCAGCGCACCTTTACGATGGCCAAAGAGTTCACTCTCAATCCAATCTTCCGGAATGGCGGCGCAATTGACCTCGACAAACAGATTGTCTTTACGCAAGCTGTTGGCGTGGATGGCATGGGCCACCAGCTCTTTCCCCGTACCCGATTCGCCATAGATAAGCACCCGGCCATTAGTAGGCGCCATGATGCCAATCTGCTGCCGCAGCGCCTTCATGGGTATGCTTTCACCCACGATTACGCTTTTGGATTGGAACTGCTTCTTGAGTTCCGCGTTCTCCAGGCGCAGGCGGTGCGCTTCCAACGCGTTTTTGAGAACGATGAGTGTTCTATCGATAGAGAGCGGTTTTTCCAGGAAGTCAAAAGCGCCGAGTTTGGTGGCGCGGACAGCGGTCTCAATGGTCCCGTGGCCGGAGATCATTACTACTTCCGGCGGGTCTTCAAGCTGGCGTATTCGCTCCAGGGTGTCCAGGCCGTCCATGCCGGGGAGCCAGATATCCAGCAGCACAATCTCCGGCGCGCGCTTTTTCAACTGCTCCAGGCAGGCCTCGCCGCTTTCTGCCAGCGTTACAGCGTAGCCTTCATCTTCCAGAACACCGCGCAGAGACTCGCGGATATCGCGCTCATCGTCCACCACCAGGATGCTATGCACTCTGCGGCTCCGCTGTCAGTTCGTTCGCCAATGGCAACTCCACCAGAAATTTTGCTCCGGCCGGCCGGTTTTCTTCTACTCGAATCGCGCCATGATGGTCTTCAATAATCCGGCGCACAATCGCCAGACCCAGACCTGTGCCGCGCTTCTTGGTGGAAAAATACGGCAAGAAAAGTTTTTCTTTCACTTCCCGATCGATGCCATGTCCGGTGTCAGCGATCACGACCTCCAGGCCGTCGCGGTTTTCCAGCAACGCTGTACTGATGTGGATCTCGCGCACGCGCGAATCCTGCATGGCTTCAGCAGCATTATCAATCAGGTTGGCCAGTGCGCGCTTAATGGCCTCCGGGTCCGCCATGGCCGGCGGAAGATGGGAGTCAAGCTGCTTTTCCACGTGGATTCCATCCAGCCTGCCGTTGAACATGGCCAGAGTTGCCTCCACGATTTCATTGATGTCCGAGGGGCGCGGCTGGGCAGCAGGAAAACGGGCGAGAGAAGAGAACTCATCCACCAGTGAACGCACGGTCTGCACAGCTTCATTAATGGTTTCCGTGCAGCCGTGGATCACCGCCAGCGAGGCCGGGTCAGGCAGGGCGCCGCGTTCAAGGTGGCGGCGAATACGCTCTGCTGATAACGCAATCGGCGTGAGCGGGTTTTTAATTTCATGCGCCACGCGCCGGGCCACCTCCCGCCAAGCCGCCTCGCGCTGGGCTTTGAGCAGTTCACTGTAATCTTCAAAGACGATGACATAACCCAGCCGCTGCTTGCCGTGCTGCACGGAAGAAACCGTCACGCTCACGTTGAGCTTGTCTTTTTCGACTGGGATCTCAAACTGCGCGGCTGTGACTGACATGCGGTCTGCGCGCCGCAGCAGGTGTTCCAGATCAGAGGCAGTTTCCGCGCTAAAAACCTCATTCAGGGTAGAGCCAACCACGGGCGCGCCGCCATTGGGCCAGAACATGCGGCCAAAGGCCACGTTGCTGTGGGTCACGCGCCGATCAGGGCCGAGCGAGAGCACGCCGGTGGGAATATTTTCCAGAATGGTCTCGATGTTTCGCCGCTGCTGCTCCAGTTCAGTGTTGGTATCTGTGAGCGCGCGCGCGGATTCATCGATCTTGGTGCGGCTTGACTCCAGTTCAGCTGCCATATTGTTGAAAGACTCCACCAATTCGCCCAACTCATCGGCTGCCGGGACTGCTACGCGATGGCCCAGGTGGCCGACAGAAATCTCTCGTGTTGCCTCAGCCAGGGCTTCCACAGGACGCGTGACCAGCTTGGCCACAAAGAGAGAGAACCACGTCGCCACAAAAAGCACCAGAGCCGTCAGCATGCTGAGCAACAGCATGTAAAGGCCGCGGATTCGCTTGGCTTCGCGGCTCAGGGTCTGATAGTCGCGCTGGTTCTGGCTGATCTGCTCCAACGTGGAAGAAAAGTTTTTAGGGAGCCGAAGCCCGACCAGTATTTTTCCTGTCCTGCCTGCAGTGGCTGATGCAAGAAGGTATTCGGTGTCTAAAAACGTCCATTTTTGCGGTGATTTCTGGATGGCCTGCAGATCAGGCAGTTTCCCGCGCAGTGTGGCCCATGGACCCGGCGCGTTCCAACTGGCCACGGCATCACCGTCACTGAGCGCCACGGCAAATCCATCCTGCAGCGTTGGCTTGTGGCGGCGAAACTCATGCAGTACGCCGGTGTAATTTGCGGTCTCAAAGGCATTTTGAACATCCTGGGATTGCGCTATCTCCATCGCTTCCTGCAAGGCATTGGTGCCTGCGTAAGCAGAGAGCAAAGCCGCGACTTTGCCGGAATCCTGCTGCAGCGCGGTGACTGGACTGGAAAACCATTTATCAATCGACCGGTTCATGAGCCCGTAAGAAAACATGAACATCACCAGCGCAGGAGCAAACGACAGAACCAGCGCGGCAATCACCATGCGCGTGCGGAAGCGCGATCCCAGCACGCCCAACCGGCGTTCTGCATAGAGCTTGAGCAGGTTGCGAAACAGGACAAAGGTGAGGACCACCAGGAGGAGAAATACCAGCGCAGAGAGAGCGACCAGGCCAAGGGTTTGCTCGGCGGAGTCAGGACGCAATTGCTTCAGGTTGAAAGCCTGCTGAGAGAAGACAACGCCAAAAAGCAAGACGATGCCCAGGGCGAGCGGTATCAGCAAGGCACGCCGTTGCGTCAATGGAAGCGAACGTTTGCTCTTATCCGTTTTCTGTGCGGACACAGGTACTGCTCGCGCGTTTTTCTCGTTCTTCGCGGAGTCCTGAGGGACATTATAAGTGAGCTATCAGCCTTTTCCAGAAATCTCGACCCTGAGGTTGTCGAAGGGAAGAGATCCGTACGATCCGGGGAATACCGAGAACCTAACTGTCTACCTGAAGCAGAATCGTGGCTATAGGGCTCCCTCACCCGCGACCTTAATTTGTAAATGGTGCTTGCCCGATGCAAGTCGCGGGGTTCGGGATTTCAGACACTCGATTTCAGATAAAAGCTCACTCTCCAGTATCAATCTGCGCTCTCTGCAGCTTGTCCGAATAGTCAATGTAGATTGATTTCCACTGGGTGTAGAAATCAATCGCGCCCAGGCCGCCTTCGCGATGACCATTGCCGGTGGACTTGGTGCCGCCAAAGGGCAAATGCACCTCTGCTCCGATGGTCGGCGCATTCACATAGGTAATGCCGGCATAGATATCGCGCATGGCGCGGAATGCCCTGTTGACATCGCGCGTATAAAGCGAAGACGAAAGCCCGTAAGGCACGTTATTGGCGATCTCAATTGCCTGATCAAACGTGTCCACAGGAATCAGGCTGAGCACGGGGCCAAAAATCTCTTCCTGGGCAATACGCATCTTCTCGTTTACATCGGTAAAGATGGTTGGCTCAAAGAACCAGCCATAGGCATGGTCCGGAGTGTTAATCGCCTTGCCGCCGGATTCAATTTTGGCGCCTTCGTTCTTCCCGATTTGCACGTATTTCTCCGTGGTGGCTACCTGCTGTTCATTGATCTGCGGCCCCATATCCACGGATTCATCCAGGCCATTGCCGACTTTCAGCTTTTGTGCGCGATAGACCAACCGGTCAGCAAACTGACGATAAACGCCTTTTTGTACAATCACCCGGCTGGCCGCAGTGCAGCGCTGCCCGGTGGTGCCAAATGCGCCCCACACGACACCTTCCAGCGCCAGGTCAAGATTGGCGTCGTCTAACACGATAATCGCGTTCTTGCCGCCCATTTCCAGTGAGCAAGGCTTGAAGCTGCGCGCCGCTGTTTCACCCACCAAGCGTCCAACTTCGCTGGAACCGGTAAATGAAATTGCCTGAACGTTGGGATGCTCGGCGATTGGCGCTCCTGCTTCCGGGCCAAAACCTGTCACCACGTTCACTACGCCTTTGGGCAGGCCGGCGTCAGTAAGGGCCTTGACCAGGTTCATGGTTGAAAGCGGCGTATCTTCTGCAGGCTTAATCACGCAGGTATTGCCGCAGACCAGCGCAGGCAGCAGCTTCCACGATGGAATGGCCATAGGGAAATTCCAGGGCGTAATCATTCCGCAAACGCCAATGGGCATGCGCACGGCCATGGCAAACTTGCTGGGCAGCTCAGAAGGAACGGTGGCGCCAAACAGACGGCGGCCTTCGCCCGCCATGTAATAGGCAGTGTCAATGGCTTCCTGAACATCGCCACGGGTCTCTTTCAGCACCTTGCCCATTTCACGCGTCATGAGCCGGGCGTATTCGTCTTTACGCTCCAGCAGGATCTCACCTGCGCGATAGATGATCTCTGCGCGCTTGGGCGCAGGCACCAGCCGCCAGCGCGCAAACGCCTGCTTTGCCGCAGAGACGGCATCGTCAACATCGCGCTTCTCGGAACGCTGGAATACGCCAATGACGTCACGGGTATCCGCTGGATTAAGGTTTTCGTAGGTTTGGCCGCTGCGGGATTCAACCCACTCGCCGCCGATGAAGTTCTTGAAAGTTTTTGCCGGCATTTAAGACAGTGGCCGCCTTTCTGGGGATCAAAACTCTCTATCGTATCAAGATTTCAAAGGACAAGAAAAATGGTTTCTCCTCATTACTCCGGCAAAAGGCCAGTATCTAAGAATTCTAAGAGCAATCGTCTAAGGGCACTTAAAGCGCTGGGCACGAGCGCTTTGTCCCGCCTGGGCATTCATAAAATTATTCTAATCTGCGCTGAAAATAGCATTTCTGTTCTAAAATTCACAACGGTCAATGCTTTGACCTTCTTCCGGGGTTGTCTTAAAACTTTTTCTTGATCTACTGACGGCTAGGATCGTTCCCCCTTGGCGGCCCTGCGCTCAGGAAGGTGGGTTGCTATGTCCATACTCCTTGCCGATGATGATGTTCATCTAGCTACGTTTCTTTCCAAGTCACTTGAGTCGGAAGGCTATTCCGTCCATACAGCCCTCAATGAAGACACGCTGCTGGCTGAATTGCAGCGACAGAACTACAAACTCATTGTCCTGGACCTGAATTTTGGGGCGACGGACGGGCTAAAGCTGCTGGAAAAGCTGCGCACAGAGGGCGTGGAGACGCCGGTAATGGTACTGAGTGCGCGCAATCGTGTAAGCGACCGTATTCAGTCACTAAACCTGGGCGCTGATGACTACATTACCAAACCGTTCTCTTTCCAGGAACTGGCGGCACGGGTCGCCGCACTGCTTCGTCGCAAGATCGATCCGCAGCTCAGCGTGCTGCGCGTGGAAAACTTGCAGCTTGATCCGGCTTCACGCAAGGTCCGCCGCGACCGGCGTGAAATCAAACTCAGCCCCAAGGAATTTGAGCTGCTTTTTCTGCTTATGCGCCACGCCGGAGAAACGGTGAAACGGCAGGAGTTGATGCGGGAATCGTGGGGACTTGAACTGGAGACAGAAAGCAACCTGGTGGATGTGTACGTGAACTATCTGCGCAAAAAGGTTGATCTCCCAAATGAAAACAAGCTCATCCACACAATTCGCGGGGCAGGATACCGGATTGGAAGACCAGCGCCGTTGCAGCCTGCAGGGCCGCTGGGAAAGACTCATCCTGATGCCGTGAGGCCGGAAAACTCACATGGTTCTCCCATAGTGCTCCCGGTTTCTGGGGGAGAGATGTCCGCGCCGCAAACACCCCTGCGCGCTTTGGTTCATTCGCTGGCCCATGATCTGGCGCAGCCCCTGACCAGCGTGCGATGTTTTCTGGAGATGGTGGGTATGCACAATGGTGAAGCATCACTTCAGCCCGGCGACCTCAAAAATATTGAGCAGCAGGCGGACCGCGCCATATCTCTTACCAAGGGAATTTCCGCTCTGGTAAGGGAAGCGCCTGCATCTGCCGCGCCGTGGATATCGCTTGACGCTTTGCTCAACGATATTCTCAATGACTTTCCCGTGCTCATGCATTCCGGCTTGCTGGCCCTGGACCGCCAATGGGACACGTCAATGCAGGTTACGAGCAGCCCAGTGCTGCGGCAGTTGATTGTGCTCTTCCTCAGCAAGCTGGTTGGGCGCAATACCAGGCCGCTTCTGCTTACGGTGGCTACCCAATCAAGCGATGGACGCTGCACGTTGCAATTCAAGTGGAAGCCGAACGATGATGCACAGACAGCAGTTCATAACGCCAGAAACATTCTTGCCAAAGAACTCACGTATGTGCAGGAGTTGGTTTATTCCATTGGCGGCGACGTGGAGGTGAGCGGCGAGCGCTCAGAGATCGCACTGAAGGTTCCTGGCAGGCAGACCGCCAGCGCAAATGGGACAACCGGCTTTTAAGCTCCAGCTACGATTGCGATATTCATCTGATCTGCGGCGGTAATGATTTTCTCTCCGTCCAAAAAGAGGCACTTGCCGGCATCCACCGCAAGGCAAGCTGCGCCTGCATGATGCATGGTCTCAATGGTCTTTAAGCCAATCACCGGGACGTCAAAGCGCATGTCCTGGTTGGGCTTGGCAACTTTCACCACGGTCAACGCGCGGCTGAGCAATGAGTCGCCTTCCTGGGCGGTGCTCTTCATGATTTCACCGGCGCGCAGGATTGTGGCATCTGTGCCTTCCATGGCTTCAACAGCCACGCACGCCGATTCTGCAATCACCACGGTCTGGCCGATATCGTATTGCGCAAGATGGCGCGCTACCTGCCGCCCGTAGTCGATGTTTTTTTGTTCAGCATCAGAGGGGGCCCGGCGGGTAAGCACACCTGGCTTGGCCAGCAGAGGCTCAAGATAGGAAGTCGAGCTGATCAGGTGAATGCCTTCATCTTCGAGCACTTTGGCTACGGCGCCAATCAGCGAATCAGTGTTCCGCGTGCCCAGCGAGAACAAAACCTTGGCCAAACGCCAATCCGGGCGAATGGCAGAGAAAATCTGCTTGTGCTTCACCTGGCCGGCCATGATTGCGGTGGTTACGCCTTCACGCTTGAAGGTATCAATCAGCTTTCCCAACTCGCCCAGAGAGAGCCAGTGCACGGCTGCTGCGCCGCGGTTTTCAATCGCAGGAGAGGTCTCTTCTTTAATGGCAGCTACTACCACCTGAGCACCTTGTGCTCGGGCCGCATCCAGCAATAAAAAAGGGAAGCTGCCGTTTCCGGCGATCAAACCAAGTTTTTTGTTTTCTGCCACTTCCAGATTTTACCAGTACGCCAATTTATGCCACGTGGAAGGCATCTAATAAACCCTTCACGCATCTTAACCAAAGTATAAACATTGGGGGGAAATGCCAGACCATCTGGACAGCACCAAACTGATGCCTTTTAAGAGGAGGCGCAAAAACGGATATCACCTGCCAGGTCTGGCCAAGGAGGAAGAAGAGCAGGTGATTGATGAAGTCGATCCGGAATTGCGCCCCGAGGAACAGGGCTATGTACGGCACTTTCTTTCCTATGCAGACGTGTTGCTTAAAAACGCAGTAGTAGAGGACGATGAGGTATGTGCAGTAGCAGAGGATGATGAGGTAGAAGGCGACGGCGCAAACACTTTTGGCTCTGCAACAACTACTGATCGCGATAATGTGACCGAGATGCCCAGCCGCAATGGAAGCGGGACAAAAGACCACGCGGCATAACTAATAGCGGAAAAGCAAAAAAATTATTCTGCGTTGTGCGTCATTTAATGATGCCGCGCTCTGCTGCTGCAATAAAGCGCAGCAGCATGGCCACGTCTTCTCCCTGATCACCTTCAGAAGAGAGCTTTTCCACGGCTTGCGTGGTGTTGAGCCTGGAATTGAGCAAAACGCGAAAGGCATGATGGATCTTGCGAATGCGTTCCTTGCTGAAGCCACGGCGCTCAAGCCCGACAGCGTTTAATCCGTAAGCCTGGGTGTGGCGCGGCGTTACGCATTTGGAGAAGGGCAAAACGTCTTTTGTGACCACCGTTCCCCCGCCGATATAAGAGTGCGCCCCAATCCGCACAAATTGGTGCACCGGGCACAACGCTCCCACTACTGCCCACTCTTCCACCGTCACATGCCCTGCCAGGGTGGCCCCATTCACCAGCATGGCATGGTCTCCGATCGAGGAATCATGACCAATGTGCGAATAAGCCATGAGCAGCGTATTGCTGCCTACTCTGGTTGTGCCGCCGCCCTTGGCTGTTCCGCGATTGATGGTGACGTACTCGCGAACCACATTGTGATCGCCGATTTCGACGCGAGTTTTTTCGCCTTTATAGGTAACGTCCTGAGGTTCAATGCCGATGGCGCAAAAAGGAAAGAACCGATTGTGGGCGCCAATCTTTGCCGGACCATGAATCACCACGTGCGACATCAGCTCACAGTTTTCCCCCAGCTCGACGTCTGCGCCGAGGATGCAATAGGGGCCAATGGAGCATGAGCCGGGAACTCGCGCTGTGGAATCAATGATGGCCGTGGGGTGAATCATTCCGTTGGTTCGGAGCCGGCTTCCTCCGCTGGCTGGCTGCTGGGTCGATTGACAAGCTGACAGCTCAGCGTGGCTTCACAGACCAGTTTGCCGTTCACAAATGCCTTGCCGCCGATGCGCACAGCCACGCGCGATGAAATCGCCCTCCAGTTCAGCATCTCCACTTCCAGGCGGAGCTGATCACCCGGCACCACCGGCCGGCGAAAACGCGCTTTCTCAATCCCCGTAAAAACAATCAGCTTGCCGCTCCGGTCGTCCACTTCCGTGAGCAGAAGAGCTCCGCCGGCCTGGGCCATGGCCTCAACGATCAATACGCCGGGCATGATGGGAAAGCCGGGAAAGTGGCCGGCAAAAAAAGGCTCATTGATGGTCACATTTTTGATGGCGACAATCTTTTTCTTGCGCTCAATCTCCAGCACCCGGTCTATCAACAGAAAAGGATAGCGATGAGGTAGAATGGCCTGGATTTGGTTGATATCGAGCGGCCCAGACCTGGCGCTGCTCTCCATGGTTTCAGCCGGATTGGTGGTCACTGTCTCATTCATTTCTGAAGCGCGAATTATAGAAGATTTGCCGCTGGGTGGAAACCACTGGAGCCAGCCGAGTTATCACGGAAGCGATTGTATCGACAAGAGAGAGGTCAACCTCCGCCAGCGAGAGTGGCGTCTAAGAGTACGTGTGAATGTTAAAACCCCCTTTGATAAGCCCTTTTGCTATGCTTGTGCGGGTGGGTCACAAAGAAAAGAAAGTAAGCCAGTATAGGTTCCTGGTGATGTGAGATGGCGCGGGTCCGGAGAAAATCTAATGAAGAAAACGTCTGCAGACGAGCGTTTCCTGCGAATCGAAGAAATCAGGGTGGTTGCCGACCTGCGCATCATGCACTCCAAGGTCAACGAGCTGTACCAGGTTATCTCCGTTCTCAAGCGCCGGCATCCTGAGATGGCGATGCGGGAATACGCCGACCAAAAAATGCTGGATGAGGACATCAAGCGCGTTGATGAAATCTATCTCTGGTTTATTGGCCTGAAGGAAGAAGGCCTGAAATTGCGCAAGAAGTAAGTCACGACGAAAGGGAAACTCCTCCTCCACCAATCTTCTATCGTTTCAGTTTTTCTAACGAAGCTTGAGGTTCATCGCTGAGCGATGAACGCCTACATCTGCAAGACTCGCTCTGCTTCTACTCTCCTTGGGTATTCAAGTTCCCATGTTTGACCAATTTCCTGCACTTTGCTGTGCCATCGCGATGGTCTTCAGAGAGCAGCAGCTTGGCTTTCAAATTGCAATTGCTATGGGCAACATTGCAAGAAAATTTCCGGTTCCCCCGAGGCCACTCACCATGAAGTACCCATCCCTGCAAGATTTCAAGACCCAACTCATTCTGGCAGCAGCCGTATTGTGCACGTCACTGCCGGCTTCCGCCGCATGTCCCGCGCCCGGCAGCGGCAAACTGGTGATCTGCCAGCCCAGCGCCAACGCAACGGTCTGGCAGACGCCGCACATTGAAGCGCTGGCAGATCCAACTTCCGGCGCCATTACCACCATGAAGGTTTATATCGATAACAAACCGGTTTTCACCGGCAGCGGGCCGGTGATCGACCTGTTTGAAGGCGGTGTGGCCAACGGGACGCATCGCCTGGCGGTGAATGCCTGGGACGATTTTGGCCGGCTCTACCATGCGGAGCAGACTTTTGCGGTTACGGGCAATCTTCCCGCGTGCCCGCCTGCGGGCATCGGGGTGCGGATTTGCGCTCCCGGCGCAGGGCAGGCAGTTTCCCAGAACCTGGCGCTTTCTCTCGGATTCAAGGGCAATGCCCCAATCAAGCACGTTACAGCCTACGTGGGCAGCACGCCGATCGTTGATCTTCCGGTGGCGCCCGGAGAGACCCAGGTGCTGGGCAGCGGCTCCGCGACCACGGCCGGCACCCATACCCTGAACGTGGTGGCCTGGGACACCAACAACGTTACCTATAAAAGCAGCGTCAGCTTTAAGGCCTACTATGAAGGCGATTGCCCGCCCAAGGGAAGCACGTGCAACCCCGGCATCTACTCCAGCACTCCCAATGATGGCGAGGATGTGGCGAGCCCCTTCAGGGTCTCTGCCGCCGTCCAATTCAATACCGCGTCAATTACGGCGATGAAGGTTTATGTGGACGGCAGAGAGGCCGGGAGTTCGGCAGGACCTGTTCTGGACCAGCCGGTGAACGCCGTGAAGGGTACGCATATTCTGGTGGTCCAGGCGTGGGACACGGCAGGCAAGCTCTACCGGCTTACAGAGAACGTGAACGTTCAGTAAAGATTTCCGATTTTCTCCATGGCGCTCTGAGGGCGCTCCTTCGTCGGAAAAACGGCAGCTCGAAAGGGCTGCCGTTTTTGTTGGGACAAACAAATCTACCACGGAGGCGCGGAGACGCGGAGAAAGGCGGATCGGGTGATCGCGCGTGATCCCACCTAGCCCGCGCAAATTGGGCGTAGTCTGGGGTCCCGTGACGATGAAGTTTTTGCGGATCACAACTGCTGAATCGAGTGCACCTATGAACTCTAAAAAAAGAGTTCATGCACATGTCTTTCCGTTCCAAGGAACAAGACGTGCTGTTGCTGGTTGAAGAACGTCTGATAGCCGACGAGCTGTGCAGCCGCCGCCGGCACCGAGAACAATCCGGAAGCGCTCGATAGATCGTTGTGCTTCCAAGCTCCGTCATAAAACAGTTCGTGAATATGGTTGTCAGTGCCGACATAATTCACGTGCTGCTGGCTATTGTAGGCAGTGGCATAACCATCCAACCTGCTATTCACTGCCGCGTTTGGAGCGCCTACCGAGAGAGCAGTTAGATCGTTGTGATGCCATCCGTTGTCATAGTAGATCTCGTGCACATGAAAATCGGCACCAATGAAATTCACATGCTGTTGATTGTTGAACTCAGTTGAGTAACCATCGAGCGGACTGTTTGCCATGGGCAATGGAGCGCCTGCTGCAATGGTTAGATCGTTATGCTTCCAGGAACCGTCGTAATACAACTCATGGATGTGCCCATCGACACCGATGTAATTTATGTGTTGCTGCTGGTTGAAGCCGGTCGCGTAGCCATCCAGCGAACTGTTGCCGGCTGCGTTTGGTGCAGTGGCCAGCATTGTTAAATCGTTATGCTTCCAGGAGCCGTCATAGTACAGCTCACAAATATGGCCAGCGGCGGTGATGTAATTGACGTGCTGTTGCCGGTTGAATTCCGTTGAGTACCCATCCAGAGGGCTGATTCCAGAGGGTAGTTGCGCCGCGGCACCTTCTGCGATAGTGAGATCGTTATGCTTCCAGGAGCCATCATAAAACAGTTCATGAATATGCGAATCAAGCCCGATGAAGTTGACATGCTGTTGCTGGTTGAACTCGGTGGAATAGCCATCAAGAGGGCTATTAGCCCGTGGATTCGGGGCACCGGCGAGGGCCGTTAGATCATTGGTTTGCCAACTATTTATATAAAACAATTCGTGAATGTGGTTATCGACGCCAACATAGTTAACATGTTGCTGCCGATTGAAGTTGGTGGCATAACCATCCAAAGCATTATTCGTAGAGGCGTTTATCCCACCGGCGAGGGCAGTGAGATCATTATCGTGCCAGGGCAGATAACGGATAATGCAGTCACCACTTGTGGTTGTTACCGCAGTGAGAGTGGTTGAGCCACGCTGAATCACGGCGGTGAAGCCTTTGGCGGGGTCCGCGGAATTTCCAGCCGCGTCGGCCCCAAAAGCGGATGTAAATTCGACAGGAGTGAATGCCGCAAGGGAAGTATCGGTTTCACCACCATTCGGATCTTCCATGATCCATTCAACACTAGCACCATTGAATTGAACACCGGGCGGGGGATCGAGATCAATGGTGAAGTAGTCTCCTGAATCCACATTCGCGAGGAACAGCCGACCCCGTGAATTGCTGATGTATTGCACGCTGGCAAACAGCTCCTGACCCGCGTAGACTCCAAAATTCTTAATTTTTACTTCGTAGATATAATCCGGTGAGCCGTCCTGATCGGGGCCGAACCACTCATACCATGCGTAGTAATGGGTATCTCCATTGGAGTCAACCTGCTGAGACGTCCCAGTTTGCAGTACATCGTTTTGATTCCAGCCGTCGATGCCGACCCACGTAGAAGAATTCCATCCACCATCTTTGCTTTCCGGTTCATCCGGGCGAGAGACGGTGGGAACTTTCCAAAAGCCAAAAGCGGAGGTCCAGGGAACAACAGCGAGCGCGGTAAGGTCGTTGGATTTCCAACTGCCGACATAGAAGAGCTCGTGGATATGGCCGTCCGTGCCGATGTAATTGACATGCTGCTGCTGATTAAAACCGGTCGCGTAACCATCCAGAAAGCCGCCGATCATCACATTCGCGGGGCTTCCTGACAATGCAGATATGTCATTGTGTTTCCATGAGCCGTCATAAACCAGCTCGTGAACATGCCCATCGTTTCCACAATAATTCACATGCTGTTGTCGATTGAACTCCGTGGGGTAACCATCCAGCTTTGAACCCGGACGCGGAAGCGGCGCTCCCGCAGTAAGAGTGAGGTCCGTGTGAGACCAGGAGTTGACGTAGAAGAGCTCGTGGATGTGACCGTCAACACCAATGTAGTTGATGTGTTGTTGCCGGTTAAATTCGGTAGCGTAGCCATCCAGCGGAGTGAGGGAAATGGGAGCTACGGCGCCTGGACCGGCGGCTAAGGTCAAGTCATTGTGCTTCCATGAGCCGTCATAAAGAAGCTCGTGAATATGGCCGTCAAAACCCTGATAGATGATGTGCTGCTGCTGGTTAAACGCCGTTTGATATGCCGCCATACGGCTTCCATTGCCGGCAACTGGCGCGTGCGTGAGGTTGCTTAGGTCATTATCATGCCATTGCGAATCGTAAAACAGTTCATGAATATGATTGTTCGGATCGAGATAAATCACGTGCTGCTGCTGGTTGAAGGTTGTTTGATAACCAGCCAAAGGAGAGTTAACTTGCGCAATGGAACGCAGCCCAGAGAGGGCCGTGAGATCGTTCACCTTCCATGAATTATCGTACAAGAGTTCATACACATGTTGATTGGCCCCAATGAAATTCACATGTTGCTGCCCATTGAATGTGGTGCTGTAGCCATCCAGCGCGCTTGAGCCGCTTGCAACCGACGCCCCGGTGAGGGCAGTGAGGTCGTTAAACTTCCACGCGTTAATGTAGTAAAGCTCATATACGTGGTTATCTGCGCCAATGTAATTGACGTGTTGTTGTTGGTTGAAAGGTGTGGCATAGCCGTCAAGCGGACTACCAAACTTAGGAGCAGGCGCGGTGTTGGTCGAGAGAACAACGCCACCCGACCAGTTATTGGAGGTTTGAGAAGGAGCGTTCGTCCGCTTTGCATGCGTGCCGGTTGGCCGCAATACATGCGTAATACCACGCCGCACTTCCAGATCGGGAATGATGCGATTTTTGGGTGACCATCTGTGTTTAATGAGCGCTTGTACCGGTGGCGAAAGGTGCTCTTTCCGGCCAAGATTCTCCTGGGGAAAGCCGTAGTAATCGAGCTGAGCAGGAGTAGCTTGAGCGAGTATAAATCCAGCAGGGACAGCGGGAGATGTGTGGGCGCCCTTCAAGGTGAGGGGAATTTTTTCAGAAGAAGAACTTACCTGGAGAATGGTCTTACTAGACATAGGCCACCTTACTTTGAATCGGAATGTCGCAGCGGATGGAAATCCGTATGTATAGTGAGAAATAACCTAGAAACGTTTCAGGAAAGTTTTGTTGCCAAGAAAAAACTGTATGATTCGAAAACCATCCATGCGTATCCAATCCTCTATCCCTCCGCACTTGACTTGCTTGACAAACAGCAGAGATTTCGCTATATTTTTGCTTTCATGTACCCGGCCTTTGAGCCGGGTGTTCGTGTTTTTGGGCTGTGACACATCAGCCGACAGCAGATGGGTTGCAGGAATCGGAAGAACGGGCCATCGGAGAAAAAGCTCACTTCGCAGGCGAGGGCTTCTTTACCCCATCGCGCAAAACCCGTGCGCGTCGGGGACCCAGCCTGCGGCCCACGATTCTTGAGGTTGGGTTGGGTGATCCTTGGGTGACCCAAGGGAGACCCAAGCGTCACCCAAGGGTCACGCCTGGGTCACGCAAGGGCGATGCAAGCGTCGAATGGAAGAAGGGCTTTGTTTTCAACAGAAGATGAAAAAGGCCGGGTGGCAGAGGGATCGCCGGGATCGCCCGACATCGCACGTGATCGGGGAAAAGCAAACATTACCACCTGATTTGCAGTGATGACACGTGATGAGAAAGCAAGGACAAACGAAGGCTGAGGAGCGTATATGCCGAAATCGACAGAAAACGAAGAAGGGTTTACGAAAAAAGAGCAAGATCTTTGGGACAAGACGGTAAAAACCGGTGACGATATGGACCGGATCTTCCACATGCGCGATGAGCGGAGGCGGCGTGAAGCAGAGGAAGAGTTAAAAGAACAATGGCCCGCAACCGAGGCGGCACGGCTCTTTACGCAATTAACGGAAGCGTTTACGGCGTGCCAGAGGATGCTGGAACAACAGCCGGAAATATTGGAGGCGGCGAAACTGGCCGACGGCGAGCGGCACGACGTGTATACGCTGTTGCGGGACAACCTGGAGAAGGCCAATCAGGCGCCGAGGTGCGAGTATCCGAGAAGCGGCGGGAAGCCCTGCCGTGCGCCGAAGATGCGCGGACAGAAATATTGCTGCATGCACCTGGCGATGGAGGCGGCGCGTCCGACCAAGTTCAACCTGCCGGCGCTGGAGGATGCGAACTCAATCCAGGTGGCGCTTACCAAAACAGCGCAAGGGCTGGTGGATGGCACACTGGAAGAAAAAGTGGCAACAAGGCTGGCCTACGTTCTGCAAGTGGCAATGAACAATGTGGGGAAGGTAGATTTTGAGCCGGAAGAGGGGGATTGAAAATCGTGGGATCGGGGGATCGGGACATCTGGTCATCGGGACATCGCGTGTGATCGGGAGATCGGGGTGATCGAAAGGCTTTACCGCGGATTTGCGCGGATGAACGCGGATCAAAAAAATCCCACTGGCAAAGAATGCGAAAGGATTAGGCTACTCGACTTTAGCGCATTTGTCGCAAAGCAATCCACATTTATCATATGTCTGTGATGATCGACAAAGCCGCCAGCCAATCCGCCCTCACCTTTCTTGATTTCTGCCAGCAGCATCAGGCAGAGATGCTTGCGCTTTTGCAGCGCATGGTGGAGATTGAGTCTCCCAGTGACAACAAGACAGCCCTGGACCACATGGGTGAATTTCTGGCGCACGTATTTCAGCACTGGGGCGGCAAGACGACCTTCTATGAGGAGAAGCAGGCCGGCAACCATCTTAAAGTTGAATTTGCAGGCAGCGGAGGCAAGCCGATTCTGTTGCTGGGCCACTTTGATACCGTGTGGTCAATGGGCACCCTGGCCAACATGCCTTTTCGCATTGATGCAGGCCGCGCGTATGGTCCCGGCGTCTATGACATGAAGGCGGGAATTACCATGATGCTCTTTGCTATCCGCGCGCTGGCGGCAGCAGGACAGAATGGGCATCGGCCCATGACCGTGCTGCTGGATACAGATGAGGAAGTTGGCAGCAAGACAGGGCGTCCGCTGGTGGAAGCCACTGCCAAGGATTGCGAGGCTGTGCTGGTGTTAGAGCCATCCACTGGGCCGCAGGGCAAGCTGAAGACATCGCGCAAGGGCGTGGGAGATATCACGGTCCGCGTGCGCGGCGTGGCGTCACACTCCGGCGTGGATTTTGAGAAGGGACACAGCGCGATTGTGGAGTTAGCGCGGCAGCTACTGGAGGTAGTGAAATTTACTGATGCCAGCCGGGGCATCACTGTAAATCCCGGTGTGATTCAAGGCGGGACGCGGACGAACGTTGTAGCGGCGGAGGCCTCAGCGGGTGTTGACTTGCGCATTGCGCACGCTGCGGATGCCGCTATGCTGGAGCAGAAGTTTGCGGTGCTCAAGCCATTTGATCCTGCCTGCTCCATTGAGATCAAGGGAGGCATCAATCGCCCGCCCATGGAGCGGACCGAAGGAACAGTTCGGTTGTTTCATATCGCACAAGAGTTAGGCCAGGCGATCGGCATGAACGTTGAGGAGTCTTCTACCGGCGGCGGATCGGATGGCAATTTCACATCCGCTCTGGGCATACCGACGCTGGATGGGCTGGGAGCATTGGGCGAAGGCGCCCACGCGATCAATGAATCTATTGTGGTGGAGGAACTCCCCCGGCGAACGGCTTTGCTGGCCGGTCTGCTGCAATCAGTATGAGTCTTCTAATGATTATTAAAGAACTTAAGAGTGGCGCGTATAGAGGCCTTATTTTTCAATAGCTTGCAGCGATCCTTTGACTCACCAATGGAGTTGCCCTACAATCTGACTGAAAGTATCAATAAGCCGACGGAAAGCTTCGCTTACTGCGCCGCTTCCTTTCAATGGAGCAAAATATGTTTGGTGGAAAAATTGGAGTTCCGGAACTTCTAATCATACTGGTCATCGCATTGATTTTCTTTGGCCCCAGCAAGCTGGGCGATCTGGGCAAAGGCCTGGGCGACGCGATCAAGAATTTCAAAGGCGCAATGAAAGATGGCGAGCAGGGTGCTCCGGCACAGCCAGCGGAAAAGAAGTAACCCAGCCGGTCACTTTAAAAATCCGTTCTTTCGCAACATTTCTATCACCAGAGATAAAGGCAATCCCACCACGTTCGAATATTCCCCCTCGATGCGGTCGGTCCAGCGCGCAGCACCGCCCTGGATGGCGTATGCGCCGGCTTTGTCCATTGGCTCGCCGCCGGCAACGTATTGCTGAATTTCATTCTCGGCTATTGGGCGGAAAAACACTTGCGTAGTGCAGGATTGTGTCTCTGTATCTCCGTTGGGCAAGATCAGGCAGACCGCAGTGGTGACATTGTGGCTTCGCCCGGAAAGTCGGCGAAGGATACGCGCGGCATCAGCGGGGTCACTCGGTTTGCCCAGAACTTCCTGCTCAACAACCACGATTGTGTCCGCGCCTAAAATGCTTCTATGCGAATAGCGTTGGGCCACGGTTTCAGCTTTTTCGCGCGCCAGGCGGCAAGCATAGATGAGCGGCGGCTCGCCAGGATGTTGGTCTTCATTGATGTGAGCGGGATGCACCTCAAACGCAATCCCAGCTTCACGCAGTAATTCCTGCCGTCGTGGCGACGACGAAGCTAAAATCAAAGCTGGTTGTTCCGGCTGAAGCATCCTCAGGTGTGCGGGCGTCACTCTCAAGATACGTGAATAACGCCATGTTAAGCAAAACAGTTACGGGAATGCCTGGCGCCAATTTGGCGGGCGATAGCTGTGATTTCCGCGTCTGGGCGCCCGCTGCGCAGTCTGTGACTTTGCGGCTTACCAACGAACACGGCACGCAAGACTGGCCCATGGCATATCTTGACGATGGTTACTATGCTTTGCAGGCCTTTGCCCGCGCTGGGGACAGATATTCATACATCGTCGATCAAAACAAGCCAGTGCCTGATCCGGTTTCGCGGCTGCTGCCGGAAGGCGTACACGGCCAGACTGAAATTGTTGATCCAGAAAACTTCACCTGGACTGATGAAGGCTGGCGAGGATTGCCGCTGTGCGATTACGTGATCTATGAATTGCACATCGGTACATTTACCGCCGAAGGAACGTTTGATGCCGCGATCGCGAAGTTGCCTTATTTGAGAAAGCTGGGAATAACGGTAATTGAGATCATGCCCGTTGCTGCTTTTCCTGGCACGCGCAACTGGGGCTATGACGGTGTGTCTCCTTATGCGGTGCAGGCCAGTTATGGCGGCCCAGAAGGGCTTAAGCGGCTGGTGAACGCGGCGCATGAAAATGACCTGGGCGTGGTTCTTGACGTGGTTTACAACCACCTGGGAAATGAAGGGAATTATCTGCGCCTCTTTGGGCCCTACTTCACCGCCAAACATAAGACTCCCTGGGGCGATGCCATTAATTATGACCAGCCAGCCAGCGAAGGAGTGCGCCGCTACTTTGTGGAGAACGCACTCTACTGGATTCGCGAGTACCACTTTGACGGCTTGCGCCTGGATGCTGTACAGGCGATTTATGACAGCTCGCCTCGCCACATCCTGGCTGAGATTGCAGAAAACGTTTCTGCGCTTGCGCAGGAGCTTGGCCGCACGGTCTGCGTGATCGCGGAGAGTGACGAGAACGATGCCAGGCTGGTGAAGCCAATCCAATCCGGCGGTTATGGACTGGATGCTGTCTGGAGCGACGATTTCCATCACGCCATCCATGCGTTCTTCACCGGCGAACGCAAAGGTTATTACCAGGATTTTGGACGGCCTGAGCAGATTGTCCGCGCCTTGCAGGAGGGTTTTGTCTATCAGGGCGAGCCATTTCAGTTCTGGGACGGTCGACCTCGCGGCGCCAGCAGCGCCGGCATAAGCGCTCCGGCTCACGTGATCTGCCTGCAAAACCACGATCAGGTTGGCAATCGTGCGTGCGGCGAGAGACTTACGGCGCTCATTCCGCGGGGCGCACGAATGCTGGCCGCTGCGTTGCTTTTGCTATCGCCTGAGACGCCGCTGCTGTTCATGGGCCAGGAGTTTGATGAGACCAATCCTTTTCTGTTCTTCACTGACTATGGCGATCCGGCTTTGCAGAAAGCCGTAAGCGAAGGCCGGCAGCAGGAGTTCAAAGATTTTGATTTTGCTGGAGAAGAGGTTCCTGATCCGCAGGATCCGATGACATTTGAACGCTCAAAACTCAACTGGCAGCTTACACAAGGCGAAACCCCAATGCTGGATTGGTTTGGAGCTTTGCTGGCTTTGCGCAGGAAGTATGTCATCACTTCCGAACGCACATGCAAAGCGGAACTCATGGACGGAGTGATTCACATGCAGGTTCCTGCTGAAGAACCTGCGTTGAGAGTTTTCGCGCGCATCCAGGGTGAGGTCGCGCTGCCGGAGTTGAGCGGACATTGGGAAAAAGCTCTTGCCGAAGAAGCAGATGGTTACGCCGTAAGCGTTTGGATCGAGTCGCTGGATGCGCGTTAGAGCATTTTGCTGCTGATATCACCGAACAACACGGGCAGAAGGTCAAGGACTACTTGTCGCAAGGAACTTTTTGGCTAGACCTGCGGCTAGCGTATTCCCACCTGTCCCTTGACCGAGTCAATCAACTTTTGCGAATCCCAGCCCACGCCGTCTTTAAAGACCAGTTCCACATTTTCAATATCGGAGATTTTTGTTGATGGATCGCCTTTCACCAGCATGATGTCCGCTTGCTTGCCGGGTGTAAGCGAACCTATGTGATCGGCTTCACCAAGGAATTGTGCGCCGTTCATGGTCGCAATCTTCAAGGCCTCAAGCGGCGTGAAGCCGGCCTCAACCAACAACTCAACCTCGCGGAGATCGCCAAAGCCGGCAATAATGCCGCCAATTCCAGTGGGATCAAGGCCGGCCAGCAGCGTTCCTCCTGTCTTTGCAAAAGCGCGTTCAAATTCCATCTCTTTTTGGAACATTGTTGGCCACGGGCTTGGCTGCTTGCTCTCCGCAATGCGCTTGCGGGCCGCCAGATAAGCCTTGCGCGCATCGTCACTCAGCAGATCAAGCACCTTCTGGGGTACGTCCGGCCGCGAGGTGACAAATTGCTCAAAGACCGGCAGAGTAGAAGTTAAGGCCACGTGTTTATCAACAAGTGTTTTGATCGTGGTCTGGATCGGCTCGCTTGAAATCTCAAGCTTGGCTGCTGCAGCCGCAGCCTGATTGGGGTTAGGACAGACGTCAGGCTTCTTGCCAGGGAAAAACTCTGTGTCCACGGTCAGGCCATGCTCCAGGTCGTCAATGCCAAGTTCGGCGGCTTCACGGAAACCAATGGAGCACAGGTGCCCGGTTACTTTAATGCCGTGCTTGTGCGCGGTATCAATCGCGGCTTTCAACTCAGCCCGCGTGATGAAGTTGTAAGCCTTAAAGGAGCGCGCCCCTTCGGCGATCCAGTATTCCACGGTCCGCACGGCATCATCAGGCCCGGTAAGCTGGTGCAACTGCAGCAGCGGAATGCCTTCGCCTTCAAGGTAAGGCCCTGTGGCATTCATCTTGGGGCCGGGAATTTTGCCTTCATCAATGGCCCGCTTGATTTCAAGATCGGTGTAAGGCTCAATACTGCCCGTGGTGCGGATGGTGGTGACGCCAAGCGCAAGATAGAGCCGGGGAAAGCTGAACGGCATGTCGTGATAGAGTCCGCCGCCTGCGGGATAAAAGAGATGGTCGTGCATTCCGACCAATCCTGGAAGCGCGGAGTAGCCGGTGAAATCCATGCGATTCGCATCGGCAGGTACAGGCACGGCGCCTGCTTTGCCGATGGCCGTAATCTTTCCACCGGAGATCACAATGGTCTGGTCTGCCTGGGCCGGTGCGCCGGTGCCGTCAATCACGCGCACATGTTCAAGGGCGATGACAGGCGATTGCACGCGGATGAAGTCTTTGGTAGGTGTTTGAGCCTGCGGCTGGGCGAAGCAAATGCTACAGCAAAACACAATGAAAGTGATGAGCAAACGGCGCATTGGTGCCTCCGGTCTGGAAACCATGCAGCATAATTGCAGAATTGATCCCGCGCAAGGTGGGCAGGCCCTGCTAGTGTAGTAGAACCTATGAGGTGAAGCGTGGCAACGAACAAAACTTTAGTTAGACTCGACGCTCAATTAGTTGATGAAGCAGTGAAACTCCTTGGCGCTAAGTCTCGTGCGGAGGCAGTCCATAAGACGCTACTGGAGATTGTTGCTCTCAAGAGCTTCAAAAAATCGACGAATGCCCGCAAGTCGATCAGCGTCCATCAGTGTAAATCTGCGGCAACCAGCCTTAGGCCCATATCTGCACGCAATGTTAAACTAAAGACTAAAGCCCATCCGCATGGACCGCGCATACATCCGTAACTTTGCCATCATCGCGCACATTGACCATGGCAAATCCACGCTTTCAGACCGCCTGCTGGAGCTGACGGGATCGCTTTCTCAGCGCGAGATGCAGGAGCAGGTGCTGGACGCGATGGACCTGGAGCGGGAGCGCGGCATCACCATCAAAGCCCATGCCGTGCGCATGAAATACACGGCCAAAGACGGCAAAGAATACCAGCTCAACCTGATCGATACGCCGGGACACGTGGATTTTTCTTATGAAGTTTCGCGGTCGCTGGCTTCATGCGAAGGCGTGCTGCTGGTGGTGGACGCATCGCAGGGCGTGGAAGCGCAGACATTGGCCAATGCTTACCTGGCCATCAATCACGGCCTGGAAATTATTCCGGTTATCAACAAAATCGATCTGCCCAGCGCTGACATTGAGCGCGTGAAAGAGATGGTCGAGCAAACCGTAGGCCTGGACACGAAAGATGCCATGCTGGTGAGCGCCAAAAGCGGTTTGGGCGTACCGGAGTTGCTGGAAGCAATCGTGCACCGGCTGCCGCCGCCCAAAGGCGATCCGGACAATGCATTGCAAGCGTTGATTTTTGATTCGTGGTTTGATCCTTATCGCGGCGTGATCGTACTGGCGCGCGTTTTTCAAGGCACGTTGCGCAAAGGCATGAAAGTGCGCTTGTGGTGGAATGGCAAAGTTCTGGAAGTGGAAACGCTGGGCGTGCTGACGCCCAAGCCGGTGGAAATCGACGAGCTGGTTGCAGGCGAAGTTGGTTTCATGATCGCCAACAACAAGACTGTTTCCGATACCAAAATCGGCGACACCATCACTGACGACGGGCGGCCTGCCATAGAGCCGCTGCCGGGCTTTGAAGAACTCAAGCCCATGGTTTTTGCCGGACTTTACACGGTGGATGCGCATGAGCACACCATGCTGCGCGAGGCCCTGGAAAAGTTGCGCCTGAATGATTCTTCATTCTTCTTTGAGCCGGAGAGTTCTGCGGCGCTGGGCTTCGGCTTTCGTTGCGGCTTTCTCGGCCTGCTGCACATGGAAATCATCCAGGAGCGGCTGGAACGCGAGTTTGGACTGGAGCTGATCACAACCGCGCCGGGCGTGCGCTACCAGATCACAAAAACCGACGGCGAAAAAATCGAGGTTGATAATCCCTCGCGCTGGCCCAACCAGAGTGAGATTGCCAGGATTGAAGAGCCGGTGATCCTGGCTACCATACTTACCAATGAAGAATATGTGGGCGGAATCCTTAAGCTGGTGGAAGAGAAGCGCGGCAAGCAAAAAGGGTTTGAGTATGTGAGTTCAAGCCGCGTGATGCTGACCTATGAATTGCCGCTCAACGAGATCGTGCTTGATTTTTATGACAAGCTGAAGACCATCTCACGCGGCTATGCGTCACTGGACTATCATCTGGCAGGAAACTGGGAGTCGCCCATGGTAAAGCTAGACATTCTGGTAGCGGGCGATCCGGTGGATGCGCTTTCCATCATCGTGCACCGGGATTTTGCTTATGACCGAGGACGCGCGCTGGTTTCAAAGATGCGTGAATTGATCCCACGGCAGATGTTTGAAGTTGCCATACAGGCCTCTATTGGGGCCAAGATTATTGCCCGGGAAACGGTGGCGGCCATCAGGAAAAACGTGCTGGCCAAGTGCTATGGCGGCGACATCACGCGCAAACGTAAGTTGCTGGAAAAGCAGAAGGAAGGGAAAAAGCGCATGAAGCGTATTGGCAAAGTGGACATTCCGCAAGAGGCCTTTCTGGCCGTGCTCAAGGTTGGCGAAAACGCCTGATGTTCTAAGTAAAGAAAAAGATGCAAGCGCTGAATGTGCAAATCCTTAATTTCAACCATCAGAACGTGCTCGTTTCTTGTGCAGTCCTCTGGTGCGCCAATGGATACTTTGTAAGTGTATGAAATTAAGCCGTTTATAATTTGCAGCGGTAGTGGGGCAAATGAGGTAAGTCATTGAAAAATCACTTCTCCCAGACAATCCACCGCTGCAAATTTGCACAATTTTTTCCACAATTTATTGGGGCTTAAGCGCCTTAAGCAGCTCAGAGTTGTCCCTTTGTGAAATGCACTGTAATAAAAGTTTCCACCTCAACCGGCTCACCGTTCAGGTAATAAGGACGATAGCGCCATTGGCTTACCGCGTCTTCCGCGGCACGGACCAACAGAGGGTGTCCGCTGATCACGCTCAGGCTCATGATCTTGCCATCGCGTGCGATGATGGCATGCAGCTTTACTTCACCCTGAACGCCTGATAGCAGCGCAATTTTGGGATAAACCGGGTCTACACGATTCAGCAACTGGGCTTCCGACAATACTGATACCGGAACGCGCTTAGGCTGCAGCTGCACATCAGAACCATTACCGCCGGGGGAAAGATTCGGCATGCCTTTTCTTCCGATACCGGGATCGCCGGGTTGCGCCAGAGCTGCGTCTGTCGTGGTCTCCCTGGCTGGTCCCAAGTGAATCGCATTTGGATTATCACTGACCAGCGTGATCACAGTTTGTCTTGGCGCAGAGTTTGCCGCTTCGCTGGTGCGGCTTCTGTCCGCGCGAACACGATCTGGCTTTTCAATCGGAACCGGCTGGTTGAGCGGACAAACAATCCGCGTGCGCGCTGAAAGAGGAATTACGCCAGTGGAGAGCAGCGGCACTATCACCGCAATGGCAGCAAGGGCCGCTTGCACGATAAAAGCGGCAGCCATGGGCCAGCGTTTGCGCTTGCGCGCGGTGGATGAAGATTCAAGCAGGGTTTCTCCGAACATGCTTCTTACCTCCGATGGAGAGATTTGACACCGGAGATGTGAGGCAATGTTCCGTACCCCGCAAAAATAAAAAGGCCGCCAAAGCTGGCGGCCTGTGATGATTACAGGAACAATTACGGTTTCTTTGGTGTCGCTGCAGGAGCGGCAGGCTTGGCAGTTGGAGCCGATGGCCGGGTTGCAGCAGCTCCCGCGGGTCTGGCTGCAGGTGCGCCAACGACCGGATTCTCCACATTGTAAGCATCCACCAGGTCTTTTGTGATCACAGTAGTCTGCGTTGCCCAGAGCACCGGAGAAGTCTGCGGGTTGGAGACATCCAACACCACAGCGTAACCGTGGGATTCAGCGTACTTTTGCAGCACCGTCAACATCTTTGTCCCAATGCGGTTCGCCAATTCCTGCTCAGCCTGCTGGTACTCTGACTGCGCATCTTCAAAGTTGCGCTGCAGGGCCTTCTGCTTGGTTTCAATGGCGCGCGCGCGTGAAGCCCGTTCATCGTCATTCAGCTTAGACCCTTGTGTATCCAACTGTTTTTTCAAGTTTTCCACTTCGTCGTTCTCGGTCTTAAGCTCTGTCTGTTTGGGGCTGAACTTTTGCTGTAGCGCATCAAATTCTTTCTTGCCTTCCTCAGTGGCCAGAATGGCTTCCTGGATATTGAGAACGCCAATGCGTGTGGCCGGCGGCCCAGCAGGCGCGCTCGCCGCCGGCGCAGGGGCAGATGCCGGCGCTGATGCGGCCTGAGAAAAAGCGCCTGGTGAGAAGGCTGCGCTCAGGCTGAGACTGAGGGCTAGAATTTGAATTTTTGAGATACTCATGGGATTTGCTTGCTCCTTAAAATTTCATTCCATTGTCCGCGCCGCGCAGGAGCAGACGTTGCTATTTTTTAGGTGTAGCCGAAGCTGCCGGCCGCGCTGTACCCCCGGGGGGTGTGTGCGGAGCCGGGTTATGTGCCGCAGGCTTGGCAGCCGGCGCCGCAACTGGTGATGCAGTGTTGTAAGCTTCAACCAGTTGCTTTGTGATGTTGGTGGCTGGGCTTGCATATAGCACCGGCGTCTGCGGATTGGAAACGTCCAGCACCATCGCGTAGCCGTTCTCTTTGGCGTATTTTTCCATTACGTCAAGCATTTTTTTCCCCAGCCGGTTCAGAATTTCCTGCTCTGACTGCTGGACATCATTTTGAAAATCTTCATAGTCGCGCTGTAACGTTTTTTGCTTGTCGCTGGCGATCTTGACTCGATTATTGCGCTCCTCGTCACTTAGCTTGGATCCCTGGGCTTCAAGCTGCTTTTTCAGATTTTCCACTTCCTCATTTTGTGCTTGTAGAGCAGTTTGCCGGGGAGAAAACTTTTGCTGCAGGGCTCCCAGCTCTTTTTTACCCTCATTGGTATTCGCAATCGCCTGCTGAATATTGACAATGGCGACTTTATCTCCTGCAGGCGACTCCGCAGCCGCCTGGGCCATGGAGATAGCGGGAGCGCTTAGCGCCAGACACAGAGCAAAAGCCACGATGCGGCTTTTCAGATGATTCGACATGAAATGTTGGACTCCTTAACGGTTGTTACGTCACAAATTCGTCGCGATGCACGTTTCTGGGCCGCGCAATGAATGCAGTGAAAATCTGCGGAGGGACGAATATATATGCTGAAATTATAGGTTGTGGCCTCCGGCAGCGTCAAACAAGGGTTTCTCCTTAGAAAGTAGTACTAATGGTGAAACGAAACGTCTTTTTAGGCTCCTGCAGCCGAAAATTCGGCGCGAGCGCGGCAATTGCCGATTGGAAGCTGAAATCGCCTGCGGCGCCCGGTGGAAACATGCTGCGCGTAATCGGGCTGGGCGAAGTAACAAACGTATCCAAAGTCAGCGGATTGTATGCGTAATAAATACGGAACGGCTGCTGCACAATTGGCAGAAGCACCTGAAGCTCCAGCCCGGTGGACATGCGGGGCACATAGTTGGTGCCGGCAACCGGCTTCAAATTTCCGCTGGTCGGTATGGGAAAGCCGCCGGAACACTGGAAATTGATGATGGCTGGGCAGCCGAAAATTGAGCTGTTTAATTGCGTCAGCGAGTCACTGCTGATTTTGAGCTGTGAATCCAGAGTGACAAAGTCCATGCCAACGTCGGCAAACGGAGCCAGCGTCACCGGTCCCACGATGTGGATGCGATACTCAAGGTTTCCGAAAAATTGCGTGTCGCCGCCGGGCAGTGTGATGTTGTTCACCGGCAGCGGAATCAGCACGTTACCGCGGCGCGGATTGGTTGGATCAACCGGAACTGCGCTGCCATCGGGATTGGTCAACTGAAAGTTCTGTACGGTGTTTACGAACACGTAGGGTGAAACTGTGCGAATGTCAAAGCCGCGCAGGTCGTTTTCACCGCCCATATAGAAACGCTGGTACGGTGGAGCTTCAGTGCCGCCAAATCCATTAATAAAGCTGCCCTGGAAGTGCACGCCCAGGGTGTTCTGGCCATAGAGCGGCTTCCACTGCGTAAACGTAACCACCGGACGGTAAAACTTGACGTTGCCTCCCAGTCCGGCGACTTCAGTGGAAAGGAAAAAGCTTCTTCCACGATGCGGACGGATGGGGCTGTCAATGGTGCTGAAGCCGAACGAGGGCGTGACGGAGCTGGTAATGATCCCTTTCAAAGCATCGGGGCCGGAAATGCTGCGGAAATTCAGGGTCTGGAAAAGATTGCGTGAAGCATCACTGAAAGTGTTGATGGAGGTATTGTCCAGTGAGTAGGTGATTCCCACGCGCTTGAAGGAGTGGCCCAGCAAATAACTTGAGGACGCGGTAAAGCCGGTGCTGGATTGGTTATAGTTCAATAGCTGATTGAGTACGCTCTGCGGCAGGTTCAGGTTCTGTCCAACTAGAATTGATTCCTGGCGCGCCTGGTCGAAAGAAAATCTGCGGCTGTACACGGTGAAGCCAAGCGTCAGCGGGCGGTCAAACATGTAAGGTTCGGTAAAACCGAACAGCAATACGCGGGAGAGGCTGCCTATGTTAGCCTGCACCTGAAGCGTTTCTCCCAGACCCAGGAAGTTATTGGTCTCATAATTCAGGCCGATGAAAGATCCTTCCAGCCCGCTTACGCCGCCGGTAAGCCCAATGCTGTTTTTCCCTTTCTCCTTCACCTTCACCGTCAGATCGACTGTGCCGTCCTTCTCATTCAGTTTGCGTTCGGTGTCATCTTCCGCTTTCAGGGTGTCAAAATAATTCAACTGGTTTAAGCGGAGAACGCTAAGTTCCCAAAGGCGGCTATTGAAGACCTGGCCTTCCTGTACCAGCAACTCACGGCGGATCACACGGTCGCGCGTTGTGGTATTACCCTGGAATTCAATGCGCCGGACAAAGAAAGGCTTGCCTTCATCCACGTCAATGTTCAGCGTAATCAGCTTCTTGTCATTGTCAATATCCGTGTGCGGATTTGACGTAAAGTTAATGTAGCCCAGCTCGCCGTAGGCCTTGCGAAGATTGTCCAGCCCCTTGCCGATTGCGTGATTGTCAAAAGTGGCGCCGTCTTTAATGGGAAAGAGGCCGCGCAAGAGCTGCGTGTTGCGGATGGCCTTCGTGTTCGTGAAGTCAATCGACTTCAGCTTGAACTTATCGCCTTCCTCCACGGAAATGCCAATGTCCATCACCTTGCCCTTGCCGCTCTGGATGAACGGGATATGCAGTTTTGAGTGAACATCGCGCAATTGAGTCTTGGGATCGTCAACCACGGCTTCATAATAGCCATGGGATTGCATTGCATCACGCACGCGTTCCGCGTCTTCTTCCAGCTTGGAGGCGTCAAATGTTTTGGCGAACAAGCCTTCAAGAAAGATGGAGTTGGGAATGCCGATAGGATGCAGGTTCTTCATTGCGGCCCGCAATACCCGGCTGCTTACGTGCTTGTTGCCCTTAAAGGTGATCTTGCCCACCTTGATCTTGGGGCCTTCCTTTACGTTGAAGGTCACTGCCACTGAGGCCGGCGGCACCTCCTGCACCTGTACCGTGATATTGGCAAACTGCCGCCCGTGCTCAGCCAGCAATTCCAGCAGCGTTACCTTGGCCTTGATGACTTTGGTTGGATCGTAGGGGCTATCCACCGTGAACGGCACTTTGGCTTTCTTATATCGCTCCAGCACATCGCTTTGCGAAACCGAATTCAGCCCCTTGTATTCAATGGCGCGGATCGTCGGTTTTTCCCGGACGTAAATATGAATAATCCAGCCTTTGGCTGATTGCTCACGCTCCATGCGGACATCTTCAAAATAGCCGCTGTTCCAGACCGAACGCAGATCGCGCTCCAGGGCAGCTTCGTCATAGACGTCGCCGGGACGGGTATAGATGCGGGACTTTACCGTCTCAGTGGGAATACGCCGGTTTCCAATGACATCAATGCTCTCAATGATTTGCCCACTCTGGGGAGCAGCGCGCGCGACCTGCGGAAGCAGGGCGCAAAGGCAAAAGCCAAGAATCAGCGCCCAGGGCCCGATCCGCGCGGCATGCTTAGGACTGGATTCCTCAAAAAACGACGAAGCTATATGACTACCCTCAGAACAAGGTGGGAAAATCCAGATTATACGGGAGTTATCGCTGAAGTGCCACTTGGACATGCCCTAATCCCTAAATTCTCAAACCAATGTTCGTGTTGTATGAAAAGGAAGCCCGAATTCAGCCATCCGTCCCTCTGGACGGTCTACTCCCCGAACATGGAACGCAGTGAACAGAGAAACTTGCGATAATTTTTTGTTATAAGGCGAGGTCTCTGTTACATCAGGGAATGACTGAATCACGGATACGCTTGGAGGGAAAGCCTTATGAGAACTTTAACAATGTTTCTTGTGGTGCTGTTTGTCAGTTTTCATTGCGGCGGTCAACAGGTGCAGATTGTTTCTGTTCAGGAAAGTGGCGTCAAGAGCCAAAAACCTGACTCTTTGCCAATAACCCAACGAGCTTTCAGACCGAATGTCTCACTGCAAGAAGCCTTGAAAATCGCCGAGGACTACATCAACCAACAGCATATCGATATCCGCTCATTCTGGCTGTATCGAGCCATTTACATACTGTCTGGAGATGAGAAGACCCCAGACCGGGATAAAATCCCTGGTTGGCACTTCTGGTGGGTCAATGAAAATGGCTCTCTTGGCGACTACGTTGAAATCTTTGTCGACATGAATGGCAACGCAAGCCGCGTGCCTTCAATGTAAAAGCCCAGGCAGCATTTCGCTCCGCTCAGGATTTCGGTACGAGGCTTCCGCTTCGCTCACGCCCCGTGATCCCCTCAACCTCCACCAGGCACGAGTAAAACGTTGCTCCGCCGCCGATGTCGGTAAGCGTTTCTGAGGTCAGACTGTTGATGCTCTTGCCATCTGGGGTGAAACGATTCGCGTTGAGCCTCGCCGCGACCACTCCCGGCTGGACTGCGCCGTTTACATGGGCGCGCAGGCGGACCTCGCCGCGCTGATTGAAGACCCTGACCCAGTCGCCTTCATGAATGGCACGTTTTTGTGCGTCCGCGGTGTGGATCTCCAGCAGCTCCGGGTGCTCCATCTTCTGAATGGACGGGATATTGGTAAATGAGCTGTTAAGGAAATTGTCCGCTTTGCGTGCCAGCAGTTCCAGCGGAAATTGGCGCGCCCGCTCTGAGAGGCGCGATTCCTCCGGCGGCACGAAAGAAACAACCGGATCCAGGCCCTGCTCCTTCAGACTTTTGCTGTACAGCTCAGCCTTGCCGCTGGCGGTGGCAAACCCGCCCTGGGCAAACGGAAGAAACGGCCCATCGCCTATGTTGAGGCGAATGTGCCCTTCGGCCTCCAGACGCTCGCGCGTGATGCCGTCCATCCACTTTTCCCAACCCGCAGGCCTGGGAATCGGCGCCGGTGCTAGTGTTGCGTCGATCATGGCGTCAGCATCCTGCTGGAAACAATCCTCCGTGAAGCCCATGCGCCGCGCCAGAGCGGCAAACATAGCAGTGTTTGAGCGGCTCTCGCCCAGCGGCTCAATTGCCTGGCTGGATAATTGCAGATAGGTGTGGCCGTAAGCCTTGTTCAGCTCTTTGTGCTCCAGGAACGTGGTGGCAGGAAGAACAATGTCGGCATAACGGGCAGTGTCGGTGAAAAACTGCTCATGCACCACGGTAAAAAGATCAGGACGCAGAAAGCCGCGTATTACGTCATGATGGTTTGGCGCAACCACCGCAGGATTGGAGTTGTAAACAAAAACCGCTTTCACCGGCGGATCGGCAAGCTTGGTGAGGGCCTTGCCCAGCTCTGACATGTTTACAATTCGTGCCGGCCGGCCGAGCGGGCTCTTTGCCATCAGGTCAGGCCGCTCCAGCGCATGGACGTTCATATAAAACGCGCCGCTGGTGGAAAGTTGCAAACCGCCGCCCGCTTCAGCCCACGAGCCAGTAATGCAAGGCAGCATGGCAACGGCCCGCATTGCAGAGCCGCCGTTCTGCGAGCGCTGCACGCCATAATTTACGCGTATCGCCGCAGGGCGCATCGTCGCGTATTCGCGCGCCAGTTTCGTGATGTCGTCCGCGCTGATTCCTGTCCAGGCGGCAACGCGTTCCGGCGGATAATCCTGTACCCGCTTCTTTAGCTCATCGAAGCCGAGAGTGTATTTGCTGACGTAGTCGGCATGGTAGAGATTCTCATTGATGATCACGTGCATCATCGCCAGAGCCAGGGCCACGTCAGTGCCTGGGTTGATGGGCAAATACCAGTCAGCGCAGCGCGCGGTCCGCGTCTTATAAGGATCAATCACTACCAGCTTTGCGCCTTTGCGACGCGCTTCTTCAATAAACGGCCACAGGTGGACATTGGTAGCATGGATATTGGCGCCCCAGGCAATGATGTACTTTGAATCGCGAAAAGCTTGCGGCTCCATGCCAACGTTGCGGCCGATGACGGTTTGCATTCCAGCGCCGCCGGCAGAGGCGCAAATAGTGCGATCCAACTGCGAAGCACCGAGGCGATAGAAGAAACGATGCGCCATGCCGGAATAGCTCAGCAGGCCCATATTGCCTGCATACGAATAAGGAAGAATGGCTTCCGGGCCAAAGTCGTCTGAAATTTTCTGGAATCGCCGGGAAATCTCGTCCAGAGCTTCATCCCAGGAGATGCGCGTAAAGTCGCCGGCATCACCCTTGCCCTGCCCTTTAGGCGCGCTTCTCCGCATGGGATAAAGCAAGCGGTCTGGCGAATAGACACGATCCAGATACTTTGTGACTTTTGCGCACAAAAAGCCGCGCGTTACCGGATGTGTAGGGTCGCCCTGCACGCGCGTGGCCCGGCCATCTTCCACCGTCACCAGGATTCCGCAGGCATCTGGACAGTCATGTGAACAGACGGCATGAACAACCTTCTTCATAGTGACATTATAGTTTCATTGTGCAAATTCGCTGAGCAATTACGCGGGCAAATAAAAAAGCGCCGGTAAAGTCCGGCGCTTTGGTAAAAGAGTTTCAGTTCTTGCTGTCACTTACGGCAGCACATAGCGAATGCTCAAGTACCCCATCCCCAGGTGTGCGTTCTTCGGCGCGCCCAAAGGTACGAACCACGGAGCTCTTGTTACGTAAGAAGCTTGGGTGACCAGCAGCACCGCCCCGTATTGCGGGTTCTTCCAGAACGTCTGCGTCCAGTCAATTGTCCCTTCCTGGATCGCCCTGTTGGCGGCGTTAGGAGAATTGGGTCCGCCGAAGCCGGCAGTCCGGCCCGGAACCGGGTTGGTCGGATCGGGAAAGTTGTTTTCCTGGAAGTAGAAACCGCCATAGTAGAAGCCGAACTGGCTCTTGCCCGCCGTGGCCTCAACCCCTGCCACTGCGCTGCCGGAGTGCACCATGGAGATA
>DATEHN010000114.1:0-19007 GCA_035279585.1 Candidatus Angelobacter sp. | reverse complement strand
TCTTTGCCGTGCCAGACGCTCCAGCATAGTTCTTTGTCCCGGACTCAGTTCGACGGGGGCTGCGATCCGCATACTGTCTCCTTCACAGTATATGGACGCGGATCAACAATAATCGTTATCAATTAAGACGCACTATACTAGTTGGTGATCTCTATAACTTTCAGCTCGCCAAAGATGCAACCAAATTTCATGCCACACCAAGCAACGGAATTCCGGCACATCCGGGTTGAACGGTACAGTGACCATCTGATCATCGCGCACCAGAATGCTTTTTGTTTTCAATACATCGACGCAACGTCAAAAGGCTGCTCCCATTTCAGATTTGAAATCTGAAACCTCACCACAAATTCCGAAATAACACGCTGAATCGACGTTATTGCAGGAAGGGCCGGAAAACACATTGTTTACAGGTGCTGACTGCGCACATAATTTTACCCATCAAGGGCGAAGCAAGGGGAAGGTTCGTCTGAAGGAAATGGGTCAGAAATGCGCTGGAAGCATCCACTACGAATTGTCTTTTATTGCGAAAGCCCGCTCGCCATGCGGTATCTAACGGGGCTATTGCCTGGAACCCAGACGTCAAACCTGGCGCTCTGGGCCACAGGCGACGAGGTCGTTCGAACTCATGGATCCGGATTCATCCTAGTCGCCGAGGAAGGATCCCAAGAAACAGCGAAGCGCAAGCTATTGTCCCTTGTGCGTGAACTCCGCGAGAATGCCAGGACTCTGGTGATCGGAGACGTAACCTCATCCCTATACCTGCGCCACCTATTTCTGGCTGGCATCCACGGATTCATTGATTATGCCGATCTGAAATCTCAATTTAGACCCGCCTTGGCTGTCATTCGAGACGGGCGGCTATGGATGCCGGTGCAAACGGCTGAAGGTTTTTCCCCGTGGCTAAAAGATAAGGCGCGAATGGGGTTTGCATCCCCTGGCGTCCTCACGCCTCAGGAGGTCATAATTCTGAGGCTGCTCTCGAGAAATCTTTCTAACAAGGAAATCGGCCATAGGTTGCGGATCAGCGAGCGCACGGTAAAGTTTCACCTTACCAATATGTTCGACAAACTCGGTGTGCGAAGCCGTCACGCGTTAGCGCGTTTCGCCGATGTGTTTGCCGAGTGCAACGGAACAGACCAGCAGGCCGTTGGTTCTGAAGCTATTAAATTAGTCAGTTAACTACTGCAGGCACAAGAATGTGCCCGCAGTGCCCGCATTCAGCACGAATAACAATCCAAATCCCAATCCAAGCATCCTGTTTTGACCCACCCTTAAACTGCAAGCCAATGTGCAGAAAACTCTGGCCCAAGCCCTCCGGGCCTGGACCTAACCCGAGGCAATGGGTCCCCGCAAAGTACAGGCGAAGAAAAGAGATGAATGCTAAAAATTCGGTGAAATTCGTTAGCGAGGACAGGTGCCCAGACAGGTGGTGGACAGGGTGAAGTACAGGGTTGCCTTGTGGCCATTTACCTGCCCGCGAAGACAGTTATATTCCCTCTCCTTCTGCGCATAGGATTACGAATTGGAATTGCACGCTTGGCCATAGGATTACGAATTGGAACTGCACCCCTGGCCAAAAGATTGCGAATTGGAACTGCACTCCTGCAGGATTTTCCACAATGTAAGGGGTTAAGGCGAGAGCCTGCCCGGAAGGCTTTTTGAAGCTGGCGAATCATCCGTATTTCTCGTGGGCCGGGACACTAGGCACAGGCGTTTCCGTATTGAGAAGCCGACTTCGTGAAAGGTTGGACAATGAGTACGGTTATCGACCAGCGAAATCACCGCAATCACTGTCATCGTCTAGCTCCTTCAACCTCAAACAGCGGGCTGGAAGCCGCCCCTTGGCGTGCGGTTTACCTGCGTCCCCGGTACGAGGCAGTCTCGGCCGGATATTTGACCGAAAAAGGTTACGAGGTGTTCCTGCCGACTCGCAAAAGCCGACGTCAGAGATCGGACCGATATGTGACCCTTGAACTTCCTCTTTTTCCAGGGTATTTGTTCTGCAGGTGTGCGGAACCCCATATTTCTTCCGTGCTGAATACCTGCGGCGTGCTGCGTGTCTTGGGTACGCGGGGAAGTCCGGCGGTGATCAACGAAGAAGAAATTCGGCATCTTGCAACTGTGACACGTGCAAAGCTTGACTTGCAGCCTTGCGCCTTTATCACATCAGGCCAGAAGGTGAGGATTCACCGTGGTCCGTTGTGCGGGGTTGAGGGCATCATCACAGGTTTCGACAGCCGCAAACAAAAAGTTGTTGTTTCTATAAGCCTCCTCCAAAGATCAGCAGCAGTGAGTCTGGAACCTGAATGGCTAACCCCCTGAAGCGAAGGGTTAATGCTGTCTTAGGCCGTCGAGTTCCGAGTGTCCCGTTACTATAGCCAACCTCATCGATTGGAAGGATCCTTGACGATCCGCTCAGGCGCATCGTGATGCCGGAAGTTAGTGAACTGGACAGCATGCTGGATATCGATGCAAGCGATAAAGAACCCAATACAGCTCGCGCACGGCCTTCAGCACAAATATCGGCACTCTTCCGTGGTGGGCAAGCGACAGAAAAAGTCTTTTAACCGAGCTATGTGCTCTTGGCCACGAATGCAGATCGGCAATAACCGAGAAAATCTCCAAACGCCTTGGAGGGGGCCATCCCCTGGCCTCCCGCAGCAGGCTGTGACCTTCTGGCCGACTTGAGTCCTCGTCAACACTACTCTGAGGACAGTTAATGTACTGACATGGAATTCCTGTCGTTTCAGTCTTACCAATGGACATTATCATTCAACTCATTTTGATCGTAGGCTCTGCGCGGGTCGTTGGCGCTCTGTTTAGACGCCTTGGCCAGCCTCAGGTCTGCGGAGAGATTGCAGCTGGCGTGATGCTCGGGCCTTCTGTTTTTGGCGTATTGTGGCCCCACGCGCAGCGGTTTCTGTTTAATCCAGCTACGGGATCCAACATGAGAACGGTGAGTGAGATCGGACTCATCTTCATCATGTTCCTGATCGGCATGGAGTTTGACTTTGGCCATCTGGCGACATCGATGCGTGTTGCGCTTTCCATCTCAGCCGCCGGAATTATTCTGCCATTTGGATTGGGAATGTTACTTGGCCCATGGATCTATTCGCAAATGAACCCGCACGTGGATGTGCATGGGTTTACCCTTTTTATTGCCATGGCTATTAGCATTACGGCCATGCCCGTGCTCGGCCGCATCATGATCGAATTCAACCTCAATAAGAGCAGGCTGGGTGCGCTTACGATGATGGCTGCAGCTGTGAATGATGCCATGGGGTGGCTTCTTCTTGTCCTGATTTCTAACGCGGTGGTAGCCCAGTTTGATCTCGCTCGCCTCTTCAAATCGACTGCAGAGGTTGTCGTCTACATCCTGGGGATGATTTTTGTCGTCCGTCCGTTAATGGTGAGATGGATCCGTTGGGTCATGCGCGACTCTGGCGGCGAACTCTCCTCCGCTGCTTTGGCCCAGCTTATAGTTTTCTGTCTGGCCTCCGCTGCCATCACAACTGCCCTGGGAATATTCTCTGTATTCGGAGCATTTGTAATGGGAGGTATCCTGCATGACCAAAAGGCATTTTGCGCGGCCGTAAACAAACGCATGAGTGACTTTGTGACTGTTTTCTTTTTACCCATATTCTTCACCTTAACCGGTTTACGGACTGACTTCGGTTCGATAACGGGTCGTGCAGCACTGATAACCTGTGCCGTTTTGATCCTTGCGGCGTCCGTAGGGAAATTCGGCGGTTGCTCCTTAGTAGCCAAACTGAGCGGATTTACCTGGCGCGAAGCATTCTCTGTCGGTATTATGATGAACACACGTGGGCTGATGGAGTTGATCGTGCTGAATACTGGTTACGATCTAGGCATTATTTCCAGACCAGTATTTTGTCTCTTCGTAATAGTGGCTCTAGTCAGCACCTATATGACTTCGCCAGTGCTCCGTCGTCTCATTCGCGGTACAGAACTGCAGACAGCCTTCCAGGTCTCTCCATTTATGGAAGGCCGCATCTCGCCAATAAAAACATCCTGAAAGCGTGCCGACAAGGCGCTTCTCCGTCGCGGAATAAGAACTGCGAAGGAAACAAGATTGGGTGAGGCACACTACAGAATCGTCTACAGTTCGAATTTCTTCTCAGGATAAATACGTCAAGCAAGCGAAGAGACGGACGAGCTTTCGTCCAGGATTGTTGTTCGAACGTCAGGAAGGCTTCCCAATCACCTGACCGTACAGAGACCGCAGCTGAAGGAGTCCTTATGGCGATCGAGAAATCGGAATTTATCTGGCACAACGGCAAGCTTATTCCTTGGGATGATGCCACGATTCACGTGATGTCGCACGTGGTGCACTATGGCTCCTCCGTGTTTGAGGGGATCCGGTGCTATGCGCCACCCGCGGGACCTGCGATTTTCCGCGCCACAGAGCACATACAACGGTTACTCGATTCGGCCAAAGTGTATCGCATGGACGTCGATTACACGCGCGACCAACTGGTGGAGGCAATGCTTGAAACCGTTGCCAGCAACGGCGCGTGGCCGTGCTACGTACGCCCCATCATTTTCCGCGGCTACGGCGATGCGGGAGTGACTGCCTTTAACTCGCCCACCGAGGTTTACATCATTAACTATCCGTTTGGGTATCTGGGCGGGGAAAGTAAAGCTTGCGAGGTCTGCGTTTCTTCCTGGACGCGGATCGCGCCCAATACGTTGCCGGCCATGGCCAAGTCGGGCGCCAATTACATGAACTCGCAACTGATCAAGATGGAAGCCAACGTCAACGGCTTTGCCGAAGGCATTGCGCTCGACGTCAACGGCTTTGTGAGTGAGGGATCGGGGGTAAATGTGTTCGTGGTGCATCGCGAGAAGCTGATCACGGCGCCGCTCAGTAATTCAGTCCTTCCGGGCATCACCCGCGACTCGGTGCTGCAGATTGCGCGCGACCTCGGCATTACGGTTGCCGAGCAAATGATTCCGCGTGAGATGCTCTACATCGCAGACGAAGCATTCTTCACCGGGACGGCAGCAGAAGTCACGCCGATCCGTTCCGTGGACAAGATCAATGTGGGCCAGGGCGCGATTGGTCCCATCACCAGGGCGATCCAGAAGGAGTTCTACGCCATCGTGCGCGGCGAGAAGAACGACCGCCACGGCTGGCTCACTCCGGTGCCGGTGCGCAGCAAGCAGCCGGTCGAAGTAAGAGTACCCGCAGCGGTATGAGGACTGTTCGCTCGAAACCCGATCCTTCCGACCGGTTTATAGCAAAACCAGAGAAGCTGTAACCCGCCCAGGCCGACCACAGATCCTGGTCAGGTACCAGCGAATTATGAACTGAGGCTATAGCAACTCTGGTTTTGCTTCAGAAATCGAATCGAATGCGTGCGGAGCAGCCAGTGAAACCTGCAAACAAGAAATTTGCTGTCGCATATCTGATTCTGGTGGTCATACCAGTGCTGGGACTGGCGGGGGTACTAAGGAGCGGACGCAAACTGGTTGCTCCAACTGCGATTGCTGGCCGCTGGAAAATGCAAGTGAACGCTCCCGCGCTGGCCGCTTTGCCGTGCGCAGGGTCGGTGGCGACATTACGGGATGTGGGTTTTACGATTTCACAATCGGGCAGGTATTTCACACTAAGTTTCGCCAACTCGGTGATGCCCTATACGTCGGGGTCGATTGAAGGAGCAACTATCCAGGTAAGTATATTGCCTCCCGCAGAAGCGTTTAAAAAGGCGGGGTGCAGTGGCGGACATGTATTTTCCCTCATTGCCACACTTGATTCCAAAGCAGCCCCGAGCTTGATGACGGGATTTTTAGCGGTGAATGACTGTGCCACGTGTGCTCCGGCTGAGTTCCGTGCGTTCCGGGAAAATTAAGCGAATCGTAGTAGGAGCCGCTCAATGCTGAATATGTTCACGCTGATCCTGCAAATTGCAGTGGTGCTGGCGGCCTGCCGGATCGTGGGAAACCTGTTTTTGAAGATACGTCAACCCCGGGTAGTGGGTGAGATGTTCGCTGGTATTATGCTGGGGCCATCGCTGCTGGGTGCGATTGCGCCGCACTGGTCGACTTTCCTGTTCCCGCCAGCAAGCCTCGGATTCCTGAATGCTCTCAGTCAAGTTGGCGTGGTTATCTTCATGTTCCTTGTGGGCGTTGGGATTAATCCCAGGGAATTGAAGAGTCAGGGACATGCTGCACTATTGACCAGCCACGTCAGCATCACTGCACCCTTTGTTCTGGCGTCTTTTCTGGCCGTTTATCTGTATCCCCGTCTTGCAGACAACGGCGTCCCTTTTACCAGCTTCGCTCTGTTCATGGGGTCGGCCATGAGCATTACGGCATTCCCGGTACTGGCCCGCATCCTGACAGAGCGTGACATGCTTCACAGCCGGCTGGGAACGGTTGCGATCGCCTGTGCTGCGGTGGACGATGTAACGGGCTGGTGCATTCTGGCTTACATTGTGCTGTTCATCCGGGCAGCCAATGTCGGACATCCAATCTGGTTCACGGTCGGGGGACTTATCGGCTTCACCCTCGTCATGCTGTATGGCGTGCAGCGGCTGCTCAAACGGTTCGAGTCTGTTTATCGCCAAACTGGCCGGCTCTCGGAAAACGCAATCGCTTTAATGCTTCTGTTGGCGTTAAGCTCAGCGCTTTGCACGGAGTGGATTGGCATTCACCTTCTGTTTGGTTCGTTCCTGATGGGCGCCATCATGCCCAAGGAACCGAAGTTTGTCCGCTACATTGTCGATAAGTTCGAGACCATTGTGGTAACCATGTTGCTGCCTCTGTTCTTCGCGTTTACTGGACTGCGGACGAACATTGGACTGGTCAAGGGACCGGAGATGTGGATGTATTGCGTCGCTATCATTCTGGTGGCAACTCTCGGGAAACTTGGCGGTTCGGTGCTGGCTTGCTGGTGGTCGGGAATGCCAGTGCGAGAGGCTACCGGCCTGGGCACACTGATGAATACACGCGGCCTGATGGAGTTGATCATCCTGAATATCGGCCTGGATATAAAAGTAATCTCCCCGGCGTTATTTTCCATGATGGTGTTGATGGCATTAGTGACGACATTCATGACCAGCCCACTCCTGCAGGCAATCTACCCGGACAAGATGTTTAGTCGCCAGGCTGAAAAACGCAGCGAGCAACTGGTAGTGACGCGCCTCGGACTCGATCCTGCTGGTGATTGAACAGCTCGCGACCTGTTTCGCGCCATTCATATCCAGGAACAGCATTGCTCATGACTGAGTAAGTTGTTTTGCGAAAACCGTATCGTGCGGCGCCTCAGAAGCGCAAAGAGACCAAGCCCATGCGTCAACACATTCTCGAAGACATCAGAAGCCACGCTCTCGCCAAACCGAACCAATCTGCCGTCTGTGACAGCGAGCTCAGCATTAATTATGGTGCCTTGGACCGCTTCAGCACCAGCCTGGCAATGCACTTGCAGGCAATTGGCTGTAAGACTGGGAGCCGCGTTGTACTAGTGGCGAACCGGCGAGCCATCATAGTGGCTGCAATTCTAGGCACCTTTAAGGCGGGGTGCATCCACGTTCCGCTCGATCCCCGCATGCCCGCAGCTCGACTGCAATACATCTTGAATGACATAGCACCTGCTGCCGTCATCACCGAGGAAGATTTGCGGGAAACGGTCGCAGCCTATCTTCCCCCGCAGGCCAGCTTACTTCTGAAGGAAGACTTAGAGCGCATGCTGCGGGCGAGCGCAGCAACGGATTACCTCCCCGGCCCGGACGTAAGTTCACCGGGCTGGTCTCTGGACTCGCCAGCGTACTGCATCTACACATCCGGATCGACTGGACGGCCCAAGGGTGTCTTGATCGACCATCGCAGCATTGCCGATTTTTTCGAGGGAGCGGAAGAAGTTTACGACGTCCGCGCGGAATCGGTTTGCGCCAGTTTCTCGCCGCTGCATTTCGATGTTTTTCTCATGGATATGTTGTTCCCACTTGCCCAGGGTGCTCGTCTGCATGTCCACGACGATATTGTGTTCTCTGATCTGTTGTTTCAGACGATAGCAACTAACCATGTGACCCATTTTTCCGCTTGGGGCCTGATGCTGGGACTGATTGCACAGGCTTCCGAATTCGGTACTACTCCTCTGCCGCACCTCAAGACCGTGCTCACTGGAACAGATGTCCCGAATGTGGACACAGTTCAGCGATGGTTGCGGACAGGGGCTAAAGTGATCAATGCTTACGGTCCAACCGAAGTCACATGCGGTTGTACTGCGTACACGATCAGAGAGCTTGAGCCTGGCCGGCAAGCGCTTTACCCCATCGGGCGTCCGTTCAAACATGTGCACACTTTCCTGGTCGGCAGCGAAGGCGAGCGAATCACAGAAAAGAATGTGCCGGGCGAACTGTACATCGGTGGTACGCAGGTAATGCGGGGCTACTGGAACATGGCAGCGGAGACCGAGGCTGCTGTGACGTACCTGGACGGCATACGCTGCTATCGCAGTGGTGATGTCTGTATGTACCAGGAGGATGGCAGTCTCTTCTACCTGGGGCGGAAAGATAATGAAGTAAAAATCGGCGGCTATCGCGTACACCCGAATGAAGTGCGGCGCGTCATCAATAGCGTGCCGAATGTGCACGACTCCGAGGTCGTCCTGGTCGAGTCCAAGTATCAGGAAAAAGTCCTGGCTGCAGGAATCCTTCTCGCTGAGAGCGGCAAAACGGGGGCCCTTGACGTCGATCAGCAGATCCTGCGGATTCGTGCCCGTCTTGTGGACGAGCTGCCGGGTTATATGGTGCCTCGTTATCTCGCAATTTTCGACGATTTTCCGAAACTGTCGTCAGGCAAGGCGGATCGTAAGGCGCTCACATCCATTCTTACTGTTCGCATGGCAAAGGAAGTTGAGGAGGTGGTAACCACACATGAAAACTGAAGCTATAGTAACGAACATCATCGAAGATGTAGTCGGAGTCAGAGGAGTGAGCCGCGATTCTCGCTTTATAGACATCGGCGGTAACTCACTGCATCTGGGTGGAATCTTGACACGGATCTATAGTGAGACCGGAGTAGCTGTGCCCGTACGCATGTTCTTCCACAAAACTGACTCCACAATAGCAGCCATCGCCGCCAAGATTGACTCTCTCAAGGAGAGCCATGCGGCGGTAACAATCAGTCACTGAAAACAGACTAGACTTACAAATGAAGGAGGAGTTGTATGAGGAAGGACTATTATCTTTCCGAAGCGGAAAAAAACTTTTTTTACCAGAATGGTTATTTAGGTCCGTTCACGCTGATGGAACCGGACGAAATGACGAGTCTATTCGCAGAGGTACGTATGGACCTGCTGGACACCCATAACGCAGCCTTTCCGAACAGCAAATTGAACTATGACCGGCACCTCGATTTGCCGGCGCTAAATCAGATCATTAACAATCCAAAGATAACTCATCGCATTTCAAGTATCCTTGGACCTAACGTGTTGAGCTGGCGTACGGAGTGGTTTCCCAAGTACCCGGGAGACGAAGGTACTGACTGGCACCAGGCGGAAAGCTTCGTTGAATTTGAGGGAACGGAAAAGCTGTTTCCGACCGCGGCAGAGGAGTTGACAGAATATGCGCAGGGCAGGCCTTGGGAGCTTACAGCCTGGATCTCGATGGCCGAGTCAACCAAGGAAAATGGCTGCCTCAAAGTCATGCCTGGAACTCATCGGACGTGGTTTTTCGATGAAAAAAAGAATATCAAGTTCGAACCCGAAAATTTCAATAAGAAGACGATTGACACCGGAGAGAAGGCCGGCTTCTATGGCTACGATTACGACAAACTGAAGCTCGATCCAAACTGGAAGCCAGACGAGGAGAAGGCGGTCCATATGGTGATGAAGCCTGGCCAGTTCTGCATCTTCACCTCGCGGTGTATGCACGGCTCCAATCCCAACACCACCAAGGACCAGACACGCATGGGCTGGGCGACCCGTTTCGTGCCAACCCACGTGAAGGTGTATGACGGCCAAAACTCTTTCCATCACTTTGGAGAAGAACTGCCGCTGGACAAATATTCAACGGTTCTGGTTTTGGGAGAAGACCGCTATCACCATAATAAAGTGCGTCCACCCATGCAGGTGGGTGCGCCAGTGAGCGCATAACCGCCACTCTAACTTACCAGCCCAGGGCTTCGCTCTTGATATCCCTTTCGGATCGGACTGCGTCGAGGGCGAAGCCCTGGGCTAGTTAAAAAAATTCGAGTGTGCTCGAAGAAGCATTCCCAGAGATATCCTCTTTGTTTTTTGACGACAAGGAGATGACTCATGAACGCTTTCTACGAGCACCACCAAGATCATCCGATTCCACTACCGTTGCTTCGACCACACCCTCCTGATTCAGCCGTTTCAGCAGCCGGAACGAGTGGTCGGATTCTTCTCCACCTACCGCAAACAGTATCCGGTCAGTCGCGATGTGCTGCGGGACATCGGACAGAATGAGCAAGACCCGCAGTTCTGCCATCCCACTTACATTGCGCAGGTGGGCGGATCTATCTTTCGATCCTGGAGGAGTGATTGCTGGACCATGTTGAAATTCCCAAGTCAATTGCGAGTTAGAATGTTTCTTGGTAAACCAATCTGTTCTGTCGAGAGACGAAGACATGGCGCAGTGGAAATCGGACGAAGAACTATTTGGCTGGATTCGGAAAGAACTTTCAACTCCTCCTGTCAGCGACGTGATGGAGCAGCTTGGTTTTCGCTATCCAATGCTGCCGGCGCAAATTCGCCCTTTACGAAGCGACATGGTGCTGATCGGACGTGCTATGCCGGTGCAAGATGAACCACCGGTCGAATACGGGGAGCCATCGCGCTTTGATGCGAAGCCGTTCGGTTTGTTGTTCGAATCCATCGAGGCGCTTCGTCCCAACGAGGTATATATCGCCAGCGGTGGGCCAACGCATGTTGCGAGGTTGGGGGACATGCTGGTGATGCGGGCGCAAAACTTAGGTGCAGCGGGCGTCGTGCTTAATGCGCATCTTCGCGATGGCAACGGCATATTATCCCTGAACTTTCCCGCCTTCGCCCACGGTTGTCACGCCTACGGTTTGCAGCGCCGCCACAATGTAGTGGATTTTCGCTGTTCGATCACAATCGACAAGGTGCGGGTCAGACCGGGCGATCTGATCTTTGGCGATGGTGACGGTGTCTGTGTCATTCCACACGAAGCGGAAGGGGAGATTCTTAACCGGGCGCTTGCCAAGACGCAATTGGAGAGGAACGTCCGCAGAGATATTGAATCCGGTCAAAGCGTAGTTGATGCTTTTAATAAGCACAGGGCGATGTAAGGGCACCACGCTATCCCATGCGAGCATTCCATCCGTATGAACGGAAGAGTGCTGCCTTGGGACCCTGCCCAGGTTCATATTCTTCCTCATGCGCTGCATTATGAACCAATGTGTTTTGAAGGTTTGAGGGCTTACGAAGCAGGCGGTAATGCCCGCCATCTTCTGTGGTCCGGCGCACTTCGAGCGCCGCGGCTAAAGCAATCCAGAAAATACTCCTTGGAATTCTAGAGGGCAGGCGTCGACCAATGGGGTTGGCTGACGCTGGTGCCGACACTATTGAGGCAGGCGTGACAGCACTCGAGCAACAGTCCACTTCTCCGTGGCTCATCCGCTTTCGCTCCAGGAATACAGAGCGGGTTCACATCCGCCTCTTTTGCTTTCACTATGCGGGTGCATCAGCTTCGATCTTTCGGTCTTGGGATGAAGCGATGCCGGATGGGATTGAAGTGGTGGCCGTCCAGCTTCCTGGGCGAGAGTACCGACTTGATGAGCCGCTGTTGACGGACCCGCATGAAATTGCGGGACTGGTTACCGAAATCCTCCCGTTGGACAAGCGATTCGTATTTTTCGGTCATAGCATGGGCGTGTTCATCGGATTCGAGGTTGCACGACTCTTGCGTGAACAAGGGCTTCGCCAACCTGAAATGTTCATCGCTTCGGGACGGAACGCACCGCAATTCAAGTGGCGGGATGCCGGGATGCAACTGCTTCCGGATGATGAGTTTGTTGCGGCAGTGACTGCCTACAACGGCACGCCCGGGGCTTTGTTGCAGGACGCGGCGCTGCGCGACCTTTGGCTTCCGCGGCTCCGAGCCGATCTAACCGTATCGGCCCAGTACCAGTATGTCGAGAAGGAACCGTTAGAGTGCCCGATTGTGGTTCTCTCCGGAAACGAAGACGAGCTCAGCACCGAGGCAGGGCTGAACGGTTGGCTCACTCAAACGACCGCGGAGGTTCGATATTTTCGCTTTGCTGGCAATCACTTCTTTTTGCACAGCGCTGAACAACTCGTGCTCTCCAGGATTGCGGAGGAGCTAACGAAACTGACCGCTCATCAACCGATCGGCGGTTGAGGCTCAAGTATCAACATGTAACAGGAACAGGAGACGACGATGAAAGCAACTAGCGATAACTTGCCAGTCCGTAACCCCAGCCAGCAACCCACCAAACCTGAGCTCGTACGAATCTTTGATACTACGTTGCGCGATGGGGAACAGAGCCCGGGTGTCTCACTCACCGCTGACATGAAGTTGCAGATCGCAGAACAGCTTGCAACGCTGGGCGTCGATGTGATCGAAGCCGGGTTCCCAGTTTCCAGTCCAGGGGACATGAGCGGCGTGCAGATGATCGCAAGAAACGTAGGTCGAGCGAAGCGCAGCAACAAGCATGGTGTGATAGTGGACCCGCCCGGCATCGCCGCGATGGCGCGCGCAAGTAGCGCGGACATCGATAGCGCGTGGCGCGGTGTCAGAGATGCAATCTATCCTCGCATCCATATTGTGCTTGCAACCAGCGATATTCATCTGGAATACAAGTTGCGCAAGACACGGCCCGAAGTTATAGAGATGGCCCGGAGTTCGGTCGCCTACGCTCGCAATCTCTGCAATGATGTTGAGTTCAGCTCGGAGGACGCAACCCGGAGCGATCGCGATTTTATGGTGCAGGTGCTGGAAGCGGCGGTGGAAGCCGGCGCCACGACTCTCAACATTCCGGATACAGTCGGATACGCAATGCCGCAAGAGTACGGCGCATTGATTGGCTTTGTTCGTCACCACTTTGCTTCTGCTGATGTCACCGTGAGTGCGCATTGCCACGATGATCTGGGTTTGGCCACCGCGAATACACTGGCCGGTCTCACAAATGGGGCCCGCCAAGTCGAGGGAACCATCAACGGTATCGGGGAGCGAGCCGGAAATGCGTGCATGACGGAAACTGTCATGGCACTGCGTACACGGGCGCCCTTGTTCAATTTAGAGACAAACATCATCACGAAGGAGATTTGGCGGACGAGTAAGCTAGTGAGTGACTTGACTGGCATGGTTGTTCAGCCCAATAAAGCGATTGTGGGGGCGAATGCATTCGCACACCAGGCGGGGATTCACCAGGACGGTATGCTCAAAAATCCGCGCACCTATGAAATCATGGACCCCTCGGACGTGGGAGACCGCGAAAGCCTCCTGGTACTTGGCAAGCTAAGCGGCCGCAATGCGTTGCGCTCGAAACTCGAAAAGCTCGGATATCACGTGGAAGGTGAAAAGCTCGACCAAGTCTCCATAAGAGTGAAGCGGGTGCTAGACACCCAGAGAGCAGTCAGTGACGTCGAGTTGCACGAGATTTGCGCTGAAGTTTTTCGGTCCACAAATGCGGCTGTGGCTTCTTAAGAGTTTGCTTTATCCTTGATATAGAAACAGAGTGAGCTAGACCAAAGAACAGCGCGTAGCCGCCTCTAGCAATTCGTTATATCCACACGGAATTCGGAGTTAAACTCAATTCGGGTACTGCGGAGAAGACTCTTTCTCTCCGTTGAACCTTCAGGCGCTCTAAGGGGCGGTTTGCGGAGGTTACACTGGCGGGAGAACTGGCGAGACCATGGCGGCCTGCCCTATCGCGAGAACTGCTATGTACGGACTAGAAGATGAATTGAGCCAAACGATCACGGTCGAGGTGAAAGTGGACGTACCGGATAGCGCCGACGCGCGCTGGTGCATAGAGCAGTATTATCTGGAACTAGCGGAGCGTTTCGACACAGGTTTTGATCCGGTCAAGAGCAATCCCGCTCCCGACGAGGATTTAGTTCCCCCGAGGGGTTACTTTGTTGTGGCCCGACTTGATGGCCATCCTGTTGGATGTGGCGTGCTCAAGCGCAAGAATCCAACAACGGGTGAGATCAAGCGAATGTGGACGGCTTCATCCGCACGCAGGCGGGGTGTTGCACGCAAAGTTCTCCATACGCTTGAGACCCTTGCTCGGGAAGCGGGACTTACAGTGCTCCATCTTGAAACTAATCGGACCCTCGCCGAGGCTCAGGCACTGTACCGCAAGGAAGGATACATCGAAGTCGACGCCTTCAACGACGAACCTTACGCCCATCATTGGTTCGAGAAATACCTGCAGTCCGATTCCGGCAGATGATCGCGAGACCCCCTCGGAATGGAGTCGCAAATGACAAAACATGGACCCGGATTATGGGCCGAACTCATTGAGTACATAAGCGGTATTAGGAGTTCCCTGAAGCTCGACAGCCTGGCGATGGCATGCGAACCGAGTCGCCCGTTACTGTGGACGAACCACCATACAGCGAGGAAGAGCACATGCAAATATGATGAACCTTCTCGACATCTATACGGCGCTCGCACGCGAGCGCCCAGATGAGCCTGCCTTAATATTCGAGCGTGAACCTTACGTAGGCATCAGATTGTCGTGGGCTCAGCTCGCTGCCAGGGGCGAAGAACTGAGTCTTCAGCTCGCGGCAGCCGGCATAAGTCGACAAAGTCTTTGCGCGGTTGAGTTGGCAGACCATCCCGATACACTGCCGTTGCTGCTCGGAATCTGGCGCCTTGCGGGTACCGCATTGCTTGTCGACCCGAAATGGGGTGTTAGCGTGCTCCGCTCGGTTTATTCCCATAGCCGGCCTGATGCGTCCATCACGCTGGATCCGGAATTTACGGTTTCGTTGCTCGCCGACTCTTCCTCAAAAGACGGACATTCGGATTTGCCGGATGGGGCCGCGCTCCTAGCCTATACCTCCGGGAGTACCGGAGATCCCAAGGCAATTGTCATACCGCATGATCGATTGGTAACGGCAATATATGCGGCGGCGGCAGCGATTGTCCGACATCGTGGCGTCGCGCCTAAATACATCGCCTGTAGCATGCGGCTCTCTGGATACGGCGTTCTCATCCTGCATTACATGTGGGCCGCCTGCGCGGGCGCTACCGTTGTTGTCTTGCCGGAACTTAATTTGCAAACTGCTCCTGGGTACTGGCACACAGTTGCCAATCACGACATCGAACAGATCTTTCTGGTGCCGCCACTTATCGAACTTCTGAACCAGGTGGGGGCGCCACCGCAAAGCATGCGCAAAGTTCCCACTTGCATCTCAGGCAGTGCGCCGTTATCGCAGCGGACACAGCAAGAATTTCAGCGTCGATTTGGCCTCGGCCTGCTCAACGCATACGGGCTCACGGAATCCATGTGCCCCTCTTTTTTCGGTGAGTATGATGAGACTGGAATGGGCCGAAACACCTTTGGTACCCCTGCGTTGCTAAAGGCCCAGCTGCGTGATCGAAACGGAACAGTTGTAGAGGGGGCTGGCGAAGGGGAGCTTGAGTTGTCGGGTCCAACGGTATTCGATGGGTACTATCGCAATACGCATGCCACAGAGGCTGCCTTCCATGGGTGTTGGCTTCGGACCGGAGATCTTTTCAGACGCGACGAGCAGGGGCGGTACTGGATCGTGGGGCGGCTAAAGAATGTCGTCATGAAGGGCGGCCATTCGATTTATCTTGATGAGGTAGAGAGTGCCGCGTTTGAGATTGATGGGATTCATGAAGTTGCGGGGGTTCCTTTGCATCTTCCTGCTGGAGGCGAAGATATTGGTCTGCTGGTCCGATTTGTTCCCAATTCTGGTCTGACCTCCGCTGTCGTAGCAGCCGAGCTACGACAGCGGCTTGGCGCCCATCGCGCGCCCAGGCGCGTGATTCAGATTACAGATGCTTTGCCACGCACCGGTTCAGAAAAGCTTGACCGCCAGCAAGTGGTGGAGATGTGGCGCTCGTTGGTCTCACTGAACTCGTAAATGGAAAAGAGCATGCTGAGTTTGTTGGAGGGTTTGATAGATGGAAGAGTTGACTGAGGAAGCATTCATCAATCGGGCCCGGACCTTTTTCTATGAAGTGGCCGGAGTGGAATCCGCCTCACTCGACGCCGATGCTAATCTGATTGAGAGTGGAATCCTCGATTCGCTGCTCCTCATCTCATTCCTGGCTTTCATTGAGAAGCTCCGCGGCTCACCGCTGGATATCACGCGAGAAAATCTCCCGGCGATTTCCAGTCTTCGCGGCGCATACGCGTTCGTTCGCTAGCAGAAACCTGACGATGAACTTTGTGGAAGTTTCAATGGAACCTGAGCTCAGGAAAGCCATGAGCATGCTGCCGCGCCTTGATTATACCGATCCGGTGGCTGCTCGATCCGAAATGAATCGGTTCGTTCGGCTATCGACTTTGCTGGGATCGCATTCGTTGACCGACTCAGAGGTTGACGTTGTTGATCGGATCTGCCCTTCCGATGGCACGCCTACCGTCCGCGTTCGGCTGTACGTTCCCCGGGACCTGGTCAAACCCGCTGCTGCGGTAATTTATTTCCACGGTGGGGCTTTTCTACTCGGAGATCTTGAGCTCGAGCATCCGAGATGTCTCGAAATGGCGAAAGAGACCAAAGCCGTGGTAATAGCGGCCGACTACCGTCTTGCACCTGAGCATCCATTTCCCGCGGCAATCACAGACTGCTATGCGGTATATCTCTGGGCGATGGCGGAAGCCGACGAACTCGGCATTGACGTTTCCCGCATTGCCGTTGCCGGCGCCAGTGCAGGCGGCGCACTTGCCGCAGCTGTGGCCCTCATGTCCCGTGATCGTGGGGTTCGCGTGCCGGCGTTTCAGCTCCTTCTGTACCCTGTAATTGACGACCGCATGATCACACCATCGATGATGCGCTTTGTCGACATCCAGGGCTGGAACCGCAGAAACTCCGAATTCATGTGGGCGTATTATCTGGGCGAGAGGACCGGCGGGGATGTGTCGCCCTATGCCGCTCCGGCTCGCGCGTGTGACCTTCGCGGCCTGCCGCCGGCTTACGTGATGACCATCGATTACGATGCGCTACGAGACGAGGGTATTCACTACGCGCAAAGTCTGATCCAGGCCGGGGTGCCCGTCGAGCTGCACCACTATCCCGAAACATTTCACGGTTTCGACACGGTGCCAACATCGGAGGTGTCGCGGCGCGCCAGAAGAGAACATTACAGAGTCCTTTGTCATGCTTTGCAGCCTCGTCGATCAGGCTCCAACATTGCCGCGAATCATGGAAAATCTCAGGTGGTCAATGGCCGGTGAACTGTTTAATTTGCTCATGCTGAACGCGGTAGACGAGATTATTCGCCGTGATCCGAAATACTTGTCTAAACAACCAGTGAGGACCGGCAGAGCTGCGCCGGACGGCCCATCCCGCGCGCAAAAGCAATTCGCAGGGACGCAAGCTCTTGTCGAACGATGCGTGGAATTCCTGCGGTGGGCCAACATTCCATTTGACGATACCGCCGTCGAGGCCGATGACGCGTGGAAGCTGCTCATGGCGAGTGCCACAGATGCGGAGGCGGCTGAGCGTGGCGCGGTCTCGCTCGCTCCATCGATATCTCCCCAAAAACCGATCGAGCATGTTCTCCGCGACGATTATGAAGAGCGTAAATTAAAGAGCGGAGCCAGATATTTCGTCAGGCGTCGCGGGCGTCAGCCTTTGGTATTGATCAATGCGAGCGGTGTCCCGGCTGCCTTATGGATACATTTGTTGGCAGACGAAACCGATCACTTTCGTATTCTCATGTGTGAGAGCCGCGCGAGCGACCTTTTCGCAGGCGGCTTGCACACCGACGCCACAGTGGAAATGGACGCAGCCGACGCTGCTCTCGCTGTGCAGCAAGAGGGTTTTGACAAGGTCGATGTGCTCGCCTGGTGCAATGGCCATTTGCCTGCGATAGAACTTACCGAAAAGATAGCCGTTGATTCCGTTGTGCTTCTCGCCCCATCATTTTTTACCTCTGACGAAAGATTCGCCACAGTGTATGGGCGCAAGATTTTGGGAATGCTGGATGTAGTGCGTCGTGAGCCGGAAATGACAAGCGCTCTGTGTAAATTCACGCTCGCCCAAGTTAATGCAAGTGCCGAAGATCCTAGTAAGAGCGAATTGCATGTATGGTCGTTACCCGACCGATCGCGAGTTTTTGAGATCGCAAGCCCGATGTCGACTACACCGTCGCTGACGAGGTACGCAAACAGGCTAGCCTCTGATGCGATTTACCCGCTTCGTCAGAAACTGGCAAAATTAACAAATCGGTTGATGGTCATCACCGGGAATGATGATCACATTGCGAGCGACGTTGCCGCTACTGAGCTGCTCGCTGCCACGCGCGTCAGGAATACCCGTATCCGCATGGCTGCCGCCGGACATTATATTCAGGATCTTCAATACCGCTATCTGCGCACCTTACTCGAATCATTCCTTGTCGATCGCAGCGAACCACGGCCTCTGGCAAGAATTGCAGTGGTTACCTCTGCTGCCTGAATTCTGTCTGCATACACAATATGGCTCCGCTGTATCCAGAAAACAGTGTCATGACATCATCGGCAGCCAACCAGCTTTTGGGAGAAATAAGTTGAACAAAGCAACCACGATATCGAACGAGGTGGCAATCGCAACCATTGTTGACGTGTTGCGGTTGCGGGCAGAGACGCAGAGAGACGAGATCGCTTATAGGTTTCTGGCCGATGGGGAAGAAGAGAGAAGCACACTCACCTATGGTGAGCTATACAGCCGAGCGCGCCAGGTGGCGGCTGAATTGCAGAAACAGTCAGCGGCAGGCCAAAGAGCTTTGCTTCTCGATGCCTCGGAAGCCGACTTCATTGTTACCTTTTTCGGTTGTCTCTGCGCG
>DATEHN010000113.1:0-132744 GCA_035279585.1 Candidatus Angelobacter sp. | reverse complement strand
GGGGCCTTATACCATTCCGGCAATGATCTTCCTGATCACGATCATGATCGTGGTGGTCGCTTTCATTGTTTTTATGGAGCGATCCGAGCGACGAATTCCGGTGCAATATGCCAAGCGCGTGGTCGGACGCCGGATCATGGGCGGCCAGGCAACACACCTGCCTTTGCGCGTGAACTCCGGCGGCGTTATGCCGGTAATTTTTGCCTCGTCGCTGTTGAGTATTCCCCAGATGCTTACGCTCTCCAACGCGTTTAAACCGGGAGGCGCACTCAATCGCTACTTTGGGGGCATACTCGACCAGCTCAAGTGGGGCGAGCCGCTTTACACGCTGCTCTATGCCGTGGGCATTGTGTTCTTCGCTTATTTCTACGTGTCAATCGTTTTCAATCCGTCTGATGTGGCGGACAACATGCGGAAGTACGGCGGATTTATTCCCGGAATCCGTCCCGGACATCGCACACGCGATTACATTAACGACGTGCTTACGCGGGTGACGCTGGTAGGCGGCTTGTACCTGATCCTGATCTCGCTGATTCCGGAATGGATGATTGCCGGAATCCATCTGGACCACCTACCTGTATGGCTTGGCGGGCCGCGTATTTTTTCCCAGTTACCCACCTGGGTGCTGCACGGCCTGGGCGTGAATTTCTACTTTGGAGGTACGTCACTGCTGATTGTGGTGGGCGTTGCCATGGATACGGTGAACCAGATTGAGTCGCAACTGGTAATGCGCCACTATGAAGGCTTTACCTCGCGCAGCGGACGCATTCGTGGAAGGAGGCTCTGGGGTTAAGCCGATTGCCGGATGAGCACCGCCGTTGACATGACGACTGGAAAATCTATCACCGTCGGGCCCATCATCCTGCTAGGTTCGCCCGGGGCAGGCAAAGGCACCCAGGCCAAATTGGTTGCAAAGCATTATTCCATTCCTCATATCTCCACCGGAGATATTCTGCGCGCGAACGTTGCCCTGGGAACGGTATTGGGCCAGAAGGCAAAAGAAGTAATGTACCGGGGTGAATTGGTTTCAGACGACCTGGTGACTGCCATGTTAGCTGAAAGGCTGAGCCACGCCGATTGCAAGCGCGGGTTCATTCTGGATGGGTTTCCCCGGACTGAGGCCCAGGCGGAGTGGCTGGATCGAGAGTTGGCGGCAAGGGCGAGGGACAGGCGACCGTTGGTTGTGATAAGCGTTGATGTAAGTTATAATCAATTACTGCAACGGCTTACAGGCCGCCGTAGTTGTCCTGTCGACGGCAAAATTTACAATATCTATTATCAGCCGCCCAAACAACAAGGCGTTTGCGATCTCTGTGGTACGCAACTGATCCAACGCAAAGACGATACGGAAGAAGTTATCTCTGAGCGTCTGAAGAGCTATGAACGCCAGACCCTGCCCCTGGTTGATTATTATCGCCGGCAAGGGCGTTTGCGACGGGTGAATGGCGAACTTCCGGTGGAGCAGGTGATGCGGGAGATTTTTTGCGTCATCGATGGTGGAGCAGCAGCGGCAGGGAACGAATGATTAACTGCAAATCAAACGCCGAGTTGGACAAGATGCGCCGCAGCGGACAGATCGTTCACCAGGTGCTGGATGCGGTGAAAGCGCTGGTGGCTCCAGGCGTTTCCACCATGGACCTGGAGCGCGCGGCGGAAGAGAAGATTCGGGAGCTTGGCGCCAAGCCGGCATTCAAGGGATATTACGATTATCCCTGCGTGCTGTGCACGTCAGTGAACAATGAGATCATCCACGGCATTCCTTCAGAGAAGCGGGTGCTTAAGGAAGGCGACATTGTTTCCATCGATTGCGGCGTGGTTCTGGATGGATATTATGGAGATTCAGCCATTACAGTTCCGGTGGGCGGAGAGCTTGCGCCGGAGCTGAAAAAGCTGCTGAATGTGACTGAGACGTCACTGAAAAGAGCGATTGAGGAAGTAAGGCTGGGCAAGACCGTTGGCGATGTTGGAGCAGCGGTGCAGGAATACGTTGAGGCAAACGGCTTCAGCGTGGTGCGCGATTTTGTAGGGCATGGGATCGGCACGCGGCTGCATGAAGATCCGCAGGTCCCGAACTTTGGCACTCGCGGGCACGGTACGCGGCTGCGTGAAGGCATGGTGCTGGCGATTGAGCCCATGGTGAATATCGGCAAGCCTGGAGCGCGCGTCCTGGAAGATAAATGGACGGCGGTGACTGAAGACGGCAGTTATAGCGCGCACTTTGAGCACTGCGTAGCGGTTACCAGGAATGGGCCGCTGGTGCTTACGGAGTAGCACAAGAACAAAGAGATTTCGCACAGGAGCTGAGTGAGCAAAGAAGACGCGATTGAGGTGATGGCAACGGTGATTGAGCCGCTGCCCAATGCCATGTTCCGGGTGGAACTGGAAAACAAACATCAGGTGCTGGCGCACGTTTCCGGCAGAATGCGCAAGAATTTTATCCGCATTCTTCCCGGCGATAAAGTTGCGGTGGAACTCTCACCGTACGATTTAACTCGCGGCCGGATTGTGTACAGATACAAGTGAGCGAAAAGTCTCGAGAATTCGGTAATTGGGTAATTGGTAAATGAAAGGCGAGCAGGTTGTCCGGTTTCCAATTTATCAAATTACAAAATTACTCAATTACCAAATAAAACAAGGAACTTCGCCCAGGTAAGGCAGCAGCGGGTTCAAAGAACAGAGAGCGGCAAAAATGAAGGTTCGGGCATCGGTAAAGAAAATTTGTGACAAGTGCAAGATCGTGCACCGCAAGGGTGTGGTGCGTGTGATCTGCGAAAACTCGAAACACAAACAGAGACAGGGGTAGTCTATGGCACGTATTGCAGGCGTCGATCTTCCGCGCAACAAGCATGTGGACATCGCGCTGACTTATATCTACGGCATTGGAAATTCGCGGTCAAAGCGGTTGCTGGGCGCGGCCAAGGTAGAACCGATGAAGAAGGTCCAGGACCTGAACGAGGACGAAGTCAACCGCATCCGCCAGGCGATTGAAGCTGAAGGCGATGTGGAAGGCGATCTGCGCAAAGACATCAGCATGCACATCAAGCGGCTGATTGAAATCGGTTCGTATCGCGGACACCGCCATCGCCGTAACCTGCCGGTCCGCGGACAGCGCACACACACCAACGCGCGCACCCGCAAAGGTCCGCGCAAAGGCACGGTGGCGAACAAGAAGAAGGCAGCGGCGAAGACTTAGCAATTGGCCCTTGGCCATTAGCTCTCGGCCCGAGAATCGAGACGGGCGGCATTATCGCCGCCTATGAAAGCAGAACAGAGAACAAAATTATGGCAAAAGCAGCAGCAGCGGCGCCCGGCAGCGGAGCTACCGGGACCAAAGGCAAGAAAAAAGTTTTCAAGAAGAAAGAGCGCAAGAACGTTCCGCATGGCGTGGCGTTTATCCAGGCGTCTTTCAACAACACCATTGTGACCATCACAGACAGTGAAGGCCGCACGCTGGCGTGGAAAAGCTCTGGTTCGCTGGGGTTCCGTGGATCGCGCAAGGGCACGCCCTTTGCTGCGCAACAGGCCGCAATGAACGCCGCCAACCAGGCGCGCGATCACGGCATGCGCACGATTGAAGTCCGCGTCAATGGGCCAGGATCGGGCCGTGAATCGGCCATCCGCGCCCTGGCTGCCGCCGGTTTGGACGTGAAGACGATTAAAGACGTCACCCCCATTCCACACAATGGATGCCGGCCGCCGAAAAGACGGAGAGTGTAACGCGCCAGCTACTAGCAACTAGCTTCTAGCCGCTAGCTGCTGGTGACCGCGATTTTCTACTAGAATCTAGCCGCTAGAGGCTAGCAGCTAATTTCGGATCGGGAAGAAGGGACACACCTCCTGTAAACCGATCGTCACTCGAAGAGGAGAGCAAAACCAAATGGCAAGATATAAAGGTGCAGTCTGCCGCCTTTGCCGTCGCGAAGGCATGAAATTGTTTTTGAAAGGGGCCAAGTGCTTTACCGACAAGTGCCCCGTGGAAAAGCGCAACTTCGCGCCCGGCCAGCATGGCAAAGACCGCAAGGCAAAGGTCGTGGGTTACGGTCTCCAACTGCGCGAGAAGCAGAAGACCAAGCGCATGTACTTCACCCTGGAAAACCAGTTCCGCAATTACTTTGAGAAGGCCGCGCGCAAGCCGGGTGTTACGGGCGAATTGCTCCTGCAGCAGCTGGAGCGCCGGCTGGACAACGTGGTGTATCGCCTGGGCTTTGCCACTTCACGGCGCCAGGCGCGGCAGATTGTGCGCCACGGCCATATTGACGTGAATGGACGCCGCGTGAACATTCCCTCATACCAGGTGAATGCGGGAGACGAAATCCAGGTACGCGATAAAGCGAAGAAGTTTACCGTGATTGAAGGGGCGCGCGATTACTCAAGCCATCAGCCCGTTGTCGGCTGGCTGGAAGTTGATCGCGACAACCTGAAGGGCCGCGTATTGTCTCTGCCGAAACGTGAAGACATTAACGCGCCGGTAAATGAACAGTTGATCGTGGAACTGTATTCAAAATAAAGCTATTAGCTGTTGGCTACTAGCTTCCAGCCGGAACGAGAGCGATTTCGGCGGATGAATCAGAGTAATGGAGTGCAGCATCTAATAGGCTCCAACTGACTCATCCAATCACAATCGATTTTTTTTGGGCAGGAGCTAGTGGCCCAAAGCTAGTAGCTCCACAATCACCCGCACCAAACCAGCCTTGCGGCCCTGCCGCATGCGCCAAACGGAGCGGAGTTGAAAGGAAAAAAGAAACATGGTTCTCTGGAGAGGTTTTCAAAAACCCAAGCGTCTCGCGACAGATACCGAGACACTCACTGATAAATACGGCCGTTTTTACGCGCAGCCTTTCGAGCGCGGATTCGGCACCACCATTGGCAACGCCCTGAGGCGCGTGCTGCTGTCTTCCATTGAAGGCGCGGCGGTCACGGCAGTAAAGATTGAAGGCGTGCTGCACGAATTTCAGTCGATCCCCGGCGTTGTCGAGGATGCCACCGATATCATCCTCAACCTGAAGCAGGTCCCATTCAAGCTGAATGGCGACGGTCCCAAAGCGATCTACCTGAAGGCCGAGCAGCCGGGCGTGGTGAACTCCGGCATGATTGAAGCTGACGGCGACGTGGAGATCCTGGACAAGAACGTTTACATTGCTACGGTCTCTGAAGGCGGCAAACTCGATATGGAGATGCGCCTGAAGCGGGCGCGCGGTTATGTTGCCGCCGATAAGAACTTCGACGAAGACCTGGGATTGGGCTTCATCCCAATCGATTCAGTGCACTCACCGGTGCGCAAAGTGAATTACACGGTGGAGGCAGCGCGTCTGGGCCAGATCACCGACTACGACAAGCTCGACATTGAAATCTGGACCAACGGTTCCATCGCTCCGGCCGATGCGCTTGGGCTGGCGGCAAAGCTGCTTAAAGACCACATGACCATCTTCATCAACTTTGAAGAGGAGCTGGAAACTGAGGCGCGCGGCGAAGAGAAGCCGTTGATCAAGAATGAAAACCTGAACCGCTCGGTGGAAGAGCTGGAGCTTTCCGTGCGCAGCTACAACTGCCTGAAGAACGCGAATATCCAGACCATCGGCGAGCTGGTGCAGAAGACGGAAGCGGAGATGCTCAAGACCAAGAACTTCGGCCGCAAATCGCTCAATGAGATCAAGGAAATCCTTGCGTCCATGGGGCTCTCACTGGGCATGAAGATTGACGATCAGGGCAACGCCGTTCCCGGACCTACCAGCCAGATGCCATCAGCGCTTGCCATGGGCGGCGTTGGCGATCTACCCCAGGGTGGCGACGGGCAGGAGTTTTAACATCGGGTGGTCTGACGATCGGGAGAGCGGGTAATCTGGTCTCCTGGCCAATTTTCGATTCAGCCCCGAAGAGCAACGAAAAGCCAAAGCTAATGGCTAAAAGCCAATGGCCCCGGTTAGAGCCATCAGCTAAAGGCCAGTAGCTTGTAGAGAACAAGAATTCAGTTAAGGACTTAAGACATGCGTCACCAGAGAGCAACCAAGAAGCTTGGACGTAACACCAGCCATCGCCGCGCCTTGCTGCGCAACCTGGTGACCTCACTCATCATGGAAGAGCGGATTGAAACTACTTCGGCCAAGGCAAAGGCCATGCGCCCGCACGTGGAGAAGATGATCACGCTGGGCAAGCGTGGCGATTTGGCCGCGCGGCGGCTGGCCAGCAGTTACCTGCTGACCCGCGAATCCGTGAGCCGGCTGTTTGATACCGTGGCGCCGCGCTTTGGAGACCGCAACGGCGGCTACCTGCGCATTATCCACAAAGGATGGCGCATGGGAGATGGCGCCGACACGGTTTACATTGAACTGCTGGGCAGCGAGAAGGTGATTGAAGCCAAGCGCGCCAAGCGGGCAGAGATCCGGAGCAAGCGCCAGGAAGAACTCCGCAAGCAAATGGAAGAAGAGCAGGCTGCGGCAGCCGCAGAGCAGGGCGGCAGTGAAGGCGGAGAAGAAAAGTAGCCATCAGCTATTAGCATTTAGCCCTTGAACAGTATTTGTTTTTACCTCAAGGAGCAGAGCGGAGTGCCTGGAATGCTAATTGCCATGCGAGATCGTCTGAAAACAAACGCGCCGAATTTGGCGCGTTTTGTTTTTTCGAGCGATTATCTGGATCGAGCTGTGGCATTGCTTCTGTAATACTGCTTTCGTCTGGCCAAATCAAAGAGCGACTTATCGGCGCATTACCTCTTGCTTGACTGCCCCATCCAGCTTTTCCTGATTCAGCTTTCCATTCTCAGTCTCTTTGTATGAACCGGCGGCCCGGCTGTTGCATGGCGGCAGGAGCGTTGGGTAATAAAAGTTCGTCTTGCGGTGCATGTGCGCTGCTGGTCCGCGGAACAGCACCTTCCATTTATGCGGATGGTTCATCTCCGGCGGCAGTTTGACGGTAACCATGTAACCTGCCCAGGCAAAGCGGATGAGCGAAGCGACGTATTCACTCAACAGCCCGCCGGTTTCCTGGGTCATGCGTGCAAGCACGCTTTTTTCCAGATCATGTGTGTTCCAGGTAAAATCGCGGTCCACACGGCTGGCGTGCATGCGCCGCATCATGAAGAAGCGAGTGCCGCTGGAGAGAAATTCCTTTTCAACTTCGACGGCACTGTGATGACTGATATCGTCATAGGGATCACCGATCAGCAAGACCGTGTCGCCCGGCTGATGCGGCCCAAATTGTTGGAGCGCTTCATGCAGGGAATCCCAGAGAGCTACGTGTTTGCCCAGAGAGCCGGCTTCCTCAATCACGTCATTGACTGCCGCAGTGCGTTTTTTTTCGTCCTGCTGAAATCCTTTGGTGAAAACTGCTTTCTGGACAAAGATGCCGAAGGCGACCGGCTTGCCGTCAGGTGCGGTGCGCGCCTGGCGGGTAACCATCTCCACCAGATCTTCCAATTTATCGCTCTTTGCAGCTCCCTCGGTCTCAAGCAGTATCAGCAGACGATTGTCGAAGTCACGGCTGAAGCCGAGAATCGGCAAATCAGAGCCGGACATGCGCACTTCAACATCGTCTGACTTGAGGGTTTGAATTTCGTTTGTGGTCAGCTGGTCATAGAATGAGACCAGAACAGTGTTAGTGCAGTCCTGGGCGGCAATACCCTGCGTAGTCGCGGCCAAAAGAACAAAAAGCCAAAGTCTGCGACCCATAATCCCTACCTCGCAATCCAATAAAATACCCTAAACCGGCTGTGCTCTGTGTTAAAAATGGCCTCGATCAATGGATGCGGAGGATGTGAGCAGAGATGACCGACTACACGCGCCTGCCAATTGGGAAACATGCGCCAAGACGCGTAAATGCTGTGATTGAGATACCCCGGGATTCGGTGAACAAATATGAGTACGACAAGACTTTACACGTATTCAAATTAGACCGCACTTTGTTTTCTCCAGTGCACTATCCGGGCGATTACGGCTTTATTCCGTGTACGCTTGGCCAGGACGGCGACCCGCTGGACGTGCTGGTGCTGGTGGAAGCGCCCAGCTTTCCCGGCTGCGTGATGGAGGTGCGTCCGATTGGCGTACTACAGATGGTGGACCAGGGTAAGAGGGACGAAAAGGTCCTGGCTGTGGCGCAGAGCGATCCGCTCTACCGGGAAGTGGAGGATTCGTGGCAGGCGCCTCAGCACCTGCTGCGGGAGATTGAGCATTTCTTCTCCATCTATAAATACCTGGAAGACAAGCGCACCGAGATTGCCGGCTGGGGCAATGCCGATGCGGCCAGGCAAATCATTACGGAAGGCCAGAAACGCTGGAAGTGAAACTTAAGGCTGGCCGTTTCCAGCAATTTTTCGGGAACCATCCAGGCGATGCAAGCGTATAGGGCTTTATGGAAACCTTACTGGCAGACGTCCGCCATTCCAGTCGCGTGCTGATCAAAAGCCCCGGTTTTACGATGGTGGCCGTTCTGGCGCTGGCGCTTGGCATTGGCGCAAACACGGCAATCTTTTCCGTTATCAACAAGGTTTTGCTGGCGCCGCTGCCGTTCAAACAATCGGAGAGGATGATGCGCGTTGCGCGCAAGTATCCCAACGGCAACGGGAACTCGGTTTCCATCCCCAAGTTTGAAGCGTGGCATAAAAGCACGTCATTTGAGGCCATGGCTGCCTATGATTTTGGCAGCGTCAGCATGAACCTGGGCACAGGAGACAAGCCAAATCCGGTGAACGGCATGCACGTCACGGCGGATTTTTTCAAGGTTTTTGGGGTTGAGCCAATCCTTGGCCGGACATTTTCACCGGAAGAAGACATGCCCAACGCGGGCAAATATGCAGTGCTGACGTATGGCGCGTGGAAGAACCGCTTGGGCGCCGATCAAGACATTGTTGGCAAGACGGTTACTCTTAGCGGCGAGCACTATGTGGTCCTTGGCGTGTTGCCAGAAAGCTACGAGCCTGATCCACCCACCGATGTTTATCTGCCGGAGCAGTTTGATCCCAACTCAACCAATCAGGGAAACATTTACAACATCGCCGGCAGGCTGCGTTCGGGAGTATCGATTGCCTCGGCCAACGCCGAGATGGCGGTAATTGCGGACCAGTTTCGCGCCGCGCATCCGGACGTGATGGACAAAACGGAGAGCATCCGTGTGTGGCCGCTGCGCGACGCCATTGTTGGTGGCGATATACGGCTGCAATTGTTGATCATGGCAGGGGCGGTGGGATTTGTCCTGTTGATTGCGTGCGCCAACGTTGCCAGCCTGTTGCTGGCGCGGGCGTCGGGCAGACAGCGGGAGATTGCAATCCGCACCGCCGTGGGCGCGAGCCGCTGGCGGATTGTGCGGCAGTTGATGACGGAGAGCATCCTGCTGGGCCTGAGCGGCGGAGTTGCAGGAATGGTGTTGGGCAGCGTGGGAGTACGCTTGCTGCTGGCGCTAAGCCCCGGCAACCTGCCCCGCCTCAATGATCCTGACCACGCGCTGGGAACAGTGGCGCTGCTTGACTGGCGCATGCTGGTCTTCCTGATTGGCATATCACTGTTCACAGGACTGCTCTTTGGCTTGTTCCCGGCGATTCGCGTTTCTCATTTCGATGTGAATGCGTCACTCAAGGAATCGAGCAGCCGCTCCGGCACCGGATTCAAACACAGCCGGATCGGCGGGCTGCTGGTGATGGGCGAAATTGGGCTGGCCGTGCTTTTGCTGGCTGGGGCAACGCTCATGGTTCGGACGTTCGCAAGCCTGCGCTCCATGGACCCCGGCATTGATCCTCACAACGTCCTGACTTTGCGGACGGCAATTTCCGGCTCCCGTTACGGCAGCACTGCCCAGGTGGAGAGCATGGTGCAGCAAGCCAAAGATCGCATACAGGCCCTGCCCGGAGTGCAAACAGTCGCCAGCACAGTGGCGTTGCCGCTGGAATCAGTGGGCATTGACATGCCTTTCAACATTCAAGGCCGCACGCCCAAACTCAACCAAAAATGGGAAGGGGATGAATACTGGCGATTTGTTTCTTCAGGTTATTTTGAAGCGCTGCGGATTCCTCTTTTGCGCGGACGCTACTTTACGCGCAACGATACGGGAAAGACGGACCACGTTGTGATTATCAATGAGGCGTTCGCCAAAAAATACTGGCCAAGCGGCGATCCAATTGGGCAGCAGATAGTGATTGGCAAAGGCCTGGGCGCGCCTTTTGATGAACCCTCCCGGCAAATTGTGGGCGTGGTGGGCAATGTTACCGAGCAGGGACTGTCTGAAGGAAAGGTAGCGGTGATGTACGTTCCGGAAAGCCAGATTACAGACGGATTAACACGGCTTGCCGGCAGCCTGCTGCCGCTAAGCTGGGCCATCCGCACCAGTGGCGATCCGCAATCCGTGGCTGAGGCTGTGCGGCACGAGTTTGAGAGCCTTGACCCCACGCTCACACCTTCCCACATGGTGGACATGGACCAGGTGATTGCCGAATCAAACACGCGGCAGAACTTTGCCACGATGTTGCTCACCGTGTTTGCTTCCATCGCTCTGCTGCTGGCCGCGGTGGGCATCTACGGCCTGATGGCTTACACGGTTGAGCAGCGGACACAGGAGATTGGCATCCGCATGGCCCTGGGCGCGAACCAGGGAAAGATCATGCGCCTGGTGCTGGGGCAGGGCATAAGGCTGGCCGTTGTAGGAACCGTTATCGGTCTGGCCGCCGCGTATGGCGTGACGCGATTGCTGGGCAAGTTCCTGTTTGGCTTGAAAGCCGGCGACCCGCTGGCGTTCCTGATGGTGGCTGCCGCACTGATTGCCGTTGCGCTGCTGGCTGCATTTGTTCCCACCAGGAGAGCCATGCGCGTGGACCCGATGATTGGGCTAAGGCAGGAGTAAGGCAGCAATTAGTAACTCAGCCATTCGCCATTGGCCATTAGCAATTAGCCAAAGCAAAACCGATTTGCCGCAGATTGCGCAGATGGTCGCAGATCAAAAAGGCTTGGCCGCGAAATGAACGCGAATGGACGCGGATTTGCTTTGCACAAAAAAGCAAATCTCACCACCGGATAACACTGACAACACTGGTTTACACGGACCAAAAAAGTTCAATAGAACTATTTTGAATTTATAAATCTGTATTATTCATCACTCAGGGCGGGGTCTTAACCCCATGTATGGTTCATCCGGGGTACGGTTTTTGGGTTTTGGGCAAAGCCACACGGATCCTCTTTTATTGACGAACCAAGCTCAACAATTCCCACACTTGTGGAAATGAAACTATTATTTTCAGTGTTCCAACCCCGAGCAACGAAAGGACACCATGGCTGTTCCTGTTCTCCGGCCGACCAACGCCTGCGATGAAACCTTCGGCGGCGTTACCTACCATATTCAGGGCGAACTGGTTCCGGTGCTGCATATAGAGCTGGGCGCGGTGCCCGTATTCTTTGAACACCACATCCTTCTGTGGAAAGATCCTTCAGTCCAGATTGGGATCAAATCCCTGGCGGGAGCGTTCAAGCGCGTGCTCTCCGGTATGCCAGTTTTTATGACGGAGGCACGCGGACCGGGACGGATCGCCTTCAGCCGCGATGGCGCGGGCCATGTATTTGGGATCCATCTGCGGCGCGGGGAGAGCATTGAGATGCGCGAGCACCAGTTTCTGGCTGCGACCTCGCATGTTGACTACACGTTTATGCGCGTCAAAGGAGCAGCGAACATGCTCTTTGGCGGGACCGGCTTCTTCATCGATCAATTTACAGCGAACAGTGACGACGGAATTGTCTGGGTGCATGGCTACGGCAACGTTTTTGAAGTTACCCTGCAGCCGGGCGAGCAGATTGATATTGAGCCTGGAGGATGGGTGTACAAGGACCGCACCGTCCGCATGGATACGCAGCTTCAGAGGCTGAACACCGGACTCTTTGCCAGCGCAGGCCAGTTGGTGTGGAACCGCTTTACCGGGCCGGGCCGCGTGGGGTTACAGTCAATGTATATACATATGCCAACAGCAGAGTAAGGTTACCGCAGATTGTTTCACGATCGAGAGCCGGGCTGGTAATTCGGGTTTGACCATTGAACCTGTAATGGACGGATCATGCCTTTTGGTAAATCCGTGTTCTCCACAGCAACAAACTTGCCAAGCCGGATAATAGCGTCTGGACTACTCTGAAGTTTCCCATCAAGAACTTGTTTCAGCTCGCTATGCCGGACTGCATCTTCAGGTAAGGCCGGATGGGTTGCGATCATGGTTTCCCCACCAGCATGGAAGGCCTGCTCCCATCGCTTCCAGATGGCCCACGCTTCCATCGCTAGCCGGAATATTGATTCATCTACTGGCGTTATACAAGTCACTGTAATTGTCTTTGTCTGAATCAAATATGCATTCGTAAAAGTGGGCCGTGCCTTGATAATCTGCAATCCCCTGGCGCGGGCCATCATAGTAGTCTGTGACTGTATAGACGATTTCATAACCTGGACTGGGTTGTTGCTGGTTCATGCTAGACGTAACAGCTATTCATTTTGCCACCAGTTTCTGTTTTTCAAGAATGCTAACTAATCGATCCACCCAAGCTTGATCGATATCGAGCAGGTATTCAGCGGAGAGCAGCCCGGCGATTTCAGCGGTACTGCGGTGTCCGTCCATAAAGTTCACCGCTTCAAAGCTGATCAGGGCAAAGTTTGGTTTGGTGGCCAAGCCTTCTGAGTCGCTGGCGAAACGGGCTTCCTGATCGGCGAGCCATTTGCCATCTTGGGCGGAGAGGTTCTCCCAAACCGAGGTATCGAGCGGCAGCAAGGTAAGGTTGCGCGGACCTTTGCCGGACGGGGGCATGGGCAGAGGCGGCGCCCAGTTTAAGTCCACGGCATTCTTTGTGAGCCTCTCGAAATTCCATTGTTGCCAGGTAAGAGCTTCCTTAAGCTTACCCTGATTTAACGTGATTCTACGTGCAGCGCCTGGACCAGGCTTAGCCGTGGAATCGATCGCGATCCGATGCGTGAGCTCTGCGATCTCCGCGGCAACGCTGGCTGTTTGTGCCGCCACCCAGTCGCCATCGTAAGCCGCCAGCCAATAGGCTGCGGAAGTGGCAAAGACGCCCACGCGCCGAAATTCGCTCGCGTCGGTCTTGTCGATCTTGTCTTCGCTTGAATGGTGGGTCCAATCTGGGTCGTGGCCGAGCATGGTGGCAGGAATACCAAGACCGAGAAACACGTCATGATCGCTGCCCTGGGCATAAGCAATGGCTTCCGGCAGCCAGTAATTGTGCGTGCCGGTTTGCGCCAAGAGATTGGCTTCACGCGTTTGCTCAAGCACGTCTGACATAAGTGCATCCAGAAATGAAGGGACGGAATCTGGTGTGCGCGTGAAGTAGAAGCGCGAATTTGTTTTGACCGTGTCTTCGCCGACCATATCCATGTTGATGTTAGCGACAACGCAGGCCTGACTGCGAGTGGCAGCGTCAAGCTTGCTTTTTGGGTTCTCGCAGCGGCGGGCTTCTGGATGATTGCTGATGTAAGCGAGCGTGCCGAAATATTCAGGCACCCACATGAAGTGGATGGTGAGTTTTGGTGGCGCTAGTTTCTTTGTGGCAATCAGCGTTTGTAAAGTGCGCGCCGCTTCCATCATGGCGCCAGAGCCAGATGCATTGTCATTGGCGCTCCACTTGGGATGGTCGAGATGGCCGGTGATGAGGACCTCGCGCTCGGGATGTTCCGTGCCGCGAATGTAAGCATGAACCAACGTTAACTTGCCCGGGCCAAGAGTAGCGTCAATCCTGCCGTGAACACGGACCGCACCTTGATGCATGAGCGACTTGAGCATGTCATATTGATTGCGCGAGATCTGAAATCCCCCACTGGTTTTGTCCAGCTCTTCTGCGCGTGGCCAGATGCCGTTGTAACGGACCAAGTCAGGGTGATCGGGCCAGTCTGTGGCCGTGGGATAAATCACAACTCCGATTGCGCCGTGCTTCAACACGGCTTCGCGTACTACGTTGCCCGCATAGCCGGAAGCCAGCGCGACTTTCCCGCGAACATCGGCGTTCTGGTAATCGGCATCGCTCAGGCCGCTGCCAACATCCACCAGCTCGCCTGACCACTCGCCACCCTTTGAATAGGTGGAGACGCACATGGGCACGTCAGCATAGCGGCAGAGCATGATGGGCTTGAAATCTTTTACCCCAGCAACGCCTTCAATCCATAGCTCGCCGCTGCGCATGTCCCAGCCCATGGGAGAGATGAAAGTGCCGTAGCGCGTCTTGCCGTCGGAAGGGAACTGCTCGATCTTTGAGTCGAGACCAGCTGCTTTGAGGCGCGGCAGCACCACCTGCTCAGCAACCGCGGCCATCATAGGGCTGCCCTGGATGCGGTGGTATTCGACGATGCGACGCGTGTTCTCTTGCGCGGCCTCGCCGGAATATTCTGTGGCGATAGAGTCAAAAACATCCTGCTTGACGAGGTGTTGAGCGGAGGCGAGCAGAGCAGTAAGGCAGATGACAAGGCACAGAAGGATTTTCATGCCGATGAGGGTACAAGCAGCAGATGGCAATTGGCAAACTCAGCAATTAGCCATTGGGCATTAGCAATTAGCCAAAGCAAAACCGATTTGCCGCAGATGCGCAGATGACCGCAGATCAAACATCAGGAATAAACAAAAGATAGCGAGTTGTAGCTTGGCCAATCGTCAACCGCCAATTGCTAATTGCTTCAACTCAGGCAAACGCTAATTGCTTTAATTCAGGCAAAACCAGCCAAGCAGTCCTCATCCAATAAACGATGAATTTAAGATAAGGAGACGAGAGCCGTGGTGAAGATCAACTGCGATGTTTGTGGCAAGGCAAGGCCATCGTCAGATATGCGAATTGGCAATGATTCCTGGGTACTGGGCTATGACATTGAGGTGGAAAATGCCAACGCCCTGCAGCGTTCACTGCGCTTTCTGAACCGCTGGGACGACGCACGCGTGCTGGAGCTGGGAGCGATCCATCTCTGCTCAGAAAAATGCAAGGACCAATATATTAAAGACGCCCGTGCGGCAGCTTGAGAACATAAGAAGCCACAGAGCCATGCGCGGTCTTGTGCTGGTGCACAGTTTGCGCGGACTCCGGGCGATATGAGAACAGCAACGCCAATGATGTTGCCAGCCACAGCAGCGCCACAATCACTACCAAGCGGTCCAGACGTGAACACATCTGCCTGTATTGGTTTCTATTCAGTTTCATGTCTTATATAGAAATAGATGCACAGACCCCAGAAGTGGTTACTGCTGGTTGAGCTTTTAGAAACTGGCTTTTTTCTGAAATGCTGAAGCCAAGGAGGAGCCACTTATAGGCGCAGATTCTCATGGAGCTTCTCATAATTTTTAGAGGAAGTTTCATGACAAATAGGGGTCTCTCGCTTGGCGCTCAAGATTGCAGAAAAGGTAATTGCTCCTTTTATCCACACAAATCCACAGCGGATGCACCAATCAGTGGCGTTGACCGCGCACAGGCAGGCGCGTAGATTCTTGGGTAACGCAGTTTTTTGCGTCAGTTTGTTCCGCAGTTCCATCCAGCCAATAACAAATTAATGGCCAAGCAACCGCCCGGTGACGGCGGAAAAATACTTGTGGATAAAACATGGGACGAACCATGGTAGAAACCACCCCAAAAGACGGAATGTTCCCGTAAAAGAAGGCAAATAAGCCACTTGCGCAATTTGAGATGAATATCGCGACTAAGGTACAATAGATGGTATTCCGCCCTTGACAGCTACTATATGCAGGGCGTAACTTGTCCAACACCAAGATTGTCCTGGCCGGGCCCGAAAGAAGTTCAAAACCGGGTTACCGACACTCAGAGAGAGAAACCCGGCGCTAGAGGTGGCGCCGAAAACAATCAACTGCGGTGAACTTCATATTGGTTAGTTCAGCGTCGCTCTGACCCCAGGGCGCTTCATTCGTTGAGCCGATTTCAGGCTTGCCGAGGAACGCCGAGCGGTGCCGGCTGCCTTTTGTCCTGGAGAAAAAAGATGGAGATGAACTGGTCACGCTGGTTCCGGTGCGAATCAAGCTTTGAGCTGCTGTTGGTGCCAAACCAGCCTGGGGTTTTTGCCCTGGCGGAAGAAATTGTGCAATCCGCAGGGCCGAATTCACGGCGGATGCTGGCGGTGTTTGACGTCCAGGAAGCCGACGACCTGGCGCGCGCCATGAGCCGCCTGTTTGCCGCAGGCAGTGGATGGCGCGAGAAGCTGGCGGAAGCGCGTTGCTTTATCCGCTATGCCGTTGCGCCAAGCATTGCCGACCGCAGGGCAGCAGCTTCTGCTTTAAAAACATGGCTGAACTCGCAGCGCGAAGTGGCAGCGCAGGTGTTTGAGCAGAAAGCCGCCCCTGCTATCGATGCATGGTCTGCGGGACGTGAGAGCGCAGCAGAAGCGGGTGAAATGCGTAGCGAGCGCCGTACTGCGCGAGCGCAGCATGAGGGCGAAGCAGCGAAGCGTTGCGGAGTCCTTAAAGAAGAAGAATTGAAGACGGTTGCAGAGCGGGCGGTTGATCGCGTGACGCACGGGATTAGATTGAGCAAGCAACCTGCTGTAGAGGTTTAGCAATCGCCTGCGACGAAAAACGGAAGAGATAGGGGCACTATGGTCAAGTGCCAGAGCAAAAGATGAAGCAGCGCAATCCAGTGAGCGAATGGGAGAGAATGAAATGGCGGAGCAGCAGACAAAGGTGATGAAGGAAGAGACTCGCACATCGTACCAACCAACCCAAGGACAGAGCGCCGCGCCGGGGTTAAAAATTGCGCGTTATTTCACACGCGCCGGGGTCTCGCCTTACAGCGAAGTTGAATGGGAGCTGCGTACCGCCAGCATTACTGACGCAAAGGGCAACACGATTTTTGAGCAGAAGAACGTGGAATCGCCCAAAGACTGGTCAATGACCGCCATTAACATTGTGGCCAGCAAATATCTGCACGGCACGTTGAATACGCCGCAGCGCGAGACCGGCGTTCGACAACTGATCCAGCGCGTGGCGGAGACCATCCGCGACTGGGGCTGGCAGCAGGGATATTTCTCCACCGCCGAAGACCGCGACGCATTTCATGACGAGCTGGTGCACATTCTGGTGCAGCAGAAAGCGGCGTTCAATTCTCCGGTGTGGTTCAACGTGGGCTGCGACCGCCTGGAGCCCAACTCTGACGCGCAGAACTGGCACTGGAACGCCGAAAAAGGCACGGTGGAATTCAGCGTTACCGGATACAAGGCGCCGCAGTGCTCGGCGTGCTTCATCAATTCGGTGCGCGACTCGCTGGATTCGATCCTGACGCTGGCCAAGACGGAAGGCATGCTGTTTAAGTGGGGCAGCGGCACGGGAACCAATCTCTCACCGCTGCGGGGATCGAAAGAAGAGCTTTCCGGAGGCGGACAGGCTTCCGGTCCGCTGAGCTTCATGAAAGGCTTTGACGCTTTTGCCGGCGTGATCAAGTCCGGCGGCAAGACGCGCCGCGCGGCCAAGATGGTGATCCTGAACGTGGACCATCCGGACATTGAGGAATTCATCAACTGCAAACGCGACGAAGAGAAGAAGGCCTGGGCGCTGATTGAAATGGGTTTTGACGGCTCCACGCCCGACTCGCCCGCGTACAGCTCCATCTTCTTCCAGAACGCCAACAACTCGGTGCGCGTGACCGACGAGTTCATGACGGCTGTGGAGCGCGACGACAATTTCTCCACGCGATCGGTCAAAGACAAGCACGCGATGCAGACCTACAAGGCGCGCGAGCTGATGAACAAGATTGCTGACGCCACGTGGTGGTGCGGCGATCCGGGGATGCAGTACGACACGACGATCAATCGCTGGCATACGTCGAAGAACACTGACCGCATCAACGCCAGCAATCCTTGCAGCGAATACATGTTCCTGGACGATTCGGCGTGCAATCTGGCGTCGCTCAACCTGATGAAGTTCCTCAAGGCAAACGGCGAGTTTGATGTGCCTGCGTATCGCCACGCGGTGGACATTCTTATTACAGCGCAGGAAATTCTGGTGGACAACGCCGGTTATCCGACGGAGATGATCTCGCGCAACTCGCATGACTATCGTCCGCTGGGGCTGGGCTATGCCAACCTGGGCGCGCTGCTTATGGCCAGCGGCCTGCCGTATGACTCCGACGCCGGCCGCGACTACGCTGCGTGCGTGACGGCCATCATGTGCGGCGAGGCGTATTTGCAATCGGCCAGGATTGCCGAGCAGTGCCCGCAGCTTGCGCCCGCGACCTCACGCGTTTCGCCACAGGACATCAGCGGCGGCGCGTGCCCTGGCTGGTATGTGAATCGCGAGCCGTTTCTTGACGTGATCCGCATGCATAGGGCATCGGTGAACAAGATCAATAAGGATGCGGTGCCGGCGAATCTGTACGATGGCAGCCGGGCCTGCTGGGACGAGGCTCTGGCGCTGGGCGAAAAGCATGGCTATCGCAACTCACAGGTAACGGTGCTGGCGCCCACGGGGACCATCGGCTTCATGATGGACTGCGACACCACCGGGGTTGAGCCTGACCTGGCGCTGGTGAAATACAAAAAGCTGGTGGGCGGCGGCATGATCAAGATCGTGAACCAGACCGTGCCTCTGGCGCTGTGGAAGCTGGGCTACACGCCGGACCAGGTGAACTCGATTGTGAGCTACATTGATTCAACGGGGACCATTGAAGGCGCGCCCGGCATCCGCGACGAGCATTTGCCCGTGTTTGATTGCAGCTTCAAGCCGCAGAAGGGCACGCGCAGCATCCACTACATGGGCCACGTGCAGATGATGGCGGCCACGCAGCCGTTCATCTCCGGCGCAATTTCAAAGACGGTGAACCTGCCGGAGTCGGCGACGGTGGAAGACATTGCCGAGGCCTACATGCAGTCATGGAAGCTGGGGCTGAAGGCTGTGGCCATCTATCGCGACGGATCAAAGAAGGCGCAGCCGCTGATGGCCGCCAGTTCGCGCGATGAAGCGGCGAAGCGCGGGACCAAGTTCGAGAAAACCGCGGCAGGGGGCGTTCCGGTTTCAAGCGAAGAGAGCGCGTTTGCGCGGCTCACGGCGGAGCAGCAGCAGTTTGCTCTGGAGGTGGTGCGTATCGCCAACGGCGCGGCCAAGGAGATCCAGGACCAGGTGTATGATTCCGTGCGCCGTCTGGTGGGCGTCACGCGCGAGGAGCAGGAGACGGCGCCGCCACGCGCTCTGCGGCACCGGCTGCCGGGCGAGCGAGCCTCCATCACGCACAAGTTCGCGATCGGCGGCGTCCATGAAGGCTACATCACCGTGGGCCTTTACAAGGACGGCACCCCGGGCGAGCTCTTTATCCGCATGGCCAAGGAGGGATCCACGGTCTCCGGGCTGATGGACTCGTTTGCCACCGCAGTCTCGCTGGCCTTGCAACATGGCGTGCCCATCAAGCTGCTGTGCGAAAAATTCCAGCACACGCGCTTTGAGCCATCCGGCTTCACCGGCAATCCGGAGATCCCGATTGCAAAGAGCGTGATGGACTACATCTTCCGCTGGCTGGAAATCCGGTTTGTCACCGGCCGCCAGTATCCGCTGTTCAAGGACATGGTGTTGCCGGCGCAGAGCGCCGGAGCTGTTAGCCCTGAGCCGTTAGCTCTTAGCCAGAACAATGAACCGGAAACACTCTCACGGATGGAGACAATGCCTCCTCAGGGAGGGCTGGCTAAAGGCCAAGAGCCAATGGCTAAAGGCTCTCCTTCCATCGTCGATCGCGGGCTGTACCACTCGGCTGATGCGCTCAAACAGTATGTCGACCTGGGCGATGCCCCAAGCTGCCATGTGTGTGGAGCGATTATGATGCGCAACGGTTCTTGTTACCGATGCGGCTCATGTGGTTCGACAAGTGGATGTAGTTAGTAAATTGCTATGGAGGAACGAAAGCTATGAGTAGTTCTAATGAACTGGACAATCGCAGTCGAGATGAAGATGGCGAGATTCGTAGAAAGCGAGGGGATACGCGTATCGACACTCTGCGAGATACGTATGGCCCTGATTTCGGCAATGGTTATAGGGGAGACACGCACCTTGAAACCTTGTTGGAGCGCGAAGGGGTTGATTCTCTCAGTGCATATTTGAGAGACAAACATAAGCACTAATCATTACGTATTTAATATGGCGTAGTCGGTTCGTAGTGATCGTTGCTGTCATATAAAATGCCGGTCAATCCCGGCACAATGCGAGTAGTTGAAAAACGAAAACGATGTGGCGGGCGCAGCGAAAAGCTGCGCCCGTGGGCATTTACACCTTTATAGATTTAAGTGAAAAAATGAACCATAGCTTTGAAGAGATACGTTCCGTCGCGCTTGATTTGCTTGCGGGCAGAGAATCAGCTTCCCATCCGCTAGACCAATACGAGCGTCTTTTGCTGGCGGTTTCTGATGTTTTTCAGCGTAGAGAAGGTCGCCCCGCACGTTTCCAACATTTTTCTACTGCGCAAGCGGCCCTTTCCAATCAGGATCGTGAAATTTTTCTAGAGGTTTTTTGGACGCTATTCCGTGAAGGGATTATTACGCTTGGTTTGGATGATGCTAATCGCGCGTTTCCATGGTTTCGCATAACAACATTTGGTCAGCGATTAATTGCTCATCAACAGGCATATTTTTTCCACGACGTATCATCCTATGAATCTCTGATCAAGAGTGAAGTCCCGCAGATCGATAGTGTGACGCTATTGTATTTGAAAGAGGCGATGCAATCTTTTCGCACTGGATGTGTTCTTGCGTCGACCGTGATGCTTGGAGTGGCTACAGAACATACGTTCTTGCTCCTCGTCGATAAGATTGAACAAAATGCAACTCACGCACCCATATTTGCAAGCGTAGGCCAACAGCGCACAATTCTTCAAAAAGTAAATAAATTTAGAAATATTTTGGATCAACAGACTAAGAGCCTTCCGTCAGAAATAAACGAGGATATTGATACACATTTTACAGGGATACTGTCTATTATTCGTACATTCAGAAACCAATCTGGGCACCCTACTGGTAAAATCATAGACCGCGAACAGGCCTATGTCCTTCTTCAATTGTTTATCCCCTATTGTAAAAAGATGTATCAGCTTATGGCACACTACGCGTAGCCTTTGGCGAAACCTTCGCTGGTATTTGTCAGAGGCTTCTTGTAAGGAGAGCGAACGATGTCTGCACCAGCGCCGCCCGTTGATGAAAAGGACAGACGGGAATTTGTTAAAGATCTCGCGGAGGCGGTTTCCACTCAATCAGAGGCAGCCAATCGGACTTGGCTTGCATTAATAACGGTCGCTCTATTCGCCCTGGTCCCGCATACGAACTCACGCAGTATTTCACTCCCATTTAGTCTAGGGGATGTGCCGCAAGCCTGGTTTCATGGATTTGCTTTTACGCTTTTGTGGGCGCTGGCTGTTGCCTTTGCTGTTGTTCACTCGCAACAGGTGCGTGCTCAAAAGCTAGCCCAAGGGATTATTGATTCGCTCGGGTCAATCCTAGGTCCAACCTGCAATATTCATCCTCGAGACTACTTTGACATGTGCCGAAAAGCCAGTTTGATTCATGTGGCGTCCTTGGCTCAGTCGTTGCGAGGGAAGTATCAGTTTTATACTGCCAAAGGCACGGCCCCAACTTGGCTGTTGGTAGTCACAATCATTGCATATGCCGGATGGAAGCTCATCGCATTCAGTATTTATTTCGCTGTACCTTTCTGGGCGCTTTGGCAAACTCACGAAAACTTTTCCGCGGCTGGCTTGCTGCATACATACAATGCGATCGGCACGTGGGCCGGCTCTGTTGCATTAGGACAAGTATTAGTACTGGATATCTTGCACGCTGGGAAAATCCTTACTCACCTCTGGCGTTCGGCCAAACGTAACGAGCGATAGTACGGGTAGGCTGTTCCTTTAGTGCGCTCCGCTTCGCTGCGCGCAGGCCTTCGGCAGAGCGGAAGTATTTTTAGCGCCTTTACGGCCCGACTAAAGTCGGGCCCTGACACTTGTCTCGTCAGGTGACACGAAGGAAATCGCCGCGATTGCCGTCATTGCAGCGAGATCGCCGTGATCGGAACACCCAAAGCAAAACTTACAAGATCGCCAACGCAAACCTTACAAGATCGCGGCGGATGAGTAGAGGTCCAAAATGGGGCTACAGCAGCGATGCGCCGCTACGAGCCAGCCTTTGATTGTTGTGTCTTAAAAATCTCTAAGCAACTAAGTAGTTTTCAGCGTTAGCGTAGACTACAAATTTCGCAGGCGAGGGCATCTCTACCCCAACGCATATAACACCGGTACGCGTTGGGGACCCCGGCGCCTGCGGTCCACGATCATTTCACGATCATTTAAGGTTGTTCCGCACAGCCGTGGGCGGCTGTGCCACACGATTCTGTCAGGTTTAAAAATTTCTAAGCAACTAAGCAGCTAAGGAACTAAGTAATAAATTCAGCAGCACTGGTGGCCACTCGATCCAGCAGGAACTCATCTCATGGCAACGTTCCCCCCAGAACAATTAAGGAAAACTATTCCTTTTATGAAAGGCCACACGTCTATGAGAAGCTACGGAAAAACCTTCTCTCTGCTGATGTCCGTCTGTTTCCTCGCCGCCGCCTCAACCGTTGCATTCGCCCAGGATGGGTCTTCAACCGGGAAATGCTCGTTTCAAACAGTGAATCTCCCCGCGCCAGCGAATAAGCTTTTCGCACTTGGGGCGCTCAATGATGTAGGAGCCATTGTGGGGTCATACGTCACCAGTGATTTCCATACCCATGGGTTCCTGCTGTATCAGGGCAAGTTCACCAGCTTTATGTTCCCCGGTTCAACACATACCACCGTACGTGACATCAACACTAGGGGAACGATTGTTGGCGACTATACTGTCGGCAATGGACCCCAGCACGCCTTTATGGTCCACTCCGGCGGTTTCCATGAGATCAAACTTCCTGGCTTCCCCAACGCGCCTGCAACGGCCGGCGGAGTGAACGACAATGGCGACGTTGTGGGTTCGTTTCAAACCAATTTCACCACAAGCATGGGATTCCTTCTGCACAATGGAAAACTTACTATCCTTTCATTTCCCGGAGCACAGGAATCGACTGATCCCACAGGTATCAACAACCAGGGTGTGATTATTGGAGTTTATAAACTTTCTCCGTCAGATACTTTCCGCGGCTTCATGTGGAAGGATGGAGTGTTCAGCAATTTAAACCCTCCAGATAGCGGCGGCCACTCGTTTCCGGGGAAGATCAGCAATGCGGGTGACGCCGTGGGCTCGTACGTTTCCACCGTCGACGGTCTGACACATGGATTTTCCTTCGATAAGGGAACATACACCCAAATTGATGTGCCAGGTCTTAAGAGCAACGGAGCCGCCGCCGTAAATAAATTTGACAATGTGCTCGCAGAGGCCATTCAAGGGCCGAACACAATCCTGTTCAAGGGATTCTGCCACGCGGTGTTCTAGATCATCGCAGAGCGGGGGCTTAAAAGCCCCTGCTCTCAATCTTCTGCCAAGCCGCGAACGTCTCATCCTTCTTGTTCCGTGCGAGGGCGAAATTCAGGCCGGTGTTTCACGTCTTTGCGGCAAGCGGCGGGCCGATTCCTGTCAATTGGGACAATGGCCATCAGTCCGTTGACCGTTTTCATGGAGAATTTTTGGCCCAGGCCACGGGAGTTTGGCGCTGGGCCATGAACCACGTTTCAGCAGTGGGTCGCAAAAGACATGACCCCGCTAATGGTACTTATTCGCAATTGATTCGAGACGAAGAATTGGCTAAAGTACAGTTGCGAATTTTGCCTAAAAATCGAAAAAACAGAGCGATTTTAACGGCCACAAAGGAAGAGGTGCGCGATGTCATGGATTATTGATGGGAAGGAAATGACCGACGAGGAGTATGAGGAATACGAACGGCAAGAGGAGCTGGCAAAAGAACGGGTGCGGCAGGAGGCGGCGACGCTGATGAGCCAGCTAGGCCAGACGTATAAGGCGCTGACCAGACTGCTGGAAGAGAATAGAGAGGTGGACCGGGAGGTGACGGACCAGACGGAGGCCGATGAAGAGATTTATCGGAAGCTGCGGCAGAACCTGACACGGGCGAACGATGCCCCGCGCTGCCGGTGGGTGAGGCAGGACGGAACAACGTGCGGGTCTCCGCAGATGCGGCGGCATGTTTACTGCTACGCGCACAAACAGATGATGGAGACGCGAGCGATGATGCTGAGGCTGCCGGCGCTGGAGGATGCGAACGCGATCCAGATTTCACTGATGCGGGTACAGAAGGAGCTGATAGACGATACGATTACGCCAAAAAAGGCCGGGCTGCTGCTGTATTCACTGCAACTGGCGATGACCAACGTTGGCCAGACGACGTTTGGCGAGGCGGACGAGTGCGAGCTGGTGACGGAGGTGGCGGATGAACAAGAAGCACTCAGGAGGCAGCAAGCAGCATTCAGCCAAAGCGAAAAACGCTTTACCGCAGAGGACGCCAAGGACGCAAAGGCGATGAAGCCAGAAAAAACCTTACCACTGGTGCACACGGATGACACTGAACAAGAAGCACTCAGCAGGCAGCAAGCAGCATTCAGCCAAAGCGAGAAAACCTTTACCGCAGAGGACGCCAAGGACGCAAAGGCGATGAAGCCAGAAAAAACCTTACCACTGATGCACACGGATGACACTGATAGGAGAGGCTTAGCGCGGACCAATGGGGAGGAAGGCGGATTGGAAAGGTTCTGCACGGAAAATGCAGACGAGAAAGACGTGGAGAAGAAAGGCGTGCAGAAGGAAATTCCGAAGGTGATGGCAATGCGTGCGGGAGGCGATGATTGAGACAAACCTACGCCAAATTGGGATGACTGGGATGAGATAGGGAGGGGGTAGGGCATCGGGAAATCGGACATCTGAACATCGGGAAATCGGGACATCGAGAGATCCCCGTGATCTGGTGATCGGGAAAAGCAAAATCATTGACCGCAAAGGACGCAATGGTCGCAAAGTGTAGGCATCGGGAAAGCGGGACATCGGGAAATCGGGACATCGAGAAATCCCCGTGATCTGGTGATCGGGAAAAGCAAAATCATTGACCGCAAAGGGCGCAATGGTCGCAAAGTGTAGGGACATCGGGAAAGCGGGACATCGGAACATCGGGGCATCTGGAAACCGGGAAATCGGGACATCGGGAGATCGCCGTGATCTGGTGATCGGGAAAAGCAAAATCATTGACCGCAAAGGAGGCAATGGCCGCAAAGCGTAGGAACATCGGGAAATCGGGACATCGAGACATCCGGAAAACCGGGAAATCGGGACATCGAGAAATCGAGGCATCTGGAAACCGACATCAGGTGAATGGGACATTAGCGCAATACCAAGTCAGAGTATTCAGGATGATTTTCAAGATACGCAGCGACGGAAGGGCAGATCACGTCAACTTTTACGCCGTTTGCGCGCGCCCACTCCAGAGCGGATTTGGCCAGTTCAGAAGCAAGTCCGTGGCCGCGCAGCGCCTCAGGAACTTCACTATGGATAAGCTGCAACACTTTACCGGTGAGGTTGTACTCAAGATAGGCGACATGGCCGTTGCGCTCAATCTCAAAACGGCCATTGGTAACCTGCTGCGGTATGGGTTTTTGCCGGCCAAACATAAGATCTGCTTCTGTTCTGCTGGTTTAAGGACTGTTACGGTGAGTTCCTTTGCCGCATGTGAGATAAATCTACTGCCGGTCTTGCGGCAAAGCGCTGTTGATGGCCTCACGCACGGTCTGCATCAGCTCTTCACGCGAGGCAAAGTGTTTGGGATCAATCGGCGCATGGAATACCAACGTCGCCGTGCCGCTTTTCACAATCAGACTTCCCTTGGGCATCATCTCATAGGTGCCAAGGATTGTGACCGGCACAATGGGGAAGCCAGTTTCAGCAGCCAGGTGAAATGGGCCTTTTTTGAACGGCATCAGGCGGCCATTGGGCGAGCGCGTGCCTTCAGGGAAGATGGTCATGTTGATGTGGTGGCGCATGACTTCACCGGCGCGGCGGATGCTGTTGATTGCCGCTTCACGATTGCTGCGCTCGACCGGCACAATTTCCGCCAGATCGAGCGCTTTGGCCAGGATGGGGATACGCCAGACCTCTTTCTTTGCCAGCACAGAAGTTCGCCCGGGAATCTTTGGCACCAGCAAAGGCGGGTCAAGGTTGGAAACATGGTTTGACATGAATATGTAGGTGGCGGCGGGATCGATATTATCGAGCCCGACCAGCTTTACTTTGGCGCCGGTCAACCTTGCGCCGCGATAGGCGAGCCCCATGCCGATCCAATACAAAAGCCGGACGTCGCCGGTGATGAGGGTCCAGGGAAAGGCGATCAGCGCAGCGGGCGGCACCAGCACGATCCAGAACAGAAGGGCTGAGAGTGTGCGGAAAAAACCGATAGTCCGGACGATCATGAGCGGTGCACGCCAGGGTCACCGGAATGCGCTGGGGTTGCGCGTTCTGGGGTTGCGCCGCGAAGCTCTTCCAGTTTGCGCGGCAGTTTTTCATAGATGCCGCCGAATCCACCGTTGGAAAGGATGGCCACCACGTCACCGCTCTGCAATTCCGGAGTTACCGCTGCAACAATTGCGTCAGCATCGGCCAGTTCGCGCGCGGGCTTGCCCTGCCGCTTTACACCGTTGACCACTGATGAAGTTGTCAACCGCTCATCTTCCGGCACTGCTTCAGGCTTGAAGATGGGAGTAATAATAACCTGGTCAGCCAGCGCCAGACTGCTGATCAGCTCTCTTTGCAGGACCCTTCTGCGCAAGGTGTTTGAGCGCGGCTCAAAGATGGCCCAAAGCCGCGCTTCAGGATAGCGAACGCGCAGTGCCGTGAGCGTGGCTGCAATCGCGGTAGGATGGTGAGCAAAATCGTCGATGATGGTAATGCCGTCAATTTCAGCCTTGATCTCCAGGCGACGCTTGACGCTCTTGAAACTCTTGAGCGCCTCAACGATCACCGGCGGATCAATGCCATGGTTTGCAGCCATTGCAGCGGCGGCAGTGGCGTTGAGCACGTTGTATTCGCCGGCCAGAGAAAATTCAAAATCCACCGGCTCAGTGCCATCGCGCAGCACGGTCCAGGAGGTGCGCTGTGGTTCGAATTTCAGGTTGGTGATCCGCCAGAAGGAATTTTCTTTCATCCCGTACTTTTCCACGGAACCAAAGGCGTGGGCGAGGCATTCATCCACGTTCTCATTGGAATCGTAGGCGATGATCTTTCCTTTGCGCGGGACCAGGTTAACCAGCCGTTTGAAGGCGGTCTTTACGGCATCCAGATCGGGATAAATATCGGCGTGGTCAAATTCAACCGAGGTCAAAATAATGGACTGAGGAAAATAATGCAGGAACTTGGGGCCTTTATCAAAGAAAGCGGTGTCGTACTCATCGCCTTCAATAATGAAATGCTTGCCCTGGCGCAGGGCAAAGCTGCTGCCAAAATTTTCTGCAATCCCGCCGATAAGAAAGGACGGGTCCTTCCCGGCGGTCTGAAAGATCCAGGCCAGCATTGAGGTGGTGGTGGTCTTGCCGTGGGTGCCCGCCACCACAAGCGGCTGGCGCGTACGCATGAAGAGATCAAAAAGAATATCGGGCATGGAGCGCAGCAGAATGCGCTCTTCCAGCACGTATTCCAACTCGGGGTTGCCGCGTGAAATGGCGTTGCCCACAATTACCATGTCCGGCCGGGGCTTCAGGTTGGCCTCAGAGTATGGCTGCAAGATGGGTATGGCGATCGACGCCAGAAAATCCGACATCGGCGGATACGCCGCCGCGTCTGAACCTGTGACCTTGAAGCCGCGTTGTTTGAGAAAGCCCGCCAGCGAGGCCATGGCGGTCCCACAGATTCCAATGATATGTACGTGTTGCTGTTCCACGATTTTAGATTAACGGATTTATTCGTTTTCGTAAGCCGGAATTTTTACTCAGAGGGCTATTCACTAGCGGGCTCGAGAATTCTAAGCTGTACCTCTGAGTTTTTTGCTGTCAACTCCGCTTGCACTCCGATGGGCAATGTAATGTTGCCGCTGCTCACATGCCCCGACTTAAGCCCGTACACAATCGGCACGTTATAGGGCGCAAGCACCCGTATGATGACCTGCTGCAAAGTGTAGGTCTCGCCTTTGGGTGGCGCGCAGTCAAGCATTTCGCCAAACACAAAGCCACGCACGCCGTCCAGTTTGCCTGCCAGGCTCAACTGCATCAACATGCGATCAATCCGGTATGGTTTCTCCCCGATATCTTCTATAAAGAAGATGGTGTCTTTGGTTTCGATCTCAAACGGCGTCCCCAGCGTCGCCACCAGTATGGAAAGACAACCACCATAGAGTGTTCCCTGTGCGCTGCCCGTTCGCAGCACCTCAACTCCGTCCACTGGGATATCCCATTCAGCCGAGCCGCCGAGAGCATGGTTCCAGCTTGCAAGATCAAACGTTCCGTCTGCAATGTCCTTCGCAACCATCGGCCCGTGAAAAGTCACTAGGCCAGTGCGATCGTGAATTGCGGTCAGCATGCTCGTGATGTCGCTGCACCCAATCAATACTTTAGGCCACGCTGCCATGCTGTCCAGGTCCAAGCGCTCTAGCACGTAGTTGCTGCCGTAGCCGCCGCGCACGCAGATCAGTGCCGCGATATCGTTGCGCTGCCAGAACTCCTGGAATTCGCGGATTCGCCTCTCCGCCGAACCGGCAAAGTAGATATCGCGATCAAAAATGTCTGGCGAGTAAACCGGCTCGTAACCCATCTGTCGCAGCCGTTCACAGCCGGCCTGAAAACCGTCGCGGTTAAAGCTGCTGGCGGGCGCAATCAGGCCGATCTTGCCTCCCCGGCGTAATGCTCGCGGCCGAATGATGCTCTCGTTAGCCAAGAAACTCTCCGCGGCATACAAGCTGCGCCGGCCCGCGCAGAAAAACCCTGTCGCCTGCCCAGCGCACGGTCTGCGTTCCACCCGGCGCGTGGACCTGTAGTGGTGAATTGGCGCGGCCAGCGGCGATGGAAGCAACCGCAGCGGCGCATGAACCAGTGCCGGACGACTGTGTTTCGCCCACGCCGCGCTCGTAAAACCTTACTTCAATCTCATTTTGGCTTTTCACCCGTACAAACTCTACGTTGATGCCGTCTTTGAAGTCATGGTGGCGGCCAATCTCCGCGCCTTCACCCTGCCAGGCAGGAGAAAACTCCTTCACAAAAACTACATAGTGCGGATTGCCCATAGAGACCGGCGTTCCGTGCACCTGGCCAAAAGCAACCTTGATGGAAAAATCGTCGCCTACCTGTGGTTCGCCCATGTCCATTTCAAATTCAAAGCGGTGGCCTGAGCGTGCTACCAGTTCGCAATGTTTAATTCCCGCGCCGGTGCGGATATCCAATTTCTCTGAGTGGCCATTGCTCACCAAATAGGCCGCCACGCAGCGCGTTCCGTTGCCGGATATCTCCGCCTCACTGCCGTCAGCATTGATCAGGCGCGCTCGCATGTCGGCATCCTGCGCGGGAAAGAGCCATTCCACGCCGTCTGCGCCCACGCCATTGTGCCGATCGCAGATGCCACGGCTGAACTCATACAGATCGGCCGGCGCATGGAGCCCGTCAATAATGAGGAAATCATTCCCACAGGCAGACGCCTTGGTGAAAGGGACCATGGCTATTCCGCTTCAACTCCGGCTTTGACTTCAAAATTCTTCAGCATCTCTGAGTGGTGTAATGCTTCCATTAATTCTTTATGTTCGCCGCGCGTAGCATCTACGCTGAAAGCCAGTTGCTGATGGCCATTGGCGCGGCCCAGGCGCAAACCGCGCAGCTCTTTGCCGCTCTCATCCACAATGGAATGCGCCGCGGCCACCAGATCGGCAGCCGGTTGTTCAGAGGCCACAACATATTTCATTACCAGCGATTTCAGGCCGAACCGTTGCTCCGTCCAGCCCAGAAAGCGCAAAGCAATAAAGATGAACACGCTGGCAATTGTCGCTACCCAATAAGCTCCCCCGCCGCAAGCCATGCCAATGGATGCCACCACAAAGATCGTAGCCGCAGTGGTAAGTCCGCTGACGCCTCCGGTGCGGAAGTGAAGGATTGAGCCGGCGCCAATGAAGCCGATGCCGGGAATAATTTGAGAGGCAATGCGCGTGCCTTCATTCCCTCCGGTCAGCCCAGCAAGCTGGAGAGAAAGGATCGTGAACATGGCTGCGCCAAAACAGATAAACATGTTGGTGCGCAGGCCCGCCGAGCGGTGCTTCAGCTCGCGTTCCAGGCCAATGAATCCGCCCAGCACGGCTGCAAGCAGCAGGCGCAGCAGGTCTTGTTCCAGCGGGCCAGACCACGTTAAATGCGGTAGAAACACAAAGTCGCCCATCATCGCAAATACAAAGCCAGTCTCACTCATTATTAGCGCAATGCGCGGTAGATGATAGCCCCCGGCTGCGTGGGAGTGCCGATTGTGGCAATGGCCTGCAGCCCTTCAGGAAAGAGACGGACAGCGCGGGACACATCGTCGCCGGGAAAGGCGATCAGGTAATCAGCGGCCTGCGCCGGATGCGCCAGCCCGACGGTCCACTCAGGATGATTGCTCTCGCGTATCACCCGGCGAAAAGGGATCCCGGCAAGCTGAAACGCTCCCGGATGCGGACCGCAATCCATCATGAAGGTTGCCGATGCCGGAAGCTTGTGCAGCTCCTGCGCTAATGCCATCTCCAGTTGCAGGCGATCTCTGCCGTTGACCTCGGCTTCGCGCAAGCAGATGGGCGTCTTGTTCCATACGGAGACGTAGCTGGCGGCGATGAGCACGAACGTTGCGGCAGTCACAGCCCGGCGGGGAAAGAAGTTGGCGGCAAATTCGCAGCTCAGGGCAAAGAACACCGCAATGGCCGGCAGCAGTTGCAATCCGTAGCGCACGTTGTAATAGCTGAATGGCCACCATTCCGGCTGATAAATAGGCACGCTGCCCCAGGCAATGCACAAAACATAAAATGGCAGTGGCGCCCACAGGACCGTCCAGGGAAGAAATTTGCGCGCAAAATAGATTGCGGCCAGCAACGCGATAAACGCAGCCGTGAACAATATATATTCGGTTTTGCCCTCTGCCAGATTGAGCCGTGAAATTTTCAGAAACTGCAGCGTTGCTGCACGTGGAGATTTCTCTCCGGGATAACTTGGCATGGTCGGCGTCTTGCTGCGCTCCTGAATGGCGCGCGGCGAATAAGGGCCATTAGCGAACTCCAGCGCATTGCCATAAGCAGCGTGGTTGTAGGCAAGAAATAACCCGGCAGTTGCGCCCGTAAGCAGGAGAAAGTTGATGAAGCCGTGGCGCATGGGCCCGGCAAAGAATCGTCGTCGTAAAAGCATGATGAGTGAAGCCACGGCAATCACCGCCGCCAAAAACCAGCCGTCATAACGAACCAGCATGGCTCCGCTCACCATCAGCGCGCATTTCTCTAGCGACTTGCGTGCCTGATCCGGTTTCTGAGCGGCCGCACCAACAAATTCAGTGAAGTACACCGCTGACCAGATGAAAAACGCCAGGTACAGCGGCTCCGTCATCGCCGTAGCCTGCATATAGATAAGGTTGGGATTAAGCGCATACGCCAGTGCCGCGGTCCACGCCGCTGTGCGTGAAGCCATCCCTCGCACCAGCCGGAACACTCCCAGCGTTCCAGCAATATAGGCAAGCACAGAAGGAATCGACCCGCCCAGGCCTGTCTGCCACAAGCGATCATTCACAATGAATGGAATATCCAGAATGTGCGGAAGCGGTAGCCACACTGTGCCCAGTTGGACCAGTCCCGGCGTTCGCGAATCAAAGACGCGCCGGGCAATGTTGATGTGGGCAACGGCATCGCCATAAAGTAGAATGGCGCCCTGATGGTAATAAAAGATCAGAGCGCCAATGGATATGCAGGCGGAAATCTCGGCGAGCAGCCAATAGTCATGGCGTGCAGCGGCATTCATTCGATTACCTGCTGCTCCTTGTTGATTCGACGACCGAAAGCCACGAGTAACCTGCGAAGAAGATTCGGCTGCTGAATCGCTGCGAAGTTACGCGAATCAAAAAATTACTCAATTACCAAATTACCCGATTACCAAATCCCTTTTACGCCTTTGCCTCCTGGCCTTTGCCCAGGTATTTATCCAGCAGCAGCGCCAGCTTCTGCCGCGTGGCTGCGGGGATCTTGTCCTTGTCAGTCTGGATGGCGTATTTCATCGCTGAGCCACAGGCGCATTTGCGTTCTTTGGGCATAATGGCGATGGCCCGCTTCACCACCTTCGCCGCATTTTCAGCATTGGCGTGAACTACTTTGAGCACTTGCTCGACTGTTACATCCTCGTGTCCCTGGTGCCAGCAGTCATAGTCGGTCACCATGGCGCAGGTGGAGTAGCAGATCTCGGCCTCGCGGGAAAGCTTGGCTTCCTGCAGGTTGGTCATGCCGATCACGTCTGCGCCCCAGCTGCGGTACAGGTTTGATTCCGCGCGCGTGGAAAATTGCGGGCCTTCCATGCAGATGTACGTCCCGCCCTTTTTGCCCACCACGCCGATGTCCTTGCAGGATTGCGTGAAAGCTTCGGCGGCTTCCGGGCAGATGGGATCGCCAAAGGCCACGTGCGCCACAATACCGTGCCCAAAAAACGTGGAGATGCGATGAATGGTGCGGTCGATGAACTGGTCGGGAATCACAAAGTCAGTAGGCTTGTGCTCTTCCTTGAGCGATCCAACCGCGGAGAGCGAAAGAATGCGCTCAACGCCAAGGTCTTTCATGCCGTAAATGTTGGCGCGAAAGTTGATCTCCGTAGGCAGGATGCGATGTCCGCGGGCGTGCCGCGCCAGGAACGCCACCTTCCGGCCTTCCAGCGTGCCGAGCACATAAGCGTCAGACGGCTCGCCAAACGGGGTTTGCACCGTCACCTCGCGAACGTCAGTAAGTCCGGGCATGGAGTACAGGCCGCTGCCGCCCATAATGCCGATTTCTGCTTGTTGCAAAGGAATCTCCTTCAGAATGGGGTAAGAGTGATTATAGCGAAAGGAGTATGTTCTTTTGTGAACTGCGCCCCGTCTATCAACTTCTTCCCACCGTGACGACTTTTCGAGGCGCGTCTTCCATCACTCCTGAGAGGAACCGCTGAAACCTTGGAATCCCGATCAGCAGATTGCCGCCGACTATCCACAGCCATATAAGCGGAATGAATAAGATCGCTTGCCAAGCATGTATAGCCAGCATTGCCACAAACATAAAAGCAACCCCAATAGTTCCCATCAAGACAACCTGGCGAATACTTATGCGATATTTTACTTGTCGTGTTAAGCCATCAACAACCAATTCGCCAAAGCCAAAAGGAACCAAGACATTCCAATTGCTCACCATGCGGAAAACGCCTGCTTTAAAAAAAATTCGATTGCCTTCTACAGTTACATCGTCGGCCCTTACGCCGCGCAGGCACCCGGCCAAGTACGCCGGAAGAAGCATTAAATCAACTGCATCGTCAAGGGGTTGCGCGCCGATGTACGTAAACCCCCGGGTGATCAATGTGATTATCTCTGCCAATTTTGGACCCTACTGCGCAGCACGCTCTTGCCCGTTCTTCAGCCCTGCCTCAATCAACTTCTCGGCCACATCTCTATCAAAGCTCTCTACCGCAACCACCATGTTTCCGGTCTGCTGGATAAAGATCAGACCGTCTGAACTTTTAAATTCATAGTGCCCATCGGCTGCTGAATCGGCGGATACTTTTTGCGGGGACTGGTAGCGCTTGGGCAGGGCGGCAGCATAGAACGTGGCAAAGTCCTTCGCCGCTTCCGGCGTCGCCCACTTGGAGATGTAATAAAGGCCAACATGCGCCGTGGAGTTCTTATCCGGCGGTTTGGCTCCTTTGCGTCCGGCGGCATAGTACGCGCCGCCGCGCCATTCCGGCGTCAGGTGATCGGCTACCGTTTTATCGGCATAAACGCGGAGCAGGATGTTCACGTCCAACTCGCCCACCGCGCCGGCATCGAACGGCTCATAACGTTTTTTCAGGAAATCGAGATTGGGCAACAAAAGCGGCGGCACGCGGCGCCCCGCAAGATATTCCTGCGGCTCCATGATCTCGCGCGTGGTCTGCGGCATGCGCTCAAGCACGCCCTTGTAAGCCAGTTGCTTTCCGCCCGCCACCAGAAGATCGCGGATAAACTTCATCCCCTGCCGGTAGGGAAAAGCCAGTTCTTCCTGCAGCAGGAGCGGCGCGCTGTCAAACACCGGACTATCGTGGGCCTTGTCCATGGAAGCCTGCATCATGTCCACTACCTTGGGCATCTTTTGCACGCTCTCATTTGAAGGCGCCAGCACGTAATCCAGCAACACGATCATGGCCTGCCCTTCCATCACAGCGCTGCGGCAGGTTGAATCTTCATCATTGCGGACCAGCTCATCCAGATCTTTCAGCCCTTTTTTTTCGATGTCCTCATCGTGCTTGGTCATCTTCTCCAGGTCAAAGCTCTGGTCCTGGAGCGCATGGGTAAGCTCGTGGGCCATCACCGGACGCTGCATATCCGGCGCATTCCAGTCCAGCAGGTTCATGGTCTTGGTTTTTTCGTCGTAAAAACCCGCCACCTGCTCCTTGAGCAGCTTGATGAGAAAGTTATGCAGATCAAAGTCGCGCGGCAGCAGCCCGAATTTTTTCTGCACCAGCTCTGAGCGCTCAAAGCGGATGCGGTCCGCATCGTTCTTGAACTTGTCGCCAATGTACTTTTCCACCTGCTCACGGCTGATGATGGCACGCTTAACCTTTTTCTTGATAGGCAGGCCGGTATCCTGGCTGGCAAAGCTTAGGATTTCATCCACCGACTGAAAAAGCTCTTTGGCCTCAACCGGCGTGATCTGGTGCTCTTTTTCCTGCGGCTCAACCGGCTCAATCTCAACTCGATTGGGATTCGGCGTGGCCTGCGGCTCCGCTTGCTGCTCAGTCTGCGGGGCCGGCGACGCGGAAGGTTGCTGCGGGACAGGTGTTGGAGACGGGGTTTGCTGTGTGGGTGCTGGATTGGCCTGCGCAAACGACCAAACCGCACAGAAGAATAGTAATACTAGAAAAGTCTTTTTCATTCGGTTTGACTTACCTATTCATTTATACAATAAGGAACACTAACGTTCTCTTCGCAAAGCGAATTAGATGCAGGAATTGTTCAATCCCGATCTTTTTGTAGCCAGATGGTATTGCTCAAAAGTAGGACCCGAAGACATGCCGCAATTTGCGGCTGATGCTCTTGAGGCGGGATACGATGGACCCGCGTTGCGGCGGTTGGCTGGTCTCGTGAGGCCAACCGCTGGTGATGTTGGCAGTTTGTTTGAAAGCGCATTGCGGGAAATTGGAACCGTTAAAATTCAATCTGAAGAGCAAGCGCATATCTTTCTGAGCCGGCAGACTGCGATCGATATCGTGGAAGGCAGAATTGAGCCTCTTCGTGGAGCAGAAATCCTGGCAAGGCATGCAATGGTTCTTGGATATCCTGCGTTTATTGCAGAATTTTTGCCTCTTTCGGAAATGCCGTATTGGGGCGAGTATGCCCCAGCGCACAAGAAGCTCGCACAGGATATCGTGGAGCAAGCTCGCCTCTTAATAGCCAACGTTCCGGGGTAAAAACAGGCGATCCTCATTCCCATGGCTCCCAACATGCGATTTTCGCGTGTTGGGGACGGAGAAGATCGCCCATTCATTGCGCGCAAACACTACTCCAGCATCGGCTCAGCTGCGCGGATATACTCGATCACTGAATCGCTCCAGCCATCAATGTGCACCCACTTGCCATAGCCCACGCCGTTCTGGAAGCTGGCCACGTTGATCGTGTAGCCTCGCGCGCGCGGGTTGGGTACCGCGTCGTGCGACTGCTCATCAGTGATCACGATCAGCCGGTCATACTTCTCGTCCATTTCGCCCAGCGCCTTACCGAGATAAGTTCCGCTGTGCGGCTGGCTGGCGTTCAGCGCGTCACGCAGAGCAAAGCCCTGCCGTGATGGCACACGCACGAGCCGGTCAGAGAAGGTATAGATGCTCACCTGCTCGGCGATTTCGCGCAGCAAGATTGCCAGCCCATAGGCGGCATCGTTGCGGCGCATCTCGGCCCGGCGAGAGAGCGGTGCATCCATCGAGCCCGAGACGTCCACCAGCAGCACGGTCTTACCCGGCAGCTTCGGCTGTCCCTCAAGCGACTTCAGCATCGCCGTCTGCAACTCCGTCTCCCACTGCGGCGCATAACGCGCAGCCGCGATAAAACGGAACGGCAGCACGCGCTCCGCGCGCATACGGTAGAGCCCGGTGCGGATCATCTGCTCATCCACCTTGGCCTCCGCCATGTTGCGCAGGTTACGCAGCAAAGCCAGCGCGCCCAACTTGTTCTCTGCGAGCAGACGCTCCCATGCCTCGCGCTTATCAGCGCCGCTGGAGAGTGCAACCTCCCAGGTATCGGGCGTTGCCAGATCGCCGGCGACAAGGCGCTTCCACAGCTCAGCCTGCGCGGCGTCCACCGGCTTGGCGTGGCAGAGAAAGAGCACGTCACGCAGCTTCACCGGAGCCGCGCGGTTGTACTTGGCCAGCGCATACTCATCAAACTTGGTGAAGGCCGCAGCCAGCCCCTTCTTCACCTGCGCGGAGAGAGGCTGCTTGCCCTCGCTCCAGTAGAGCGCCACGAACTCAGAGAGTTCGTCGGCACGCTGGATCACGCGCAGCAGCGTCTCGGCCACCAGCTGGCGGTGCGTTGCCAGCTGCGCCATCTCACGCACCAGCAAAAGCGGCGCGTGACGGAGCTTCATCTTCTCGCGCGCCTCCAGGGCCAGCGCAGCAACCTTTTCTGCGGCGACCTTGGGCACCAGTTCGCGGATGCGTCCTGCGATCAGCACGCCATCCTCATAGAACTGGTCCTCCCACAGCATGCAGGCCAGGACAGAACGCCGCAGCTCCTGCTCAGCCGATATATGCTTCGCCGGCGCGCCCTCATGTGTGCGCTTGTTCTGCAGCCAGGGCAGTCCGCTCAGGTTCAGTAGGTTCGTGCGAGCCATGTTGTTGTCTCCATTTCTTTGTGCTGTCCGTTGCGCTCAGCGCGACGGGCGCGGGACCGCAACGGAAAATTTATCTTGTTTTGGCCGCCGCCGGAACTTCTTCCGACTCGTCAGCGGATAACTCTTTAGGCTTGTCCTGCGAATCCGCATCCGCTGTAGTTACGAATCCGGCCCTTGCACCTGCGCTCTTGGTGCGGATTTCCCAGGCGAACTTTGACATTTCCTCAAATGCCGGCAGACGCTTGTCTTCATACATGCTGCACTGGCGGACATTGAACGGAACGCGAGTGGGCGGATACATTGCATCACAGAGGACCAGGCGTTCGCTTTCAGCGTAGCCTTCGATGATGCGCGCGTTAACACAAGTCGTGCAGCGCGACTCATTGCCTATCGGCGTGCCACCATACACTTTGCGTAAGCTCATAGGCTCATTTCTAAGCAGCATTGCTGCGGAGTCAGGCGACCCACCAGGTCGCGAATAAGTTTCGCCGGGGAACAAGTCGACAGAGTACGGGTTTCTGAGCTACGCCGTTTTTTCAAACTGCGGCAGGAATTGAACCTGCGACCTTCCCGGCGAGCCGGGACGCTCTACGAAGTAACTCTCATCTTCACCACCGACGATAAGGCGTCTGCCGAGGAACCAGCGACTCGGGCACGTTTAGGCGCTCTATCCACTGAGCTACGCCGGCACAGTCATCCGGCGGCAGGAATCGAACCTGCGGCCTCCCGCTCCTAAGGCGAAGTAACCCATGTCTTCACCATCGGCAGACGCGTTCTGTTAATCCAGGAATGCGACGTTTCGCATCGCGGCAGCGCGGGTCTCGGTATTCATCAAGACCTCGTGCCAGCCTTCCAGGAAGATTGTCTTATGGTCGGGGTGGCGGACCGTTCCACGCACGAAAACATGCGCGTCGCGGACCATCCGGCTCCATCCCGGCTGTGTTCTGGCCCGGTCACTCAGAGCGGAGAACTCCGTCTGGGTCAAGCCATTGGGATATTGGCGATTGACATAAACCATTTCGCCACCCTCCCGGTAAAGCTCCTGGCACATGTGCGCTTTGCCGCCACCGCGCCGAAGAGGTTCGTTCTTGAAAAGCTGTGAATCTCAAGAGGCTGCACACTCCTGCCCTCTTCAGCGCTATTTGCACCAAGTTCTTTTTCATCGCGATACCTCTCTTCACAGCCAACGCTGGAAACAAACTTCAATTCAGGGAACAATTGACTGAGTGTAATGGTCCGTCGTTCTATTGTTTGAAACTACGGCACTCGAGATGCCGGCGGATTTACTACCAAACCAAGCTATCGAGCAAACGATCTGCGCGATAGGGTCTGGTATCCGCACCTACGGACAGGTGATATAACTCAGATCTCCACCACTGCTGAAATTCGTTCCAACGTCTAACTGATCGCTGATTCCTGTTGCTGCGCTCCAACACCGCTTAGCAACCTGGAACAACGAGTAGCCTATTCTGCTCCTGTAACATGCGGCTCGGTGTCACTCTGACCTCGCCGCATTTTACTTTTCGCCGGGGAACCAGCGACAAAGCACATTCCGCTGCTCTGCCAATTGAGCTACGGTTACCTTTCGGACCGGCAGGACTCGAACCTGCAACCCTCGGATTATCGAAGTAGCCCTGATCTTCACCACCGGCAAACTTCCATTCAACGACGCCCATTCGGCAACTTCGCAACTCCACTCAACGACGCCTCAGGCTGGAAGGAGCAGGCTTTACTTTCTGTCGCTTTGCTCCAAACCGCCATCGAGTATCGATTTCCTGGAAGGCATAATGCGCCTGCTGCTTGTGGCTCGGCGCGCAAGCCCGCCTCGCCACGTTTCTATTCACGGCCAACTGCATAACTCCACTCAACGACGCCTCAGGCTGGAAGGAGCAGCCAACTTAACGCCTGAGGCGTCGCGATGGCGCGCAAAAGTGGCCGCGCCCGCTCAATACCTAAAGTTTCTGTCGCTACGCTCCAAACCGCTTTCGAACTATGCTCAGCAACATCTGTCTTGCTCCTGCTGCAAGCGGCTCAGCACGCAAGTCGGCTTCGCCGCTCAATACAAAATCAGTCGGGGAACAATCATCGAGAGCGTGCATAGGGGTGCACTATCCGCCGCTGCCTTTTGCTTCGAGACTGCGCCTCTGCCGCGACAGGTATTCACTGGTCCCGCAGAGCTCCCACTCTGCACTGCACTTGTTCATTGGAGGAAGTATCTCCCGCATTCCGCCACCGACTGAAAAACTATGGCCAGGGAACCAGCGATTGTGGCTGACTGGTGGATTCGAACCACCCGCGGCTGCTTTCGCAACCGCTTCTTCCGACGAAGTATCCGCGATCTCCGCCACTGACCGATTTTGAAAATCAACAAGGCTGCAATTAGTTGCCGGGGGAACAAGCGATCGCGGTTTTTGGTCGATTTTCAGTCGAAGTAACCGTGACCTTCGCCACCCGGGCGAGTCATTATTTGTGTCGCTTCGCTCCCAACCGCTATGGAGCAAAGTCAATCGGAAATTGATTCTGCGCCTGAAGCGCGCGGCTCAGCGCCACTCGGGCCTCGCCGCAATCAAAAAGCAGTCTTAGAAGACAAATGACCTATCGCTAGAACAAGACCTGCGCGTAAAAACGCAGCCCGTCCAGATGAGTGATTGCTAGGTTTTGCGTAGGATTGAAGCGCCTGAGGTTAGCTAAGGAAATAGTTAAACGCCCACAGGCTATCAGAACCGATGACTGGTTCTGTCAGCCTCCGCACCGATATGTGGTTGATGCATTTCATTTGGACGTTACTCCTACGCATAAGCAGGGTACCAAACTATAGACGTGGCTTGAAGATGAAAGTTACGGAATTGAAGAAAATATTTTGTGGAAAGAAAAATTCTTCACGCGAAGTACTGAAGATCAAACTAGTGCGCAAGAAAACCGCCGCGCGATGCGGCTTCGTTTCAAAATCTTTGCAAGCGATGATGTGGTTTGGCATGAAATCAAAAAAATTATGGGCGGCACGATTCCGCATACAACATATCGCGCCGCCCTGATCGCAATTAGCCGGCCGGCTACCACGTATAGTGCGCCGTGTAAGTTACTACTTTTTCTCCGTCAGGCGGCACCTGAACGCGGAACTCAACGGTCTGGCTGTCTAATTTCTTGAATTGGTCAGAGTTCTTGATGATCTCCCAGTTGTTCCAGCGATAGAGGTGCTCCACCACCCGAATCTCCATCGGCTCCTTTTTGTGGTTGCGCAGCTTGATCTCAAAACTTTCGTCAATCGTGCGTGCCCGGCGATCAATTGTGTAGTTGGTACGTTTGCGCTCGCCCACGGCGTCAAAGACGTTGCCGGTGTAAAGGCGGATCGTCTCATCGCCGGGCGTGTGGTCGATGAGGTTCTCGCCGGTGAACTCAAGCTGGCCATCGGTATCGCGGCGATAGAAACGCACTCGGCCTTTGGGCAGCGGCATGCCAAGATGGTTTTCCTTGCTGTTCTTGAATTCCACCATGGTCCAGATCTTGGAATTGGATTGAACGCCGAAGTTTTCCATCTCACGGATGTTTTCCATGGGATACCCGCGATAGTTTTGGTCCAGCTTGAGCCCGTCGTAGACATAAACTCTCTGCGAGGGGACCCCCGACGCGCGCACAAACTCCACCTGCTTGGTTTCGCGGTCATAAAGAGTGGTCGGCCGCTCCAGCGTGTAGAGATGGTATTCATCAAAGCTGCGCTCGGTAACGGCAGGCGCCGGGGCCTCCATGCGCGCGGCTCCGAGCTCACCGTTGGCATCGGCTATTCCATACTGCTGTGGCTGAAGCTTGTTCACGTCGCCCGCCATCAGCTTGATGTGGGCGTTAGGGAAGGTCTTGCCGGTCTGGTTGTCGAGCGTGACCCAGCCCACGATATCGAGCAGATTGCCGCTTACCGGCGCAACCACATTGTAGTCAGCGTGCCAGCTCATGCCGCCGGTCACATAGCTGAACTCGGCGTTGGACGTGCCTGCATGGTCGCTCTGCAGCAGCCAGGAGAGCGTGGGCTTCAAAATGGTTTCATTGGTCAGCGCGGGAAAAATGGGCTGCCCCGGAAGCCCAAACTGCAATTTGCCATCAATCTCAATGATTGGCTCACTGCTGCCGGAATTCACATAGGCCTGTTGCTGCTGGTAATACTGCTGATCATAAGAGTTGTAGGCTTCATAGTGGGGAATGTATCCGCTGCGGATGATCTTGCCCGGCTTCAAGACGCCGTTGATCAGAAACTCAATGGTCTTGCCTTCATACAACGAGAGCAACCGTGCCTGTGAAGCAACGTCATTGCGGTAGTTCTGCTCCAGGATATGGAGATCGCGCCCGGTCTTCGGGTCGCGGAGGATCACCGAATCAGGTTCCAGGTGCGATGTAATGTCGGTAACCTCTACTGGGTTTGTTCCGCTTTTTAGATCAAGCGGCAGGGTTTGTCGCACCACGGCGAACGATTGGTTGTAAATGGTCAGCGCGGCGGAATCGTCATGACCGGCAGGTTTGTCTTCCGGTTTGTTTTGCGCCAGTCCAATGGCGGCGCCGATCAGCAGCAGCAGTGAAAGCAGATATGCACGCATAAACACACGTCCTTATTGAATTGGTGGTGGCCAAACCGAGGGAGGAATCAAGGGAAGATTCTATGTCATTGGAAGAACGCGGGAGCGGGGATTTCTTGCAGGGGAAAATGGCGGTAAAAAATTGGATTATTAGACTTTTGCTGGACCTAGGAGCGCCAGATTTTCCTCTAGCCATTCTGAATACCACGAGGTGAATGTGGCTCGGGAACCACCTTTCAGCGCCACCGGCAACAAACCTCTGTAGTCTGCCCGATAGTCATACCAAAGGTTACCAGCCTCCGCTCCGGAGACCGCTAACCAGACGCGCAATGCACAGCCCAAATGACAGACCGGTATAGCGCCATTCATAAGAGTAGAAGACCAATATCGCCTATCAAATTCATCCCGAGCCTTTTCATAGCTTTCATTCTCGCTTTCACCCCCATTCCAGGCAGGCATTCCAGAAAGGTCGTTCCATGGCGCGTTGAACGCAAACGCTTCCGACAAATCTCCCATCAAACCATCGTTCTCTCGCCATGCGCGGAAACCTTCTCCGATAGCAGCATCCATGCATCCGAGCGGGAAGAAACCGTATGCTGGCCCCGCTCCGCCATTCCCGACTCCCGAGATGAATTTACGGTAATCCTCTGGCAAAACAATTTCATGATTGCTTTCGAATTCGGATATCTCTCGCAGTGAAAGGCAAGGCTTTAACAGGAATTGGTGCGCATCCGAACCAAACATCTTGACGTTCGAACGTTTGAGGCGCTGCAATGCATGAATAACGTAGGCGCGATTAAGTTCATGTGTCATGTCAAAATTGGTGAGTAAACTTGAGGTCCTACGTTCGGGATGTGAGATCCGCTATCCATTCCGCTGCTTCCTTCGTCCCCAGACTTCCTCCAATATCCTGCGTCGTCTTCTTCTGCTGAACCGCGGCAAGCACGGCCTGATTGATCTTCGCGGCTTCTTTCGCGAAGCCCAGATGATCGAGCATCATCGCGGCGGTTGAGATTGCGCCGATCGGGTTGGCGATGTTCTTTCCCGCAAAAGGCGGCGCGGAGCCGTGCACCGGCTCAAACATTGAGGTCTTACCGGGATGAATGTTGCCGCTGGCGGCCATACCCAGACCGCCCTGCAGCGCCGCGGCCAGGTCGGTGATGATGTCGCCGAACATGTTGTTGGTGACGATCACGTCAAATTGTTTGGGGTCGCGCGCCATGTGCATGCAAAGAGCGTCCACATACATGTGCTGCGACTGAATATCAGAGTATTCCGCCGCCACCAGCCTAAAGACCCGTTGCCAAAGCCCGCCGGCAAAGGTCATGACGTTGGACTTATCTGACATCAGGACTTTTTTGCGACCCTGTTTGCGCGCCAGCTCAAAGGCATAGCGAATCACGCGCTCCACGCCTTTGCGGGTATTGAAATCTTCCTGGGTGGCGATCTCGTCTGCCGTTCCTTGCTTAAATATGCCGCCCGCATCCACGTAGGGACCTTCAGTGTTTTCGCGAATCACCACAAAATCCACGTGCTCCGGCTTCACGCCCTTGAGCGGGCAAAGAGCTTCGTCCAGCAGTTTTACCGGCCTGACATTCGCGTACAAGTCCATTTTGAAGCGCATGCCCAGCAGGATTTCCTTGGCATGGATATTGGTGGGCACGCGCGGATCGCCCAGTGCGCCGACAAACACGGCATCGAAGTCGCGCTCCAGCATGGCGAAACCGTCCGGCGGGATGGTGGTGCCGTCTTTCAGGTAACGGTCGGCCGACCAGTCAAAGGTCGTGAAGTCTACGGCGGCCCCGGTAGCTTCCACAACTTTCAGCGCCGCAGGAATTACTTCTTTGCCGATGCCGTCGCCAGGTACGACGGCTATGCGTCTTCTTATTTTGTCGCTTCGCTCCAAACCGCTTATACCTCTTTTTTCAGGCCAATTTGATTCAGCCCTGACGCTGCGGGCTCGGCGCGCAAGCCGGCCTCGCCCTCAATGCAACTATGGAATATACCAAAGGCGTGTTCAACGCGGAGACGCTGAGGCGCGCAGTTCCTCCTGAAATCTCGACCCTAAGCTTGCGAAGGGGAGAGAACTCTATAGCTACGATAAATTCCAAACAATGACTTAGATGACATGGCAATCCTGAAGATCATGAAAGCTGATAGGGTTCCCTCGATGGGCTCGGGATTTTAGAAACCGGGAACATCTGGTGTGTGCTGAGTGTCAATTTGTTGAAGCGCGCTAAAACTCAAAAGGTCGCCAATGGCGGCCAGGGAGCAAAGCTATGTCCATGACCATAGGAGCGCGCAAATGCCAGGCGGAGATCAACGTCACGCCGCTGATTGATGTTTTGCTGGTCCTGCTGATCATCTTTATGGTGATTCTGCCGCCGCATACCCTGGGTGAGCTCGCCCAGATTCCACAGCCCAGCCCGGACCACGCCGCGCCGGATCCTTTGGCGCCGATTGTCATCGAATTAAAGGACGCCGGTGACGGCCAGCGCCCCACTCTTACCCTCAATCAACAGCTGGTGAAATGGGAAGACCTTGAATCGCGATTGAAGGATATCTACCGCGCTCGCGAGGAGAGGACGGGCTTTGTGAAGAGTGATCCGGAAGTGGAGTTTGCATTTGTGGCTGAGGTGGTCGATATCAGCCATCGCGCCGGAGCGGAACAGGTAGGGCTACTGGGCAAGAAGGACTGACACTACGGGGAATTTTAGTGCGTCTGAGGAGTGGCCAAGAGCAGGGAAGCTGAGGTAAAACAAGGACTTCGAGCAAGCTCAGGGTTTCGCCAATTTTTGGCTTTATTGCAGTCCTGGCGCACGTTGTCTTTTGCCTGCAATGGGCGTATTATTAAGGAGTTGTAGCTGGTTTCGGCCCAGACTGATATCCGTCTGGGTGGGTTAGTAATCCCCAATTCGTGGCGAACGTACCAGTGGGCGGATTGCCCACTTTTATTTTGGGCTTCATTTTTTTGCCTGCTGCGCCATCCGGCGGGATGGCCGGATGGCTCGTGCGTTTGGCTCGTTGAGTTTGATGGCGGGACGCGAGTCAACCAACAAAGGTAGATGGCGGTAGACCTCAACACAATTCGCGACATTGCCGGCCGCGTGGCCACGGCGCATGGGATTGAGGTGGTAGAGGTGGAGATGCGGGGCGGCGGTAAAGCGCGCACCCTGAGAATCACCATCGACAAACCGGAAGGGGTCACGCACGAGGACTGCGCCAACGTCAGCCGGGAGGTTTCAACCATCCTGGATGTAGAAGATGCGGTTCCGGGTGCGGCTTACACGCTGGAAGTTTCGTCGCCAGGGCTGGACCGTAAGCTGAATGGACCGGAAGATTACAGACGTTTTACCGGCAGCCGGGTAAAGCTGATGACGCGGGAGCCGGTGAACGGCAATCGCCATTTTGAGGGCCGGCTGGAGAGCTTTGCGGCTGGAAAGCTGACGCTGGAGATGCTGACCGGGAAAACTAAGCCCAAACCGGGACATGGGCATCCGGGGCCAAAGGTGGAAATTGATTTGGCCAATGTTGAAAAGGCCAATTTGGTGCCTGAGATATAAGTGAGCGATCCCCTGGGATGAAAGCTATAAGTCTTTTGGAATCATAGTTAGGGTGTCAGGGGGTAGGGCCAGGGCTAACAGCAGGAAAGATTAAGCGGAATTCATAGGAAAAATAGTTTATGGCAAGCGAGATTTACAACGTCATTGATGCGCTAAGCCGGGAAAAGGGCATTGATCCGCAAATTGTTGTGAGCGCGGTGGAAGACGCTATTGTTGCGGCCACGCGCAAGAAAGAAAAGAGCCAGGAAAACCTGAAGGGCGAGCTGGACAAAGAGACCGGGGACATCCACGTGTACGCGGTGAAGAGCATTCTTCCTTCAGAAGACGATATTGAAGACCCGCAACTGGAAATTTCGTTGGAGGAGGCCAAGGCCATTGACCCTAACGCCGAGGTCGGAGGCGAGGTGCGCTTCCTGAAGTCGAAGGAAGGGCTGGGTCGCATCTCCGCGCAGATTGCCAAGCAGATCATCTTCCAGAAGGTCCGCGAAGCCGAGCGGGACACGGTTTACAACGAATACATTAACCGCGTAGGAGAAATCCTGAACGCGACGGTCAAGCGCATTGAAGGCCCGGACGTGATCTTTGACATTGGCAAGGCGGAAGCCCGCATGTCAAAGAAAGAGCAGTCGCGGCTGGAGTCGTTCTCCATCGGCGAGCGTGTGCGCGCTGTGCTGGTGCGTGTGGACAAAAATTCAAAAGGGCCGGCAGTTGTGGTTTCACGCGCAGCGCCGGAGCTGGTGCAAAACCTGTTCCAGACGGAAGTGCCGGAAATTTATGACGGCACGGTGCAGATCAGGGCCATTGCCCGCGAGGCCGGTGAGCGCACCAAGATTGCCGTGATGTCGCGCGATAAGGAAGTGGATGCCGTAGGCGCTTGCGTGGGCATGAAGGGCATGCGCGTGCAGTCGATTATCCGCGAGCTGCGCGGCGAAAAGATTGACATTATTGAGTACCACGAAGACCCGGTGGTTTTTGCGGAGAAAGCTCTGCAACCGGCTAAAGTGAGCCGCGTAACCGTGGTTGATCCTTCAGACAAGCACCTTGAGGTGGTTGTGGATGACAGCCAGCTCTCGCTGGCCATCGGCAAAAAAGGGCAGAACGTGCGGCTGGCTGCCAAATTGCTCGGTTGGAAGATTGACATCAAGAGCGAGGAAGAAAAGCGCCAGGAAGTGGAACAACAGATGGAGTCGATGACCATCCAGCAGACTACCCCGCTGGAAAAGGTTACGGACCTGGGCGAGGTGCTCATCGCCAAGCTGCATGAGGCGAACATCACCACGGTTGAGGCCCTGGCAGACATGACGCCGGAGCAATTGGAAGAAGTTCCCGGCGTAGGCCCGAAGACAGTGGAAAAAATCAGTATTGCGGTGAATAATTACTTCTCCAGCCTGGAGGGACCAGCCGGCGCGGCAATTCCTGAAGCCGGTGAGACGGCCGCAGCGGAAGGCGCAGAAGCGGCTGCTGAAGTTACACCCAGCGAAGTTCCAGCGTCAGAATCTGCTGAAGCAGTGGAGACAGGCCAGGCCAGCGAAGCGGCAGCTATCGCCGGCGTGGAAAATGCGCCGGACGCAGACGCGGCAGAAGTCCACGCTCACGGCGAGGAGCCGGCGGCTGAAGGCACTGCCGAAACGGAAACAGCGGAAGAGAGTTCAGAAGAGGAACCATCGTAGTGAGATTCACGCGCCGTACTTTCATCAGGAAAGATGGGCGTTACGTTCAAAATCGTGAGGTCATTATGGTCGCGTAGCAGCACAACTTGGAGGCAATTACGGAGCGGATGAAAATTCGAATCAATGATCTGGCCAGAGAGCTTGAAGTAAAAAGCAAGGCCATTCTGGACGTTCTGGACGACGTGGGCGTTACGGAGAAGAAGACCCATTCAAGTTCTCTTGAGGAGGATGAAGCGGAACGGGTGCGCAAGCACTTTTCGGCCAAATCCGGCTCTGCTGCAAGAGAGAGGGCGCCTTCTTCGGAAATTAAACCGAAGATCGATCTCTCCAAGATATCCAAGCCCGGTGACGTAGCGCGGCTGCTCAGAGAAAGAGAGCAGCAAAAGCACCAGCCTCCTGCACCTCCGGCGCGGCCTGCGTCAGCAGCGCCGCCAACGGTTGCGAAACCGGCAGTAGCGCCTCCGGCTGCCAAGCCGCAAGCTCCGGCTCCATCTGCTACGCCCACGATCGTTAAGCCTGCAGTTGTTGTGCCCAAGCCCGCAGCGCCGGCAGCCGAAAAGACTGCTGTAGTCACGCCGCCAGCCAAGCCTGCTCCTCCTGCGGCAGTTGTTGCACCTCCGCCTGCTGCGGAAAAACCCGCAGCGCCGCCTGTGGTCGTGGTTACGCCTCCGGCGCAACCGCCAGCGGCAACAGTTGTGGCTCCACAAGCTCAGCCCAAAGCTCCTGCTGCTCCGGCAGCCAGTGTGCAAGCTACTCCGGCTGCGCCTCCAAAGCCAACGCCAGGCCAGCCCATTGTGCCGCAGCGGCGCATGATCACGCCGCAAACCGGCCCGCGGCCTGTTTACACAGCGCCACCACCGCAAAGACCGGCGGCGTCAACCGCGCCTCATGGTTCACCCGGAGGGCGTCCCATGCAACGCGGCGGCCCAGGGCAGCGCCCGCAGGGCGTTGTGCGCGGACAGCCAATTTTCCAGCGCCCGCGTCCAGGCGGATCCAGCGGCCCCGGCGGCACACCAGGAGGATATCGCCCCGCATATGGCGGCAGACCCGGAGAACAACGTCGCGGTCCACATCCCACAAGCACTCCTCGTGCAGGATTTCCGCCTCGCCCCGGAATGGGTGGCGTAGGCCCCGGAGTGCCTCCGCCTGCGCCCGGAAGACCGCAGCGTCCGGGTGGCCCAGCGCGGCGTCCTGGGCAGCCATTTATCCCGCGGGAAAAAGAAGGCCCGATGAAGGGCTTTGTTCCGCCGCCAAGGTTGGCGGTGTCGAATGAGCCGCTTCCCATCACCCGCTCCATCACCATTGGAGAAGGCATCAGCGTGAAAGACCTGGCGGAAAAGCTGGGTGTGCGCGCCAAAGACCTCATTGCCCGCCTGCTGATGAAAGGCGTAATGGCCACGGTGAACCAGAGCCTGGATTTTGAACTGGCCAAGGACCTGGCGCGGCATTTTGGCGCGGAGTCTGAAGCCATCAGCTTTGAAGATCAGACAGCCCAGGAAATGGCGACGCTCGCCGGTACCACGGTGGAGAACGCGGCGGCGGCAGCCGTCACGCGTCCGCCTGTGGTCACCATCATGGGCCACGTCGATCACGGCAAGACCTCGCTGCTGGATGCGATCCGTGAAACTGATGTCGCCGGCGGCGAAGCTGGTGGAATCACGCAGCACATCGGCGCTTACAAGGTAAAGATCACCAAGGAAGATTCGCCGGCCTTTGGCCGTCAGATCGTATTCCTTGATACTCCGGGCCACGAAGCGTTCACACGCATGCGCGCCCGCGGCGCCAAGGTAACGGACATCGTAGTCCTTGTGGTGGCCGCCGATGACGGCGTGATGCCGCAAACGCTGGAAGCCATGGACCACGCCAACGCCGCGAAGGTGCCGATCATCGTGGCGGTAAATAAAATCGATAAACCTGATGCCCTGCCTGAGCGCGTAAAGAAGCAACTCGCTGATCGCGGCCTGATGCCGGAAGATTGGGGCGGAAAAACGGTCTTTGTTGATGTTTCCGCCAAGAAGCGCACCAACCTGAACCTGCTGATGGAGATGATCTGCCTGGTGGCTGACCTTGGCGACCTCAAGGCCAATCCTGAGCGCCCGGCGACGGGAACAGTGGTGGAAGCAAAAATTGATCGTGGCCGCGGTATTGTGGCCACTGTGTTGGTACAGAATGGAACGCTGCACGTGGGTGACAACTTTATCGTCGGCAACACCTTCGGCAAAGTTCGCGCCATGTTTGACGATCGCAGCAAACCCGTGGAAGCAGCGCCGCCATCCACGCCAGTGGAAGTGCTGGGCCTGGAAGGCCTGCCGCAGTCAGGCGATATGTTGATGGTGGCCGACCGCGAAAAAGCGCGGCAGATTGCCGAATATCGCGAACAGCGCGCGCGTGAAGCGGCGTTGGCCAAGACTTCCAAGCTCTCGTTGGAAGGCTTGGCTGAGCAGATCAAGACTGCCGGAACCAAAGAGCTGCCGATTATTCTGAAAGCCGACGTGCAGGGCTCTGCGGAAGTGCTGGCTGATACGCTCACCAAGCTCTCCACAGACAAGGTAAAGATCAAGATTTTGCATACCGGCGTTGGCGCCATCAATGAAAACGACGTGCTGCTGGCCTCGGCGTCGAATGCGGTCATCATCGGCTTCAACGTTCGCCCGGAACGCAAAGCGCAGGAACTGGCGGACATGGAGAAGATCGATATCCGCCTGCACTCGATCATTTACGAACTGCAGGACCAGATCAAGAAAGCAATGGCCGGCCTGCTGGAGCCGATCATCAAAGAAACTTACCTGGGCCGCGCCGAGGTGCGCGAGACCTTCCGCGTGCCGAAAGCCGGCACCGTGGCAGGCTGCTATGTGCTCGACGGCGTGATCAAGCGCGATTCCGATGTGCGCCTGGTTCGCGACAGCGTACAGGTTTACAAGGGCAAGATCGGCTCGCTCAAACGTTTCAAAGATGACGCAAGCGAGGTTCGCAACGGCATGGAGTGCGGCATCAACATCGCAAACTTCAATGATGTGAAGAAGGGCGATGTGATCGAGGCCTTTGTGACCGAAAAGATAGCGGCGGAGATTGGGGTTGTGTAGAGCGAATTTGGTGATTGAGTAAGTTGGTAATTTGGTAAATGGGTCCGGTGAAAGCCTGGCCCATTTCTTTTTGCCTGAACAGCGTCCGCTCTAATGCGAATGGCTGTTCACTGAACAAAATGTTATAGTCCGCGCATGAGATCCATCTTGTTTGCATCCTGCTTGTTTCTGGCGTTTACTGCTTCGCTGTCGCAACAGCCAGATACTGAGGAGCCTATCTTTCCAATAACGGCCAAAGGCATCAAGCCGCCAAAGGCCACCTTTACACCAGAGCCGGAGATTCCTAAAGACGCGCTTAAAGGGAAATCCACCCGAGCGCTTGTCACTGGTTACGTTGCAATCGACGGTCGGTACCATAACGGCAAAATTCTGCGTTCAAGCGGCGAACCAACTTTAGACACCAATGCTCTGGAAGCAGTGAAAAAGTGGAAATTTCATCCCTGCACCAGGGAGGGCAAAGCAGTAAACTGCGAGATGATCATCGAGGTAACTTTTAAGCTGAAGGGCGATCATAAGTAAGCCCCGACAGACATGCTACCGATCATCCCGCACTGCTAAGATATTTCCATGACTGGACGCCCATCTGCCAACGAAGCCGCGCCTTATTACTTCACCTATATCGATCGCATTCAGGACCAGAACATCCTGCACAGGCTGGAAGCGCAACTGGATGAGGTGATGCCGGTGCTGCATCGCATCTCGGAAGAGAAGTCGCTGCATCGCTATGCGCCGGACAAGTGGAACATCCGGCAGATGTGGAACCACGTTAACGATGCTGAGCGCATCTTTGTGTTTCGCGCGCTCTGGTTTGCCCGCAAACTTCCCGGCGCGCTGCCCAGCTTTGAGCAGGAGATCGCCGTGGCCGCGGCCAACTGCGATGGATTTTGCTGGAGCAGCTACGTCGAGGAGTTCCGCGAGATTCGCCTGGCGACGATCAGCTTTTTCCGCAACGTGCCAGAAGATGCGTGGATGCGGCAGGGCATAGCCAGTGACAAAACGTTTACCGTGCGAGCGCTGGCCTACATTGCGGCCGGGCACGTCTCCCACCATCTGGCTGTGCTTAAGGAAAAATACCTTTAATTTTTTGTCGCTTCGCTCCACACCGCTTGCGAAGCTTCACCATGAGAGCTTGATGTCTGCGCTTGTAACAAGCGGCTCGGCGCCACTCGGGCCTCGCCGCTAGATTTAAGCATTTAGTTGTCGCTCGCTCCAAACTTGAGGCGAAAGCAGGCGTATGGGCCTGCTTGCCGAAATCCTGAGCGAAGTGAAGGACTTGCTCTTCGCTGCCAGATTGCCTAGATTTTGTGGAACACCACAATCTCGTCAAACGCGCCTGCCTTGGTGGTGTAGTGCTGTTTCACCGTCAGCGTCTTGCCATCTTTGGCGAGCGTTACGCTTTCAGTAAACGTTGAGCCATCCGCCACTGTGCCTTTGCCGGTGGAGTAGTGGTCATTGTTGCGGTGGTAGCTGACCTTGGCCACTTCCTGGCCGTTGCGCGTAAGCGGATAATCCTTGCCATCAGGCTTGCCGTCGTATGCTTCAGTGTAGGCTGATCCGTCTGCCGCCGTGCCCTTGGTGGAATACTTCACCGCGCTCTTGCTGGCCGCATCCACGGTCAATGTTTCTTCTTTGGGCGCAGGATTATGGAATTTTGACTGAGCAACGTCCAGCTTCCAATCGCCTACCCAGGGATCTGAAGCGGGGGCCTTTGCGCCTTGCGCGAATAAGAGTGAGCATCCCAACAACAAAACTGCCGGAACCAATTTCCTGACCATAACTGTTTCTCTCCTTCTCGCAGTATTCAGTAGTTCAAGCCCCTACACGTTAGTAGCGGCTCCTGCGTATGTCAAGGAAGATTGGCCCCGGCTGATTCATTGCGAATCACTGTACCCTTGCATCGCGCAAGCCGTGCTACTGCTCCAGGCTCGCCGTCAGCCGCACTTCGGAGTCGGGCATCACCGTGATTTCGCGCGTGAAGCCTTGATATCCCTTGGCGGAAACCACAATCGTATGCTTGCCGGGCGCCAGCTTCAGGTTGACCGGCGCGTTGCCAACAAAGCTGCCGTCAACCGTTACGTCTGCATTTTCCGGCGTTGCAGAGAGCACGACTGTGCCGCGAGCTTTATCAGCTGGCGCGGTCAATGACGGCTCTGGAGGGACCGCTTTCGGCGGCGTTACAGTTACCGCTGCCTCTTCCGGCTTGACTGCGGATTTCTGCTTTACCGTGCCGGCCAACTCTTCTTTTACCTGGTCAAAAAATTTGTCGGCCATGCGGTCGCCGGCGCCCCACGCAGCCTCGCCATCTTTGGTCTGCACGTTGATCACAAGAGTGGCGCTGCTGTTACTTTGCGGCTCAATGGAAGCATTGGCGATGAACCCCTTGGCAAAGAAAGAACGCCCGGTCTCAAAGGTGAACATCAGCATTTTTTCGTCAACGTAGGTTACTACGTGGCGCTCGCGCGCGGTGCGGAGCGCGGCGGTGAACAGATCTGTTGCGGCATTGTCATAAACTTTCTTCTTGGGTTTGGCCAGAACGGGCAGGCACGTGGCGAGAAGCAGGAAGAAAACAAGTGAACGCTTGAGCATGGTAGTCAGACCTCGGATGAAATCACTGCAACCTTAGTACAGCCTTAGTTTGAGGCCGCGATCCTTCTCCAGACAGTTCGGATTTGTTAAGTTGTGTTGAGTTCCATTGACAATCGCCCGAGGCCGTTAGGCGCTTGTCCCGCTCACCACACTGGTGCAAAATGCACACCGGCGCGCGGCAATCGGAATCTCGCTCAGGCACTCCGGGCATTTCTTGCTGGTGGGATCGGCGGGAGTGGCATTGCGTGCGGCACGCGCTTTCCATGCATTCATCGGTGCGACCATAAAGAAATAGACCGCTGCCGCCACCAGGAGGAACGAGATCAGCGCATTCAGAAACACGCCATAAGAAATTACCCCGTCGTTAATGGTCAGGTTGAAGGCTGAGAAGTCAGGCTTGCCCACAATCGCAGAGATCAGTGGAGTAAGAATACTGGTGACGAATGAGGTTACAACCGCGCCAAAGGCAGCGCCAATCACGACCGCCACAGCCAGGTCCATTACGTTGCCACGCATGATGAACTGCCGAAACCCTTTGAACATATCCCCTCCTATACGTCGAGTGATGATAGATGATACAGGATTGGCGAGCCGCGTGGGGATGGGAGAATTGAACCAGAGTGACGGGATATCGCGGGAACGCGCGGGATTATGCGGGTTTAAACGCCCAACGACGCGGCGCGCAGGCGAGAATGGCTGGAGTGGTATAGGGCGGGCGACGGCGGCGCGACAGTGGCCAAGTAATTGATAACACAGGGCAGCGTATTGCGATATGGCCTGAACAACTGACATTCGGCCAAAGATGCCAGCCCATATCAATAATAGCCGCTGGATATGAGGGTGAGACGCTGGTGACGCTGGCCTTCTTTTAGCACAATCCAAGTGACATCCTGGTGACATAAAAAATAGCCCGCCTTTTTACTCATCCGGCGCTTGATCTTTGAACTGCCACCTTCGGTAATTCGATAGCCGCGTAACCTTGCCAGCTGCCAACATATCGATGACCGTAGGCCTCGATACATTCCATCGCTTCATAACCCACCCGTCACCGGCACGGTGCGCTGCTCGAATAGCGACATCTGCACAGGTTTGCGTTCCTGGCGCTGCTGGCTCATGCGTGGGCCTCTGCCTTCACCTTTTGCCTGGCGATGCGTTTAAGCGCCCATAGCACGCGATTTATATCAGCTACCGTGCGCAGTTCAGAGCGGCCACGCAGTGGTGATGAAGGCGAAGCAAGAAAGGCATCCAGCCTGGCGCGGGTCCAGCTCATCAGCTGCAGCTGCAGGTCGATCATGGCCAGGTCCTCGGCTGTGGCAATCGTAACTTTATCCTGCGATCCATGCCGACCTTCCGTGCCGGCAGCGTGTGCCGCGTCGCGGTCCTTCATGCGTGAACGATAGCGCCGTGGCCGAGCTGCCGGCGACGATTCAGCGATGCCCATCTCCGACTGCAGCAGATTGATGAGCGTGGAAGCTTCGGCCAGTGTCAGCTCGTTAAAGCTGGAGAGTTCTCGGTCAACTTGTGCGGAAGCCCAGCACAATCGCGCCGCCCTGGAGTTCTTCATCATCTCCCGATTCGCGTACTGGTTCCACAGCACTTGGAGGCGCGTGAGCTGGGCATGGCTGATAGAGTTGTCAGGCATTTGCTGGTTTGGCTTTCTGGATCATCTGACCGCATTTCGAGCAGCGGCCTTTTTCCTTCATGAGTTTTCTCTGATCGCGAATGCGCTGGGCCTTGTCTTTATTTCGGCACGCTGCAGAAAAAAATACGCGATCATAGTCAGTGTTTCCGTTCTGGTCCTTCAACTCTTCTCCGCATCCACAAACACAGAACCTGGCCATCGCTAATTAATTGCTCCCTTGGTTTGTTGAAGGGCGATATTGAGCGGCTGATAAACGTATGGATACTGCTAATTTCACCATCTGCTGAGGGCAGGAATCGCGATGGTTTTCTTTATTGTCTCGATTAGCAGAACAGTAGATACAAAGCCCTTTAACAGTGTGATCGCTTAGCAAGGGTTGTAACATCTGACATACCCTTCCGCTTCTTTCAGCAAGATCGAGCTTTTCAAAGGGCCCGGGAGCAGGTTCTCTCCCGGCCGCTTGGGGTGTCACGCGGCGCGACGGATATGGCCGCGCGGTCCAACATCAATGCGTCATGCTTACCGAGTACTGCGTTTGCGTTGCGCCCACCAAAAACAGATTTCCATTGAACGATCTATTAGTTGCCAAGCCTGCGGTTGTGCCGGAAAAAGGACCGCCTGCCAGCGTGAAGTTATTGCTATCGTTGTCGGTGAACGTCGCCTGCAGGTTGAAGCCGCTGAGCACATCAAATTGACCACTGGAAACAGTGCCGCTGCTGATGTTCGGCAGCCCTGTGACGGCATATGTCCCGGAGATCTGGCCAGTGGTATCGTTCTGAGTCAGCGTGGCTGTAATGCTGCCAGTGGTCGCACCAACCGGGCAGCTTGCCACGCAATTGATTGTGCCGCTCCAGGAGCCGGAGACGCTGGGCACTTCATCGGCAGAAAAAGTTCCCGTCGCTCCAATTCCCCAGCAGCTTCCGGTGAGGGTAAAAGTTCCATCTGCGTGAGATCCAGCATCGTTGAGCGTGCTGGCAAAATGAATGTTTCCAAACTGGCTTTGGATATCGCCAGAGAACTGGTTCACATTGAGCACCTGGCCATTGGCAAACGTGGCGCTGAAAGGTACGCATGAGAACGGCGCTGCGTTCCCGGCCGCCAGAACGTTGAAGGCCGTCACAGTAGATCCAGTCTGGCTGAAGAGAGCGGATAAATTGATGCTTTGCCCGTTGGCATCAGTGAATTTCATATTCCAGTTGCCGGAGGGATCGATGGGCGGTTGCGTCGGCGTGCTCTTGCCGCCGCATGAGCTGGTTGAGATGGTGACGACTGCCAAAACAAACAGCAGAAGGATTTTTCCGGTTCGGTTCATTGTTGCTCCTTGCGTGAAGTAGTGAGGACGTTGCTTCTTTCAGAACTTGTTGCGGCCGGCTGCGCGGAGAAAACTGCGGTGTGCTCAATATGCGGAAGGAGCACATAACGGTTGACCATCAGCTCCACTTGCTGGCGAGCGATGGCTTTTAGCTGCTGAATTCGCTCTTCATGGCCTTTGCATTCGTGGGTGGCAATGACGATCACTGCAGCGTCAAGCGTGCTGGTAGCTGTAACGGAACACTTGCAGTCAGGTGCCGAGGCAATCACGACAAACTTTTCCAGTAGGATTGGGGGTTGCGGCATTTTATCAACAAACAGAGTATTTTCAGCGGCCATTTTTAGTTAGCTTCCTCGACTTTCCAAAACAGCTCCCACAGCGATTTCCGTTTGCACAGGTGACACATCCAGGAGGCCAGTAGTTCCAGCGGCCTCGGCTTGCCGCAGAAAACGCAGTGCGCCTTTCCATCCAGATCGCTGAAAAGCAGCGGCGTCTCGCCTTGTGTCGCGCTGTCAAGCATTTCTTTTCCTCAGTTTTAAAGCCGGAAAGAAAATTTGGTGACGGCATACGAAGGGTGTGCTGCCGCTGGATGGTTGTGCCAGCTCGCGATTCCACTGAAGAACAGGCCAGACAAAATCAGTTCCGCAAGTCCAGTATGCGTCAGGTCTCACCGGCTTGCCGATCACAATTGCCATGCCGCGTGCCTTGTGCCACAAAGAATAGTCTCCTTTGTCATTGTGATGATCTGGCCAGTGCTCCGCATGCGTCAGATGCACATGTGTTCCGCGCTGCTCATGATCCGTCGATTTGGAACGAACCTTCCGCATTTTTATTAGTTCTCCAACCTGATCAACACATAGCCTTCGTGATACTTCGTGCGAATAGAGAGCTCACGTCGCGATGCGTGATCTACTGCCGCGCCTCGCTTGCGGTCCTGCAGTGCATCTGTGCAGCGCACCCTTACTACAGTTCCGATTTTTGCTGTGCTTAGAAATTCAATTGCTGCTGCAATGTCAGCATGGTCAAGAGGCACGTTGCCGCTGTGACTTTGTCTACGCCGCGCTCGCAGCCATTCCTGTTCAGAGCAAACTTCAAAGAGAGGCTTAATAGCAGCTGGGAATGTAACTACTGCATGGCATCTCTTCACCGCGTTGCCTCCTGGCCTGGTCCAGCCGGCAGCAAGGTTTCGGCGTAATCGCGCAGAATCTGCGCCTGGCGCTTCAGCTCTTTCCAATCGAGAGATTTATTCTCGCGCTCGAGACGCGCGGCTTCTGTGACCATGCAGTCTGCAAGCGATGTGATGGTATCGCGCTGGAACGACTTCAAAATCCGCAAGGGATCATCAGCGACGCCGAGGAGTTCAAGAGCGTGCGCCGGATCGGGGAACTTGGAAGCGATGGCCGCATTCAAGGAAACTGAATTGGCGCTCATGCAGTCTCCTTTGGAGTAGTGTGTTTGCGTGACAGCTCCGCAAGATCAAACCCAGCATCTTTTTTTGTTTGTTGCCTCTGCCGGAAGTGAGCCAATGGTTTGCTTTTAACTCGGCAATATTCCTGCAGCTCCGCATAGTCGGCGCTCACGCCTACTGAGGAGCAGAGAGCCAACAGCGTCACACCAACGCCACCGATCTCCTGTACCAGATCGCCCGTGACGCGATTAAAGACGTGATCCACTAATTTATGGGCCGTGGCACGTATTTCATCAACAGGCAGGCCGAGCGTTGCAGATTGGTAGGCTTCGATGGCCTCTTCAAGCAACCTGAGTCCGCGCGTCGCCGGATCTCCGGCGTGCGCATCGCCGAAAGCTTCAGCACACCATTTATGCACCGATTCTTGACGTGCATCGCGATTACTGAGTTCGCGAATGGTTGGATGATATTTGCCTTCTTGACTCACACTGCCTCCTTCGGCGGCTCTGGTTCATTGAGCAAAGCTTCTATCCAGGGCTGGCCGGCCAGCTCGGCGAGATCGTGAGGGTCCAGCAGGACACGCACTCGCTTGGCCAGCTCGCGGATCTCCGCAATGTAAGGGCGAGCTGCTTTGCGCGCCTCATCGATAGAGGTGATGAGAAAGTAGCCAGCAGGCTCGCTCCGTGATGCGCCGATGCGGACCTTAAAGTCCACGACCAGGGAGTGAACAGCTTCCTTGATCTGGCGCTCATTCGGTGCAGGGTTCACGCGCTGCAGCTTGCCCATCAGATCGCGCAGAGAAATAGCGTTCTGTGCGCCCTGATGGAGAAGCAGCTGCTTGATCAGCTCACATTGCAACCTGGTGGGAGGCCAGGGACCGCAGCGTCCCAGCATCACGTTGCGCGCGTAAATGCTGGGATCACTCTCGGCGGTCATGCCGGAAAAACTGAGTTGGACTGACTCGGTCATCAGGCAGCGATTTTTCCTTCAGTTTGTGGAACTTCAGTGAAGTCCACGTAAAAGAATTTTCCAAGCGCGAGCTGATCTGACGCGGGTGGGTTGTCGATGGTGAGTTGAATAGTGCTGCCTCCAGGAGGCGTGGCTTTACAGAAGCGTTGATCTTCTTCAATCGAAGAATCGTATTGAGGAGTCAGTGTCACTTCGACCTGACCCCAAGTATTTTTTGCGACCCTTGTTACTTGCATTTTTGCTAGCCTCCTGAGCATTCCATGCTCCTTCAGCGTCCATCGCTGTTGCCGTCCCAGGGTTCTAGCCATCTCTTACACAATCGCCTTTCTGGAATGCGGTGATGGCGTCAGGACCATCGTCTGTAACGTCGCACTCTGTAGGAGCAACCATTAAGCTGCTGGCTTCGCAACCGAGGCAGACGGTTTTACCGTTCCGATTTTTAAAAAGATGGGTGATGCGGCCGCAGGCGCAAGCGCCGGCTTTCACGGTCACAATGAATACTGTGCCGAGGCTAAAAAGATAGGTGCTATTTCCTGATGTGATCATCAGTTCCACTCTCCTTCCGATTCAGTGGCGGTAAAGCAGCGCTTGTCGCGCGAGCGGAGGAGGACAAAGATTTCTCTTGCAGCCGCGATTCCGTCTTTAAAGTTGCGCGGCTGAATCATGAACGGATAGGCGTCGAGCGTGGCCTGCGAGCTATCCTGCAGGTTCTTGACGGCAAGTTGTTGCTTCAGTCGCATCTCGGCGGCCGCGCGCTGGGCCTGGCGTCGTCTGCGCCAGCAAAAGAGCTTTGCCCGGCCGTAGTCCAGGAGCGCATAGACAAAAGCGCCAGTCACAGCCGCCATGATGAGTTGCGAGGTCATAGCGCTCTCCGTACTCCGCTGGCGTCTAAAAGGTGAGTGCTCACATCGCCGATGTCTTCAGAGTCGGCAATGTGATTGTGAGGGCATTCGCAATCTGGAAAGCCGGGACAGACTTGTTCAGAGCACACTCCAATGCGGCAAAATACGCAGAGGATCATGACGCTTTCTCCTCCTTCAGCGGCTCAACTTTCAGCGATGAGGAGCGGCTTTCAACTTTGAGGGTCTGGGCAAAAGAAAGCGCGAGCGATGAGCCGGGGAACTTCTGCGCCAGCTTATTGACTATCTCCGGCGCTCCATCGTTGAGGATGAATATCTCCTCGCGACGGAAAAGCTTGCGGAACCAGCGCGCCACGCCAAGGCTCTTCATCAGCTCAAGCAAGCGGAGGACCGCCGTGCCGTCCACGTCGACGCTGTGGCTCTGGCTGGATGTTGCTTTCCATTTATCGCCCTGGATGCGTTTTGACTTCTTTGAGCGCGGAGGCAGGAAGCCATGCTTCTTGATCATCTGCTCGATCTGGTCGCCAAACACATCGCGCTTTTCGATTGCGCTATCTACGTTCCTGTCGGCTTCGTCATACATCTGAAGCAGCGCGTCGATCTCAGCGTTCGAGGGCGGCTCCGCCTTTAATATGGGAGTTCCCTTTGTTTCCGTCAGCGATTTGTTCGTCTCTACGTTGCTCAATGCAATGTCCTCTCGCGGCCTTATCTCGCCGCGTGGCTGAAAACGTTCTTTAATCGAAGTGGCGGCTTACAGATGGCTGCTCAGCAGGCGGCTCATACATGTTGCGCAACCTTTTAGCCTTCAAAATGTTGTAGCGATTGATTGCGGCTTCGATGATGATCCGCACAGCTTCAGCTGCCGTGCAGCGGAACATCAGCCGCGCCAGGTCTTTCTGCAAAAGCCCAAACTCAATAGGTCCCAGCTCGTCGCGCGGGCTGAAAAGAATCTCCCTGGTGCTTCCGGCATTGCGGAATTCAGCGAACAGTGCGCAAAGCAAATCTTTGGATCGAGATGTGGGGATGAAGGTGCAGTTCATGCTGTCGCTCCATCCAACCGGAATATAAGCAATCCGCTCTCCACCTGGCGGTTGATATCACGCTCCATCAGCGTGGTCGCTCCATCCAACCGGAATATAAGCAATCCGCTCAGAGGTTGCCGATAAACCGATATAAGCCTTCCAATGCGAGTAATTACGTGCCCGTCGCCAGCTCTATATCTGAAGGCGTAATGTTCGAATTTGCCTGGCCGAGTTTCCACCAAAACGTAGCCACGACAAGGGCGGTGCGTATCGTAACCAAGTTCTTTTAACGCTTGTTGTGGATTCATGCTGTCGCTCCTTCGGCATGTTGTTTCTCAGGCGCAAGCTTGCCGTCCAGGTAACGTTCCACCAGCTTCTGCACGCAGCTGCGACCGCAGGCGTGGAACACTCCGGCGCGGTTGGCGGCATTCTCGTCCCAGGCATAGATAGCAAGGCTTCCACTTCGCGAATAGGTCAGTGACCGCGATTCCTTATAGACGCGGAGCAATCTCCATTCATCTGTCTCGGTCCGCGTAACGCCGCAACCGTCGCAGGAAAAAGCCTGTGGAACCTTCATTGGGTCACCGCCTGGAATGCGCCGTTGATCCACGCCGCAACCGCGTGGCCGGCAAAATAGAGCCCAGCAGCGATGATCACAACCGTGGCGATCCCCTCTGCGATTCTTTCTTCAGCCGTTTTCACGCTGTAGCTCCTTTCGCTTTAAAGCGTGGATCGCTCTTAATGCCCCTGATGGAATTGAAAAGCCGGCGCGCAGAGATGTAGGTGACTTCGCGGCCTTTGCGCTGGTCCGCCGCGCGCGCCTGTTTCACCAATTGCTCAATCTTTGATTTCGAGAGTTCACCGAGTTCCTGCGCGATGATGTCGCGCGCCTCATCTTCCTGAATTCCTGGCAAGTCCTCGCCCTGCGTAAGGCGTGAATGCCATTGCTCCATGTCCAGGCGCTGGAAAGTGCTCTTGAGCTGATGAGAGCCTGCAAAAAGCAACCCGCAGTTCGGCGGCATATCATGCAGCTCGCGCAATGTCTCCAGGCAAGAGACGCTGAGATGTTGAGCTTCATCGAAAACAAAAAGCGATTTTCTGCCGCGAAGGTCATAGCGGAGATTCTTGAATATCCGCCTGGCGTCCGGGACAGAGATCGATCCGGCAGCTTCTGCAACATCGCGCATGAGTCGGGCCGGACTTACGCCTTCACTGCAATAAACATAGAAGGCACGCTTGCCGTGCCCGTTCTTGGAGACCTCTTCCAGGTTTAGAGACGCGATCAGGTGCTGGAGAACGTGGGTTTTCTGGGAGCCAGGCGCACCATGGAAGTAGTAAGCCTGTCCGTGATTCAACGCCTTATTAAAACAATCGCGAATCAGAGCGACATTTTTGGTTTCATAAAGCTTGCCGTGAATATCGGTGTAGACCTGAATCGGATAAGTGATGATGTGGTCATGGGCTGCGGCTCTGATGGCGCTGTCGTCGCCGGCAACACCGTGGTAGGCATTGCACATGAACATGCGCATCGATTGTTCTGCGTATCCAATTCGCTTGGCGAAATCGCCATAGGTTAGACCAGTCCGGGATAAATAGTCAGAGACCATGCGTTGGACCTCTCGCCGCTGTGGGAGCGTGCGAGCAAGAAGCGCCTGTCTCTCTGCTTTTGAAGTGGCCATTGTTATTCCTCAAAAAAGCTGTTCACAATGTCTCCAACGTGGCCGCGCTCATGCGCAGGCGCGTTGACCGCCTTGGGAACAGGCAAGGCGTGGATGGTTGGGTTCACCGCGCTGGCTTTAGCGCGATGCTTCAGTGCATCAAGTTCGGTGACGTCGCCGACCAGTTGGCGATGGTGAGCCTCAGCCGCAAGAAGCTGTTTCACTGCCGTGCGGACAGCGCCTTCTTTGCGCATCCGCTGCCGGATCATCTCGCGGTCCGTCTGGCCATGGATTGCCATCTCCTGCGAACGCAGATGGCCGAGATACTTCGGCTCGCGTTCGTTGGTCAGGGCGATGGCTTCATTCAAGTGGCGCGGATCGCGAGCAACGATGATTTCCTCGCCGATCCGCAGCATGAGCGCCGCGAAGGAATCCTGATCGGCCGGCTCAAAGCGGAACTTGTCCAGGCGAACGCAGCCGCCCTCGCAGATCTTGCGCGTATCGCGCTCCCAGAAAAGCTGGGCAACATCAGCCGGATGAACAGGACTGAGGCGATCTGGCGGCAGCTCCGCGTCATATACATCATTGGGAGAAAGACCGCGCATTCCCTGGCCGGTGTGGGCTGACTCGTTGAATTCATCCAGGTAGCGCGCTGCAGCATGGATGAACTCAGAGGCTGCAGGTAAGGGCGATGCTGCGCCGTTCTTCATCGCTTTTTTGTGATCGCGAAGCGCAGCATCGCACTCCTCCGGCCTCGACGCTGGAGAGGTTCCGCAATAAAACGGTTTCCACAAGACATCAAATTGCTGGTGGACCGTGCGGAAGAAACTTTCAATCTGCTTTGACTGTGGATGCCTGGGCAGGCAGTGCTGCGACTGGATTCCCAGCCGCATCAGAACGCCATTCTGATCATCAGAGAGCCGGTTGTAATCCTTGCCGTTGTCGATATAAAAAACTTCCGGCCGGCCAAAGAGCCTCATGCCCAGGAGCAGCGCCGTTCCAATACTGCGCGAGCTGGGAGTTGCACACCAGATGGGACCAACCACGCGGCGCGATCTCATGTCCACGATGCAAGTGAGCCATGGGCGCAGCGCTTCATTCTCAGCCAGTTCAGGGAATACCAGACGCCCATCGCTATCGGCATCATTGCGAACCCACACGTCATGGATCATGTGATCGGAGATCCAATACTGATTGACCCTGACTTGGGAAATATCGCGAATGATGTACGGAGCGGCCTGCTCCTTGTAGACCTTGTCGCCATCGCGCGCGATCATTCGCACCAGCGGAGAAACTTCACGCTGCAGAAAGACGCGAAGCGTTTTGTAGTCGGGAGCTTTCTCGCCTTTCAGCAAGCGGCCCGATTCGCGCAGCAGCGCACGGTAAACCATAGCCACGCTCAGCCGCTCATTGAGATATTTGTTGCGGCAGAAAGCAGCGGCATCGGCATTGCGCTCAAAGAAGCGCGACTTGCCGGCATCGGAGCGGGTGCGGTCCGCCAGCGCGCCTGGGCCATCTTCCCTGTATCGCTTCCACCATTCCCAGATGCTGGTCTTCCCATAATTCGTGATCTTTGCCAAGTGCTCGACAATGGCGGTCAGGCTCGTAAACTTTTCGTCTTGTGCATTGTGATAAACCGGTTTGTGTCCGTTCGTGCGATTTACAAAATCGATGAGCGGCGCAATGATCTCAAGCCGCTGCCGCGCTTGGGCCTGTGCCTCAGGTGGCAGTGATTCAAGCGTCAGGACTACCTTCTCGCTCTTTGGAGTTGGCAGCGATGGAACGGCAGTGATCGATTGCTTCACCGGAACCAGCGCGGTTGCCGCGATCTTCTGCTCCATGAACTTGAGCTGCGCAGATGACGGAAGCGAAGCGGCGTTGTACTCCATTACCTGCTTGCCGTTGCTACCGATCTTGCCGGCAGGGCGAGATTGGATCTCTTGCGACTTTTGCTTACGCAAAACAGTGCGCTTGGTCCAGCCGGTGAGCTGCTCAACTTCTTTGCGCGAGATCCAGGCGGAGTGTGTCATTTATTTGTTCACCCCGCTTCTAAGCTTCTTTCCGCGATGAGCGGTGGATGCGCCTGAAACAGCGCGGCTCGTCGCAACAGGCCTCGCCGCTTTATCCTTTGTGACCATAAGGCGGAATACTGCGACCTTTGCTCCAGATGTAAGTTGGTTCCATTTCTGGAGCGAGTACTTGCTGGTTGAATCGCAGGGAGGATATTGCTTCAGCAGCAGTTCGTACAGTGCACCACTATCCATTGCATTCCAACGCCGGCCAATTCCTTTCATCACGACAGAAAAAAACTTAGCGAATGAAGCGCGCGCTTTTGGCGTTTGAGGATGGACGGTGAAATAAGCTGCGAGAGGCATCTTAGCCACAAGACACCTCCCGCGAGTGAGAATAAGGCGGATATACAATCGTGTTTCTCGCCGCGCCTGGTTCCGGGCTGGTGGCTACCCCAGGTTGGATTTCCGGCGTGGCCTTATTCCCAAAAACTTTATTCATGCCGCCCTCCCAGTTCGCCAAAAGAAGGTTTGGCAAAATGCTTGCGGGGGGGCGAACGCAGGATTAAAACAATTGCGCGCCGGGTGCCCGAACCTCCGAACGCAAAGGAGCAGCGTTCCATCGGCAAGTTCGGCGATGATGCGGCCGCATTTCAGATGACGACACCAGAGGCGCTTTCTCAGCATACCGGCCTCCGCTGCAGCTCAAACTCTTCCGCATCTCTGATCATCAGCTTGGCCAGGAGCGCAATTGCAACTACCCGTTCAGCGTTTGTATAGGACTTCATCAGCTCGGAGCACTTCTCCACCAACTCAGGGACTCTGTCCTGCTCGGCCTCTACACGCTCCCTGAATTTTGGAGAGGCGAGGATTAAATCGTAGAGCTCAAGAAATTGTAGGAAGTCACGCTGCAGCATCGTGAGAGCCTTCATTAGCGTGCCCTCCGCTCAGTGCGAACTGCGGCGTTCACCAGGTTGCGCACAGACTCGAACTCGTCGCGCTGCATATAGCCCAGCGAGAAACGGGCCACCGCGTTCTTTTGGATCAGCCGCCCCACGGCATTCACTTCCGCTGCCGGAAGTTTTTTATTGCCTGCAGCAAATGTGTACACCAGGCATAGCGACGAAAGCTCTTTGCGGCTCAGCATTACCGTGACCTCCTACCAGCGCTTTGCAAGAGGAACGCTTCAACGCAGGAAGCCTTGTTGCAAACTGTTTGCGCGAGGTTGAACCAAGTGCAGGTAACAGGAATAGGAGTTGGTTCTCCCAAATCATCCGCAGCTTCGTAGAAGAGAATGCACCCCTTCTCATCCGTGCAGCCGCAGTACTGGCAGACCCCGCTCTGCTGGCGCTTGATCTTTACCGGAGGCAATGTGCGTGTGCGCTTCATTCGCCGCCTTCTTTCATCCGCGCGGCGATCACGCCTTTCAGTGAGGCGAGATCGATCCGAACTTTATCTATCCGGGCCGCAAGATCGGCGATGCCCATTTGCAGATGTTCTTCCTTGTTTGCGTGGGCAACGCCGCGCACGCGATTCATGTTCGTCTGCGCGTGCTCTAGCTGCTTTGCCGCCAGAGCGAGAGTGGAAATCACGCGGGGAGGAATGCTCATTGCATCATCGCCTGGGCGATTGCGAATCCCCACACAAGGCCGAGAAACAACATCGCGCAGCCAAAGATGATGATCGCGGTATCAAGAGAAATCTGTTTACGTGGGCGCTCGCGGCGCAGAGGCCTGCGCTCAATACTTACGACCTTGGGGGCTTGATTCATGCGGCACGCTTCTTTCTGCGCGTCCGCGCTGCATCAAATTCGCTCTCCATATTCACCAGTAATCGCTCAACAATCCAAAATGCAGCATCACGCGGCGGCGGATTGAACAATCCAGTGGTGAGGGCATAGCTGCACTCAGCCTGAGCGATGTGGCGCTCTACACGCTGCAACAGCAGGCGTCCTTTAAAATTTTTCTCAAAGCTAAATCGCTTTACGCCGTTGGAACTAGGAACGCGAGACGCACAGAGACCGCGATTCGAATTGGATTTGCCGCTCATTTTCTGTTTCGTCCTTCGTCCGGGTGCGCCTGGGAGCGCAGGTTCTTTTCGTACTCCAGAATCGACTCCTTCAAAATGCGCCACCATCCCCGCTCGCTCATCTGGTAGCCGTGGATCAGTCCGCTCTCGCGATAACGCAGCACTGTCATCACGGACACGCCCAGATACTGCGCCGCCCAGGTCACCGTGACCGTTTCTTCCTGGAACAGCGAAAGCTGGCCGGGATGAGACATTGGCTGGCGCTTCATTACTCATGGGCCTCCACTGCCAGCCGGCCTTTCTGCAGCCGCGCCACGGATTCCGGCGTGATCCGCCACCAGCCGCTGTCATTCAGCCGGCAGCCCTGCAGTTTGCTCTGCCCAATCAGGTCGATAACCGTGTCCCGGCTCACGCCCAGCATCGCCATCACTTGTGTGGCGCGCAGGAATCGCGGTGAACTTGCCGGTGAGCCGGGACCGTTTAGCTTTTGCGGATTGGATTTGTTGTCGACGCCCTGGACGGATACATGCGCCGCAGCCGGAGGTTTCGTTTCCTCGTTCGCGAGGCGAGGCGCTCCATCAGCTTGCCCCTGGCTTGAACTTTCAATCTGTGCGATCTCTTCCCGGATCGCCGCAGTCACTTTCTGAGATTTTCTTTTTCCCAATGCGACTCTGCGAACGTGAGAAGGCGTGAGCCTAATCTTCCGCGCAACGCGAGTAAAGAGGCCCTTGCCCTGCAACGCGATTGCGAGAGTTTCTACACCGGAGATTGGTTTTGGCAACTGGCCGTGAAATTCGGCAGCCTGGCGCAGCAGACCCAGAGTGAAATGGACCAGCGTCCAATCGCCGGTGGCGCGGCAGAATTCAATGTCCCATCCGGCCAGCCATTGGTGATCGGTTATTTCAATGGAAGTAGCTGGGTCCCAGATTGATTCGATGTAGCAAAGGAGATCAAAAAGACCGTTGTATCCCGGAACGCCCTGCACATTCATCAGGCGCGAAATGTCACCGGCGGAGATGCGGCGCTTTTTGCAGTTCTTTAAAGCTTTCCTGATGATGAGCCAGCGTGCGTCCTCGCGCGCAAGCCACTGCTCCATTTGAGGGCTCATCTCGAAGGAGATGCGGGTGTGATAGTCGGAATAGCTGAAACTGCCCTGTGAGAACCCGGCAAATTTTTCACAGATTTCTTTAACTTCGAGTGAAACGTTGGGAGTGGAAAGCGCACTATTACTTTGAAGATTCATGCAGCCTCCTTGCCAGCACGGCGATTTGCAATCAAGCGTTCGACCTTCCTTGCCTCCGACAGCAAAGCTTTCTCGATACGCTTTGATTTTCTTGTTCCCCTCGCGACCTGGCTCACCATTGATTTGCTGACCTTGAGCTTCTTGGCCACGCGCGCCTGCAACCCTCTGTAAAGCGAGTGTTCAAACAGCGGGGTAGCCGTGCTATCGTCTAGGTGGACTTGTTTACACATGAAATAGCCGTAAGACTAATGCGAAAACGCATAGTCAGTCAACATAAAAATGCGAAAAAGCATTCACGCAGAGGTACGCCCAAAACTGGGCAGCAAAATCAAGGAGTTACGGGAGCGCCTTGGTATGAGCCAAACGGCCTTGGCTGAGCTATGCGGAGTCAATCAGGGCGTTGTTACACGTTGGGAGCAGGATGCTTTTCAGCCAAAATGCCAGGCAATTGTTGCATTAGCCAGGCTTTCGGGGGAGCCTGATAAATGGTGGTGGCTAGAACAATTGGGTCTTACGGAGCAAGATCTGTCATCTGTCAGAGCTGAGGCGGCCTATATGCTGGTTCCTTTGCTTAAAGAAGCTGCCGCGGCTGGCACTGGCCGGATAATCAGCGAATCGGAAATAGACGACTATCTTACTTTCCCTAAGGAATGGTTGCCTCACACGAGGAGCATTACAGCGCTGAAGGTTAAAGGCGATTCGATGTCTCCTATTATCGAGGAGGGGTACATAGTGTTGGTTGACACCTCCCAGCGCGACCCGAATAAGCTCATTAATGAAATGGTGGCTGCCCGTGAAGATGGAGGAGTAACAATAAAATGGCTGAGGAAAGCCGGGAAGTTTTTTCATTTGATGCCGCAACATACCAGCGTGCGTCATCCTGTCCGTATCATCGCTCCAGGAGACGATTTCGGAATTGTTGGCAAGATAATTAAATGGATAGGGGAACCGCAAAAAAAGTGAAAGGGTTAAGGAACCATGAAAGGTCTAGTGATTTTTCTGGCGTGTATTGCTGTTGTGGTTTTGATGGCGCTCGCTGCATTTAAAACTGGAGGCGAGAGCCACACTGTATTGATTAACCCAAATTTAAAAATCGACGACATTCGCGGAGACACATTGGGAATGGGTGAAATCGAATACACAAAAAAACATCCTTTTCAGTGTGGCTTGTTCAAAGATGATTGTGTCGGGAGCGACACTTACGCAGGAATAGCTGCAACCAAAGATGCGCAGTTCACAGCAAATGGCAAACTCTGGAAGATTACCTATCTGGTCCAACCGTTCCTATCTGATGAACTCCTCAGAGCGCTTAAAGAGAAGTACGGGGATACAGTGTGCACATCCATGAAAGAGCGAACAAGTTGTAATTGGGCAAATGGCAAAGCATCTATTCTTTTTGTGTCGGTCCACAATGGAGCAACGGTAGATTTTACTGATGACAGGCTCAAAGACCAGTGGCTTGCCGAATATCAGGCCGAACGCGCCGCACAGCGGAAAAAAGATCAATGAATGAGCCGATCTTCAAAAGTTGGATCACTTCCGCATCAGATAATTCTCTTCACAACGCGGGCGCCGGACCCGCTGGCGGAAAAGCTGATTCGCGAGGGCATGATTGTTTATGAAGCGCTGGCCATCTCAGAGGTGCTGGCGTTGGCTCAAGATCATCCTTCAGCGCAAATAATTCTAGCGCCGGGCATTGATGCTGCCCGCGCCAGAATAATCCAACAGCGATACCCAACCGTGAAGGTGTCTCAAGACGGTCTCTAGCCTTCGCCATGCTGGCCGTGGTAAGGTGCTAATCGTCGCCACGCGAGCAGAATCAAACACGAATAACATGAGTAGTAGATAAACAAAGTTTCGCGCCTGCAACATCCCATCTCCAAAATCCAGAGTACGCTCCGTTCTGACCATACCCACGGGAAAACCGAATCAGGCGAGGGCCCCTTCCGTTTGGGAGAAACCTTCTCCTGATATCCAAACCTTCGCCTGGTTCGGCAGACCCGTTCATTGTGCGTGTGGCTGGAGATTAGATGGCACAGTTTCCACCGGCTTTCGATTTCATGATGTCGCATGAAGATGCGGCGCGGTCCGGCAAGGTGACCCACGATGAAGACGGGCGCACGCGCTTCGGCATCGCGGAAAAGTTCCATCCTGAGCTGCCGGAACTGTTCTGGACTTGCGATAACGATAAAGCTTTGGCGTGGGCCGGCACCATCTATCGCACCGCTTATTGGGCCAGCCTTCAGCTCGGTTACGTGGTTGACCAGGCCGTTGCCTCCAAACTGTTTGATATGTGCGTGCCCATGGGACGCAAGGAAGCTGCGCTGCTGGTCCAGCGCGCGGCCAATGGCCTGCTGATGGGCAGCAGCAAAGCGCCGGCCATTGATGGCGTGATTGGCCCGCAAACGATTGCCGCCATCAACGCCTGCCCGCCACAGAGCCTGGTGGAAGCGCTCTGCAATCTTTCCAGAATTTTCTTCAGCGACGTTGCGGCCAAAAAACCGGAGAAGCAAAAAGACCTGGTCGGATGGCTTCGCCGCGCTGCCAGCGTTCCGCCTGTCGCCGCAGCTGCAGGGGCCGGCCAATGAGCACGCCTATCAATGCTCTTTCCCGGATGACGGCCGTCACGCTACAGTTCTCGCGGCCTGATCCCCATGCTGAAGGTTTCATGGACCGCGCCATCAGCGCTGCCATCTGCAAGGAGACGCGCAGCGAGATTTGCCATGTCGATATTGAAATGCCTGGCGGCACTCTCATCGGCGCTCACATTCGCGACGGCATCCAGGAGCGGCCGGCTGATTACGAGCGTTGGGGTTTGCGCATACGCGTGACGGTCCCGGTCTCGCTTAAGCAGCAGGACGATCTTTATCGCTACGCCCTGTCGATGGTTGGCACCGGCTATGACTCGCTGGATATTTTTGGCCTCGCTGTGGGCGATTCGCGTCTACACACAGACGGCAAGATGATCTGCAGCGGTTTTGCTTCTGTTGCCGTGGATGAAAAGGCCCACATTGTTCGCGTGGCAAAAGATCACTGGCAGGTCAATCCTGAAGAGCTGCGCCTGGTGGTAACGGCAATTCCCGGCGCAATGGAGACGCGGATCGAGGGCGATGCCGCTGCCCAGGGAGCGAGCGCATGATCCCTAAATCGCATCTGCTGCAGTTTTTTGAATACGCTCATCTCCCGATCCATCTTCAGGAGGTAAGCAAACAGTTCTGTGAGTTGGCGCACAAGCTCGATGAGGAGCTGCCCACCAATCCGGAGAAGACCACTGCACTGAGAAAACTGCTTGAGGCCAAGGACTGTGCGGTGCGCGCGATCCTGTTCAAAGGAGGCGCATGAACCATCGCATTGCCTGCTCGCTGTGTCCGCACAACCTGCCGGGGGGGGCGTGGCGTAACCCTCGTTCGCCGCTTCGTGGTTTTCAATTTCTGCTGGCATTGCTACCGCACCCGCCGCAAGGAATGCGAGGCGTTCATGGATAAGCAGTCCGCGCCGGTAAGTAAAACGAAAAACTTTAAACGCCGGCAACTGCAAGCGGTTGGAGTGCCAATGCTTGTCACTCTGCTGATGTTGCTGGCCACTGCGTGCTACTGGCGCGGTTGCTGACATGACGCCGGCGCCAGAGCACGCGGTCAAACTCGCAAGACACGTAAACGTTTAGGAGGAAAAATGAAATTCGCTTTTCGGTCCCTATCGCATTGCGGGATGTTTTTGATCTGCTGTTTCTTATTTGTGTTCCTCTGCGGCTGTGCCGCAAAAAAGACGGCAACTTCTTCGCCCGGCCAGCCCGCGCCGCCCACCACCACGCTGCACAAGTTGAGCGTGAGCGCATTTGAGATCGCCAACGCCGTGGATAGCGGTGAGAAGGAATTTGAGGCGCTCTATAGCTCCAATCTTCCCGGCGTCTCTGATGACGATTACGCCAAGACTGTGGCCACAATCTTTTTGACCACGGAGACCTGCACCAAGGGTTACATCACGCAGTTGCAATCGCTCACCACGGTTGACGATTCCAACAAGGCCCAGGTGGTGGGCTGGACAAATACGCTCGTCGCCTGCGTGAACGCGCTGATCAACAATGGCGTGGCCGGCATTAAGAATCCCGATGCAAAAGCAAAGATTCAAAGCCTGCTCCAGCCGATCCCTGCAGCGGTGAGCGTGATTACTAACCTGCTGGGCATGGCGACTCAAACGACTTCAACGGGGCAGTGTCTTACATGTGCTCCGTTAATTTTCACGGAGGTGAACTTTGGACCCACAAGTAGAAGCAAACCTGATCGCGCTTGGAATTCAATCGGTCGAGAACCTGATCGAGTACTTCGCGCAGCGCAAAAAAGCCTCTGGTCTTTCCGACCAGGATCTGCTGACAGCGGCCGCCCAGATCAACGATGCGGCAGTTGCCCGGACGCAATCTTTCCTGAACCGTATTTCCGCCCCAGCCGCAAGTTAAGTGTTTCTACTTAGAAAGGTGGGGGCAGTAGGGTAGGCCCATTGAAAGTGTGTGAAACGTCACAACACCCCTTGTGACGTTTCACGCAGGGGTGTTTTGGGGTGGGTTGGATAAGCGCATTGTGGCCGGGAGGCAGGTTATGCAGAATTTGGTCAAATTTCTCCAGGGAAAGAAGACGTATCTTTCCGCGTTTGTGATTGCCCTGGCCGCCATTTGCGGCTGGTGGTTCAACACGCTGGATAACTCGCAGGCCATGGCGCTGCTGGGAATTGCCGGCACGGCCGCAGGCCTGGGCGCAAAGGGTGAACGTTACGCTGCAGCGGCTCTCACCATCCTGGAAGATTTGCGCCAGGCGCAACAGCAGCACACAGCCGGGCAGAAGGTTGACGTGGCCCACCTGGCGGAGGAGATCGCTAAGAAGATCGGCGTGCAGGCGGTTCCAGCCGGCACAACCGGATCGACGAATGCTCTAGGAGCGCCGCAGAAGTGAAGCACTGGCGCGAATACATCGGGCATCTGGTATTCGGCAGCAGCGCCGGAATAGGCGCTGTCATTGCGCTCAAGCTGGTGGATAGCAATCCAACGCTCGTGCTTGAAACCTTCAGGTCGTGGGGTCCGCTGTCTCTCCTGGGTGTGATGGCGCTCTTTATGGTCGACCGTGGTTTTCGCGCGGTGGTTGCTGCGTCAGAGAAATCTGCCGGCGCGCAGCAAAACATGGCCGATTCCATTCGCGAGTTGGCTAACAAAGATGATCGCGAAAAAGAAGAGCAGCGCCGGCTTTTGAGTTATGTAGGCAGCCAGCAGGAAAAAATACTCCAGGCCATTGAGCGCCTGGAACCAACAAAAGAGCGGAGAGCAAGCGCATGAATGCAACGCAGCGTTCGGCCACGATGAAGCGTTGGCGCGGAGTGATTATCGAACTGGTCTATGACGGCCATCGCAAGCAGGAGAGCCGCATGGACGCGCTTGTTTTGTGGGGGCTCATGCGCGATCTTGGCCATGACGTAAGCCAGCATGACGTGCTCACGCTCTGCCAGGACCTCAAAAAAATGGGCTTCCTGGATTTTCAGCAGGAGCGCGTCTCGCTGAACAATGAAGTGCGGGTCTCGCAGATCGAACTCACCGGCGATGGCCTGCTGCTGGCCGAGCAGGAAAAACAGCATCCGCTGGTGCGCATACTGCTGTGAGATCGCAGGACATGAACCGCTGCCACGCGTGTGGCAGGCCAACGGTGACCGGCTCTTTAACCTGCGATAAATGCAGGAATAAAGGGCACAAAGATTTGGGTTGTGATGTTTGCCGCAACGAGAACGGGAAAGTGATTTCAATCGCGAATGGCAAATAAGCCAAGACCAAGACGGAAGACGGGCGAGAAGCCGAGCATACGCCAGCCGCTCAAGATGGACAAGCTTCCACAGGAACTGCTGGACCGCGTGATGAAAGAACGCGCTGCCGGCAGGACGTGGATGGAGATCGAGGCGCTGTCTCCGAAATTTGAAGAGTGGGAGAAGACCGCGCCGGAGATCCGCGCTGAATATCCGCAGCTGCGCCTTCCGCATACCACGCTGCAGCGTTGGTATGACCTGAGAGTAGAGCAAGTCAAACATGAGCTGCTGGCGGACCAGACGCGCGCCCGCGAGATCGCCGCAATTTTTTATGGCAAGGAGTCAAAGGACCTACCAGATGCGGTCCGCAATGCCATCAGTGATCAGCTCTTCGCCATGATGCAGAGCGCGGATGGAAAAAGCAGGCTCAACGTCACTAAGGGACTTCTGGCGCTTGGTGAGTTACTGAACGAGCAAAGAAAAACAGAGATCAAAGATCGGCGGCAGAAGGCGTATGAGCGCGAGCTTCAGATGAAGATTGAAGCCATGCGCGACAAAGTCGCGCGCCTTAAGAAAGATGTGGACGGTACCGGAAAGAAGAAACAGCTCACGCCGGAAGAGCTGAAACAGCGAGTAGACGAGATTTACGGACTTGCAGCGTAAAAAAACAATTCGGTCTGCCGAGATATCGGCCATCGCCACAGCGACCGCGCTGGTTACGCTCTATGCGTATCAAAAGCGCTGGATCACTGACGAATCGCGCTTCAAGCTTGCGGTGAAGGGACGGCAAGAAGGCTATACCTTCGGAGCAACTCTGCGCCAAGTGCGTCGCAGAATCGCAAAAAAAGGAACCACTGTCTGGATATCTGCTTCAGAGCGCCAATCGCGTGAGGCGTGTGAATACGCCAAAATACATCTTGCGGCGCTGCGTGAAGTATTCGACCTTGAAGAACTGGAATTTCCCAATACTGATGAGAAGGCGCTCCAGATCACGCTCAAACACAATGGGGCTCGCCTCATTTTCATGCCGGCCAATCCTGACACGGTACGTGGTTTTTCCGGCGATGTTGTTCTGGATGAATTTGCTTTCCACCGTGACCCGGTAAAAATCTGGCGCGCTGCCATGGCCATCATAAGTCGCGGCCACTCTCTGGAAGTGATCTCCACGCCCAACGGACAGGCGGGAAAATATTGGGACCTGTGTAATGCGGCCGGCGTCGATCCGCTGGGAAGCATGAAGGTGCGCCAATGGACTAAAGGCATCTGGTCCGTTCACTGGGTTGATATTTACGCCTCAGTTGAAGAAGGCAATCCCGTGGATATCGCCGCGCTGCGTGAAGCCGCGGGTGATGAGGATACATGGCTGCAGGAATACTGCTGCGCCTTCCTGGCCGATGCCCAAAATTACATCCCCATGGAGTTGGTGATTGCGTGCGAGAGCATTGATGCCAGTATGGATACAGATGTAAGGGACCTTGCTGGCGTGATCTATTCCGGTACCGATATTGGACGAAAGAAAGATCGCACCGCGAATATCGCGCTGGAAAAGCTAGGCGACGTTCTCTGGATGCGCCGTATGGATGTCATGGAGCGCACGCCCTTCAAGGTTCAATTCGATCTGCTTGATCCAATCGTCGCGCGTTCACAGCGTTCCTCAATTGACGCCACTGGAATCGGGGCGCAACTCGCCGAGGACCTTCACTCAAAGCATGGCGCAAAAGTTGAAGAAGTGGTTTTCAATCTGGAAAACAAAGAGCGCATGGCCACTGCCACAAAGCGCGTATTTGAGGAGCGCAAGATTCGCATCGCCTCGGCTCCGGCATTGCGCCGCGCCATCAATGCAGTAAAGCGTTACACGTCGCTCACTGGTCACTTCCGTTTTGATGCGGACCGCACTGATGCCGGGCACGCTGATGAATTCTGGGCGCTGGCTCTCGCCGTCGCGGCTTCGTCTGGGCCTGGTGTATCCACTGACTTTGTCGCCAGCTCAACTCAGCAGGCCCATACCTATGTAGGTGCTGCATGAGCGAAGCAATCAATATGGCCGCATCTGCCCAGGCTGTTCCTCCTCAGCCGCCAGGTGATGAGTTTGTCACCGATGAAATTCTTGAGGGCATCCATCGCACCACGCTTTCTCTTGCCCAGGGCTTTGCCGGTGTAAGTAACCCCACGGTGATCTGGACCAGCATGGTCCGCGACTTCCGTACGGCGTTCATTTTCTATCGCGAGCTGGAGGAGAAAGATGACGACGTTTCTTCCGCGCTGGAGATGCTCAAGCTTGCGGTCTTAAGCCGTGAGCGCCATGTGATTCCAGCGGATGACTCCTCAGCCGCAGTTGACGCTGCAAATTTCATTGAGCAGCAGCTTGCAAATGTGCCGTCATTTCACGAAGTGCTGGAGGCCATCCTGGATGCGCCTGCTTACGGTCTCTCTGTGCAGGAGATGCTGTTCGATGTGAGCGCCGGGCAGGTTGCGCTGCTCGACATCAAAGACAGGCCGCAGGAGCTGTTCTCTTTCAATCCGCAATACATGCTGCAGTCAGGCCCAATGCGGCTGATGACGAACCCATGGTCTATCGATGGCGGCGAGCTGGTACCGGAGAATAAGTTTATTGTCTTCACCTTCCGTCCGCGCAGCGGCAACCGCCGCGGGCGTCCGCTTTTGCGGCGTGTTTTCTGGCCCAGCTGGTTCAAGCGCCAGGCCATGCGTTTCTGGTTGCGCTTTGGAGAGAAAGGGCCAGGCACTGCCGCAGTCACCTATCAATCGGGCGCAACCCCAGACGAGAAGAACAAGGCTCTGGCTGCCGCTGAAGCCATCATCAACAGCACCGCCATCGCTGTGCCGGAAAACTTTGGGATCATCAAAGAGCTGCTGCTTTCCGCGCGCTCACAAAATCCCGCTGTTTACAAGCAGTTGATAGATGATCAGAAGTATGCGATCGCGCGCGCCATCCTGGGGCAGACGCTCACTTCCTATGGCAACGAAGGCGGCAAAGGATCGAACGCGCTGGGCAGCGTACACGAAAGAATGTTCTACCTTAAGGAAGTTGAGGTTGCTGTAAAACTGCAAACCGTTCTCAATGACCAGCTGGTTAAGCCGCTCGCATTGTGGAACTATGGCCCCAATGTTCCCATGCCGTTGTACAGGATCACCACTGAGGATGAGCAGGACCTGGTCTCGCGTATCAGCATTGATAGCCAGGCGCAATCCATGGGCGTTCCCATTACCACGAAGTATATGCAGACAACCTATGGCTATCCCGAGCCTGGGCCAGATGATGTGGTCTTAGTCCGGCAGCAGGGTGCTGCAGCGGGATCGATCGCGACCGGCGCTGCACAGGAGGCTGCGTTCTCTGAAGAAGAGGCTGCGCACAATCTGAAAGAGGTCAATGAGATCCTTGGCGGGTTGAAGATGCAGCTTGGCGACATCTACAGAAAGCGCATTCATGAAATTGCCGATGCGATCCGGGGAGGCGCCACACTATGATTGCTTCCCATCGCCGCGCCGCTTCTGTAGCCGCTGCGCCCATTCTGTCCGCTCAAGTGCAAAACCAGATCGGCACGGTTACATCCCGGTATCTGGCTGCCTTTGATCTCCTGGGCCGCGCACACGTCATTGCAGCTGCCACGAAAAAGACTGGTAAAAAATTCCGGCTGGCAACGTCCACCACTATTCCCACTTTTGACGAGCTTGGGTTTGAATCGGTTCCTCCTACTCAGGCCATCCAGCGCGTGCTCAATCTCATTGGTATGAGCCGCAACGCATTTGATGGACTTGCCCAGCGTTACAAGATGCAGGCCTTCACCGTTGCCGGCATCAGCGATGTAAGGTTGATTGAGCAGATCAAGAATGCGTTGGCCGATGTGATGCAGGCCGGAGGCACTGAAAAAGATTTTCAAGCAGCGGTGAATGCCCTCACGGATGCGGCAGGCGTTGCGCGCCTGGCTAAAACCCAGATCGATACTGTTTTCCAGACTGCCGTGCAAACTGCTTACCAGAACGGGCGCTTTGAGCAGATGACAGATCCCGCCGTAGTCGCTGCGCTGCCTTACTGGATGTACCGCACTGCGGGCGATGATCGCGTGCGTCCGGCCCATGCCGCCCTGGATGGCTTTTGCGCCAAGTACAACGATGTGGTGTGGAACCGGCTTTATCCGCCCTGCGGCTATAACTGCCGCTGCACCGTGACTGCTGAAGGGCCGGGAGATGTTGGCGCTGATGCCGATACGCCAGGGCTTTCGCGCATCCCGCTGGCAGCAGCCAGCGTGCCAGATCCCGGCTTTGGAGGTATCCAGTGACGTTGAATGGCCAATGGATCGAGCTTTTCCGCGCCGGTGAGTATGGAGACAAAGGAAGTTACAGCGAGGGCGACATCGACAAGATGATCGCCAATTACGATCCCGCTGCGCATGAAGCGCCAATTGTGATCGGCCATCCGGAGCACAATGCGCCTGCCTATGGCTGGGTTGAATCGCTGAAGCGCGTGGGCCAGGTGCTGATGGGCAAGCTCAAGCAGGTGCAGCCGGCGTTTGAAGACATGGTGCGCAAGGGCATGTTCAAGAAGCGCTCTATCAGTTTTTACGTGACGCCGAACGGTCCTGCTCTGCGTCATGTGGGTTTTCTGGGGGCAATGCCTCCAGAGGTGAAAGGCCTGGCGGATGTGAAGCTTGCTTCCTTCAGCGCGGGCACATTCCAGGCAATTGACTTCGCAGAAAAGGAGAACGAGATGGATAACGAGCAGATCAAGAAAAGCTTTATGGAAGCGCTGAAGGAGTTCTTTGGTATTGGCGTCACGCCAAAGCTGAACCTCAGCGATGATGACCAGGCAAAGAAGCTGGAAGCGGCCGTGGCGGCTGCTATTAAACCGCTGCAGGACCAGAACACGAAGCTCCAGCAGCAATTCGATGATCTAAAAAAAGATGCCGACAAGAGGCAACAGTCTGCAACCGCGCAGACCCAGCAGGCCTTCGGCGAAAAGCAGATCGCGCGGTTGAAGGACAAGAGGCGCTGGCTGCCGGCGTTCGACAAGATGGGACTACCCGCGATCTTCACCGAGCTGGAAAAGATTGAGACAAAGATCAGCTTCGGCGAGGGCGACAAGAAAACCGAGAAACCGGCTGCAGAAGCGTTTGCCGATTTCCTTGAAGGCCTGGGCGAGATCGTGCCAATAGGAGAAATCACGCACTCACAGCGGACAAACGGCAAGTTGGTGAAATTCAATGAGCCGAACCCAAAGAGCGGTTCTGTAGTTGATGAACAATCACACGCAATGGCAGAAGCGGCAACCAGGCTGGCCAAAGATAAGAACATCTCCTATGGCGAAGCATTGCGTCAGGTGCGCGCCAGCGGAGAGTTTGAAGATGCTGGCAGCGCTGCAGCCGGCGCGGTTTAGAAAACATCGCTGAAATAAAAATATTATTTTTGCGCGCTGCCCGGCGCTGATCGGGCAGAGAGAGGAAATCCGAAATGTCAAATAAAACAAGGTTCGGGGTAGTGGGTCCGAACATCAGTCGCCCGTATGGAACCGATGTAGCGAACCCTGCTCTCGCTGCCGGTATCGCCGTTGTGGGAGGCGCTGCCTATAACACTGTGGCTCTTCCTGGCGGCGCGAACGTTCGCGCGCTTGGAGTAACAGCGCTTCCGACAAAGAACGCTGGAGATCCCGTCACTGTTGTTGAGCTCGGCGAGGTGACCGCCATCGCCGATGCAGCCATCGCGCGCGGCCAGTGGGTGATGGTGAATGCCGCCACTGGGCAACTTGCTCCTGTCGGCGCGGTAGGCGGCACGAACTATGAGGCTGTTGGCTTCGCGCTTGAGGCCGCGCCGGGCCAGGGCGACGAATTTCTGTTGTTTGTCATCCCGCAGCGCGTACAGGGATAACCCGGCACAGGCGCGGATGAGCTGCACCGCGCCAACTAAATAACTTCGGAATCGGAGGAAACACAGTGAAAGAAAATCAGATATATGCACCGGGAAGGCGCGTTGATTTTGCCGGCGCCGGCGTTTCGCCGGTCCAGGGAAAGATAGATGTTGCGCTTTCCCAATTTGCGCAACTCTATCGCAACAACACGTTCGTGGCAGAAGCGCTTTTCCCTCGCGTTGAAGTCCTTAAGCAAACGGATCTGTTCTGGACTTTTGGCCGTGAAAATCAGGCGTTACGTGAAAACACTTTGCGCGCTCCAACGGCTGCGGCTGAGCGCATCCAGCAGACGCTCTCCAAGAACCCCTACTCCACTACTGACCATGCTCTTGCCCGCCTGATCTCAGATGAAGAGCGCGGCAACTTCATGGCCGGCGATCTGGAGCAGTGGGCGACTCAGACCATCATGGACAAGCTCATGCTGGATGAAGAGGTGCGCGCGGCTGCAATCGCATTGAACGCTGCCAATTATGCGGGCACCAACAATGTAATGCTCGCGGGTGCTTCGCAGTGGTCCGCTTATCTCACCAACAATGATCTCTCCAATCCTATCCAGGACGTGGAAACGGCCAAAAGCCAGATCCGGCAGATTGGACAGGAAGCGAACGTGATGATCATTGGCGATCCGGTTTACAAAGCTCTGCGCGCGCATCCGCAGATTGTGGACCGTTTCAAGTTCGTGAATGGCGGCCAGATCACGCTGCAGCAGTTGGCCCAGGTGTTTGGCATTGAGCGAGTGCTGCTGGCTTCCGCCATCCAGCTTGACCAGGCCAACAATGCCAGCTTCGTGTGGGGCAAGTCCGCAGTGCTTGCTTACGCGCAGCCAAACTCCAACTTCTATGACGTGAGTTTCGGCAAAACTTTCGTGTGGACACAGGCGCCGGGCACGGTTGGCGGTTTTGCTACGGAGATCGCTCGTCTAACCCCGGCCAGCGCGAAAGCGGATGAGTTGGCTTCACACTTCTATTACGGCCAGCAGGTCACGTCCAATATTTCGGGCTACCTGATTTTGAACGCCGTGGCTTAAAACCTTTTTTCGGAAAGGAGGTTGCGGATAAATTGCCAGAGCAGCAGGGAACTTGGCTAGCGCCAGGTTCCCTTGCAAAAAACAAAATAGTTATGAACAAGGAGATAAATTCAATGAATCTAAGAAACCTGACAATCGTGTTTTTACTGATCTGCTGCATCGCGCTTATGTTTACGGTTGCGCCGCCAGAGAAGGCTGGAGCGCAGGGCGTTGGCGATCAGATTACTCGCCAGATGAGACTGGTGAATCAAGGCGTCGGAAACCAGGGTTCCGGCATCCTTCAGACCGGAGATCTGAGCAACCTTTCTTCTGCCTTCTCCGGTACCACGCTCACGCAAGCTGTGGCTGCGCCGAGCAGCGGATCGACTTACATCCGTGGCGTTGTGGTTGAGAAGTCAACTGGAGCAGGCGGCACGTTCACTATTCAAACCGGTACCGGCACGAACTGCGGAACTGGAACCACTGTACTTCTTGGGCCAGTAACCAACCCTCCCATCCAGCAGTATTACCTCGGGATTCTTGCGCCGGCCGGCAAAGCGGTGTGTTTACAGACTGACGCAGCCACAACTGTTGTTCGGTTGCAGTTCAGTTAGGGAAAATCCAGAGAGTGGTGCTTCAGCAAAAAATCTAGAAGGAGAAAATATGCCGACGTTCAAAGTTAAAACCCCGCTTCGCCATGATGGCAAGGACTACGCTCCTGGCGATACCGTCGATCTCTCCGCCAAAGAGGCGAAAGCAATTTCTCATGCTGTTGAGCTGATCAAGAATCCCAAGCAGGCGGACGAAGAAGGCAAGGAGAAAAATTAATTGGGCTACGCCACCCAAGCCGATCTCTCACCGCGCCGGATATCGAATGCTGAGCTGCTCCAGCTCACGGATGATACGAACTCCGGCGTGGTGAATGCCGCGCTGGTGAGTGACATACTGGATGAAGCATCGGCAACCATTGATTCTTACTGCGGCCAGCGTTATGGAGTGCCGCTGCAATCGTCACTACAGGTGAAAGGTTTGTGCCTGACCATCACTGAATACCTGCTTTACCTGCGCCGCAAACGCATGAAAGCCGATGTTCGCCAGAGCTATGAAGATGCGTTGGCTTTTTTGAAAGACGTTTCCATAGGGAAAGCGCGCCTGGACCAGCCTGCAGCCGCGGCGGCGCAAACAAGCGCAGGCGACGTCCAGGTAACGGCAAAACCGGAAAAGTTCAGCGACGCAAACCTTTCTGCATTTGTGCCGGAAGATGACGACACAGACCAGCCGGGAGTCAATACGACCAACATTTTTTAAACCATGTCTGATCTCAAAATCACGGTAAACGATGCGCCGATGCAAATCGCGCTGAAGAATTTCTCCGCGCGGATAGTGCCTGGCTCTCTGCTGAAGATTGCCGGCGCTGTCATGCGCAGCTCCATTGAGCAGACGTTTCGCGATCAGGGATCGCCAGCTGGGTCATGGCCGGCATTAGCTCCCTCCACGCTTAAGCGCGGCAAAGGCGGAATTGGGCGCAAGATGTTGATCCAGAGCGGCAGGATGAAGAATTCCATTAACTACCTGGTGGAAGGAAACACGCTCACGATTGGCACCAATTTGAGATATGCCGCGATCCAACAGAAGGGCGGGATAGCAGGAAGGAAAGGCCCTTTCAAAAAGAAAAATGGCCGCAGGCCTTTTATCCCGGCGCGTCCGTTTGTGGTGTTCCGGCCTGAAGACCCACAGAGAATTGCCGATGCGATGCAGCGCTACATTGATGCCGCAGCGCAGGAATCGGGGCTGAAGTAAATGGGAGCAACGCAATTCAAAATCGCCGATGTCGAGCAGTCGCTGATCGCCGCGCTGCAGGCGGATGCCGGCATTCAGGGTTTAAAGGCGCAAGTGCAAGGTCTTTCCAGCAAGCATTTTGATGAGCAGGGCAACATCATCGTGCTGCCGCCTGCCGTGCTGGTTTTTTTTGAAGCTGGCAAGGATGACGGGAAGAATGACACGGTCCGTACTACCTACCAGACCGATTACGACTTCTGCTTATTTTGCGGGGCTGCCGATCTGACCAGCACTGATAAGGAACGGACTAACGCCTACATCCTTATCGCAACAGTGCGCGCCGCCATCGCAGGCAAGCGGCTGGCTCTCGATGGCGGCGATAATCTCAGCGGCCCTGTGGGCTTAAACGGAATCACCTGGGAGCAGGCAGATGCGAACGGCGCGTGGTACTGCCAGCGCATCAGCGTGCCCAAGACGGCACAATTTTAAGAAGGAGCAACCATGAGCAGTGGCAATGATTGGGTGGATGTAAGGCTGACTGAGTTCGGCGCCAGGCAGGCTGGGGCCGGCGTGCTGCGCATATCGGAAGGCAACGGCGGAGAAGGCTTTCAGTTCCGCGCCGGGGAAACGCAGCGCGTCACGCGCGCCTTTGATTGGGAGCGCGTGCTCAAGCCGTGGCACCACCATGGCCATGCGCTGTTTGAGATTGTTCCGTCTGCGGAAGAAGAGGCGGAAGTTGAACGGCTGAACAAACTCGGCATTCACGCCACGCCAGGCCCGGATGGCCCGGTTGTGGACGTTCCAAAGGAGGGGTAAATGTTCCTGGGATTTTTGCCACATTTTATCTGGAAGCTGATTGCTTCCGCGTTTGCGCTGGGCTTAGCTTATGAGCCGCAGGACCTGTTCGATATCCGCAACCTGGCGATCTCGCCCAACAAGCAAAACACCTATCTCACGCCGGTTGCTGCGGCTGCATACACCTATCGGCCACGCAACCCAGGCAATTACAATCCGGTGCACGCGCCCTCTTTTTATTCCGATGAAGGGCTGGCCAACAAAGGCCATCAGTGGCCTACGCTGAAGCGCCGCATCATGGAAAACAGCTCCCTGGATGGCACCTTTGACCTGGATAGCTTCCTGGCCGGCTGGATGCTTTTCTTTACCTTGGGATCGGAGAGCGTGACCGGTACCGGACCGTGGACGCACACCATGAAGTTTTTGCAATCGACCAACCAGATGCCGGTGACGAGTGCGCTGGTGCAGGAAACGGCAGACGTAATTTACCAGCTCGCCGATCTGGCGATTGCCGATCTGGTGCTGAGCGGCACAAGCTCTGGTCCTCTGCAAGGCCAATTCAAGATGACCGGCAGCGGCAAGAAGGTGGATGGTTCCGTCGCTTTCCCCGCTCTGACCGGCCCGCTCTATCTTTTTGGATCGGACACGGACATTAAGATCGGCCCTGCAGCTCCTGACCTGACCGATCCAACCCAGCAATTCACTCTCTCCACGGTTGTGGCCGGCGCGCTGGCCGGGCACACTGCGTTTTGGAAGGTGGTTTACCGCAACGCCGCAGGCGCTACTCTGGCCAGCCAGGAAATCTCCATCGTGGTACCGGCGAACAGCGTGAGCAAGATTACCGCGCCGGCTGCGTTTCCTCCCGGCGTGACCAGCGCGGACGTATATGGCTCGAACTCCACCGGCACAGAGACCTTCCAGGGCAACATTGCCGCGCCTGCCGGCAACTTCCAGGAGCCGAACACCGGCTTTGCTGCCGGAGCTGCGCTGCCAACTGCCACCACGGCGCTCATCAGCATTAAAGAGCGTGTGAAAGATTGGCAGGTGCACATTGCCTGCGATATCGCAGCCAACCGCGCGCCTGGCGGCCAGTTGTGGGGAACATTTTCCAAGGTCACCAAGCAGCGCGCCAACTTAACCATCCAAGTCCATGCCACGAGCGTGGATGACATGCGGACCATTGCGGAGAATGACACGCCCAAAGAGGTCCAGATCATTACCAACTCCGGCGCGGCGCAGCAGCTCACGCTGCAATTTCCCAGCGTGCTGCTGGAAACCACGCAGATCGGCGCCGATGCCCGCGAGATGATGTGGGCCATGACGGCCGGCGACCAGGCTGTAACCAAGCCTGGCGCGCAGGAAGTGTTTCAGGCGGTCGTGATCAACAATCAGGCCGCTTATGGCGTAGGCGCGTAAGGGCGTCTCGCCGAACTCACGCGGAGCAGAAGCAAAAAATCTTCTGCTCTGCGGGCCAAAGTTGTGGTATTTAGTATTTACCTGCAAGACATCAGCACCGCTTCGCTGATGAGGTTCCGCACCGCTTCGCGGGCCTGCCTGGAAGCACCGCTTCGCTTCAGGCGAGAGAAACAAACCGGCAGCACAATCACATTTCAAATTAGGAGATTTCTCTTTATGCCCGAGGCGCAAGCTCTACTTCCACTGGACCAGCCGCGCGTGATCGCCATCCGCGACGGCAAATTTACTTACACCTTCCATTTTGCCCGCATCGGCAAAGAGGATTGGCTCACCTACTTTCGCGGCATCGATTACACCAGCCGCAACACCGGCAACGGCGAGGAGATCACGCTGGATGCAGACTTCGCTCTTACGCGCCTGGCAGAGAGCAAACTGGAGCGCGCGGAAGGATATCCCGGCGATTTCATGAGCAAGGAGGATTGGCGCAATAAAGTTCCTCTGCGTCATCTGCGCCCGGCCGCAGTCCAGTTTATCGATGTGCAGCAATCATCGGTTGAATCGGAGAAGCCCTTTGATCCGGAGAGCATTGAGGTCACGTTGGACGCCAAGTGGTCAAACGTGGGCTATGCAGGATTGGTGCATCGCTTCAACCCTGTGACGGTTGAACTGAAACGGCGGTTCTTCCGCGCCGGCGCAACCTCGCGGGTGATTGGCTCCGGACGCAACGGCACCACGGTGCACGGGATGCGCCACAGCGTGCTTCTGGATGCTTATGACGAGCTGGTCCAGTGCGTGGATGGATACAGCGTCGGAGGTAAGGAACTACGCGGAGAGAAAGACGCTATTCTCCGCGAGATGGATGCGTTCCACAAGGTGAAAGCGGCGGAGCAGCTCTTTACCGGCGCCACACAACAGAGCAGTGTTGCTGCATGATCCTGGTGCAACAAGACGTGGAAGGGTTGCGCCTGGCGGCGCGGGAGATGTTCGATTACACGCTGATGGAGCGTGATATCAACCGCCAGGTGGAAAACCTTCTTAAGGCCGATCCGGACACAAATCCTGAGCTGATCGCCAAACTGATTCCACAGAGCAAGGTTTCTCCTGGCTACGGATATGCAGTTGCCTATTTGCTCTGGATGGAAGACAAACTGGCTACCGGGATTGAGTTCAGCGGCATTACCGCCGATGAAGCGGAAGGGCTGGCGATGCTGCGGCGCGTACGCGCTGAGTGGCAGCAGGAGCATCCGGCGTGCGGCCATTGTGGAGAGCGCGTGCGTTCGCGTACGCAAAAGCATTGCCGCAACTGTATGAGGGAGTTCAGTTAAAAAAATGGCTACATCCATTAATCTCACGCTCACGCTCGATGCCAGCGGCGTTCTCACTGTGGCCAACCAGGCTGGGCAGGCAATCCAGAAGATCCAGCCGCCGTCTGCAAAAATTAAGCAGGAATTTGATGGCATTGAGGCTGCTGAGACACGCGCTCACGTTGCTGGGAATCTAGCCGTTAGGCTTTTAGGCGTTGACCTTCCACGCTCAATGGAGATGGCAATTGCAAAGAGTCAGACGCTTGGCCCATTGCTGAGTAGTTTATTTGAACCAACGCTATACGCCACTGCTGCCGTTGCTCTCGTTGGTTTTGGAAAGAGTGCAGTGGATAGCATTGCTTCATTTTCTGATGAGGTCATGGGGAATACTGAAGCCATCAAGAAAATGAACGCGGAAAACGTGCAGGCGAGCCAGGACGCTTTTTGGAACCCTAAAAAACTTGAGGACGCGCAGGCGCACCTTAAGCAAATACATACGGAGATGGATAGCCTGAATGCAACCGTCGCAAAATTGAGCGCGTTACCGAATATAGACGGTGCTATCCCCGAAATGGGCGTTGCAGCCGACCCAGAGGTACTGAACAGTCAGGACAGATTGAATGCGGCCAAACAAGCGCAGGCCGATATAGAAACTCACATCCACCAGCTTGAAGAGGCAAATAAGGATCTCGCTATCGCTGCAGCGCCTATCAAGCTGGCAGGTCAGGCAAAGATTAATGAAGCAGGTCTGCAGGGGATCGCGCTCAACAAACAACAGTACCGCGATCAACAAGCACTGATTCAGGCTGAACAGGCCGCTGGAGGCAGTGCCGTCATTGCTGCTGCAAAATCGCAAGCTGCTTATGGAGAATACCTCAACAGCAAAATATCTCTTGAGCGCGACAATGCCAATCAGGTGATTGCGCTTCGGCACCAGGTGGATGAAGCCTCTGTACAGGGAGCACAGCGAGTAGGCGTAGTAGAGAATGACCAAATTCAGTCAGTGATGCGACTTAAACAGCAAGGTCTCATCAGTGAAAGAACGATGGAAGCCGAAATCGTTCTCATCCACAAACAAGCTGCGGATCAAATTATTCAGTTTGAAAATCAAGCGGCGAAGCAGCATGACCAGGCGCTTATTTTTGCGGACCAGCGCGCGGCTGCCTTCCTACAGGGCAGCCAGAAAATAATTGCCGATTCCAACATTGAGAAAGAGCAGATTCAGACTGATCTGCAGGACGTTGTTCGCACCTATGGAGATTGCAGCGTTCAGGCGGAACATGCATGGGAAACTGCTCAAATAAAACTCGCGGCAATCGACAAGGCCACAAAGCAGCAGCTCATCATCAATGCAATGGAGCTGCGCGATAAGACCATCGATCTTCAGCAGCAGGCAGCAATTGCAGCGCTTCCTGAATGGCAACGGAGCGATGCGCAGATCGTTCTGGAGCATGAAAAGACCTATCAGCAGTTAAACCGGTTGGAGGCACAGGACGCGGGCAACTTCCAGCAATATGAGCTGCAGAAGCAAGCCGCCGATGCGCTGATGAACGCAAAGCTGATCGATGCACACAAGCAAATGGTGCAGCAGCTCGGTTCGGACTTTGCCTCACTCTTTGATGACATCGCCAGCGGCAACATCGGTAAGCGCATTCTCAAGAATGCCGAAACACTATTCGCGGAGATCGTCGCACAGTGGGTTCTGAGCTTGAACCTCATGCAGAGCACTGCTGGAGGTTTATTTGGAAATATTGTTTTTGGCCCAGGCAGCACAGGTTCTAATGTTTTTGGAGGCGGCAATTTTCTTGGCAATTTGTTTGGCACTTCTTCCAGCAATTTAGTTCCTTCCGGCTCCAGCGGTTTTGCTCCTTCGATTACAGGCTTCTCTTCAACCGCGGGCTTTGGATTGCCCGGCACAGTTGCAGGCGGCGGCTTGGCGGGCGCAATTGCTGGTACCGGATCGACGCCCACATTTTCCGCCAGCAATGCGCTCACCACGCAGAGCATGGCGCAGATATCGAACTCTACAGGAGTTTTCAAGACCGGGGGCGGAGCTATCCCTCTTTTCGGGAGCAGTACTAATTCAGGCGGATTTGGAAGCCTGTTTGGTGCGCGCGGATTGGCTGCTGCCGCGCCGCTGGCGATGATGCTGCTTGGCGGCGCTGGTGGAAAGGTTGGGCAGATTGGCGGGCTGCTGGGCGGCCTGGCAATGCTGACATCATCAAGCCTCTTGGCGGGCGCAGGAGGTGGGCTGCTTGGCTTCGGCATCGGATCGCAGCATGGTGGGCTGCTGGGATCGCTGGCGGGCGCAGGCAGCGGAGCGCTCACGGGATTCATGGTTGGAGGTCCTATCGGTGCGCTGGTGGGCGGCGTGATCGGATTGCTGGGCGGGATATTCGGCGGCATCTTTGGCGGCGGCAAACGCAAACGCCAGGCGCAACAGTATGCCGCTGACACGGTAATCCCGGACATCAAGCAGATCACCAGCCAGTTCGATACTTTCCAGCTTGACTCTTCCTCGGCGATGCAGCAGTTGGAAGCGCTGCGCACCAGCGCGCAGCAGCAATTGAATGCGCTGAAGAGCCAGGGCAAAGACGTGTTCAACAAAACCGTTGGTCCCGCGATTGATGATGCGGAGAAGCACGTTCAGGGCACGGAGACGGAACGCGAGCGCCGCGCCGCGATTATCTTTGGTGCGCCTCAGTTCCACGATGGCGGCGTAGTGGACGTGATGCGCGCCTCTATCCGTAGACAGCCTAATGAAATGCTGGCATGGCTGAAGCACGGTGAGAGGGTAATGAATCCGGGCGCAAGCGCGAAACACGGCCGCACGCTCGATGCCATGAACGCAGGGCAAAGTGTTGGCGGCAATCATTACCACTTCCATCTGAACGCCATGGACGCAAAGAGCTTTGATCAGTGGGCGCGCCAGGGCGGCGCGCAGATGATGACACGCGCTCTAAATCGCTATCTGACGCAGGAGGGCAATTGAGCGAGCAGAACATCCTGAATCCGACTGCGGCCAGCCAGATGAATCCCACGTACACGATTCCGCACAAGGACCCTACTACCATCTCCAGCTGGCAGCCACGCAGCGGAAAACCTTTTTCGCATTACATGATGGCACGCGGCATGGAGTTCGATCTTCATTGGGACGAGGTCCAGTTCTCAACCTACCTGGCGCTGCGGCAGTGGTTCCGTCAGTATGAGCGCGATTTCTTCAGCTACTTCGATATTGACGACAACCGCTACTACACCGGCCAGTTCCGTGCCGAGCCGCAGTATGAGCGCGCGGGAAATAACCAGGTGAACGTGACCGCGACCTTCGTTGTCATCCCTACGCTGCCGCAGTTTCAGTATCCGAGCAATTGGGGCGTGGATTCCATTTTTATTGAAGAGCGTGACGGCTTTGGCAGTGACCTGGTGAAGCTTACCGGAACGTGGGACCACGACGACAAGAATTACTGCCTATGGTCAGAGCAGTTTGATAACGCGGCGTGGGTGAAGACGAATGCTGTGGTGACGGCGAATGCAGTGGCCGATCCGAACGGCAACGTGGACGCGGATTCCGTAGCGTTTTCCGTGACTGGCTCTTCTTCCATTGTAGGCCAGATCATCAACCCATCGATATTGATTGCCGGGCAGGCATTTACCTTCAGTGTGTGGCTTAAGTCAGCCAGCGGAGCGCCACATCTTACGCTGGTGCTGGAGGACCAGGCCAACAATGCGCTACAGCAGACTACATTTGCGCTCACCACGGCGTGGCAGCGCTTCTCCGTTTCCGGTACCGCGCTGGCCACGGCTACGAGCCTGAAGATTTTCCTTTTCAATCCTGATAGCACATCGATTGCCTACCATCTGTGGGGCGCGCAACTGGAGTACGGAGCTGCGGCCACTACCTACGTCACCACCACGGCCAGTCCGGTTGTTTTGCCTGCGCCGAATGCGAACCTTAATTTCCATGGTGGCTTTGGCTACGTTGATCCCGGCACTGTGACCACGGATGCGGCCGAGTGGCTTTATTTCGGATATGGATTCAGGTTGTGGTTTCCTCGTGGCCCGGATATGGGGATTGTAGGCTGCCTTTTGGATGGTGCCTTTCCTCCCAATAATTCTTTTGATCTTTACTCTGCGTCGGCGCAGCCCTCGTCTGCGTTGATTACGAACCTGAATGTTCCTCTGGGAGAGCATCGCATCAAGGTATTTCCTACGGGCCAAAAGAACGCAGCGAGCACCAACTTCTATGTGGTTGCCGACGCTCTGGAGGTGATGCGCTGATGCCACGAACACTTCCAGCGGGAACCGAGCTATGGATGGCAAGCCAGGGAGCTGCAGCATATCCGGTGATCCTGCTCGATATTCAGACCATTGATGGAACTCAATATTTCTGGAGCGATTACGAGGGAAACTATCCTTCGCGGATCGTTGCCGGCAATCCCACGAAGTTTTATAACGGCTATATCAAGAGCGGCTGCAGCTTTACCTGCACGCGTGATACGAGCACGAATGCCGGCGATCTTCTGGTGCAAAATCTTTCCGGCAATACCATTGATCGCGACGTCGCGGCCGCTCTCAAGAATCATGAGTTCGAAGGCGCTTTTGCCGTCACGCGGCTTTGGGTCCCGCTGCTGGATGCGGCCATCAAGGAGTTCCACACCAGCCTGACCGAGCAAAATCCCACGGAAGATGAGGCCAGCTTCCGCCAGTTGCAGCTCCTGGACCCAACACAATATTTTATTGCCGCTGATGTTGAGGGCACCGATTGCACCTTTCGTTATAAGGGCCTGCAATGCGGATCGACGGGATCTGCGGCAACCTGCCCGAAAACGCTGGTCGCCTGCCAGGACGCGACACGCGCTGCGCAGGAGCGGTTCAACGGCATCATCACCACGGTGCCGAACACAGTGAATGCGCCTCTGCCCAATATATTTCTGCCGCCTCCAGGAAGAGGACTCTTTGGCGGAGGAGGAAAGGGAAATCGGCTGGCCAAGAACAGCATCACTTAGGAGGAGACAATGCGAACTTTTAGCTGGAAAAAGACAGAGATTGAAGGACTGCCCGATATTGCTGTTATGCCGTGTGGTCACGACTTTGGGAAGTTTAACGGTAAGCATCTTCAATGCTGCAGTTGTGGAGAAGAGTTCGATGCTCCCAAAGAAAACTATCAATTAAATAATCAAAAGAAAAAATGCTTCTAACACTCAACCAAGCCGATGTCGCGAATGCCCAGCTGGGCATCAACCTTCCGGTGGTCTATGGCTTCGCTAGCGGGCGCGGCAATGAGGTGGTGAATCACACGCTGAATACAAAAAATCGCGTGGTGATCAGGATATTTTGTGAAGGCGAATGCGACGGCCTGGATGCGCTCTTCATCAACTCCGTCCGGGCGAACCAGGCCGATACTACTCTCATCCATTTTCATCCTGGGATTGATGGCGATCTTGGCCACGGTCTGACGCCGGATTCAAACGGCGGCGATCAGCACGTCGATAACTTCTGGTCGCTGTTGCCGGCCAACTTCATCCCTACAACTTTTTCCCGCAAATGCTACATCATGCTGAATGTGCCGCCAGATCCGGCCGCGCCCACCGCCACGCTTGACGTGCTGGCATATCTGCGCGGCTGCAAGGTGCGCCAGTTCGATTCCAGCGGCAATCAGACGAGCTATACTTTCTCCACCAACGGCGCGTGGCAGATCATGGACGCGATCCTGCGCAGCGCGATCAAGCCGGAGTGGAACACCAGCGCTGCAGCGGCGGGCGGCGGCGATCTTACGGCAGATGAAAAAGCGCGCTTTGATTTCGCCTCGCTGGCCGATGCGGCCGCATGGTGTGACCAGACGCTTGCGGGCGGGCAGAAACGCTTTGAATCTTCCATCGTTTTCCCATCGCAAACCACGCTGGCAGATGCGCTCACCTCGCTGCAGGCCATGTCACAGCTTTACGTGCATGAAGACTCGGGGAAAATCTATATTCGCGCAGACAAGCCGCGCGCTTCCAGCTTTATCCTCACCACTGATCACGTTATTGCTGGCCAGGCGAAGTTCGACAAGATCAACCTGCACGGCATCAATAACCGGCTAATCGGCATGTACAACGATCTGAACGCGCAGGACATGGCGGATATTGTGCCGCCTGCTAATTCAGGCCTCTTCCGCGATGGCCACGGCCAGGTGGGCGTGGTGTGCCAGACCAACCATCCTTTTAGTGTTGGCGAGTATGTGCAGATCTGCGCGCCGATTGACGGCAGCGTGCAGGATGCCGCCTTTGAGGGCACCTTCCCAATTAACTCGCTGCCGGCAGCCAATCAGTTCACCTATCAGCAAAATGGAAACGCGAACTGGCTGCAGTATTCTGAGCAGTTTGATAATGACGTTTGGGAAAAGCAGACGAACATCACAGTGGCCGCGAATAATCAGAGTGATCCCAATGGCGGCAACACAGCGGACACGGTGAGTTCTGGAGTGACTGCAGGGCAAGGCATCTTCCAGCAAACGCTCCTGCACGCGGCCAATGGCGTGCCTATGACGTTTAGCGTGTGGTTGAAGGCTGCGGCGAATATCACGGTAACGTTGCAAATGAACCGTGGCAGCCTGGTGGACAACGAAACTCTTGCAGTGAACGTCACCACGGCCTGGCAGCGGTTTACTTTCACCCACTCTGGGACGTGGAGCGGAACTTCTAATATTCTGGCGTTCATCATCATGCCCGTGAGCAGCTCGCTTTTTGTGTGGGGCGCGCAGATTGAAGATGGAACGGTTGCAACAACCTACCGCCAGGCGATTGGAGTAAACCTGCTGCTGTGGAGTGAGCAATTCAGTTTTTCCGCATGGGCACTGAGCGGCGGAGTGATCACCGTGACGCCTGATAACCAGGTGGACCCGCTGGGCGGCAACACAGCCGACACGCTTGCGCTTGGAGGAACGGCACCGGGAAGCATACTCCAGACTGTCAGCATCTTCATTGCCAATTCTAATGTGCGCGTGACGTTTAGCGTCTGGCTGAAAGCCGGAGCAAATACATCTGTGACGCTTTCCATCAGCCGCACAGGTGGAGATGCTGAATCAACGACGATCACTGTCACGAATGTCTGGCAGCGCTTCACCTTTACGCATTCTGGAGCGTGGACGGTTGCGGCCTCGCTCATCGCTACGATCCAGATGAACACGGCCAGCACTTCTATCTTTGCTTGGGGAGCACAGCTTGAAGTGGGTCCCGCGGCGACAACCTACCAATCAAACACCAGCCCGCTGAACATCCCGGGCACGCTCAGCGGCAATGGATACGTCGGCACGCCGGAGAGCCGCTTTGCTGTGAAACCGGCTGTAGATGATCACGAGCTACATCAGCAGGCAATTGGCCAGCGCGGCCTGAATCTGACGCCGATCTTCCGCGTCTCTCCTCTTACGCTGAATTTTGGCAACAATACTGATGAGCGCGTGCGCCGTGCCTTGGCCTTTATGAACCAGCGCCAGCTTGGACTGAAGCAGACGCCTTATATTGCGCCGTGGACGGCAAAGATTCTGTGCGACATGATGGCCGTGGATCTCTCGCAGGCAGGCAATCCGCGCGCTCTGCTCGCGCAGCTATGCGGCGACATCATCACAGTGGACGCAACGATCTCTGAGGAATATCAGGGTGATTACGAGATCCGCCAGGCTGAATTTGCCTTTCCCTCTATGAATACAAGCTCAGGCGGCTCAATCTCAGGATCGCAGACGCAAGCGCCGACCATTCTTCTTACGCTGCTGCAATATCTGCCAGGCGCATATTCGGATACTTCATTAGTGGCGCAGGCCGTGCGCGCGACTATCGCCACGAAGCTGGTGCCGATCTCTATTGTGGATTCAACTGGTTTTCAGCGGCTTGCCGGCACGTTCCGTAATAATCCTGTGAATTCCAATGGGATTTTGACGGGCAGCAATCCCATAACTCAGTCGGGTAACACCACGACCATTAATATCGCTGCTTTTGTCATGCAGTTTGGCGATGGCCAGGTTTCATACAACAGCGGCTCTCTGAATCCTGGTTCTTATGGAACGTGGGGCATCTACTGCATCGACCCGAGCTTTCTTGGCGGCGCTGTTACATATCTTTCAACGCAGAGCACTCATATAAAGACATCGAACAACGGCATCGTGTTTGTTGGAATAATAACCACAGCCCCTGGAGGCGGTGGGCTTGGGAGTGGCGGCGGTGCTGGAGCTGGTGATGACAGCGGCGGATCGCATGGACTACCTGGACGCTAAAAGGAGCTTTTTATGCCTGTTTTTACATTTACAGCAACTATTACATTGCCCGATGGCAGCACGGCAGAGCACACTGCCGAGGCGCTAGGCTTCAAACACACGAGCGATGGCGCTGTGGCGATCCTTGCCGCGTGCTGCGGCCTGACTGGTGGACAGCTTTGCGATAGCTGTAATGGCGTTGGATGTGCCCGCTGTGGCCACCGGGGAAACTTTCCTGTGGCTGGCGTGGAGGACACGCGCTCTTGGCAAACCGTTTACGATATTGGGATGCCCACGTCTAACGGCACTTCTATTCTGCCTCCTGCACCACTTGCAGACGCGGTGACAACGCACGTCCAAAACGTGGCTGAAAGGCACGGCGCAAGGCATGTGGCCAAGGCTGGGTTGGCGTCATTGGTGAGGCCTTTGCCGGGCGGATCGCCCAAGCCTGGCACTCCGGGATAATGCGCCCATACTCCGGTTTAATTCGCCTATTACTCCGGTCGAGCGCGCCCAGCCCCACCGCGGCGGCAAGGCACGCAGCGTGTCTCTCATTTATAATCAATGGTTTATACCCGCGAGGTCAGATCACACAGTGTCATTTGAAGAGAGTGTTTACCAGTTGCGGCAGCAGAAGTTGCGCGAAATTGAAGCCCTGGGCCAGCAGGCGTATCCGCACAAATTTGGCACTACTTACACGGTTCCGCAAATCCTGGAACAATTCGGCCATAACACGGCGGAAGAACTGGAAAAAGGCCGCGTAAACGTGAAGGTTGCCGGGCGCATTATCTCTCTGCGCTTGCAGGGCAAGGCCGGCTTCGCGCATCTGCAGCAGGGCGGCCAGCGGCTGCAGATCTATGTAAAGCTCGACTTCGTCGGTGAAAAAGGTTTTGCGCTGTACAAACTGCTCGACCTGGGCGACCACATCGGCGTGGGCGGCTATCTCTTCCGCACCCGCACCGGCGAACTGACTATCCACGTGGAAGAAATCACCTTCCTGGCCAAAGATTTTCTGCCGCTGCCGGAGAAATGGCACGGTCTGAGCGATGTGGAGCTGCGTTATCGCCAGCGCTATGTTGACCTGGTGATGAACCAGGAGGTGCGCGAGGTTTTTGTGAAGCGCAGCAAGGTGGTGCAGGCCATCCGGCGCTTTCTGGATGCGCGTGGATATGTTGAAGTAGAAACGCCGATGATGCAGCCCATCGCCGGCGGAGCCACTGCACGCCCGTTTGTTACGCACCACAACACGCTCGATGTTGATCTCTACCTGCGCATTGCGCCGGAGCTTTATCTCAAGCGGCTGGTGGTGGGCGGGCTGGAGCGCGTGTATGAGATCAATCGCAACTTCCGCAATGAGGGCATCTCCACCCAGCACAACCCGGAATTCACCATGTTGGAGTTTTACCAGGCCTACGCCGACTACAACGACATGATGAAGCTCACTGAAGACATGCTGGCGCAGGTGGCGCGCGAGGTGAACGGCACAACCAAAGCCGGCTTTGATGGCAAGGAATTTGATTTTGCTGACTGGCAACGGCTCTCCATGCGTGAAGCCATTATCAAGTACTGGCCTGAAGCGGCGGCACCCAAGCCGGAGATCTCAGATTTTGCTACGCACGAATCAGTCGGCAAGCTGGTAGCGCGGCTCAATGCCCATCACACGCCGCACATGCCTTACGATCCAAAGGAGCCGGCAGGTAAGACCATTGCCGCAATGTTCGAGCACGTGGCCGAGCATCACCTGATCCAGCCGACGATCCTGTATGACTTCCCGGTCGCGATCTCGCCGCTCTCGAAGAACAAGCGCGATGAGCCGGATTGGGTGGAGCGCTTTGAAGTTTTCGTCGGCGGGCTGGAGATTGGTAACGCCTTCAGCGAATTGAACGATCCTGAAGAGCAGCGCCGCCGCTTTGAGCAACAGCTAAAAGAAAAAGAGCGTGGCGACGAGGAAGCCCACGCCATGGACGAAGACTACATCCGCGCGCTCTCTTACGGCCTGCCGCCAACCGGCGGCGAGGGCATCGGCATTGACCGGCTGACCATGCTGCTCACGGATTCGCGCTCCATCAGGGATGTGATACTGTTTCCGCTGTTGCGGCCGCATGCGCCACAGGAACTGGTGGAGGAAGCGCCTTCTGACGGGAAGAAATAGCCGATTCCTGGTTGCCTATTGGTCAAACTAAGGAGGAATCATGCGCAAATGGGGCGCGTTGGTCACTCTGTTTTATGCCCTGGTGGTCTTGCTGCTGATCGTGCCTGGAGCCGTATGGATCGCCAAAGGCGAGCTGCTGGTCATCTACAAGCAGTGGATCGCGTGGTTCCCAATTGCGATTGTTATTGCCGGCCAGGCGCTTTTGCTGTTTCTCTCCGTGGACACGTCTTTCCAGCGGCTCAAGCCTCGAGCCCACATTCTGGTCTCCGGCCTCGTCGCGGGAACCTTGTGGGCGCTGCTCTCAGGCGCTGCCATTTTCGCTCTGGGGTTTGGAATCTATGGCGACCGCTTCGGTGGCAGGTTTCTTGATCAGTATGCCCTGGCTTGCTGGGGCGCGCTCTGGGCCATTTGGCTGGTAATTTTCTACGCCTACTTCCGCAATTCCAGCGCCACCATCACGCGGGTGACTTCATGGCTATTGAAGGGGAGCGTGCTGGAGCTTCTTATTGCCGTACCGGCACATGTGGCGGCGCGACGGCGGCATGATTGTTCAGCCCCTGCGGTCACCAGCTTTGGCATTGCCAGCGGGATTGCCATCATGCTCCTGTGTTTCGGTCCCAGCGTTCTGCTGCTGTACAAAAAGCGCATGAATGAATACGCCAAAACCAAGGCAGCGGGGCGGTAGAACGGCCGGTTGAAGCTTTCAGGAAACGAAAGTGAAAGATTGCGATCAGCCTTTTGCCTCGCGCCTGCATCCTTGCGGCCTTTGCGGTAACCCGGCGAAAAACCCAATCACGTTACAATAGAAAGTGATGCCAACAGGCTCTGAAATTCGCGAGAAATTCCTGCGCTTTTTTGAAAGCAAAGGGCACAAGCGCGTGCATTCATCGTCACTGGTGCCTGCCAACGATCCCACGTTGCTCTTCACCAACGCAGGCATGAACCAGTTTAAAGACACGTTCTTGGGCGTGGAGAAGCGCGACTATAACAAGGCCACCACTTCGCAGAAGTGCGTGCGCGCCGGCGGCAAGCACAATGACTTGGAGAACGTGGGCTTCACCAAGCGCCACCATACGTTCTTTGAGATGCTGGGCAATTTCAGCTTTGGTAGTTATTTCAAAGCCGAGGCCATTTCCTACGCATGGGAACTGGTGACCGCTTCAGAGTGGTTCGGCATTCCGCGCGACAAGCTCTACGCCACCATCTTTATGGGTGAGCAGGGAATTCCCCGCGATGACGAAGCGGAAAAGCACTGGCTTGACGTAGGCGTTCCAAAAGAGCGCATCTTCGCCATGGATATGAAAGACAATTTCTGGTCCATGGGCGATACCGGCCCGTGCGGTCCATGCAGCGAGATTCACTATGACATGGGTCCGGCAGCGTCAGACGAAGGCCATGCCGATTGCAGGTTCCCCTGCGATTGCGGCCGCTATGTGGAGATCTGGAACCTGGTCTTCATGCAGTTTGATCGTGACAACACGGGCACGCTCAACCCGCTGCCCAAGCCTTCCATCGATACCGGCATGGGTCTTGAGCGCGTTGCCGCCGTGCTGCAGGGAAAGATTTCCAACTACGATACCGATCTCTTCATGCCCCTGCTTCAGGCTGCTGCCAAGCTGATTGGCGTGGACCTGAACAAAGAACTGGCTGCAGAAACAAAATCACGTTCAGCGGCAAGCTTGCGGGTGATTGCCGACCACGCTCGCGCAACCACGTTCCTGATCTCTGACGGTGTGCTGCCTGCGAACGAAGGCCGCGGCTACGTGTTGCGCAAGATTCTGCGCCGCGGCATTCGCCACGGACGCCTGCTTGGCGCCACCAAGCCGTTCATGCATGGGATGGTGTTTGCCGTTCGCGATCTGATGAAAGACGCTTACCCGGAGCTGACGGAGAGCGCCGAGCGCGTTTCGAAGATCGTCTTTGAAGAAGAGCGGCGCTTTGCCCACACGCTCGATGCCGGCCTGGCCCGCCTGGAGGCTGACCTGACGGCGCTGCGCAAGGAGCGAGCGACCAGCCAGCGGATTGCCATGTCGCGCGATCCAGTTGGCGAAGGGGGCATGTCCCCGGCGGAATTGCGGCAGCATCAATATCAAATCGCGCGCGGTTTGCGCTATCGCGGCGAAGACGCATTCAAGTTGTATGACACTTTTGGCTTGCCCTTTGACTTCATCATGGACACCTGCCGCGATGCCGGCATTAGCGTGGATGTTGAAGGCTTTGAGCGCGCCATGCAAGCGCAGCGCGAGCGTGCGCGGGCTTCCTGGAAGGGCGGCGCCAAGCAGAGCGCATCGCCGGTCTACCGCGACCTGAGCAAGACGGTTTTTGAAGGTTATCGGTATACGGAGTCGCACGGCTGTGAAGTGCTGGCAGTTGTGAAAGACAACCAGGGTGTGAAAGAGCTCAACTCCGGTGAAGAGGGCGAGCTTGTGCTGGATCATACGCCGTTCTATGCCGACTCCGGCGGGCAGGTTGGCGATACCGGCGTGCTTTATGACGCAAGCCACACCAGCATCGTGGCCGAAGTCACTGGCTGTTACATGCCGGTGCAGGGCGTGCGCGCGCACAAGATCAAGGCGCGCCAGCCGATCACCCTTGGGATGAAAGTTGATGCTTCTGTCAATGCCGAGGTGCGCGAATCCACCATGCGCAACCATACGGCCACGCACCTGCTTCATGCGGGGCTGCGCGAGGTCCTGGGCGGGCATGTGAAGCAGGCTGGTTCGCTGGTTGATCCCGGCCATCTGCGCTTTGACTTCTCGCACTTTGCCGCCGTGGCCGATGAAGATTTGCAGGACATTGAAGACCTCATCAACAAAGAGGTCCTGCGCAACACCAGAGTAGAGACGATTGAAGACGTGCCGATCGACGTGGCGATTAACGAATACAAAGCCATGGCGCTCTTCGGTGAAAAATATGGCGAGCGCGTCAGGGTAATCAGGATCGGCGACTTTTCCACCGAGCTTTGCGGCGGCACGCACACAGCGGCCACCGGCGAGATCGGCTTGATCAAGATCCTGAGTGAAGGCAGCGTCTCTTCCGGCGTGCGCCGGGTAGAGGCCATCAGCGGTGAAGGCTCGGTCAAGCACTTTCGCCTGGACCACAAGCTGGAAAACGTGGTGGCCACTCTGGTGCCGGGCAGCCATAAATCCCCTTCACCGGCTGAGGCCCTGCGCCAGGAGTTGGAGAAGAAAGAAGCCGAGATCAAAAAGCTGCACAAAGAGCTGGAGCACCTGCGGATGAAGTCGGCCGCCTCCAACGTGGCTGCCGTAGGTGAAAAGGCCCGCGACATTCAGGGAGTGAAGGTAGTTACCGAGCGGGTGGACAATCTTGATCGTGGCCAGATGCGAACGCTGGTGGATAACATGCGCAACAAGCTCGGTTCCGGCGTGGTGGTGCTGGGATCAGTGCAGGATGGCAAGGTTGCGCTGATCGTTGGTGTCACGGCAGATCTAACTTCGCGCGTGCAGGCGGGAAAAATTATCAAGCCGGTAGCAGAGAAAGTTGGCGGCTCAGGCGGCGGACGTCCGGATATGGCAGAAGCCGGCGGCAAAGATCCTGCTCAGCTTGATGCGGCGCTGAATGCCGCGTATGCAGCGGTGGAAGGACTGCTGAAGTAGAGTGTTGCCGTAGATTTACTCAGCTCACCTTCTAACTTCAAAACCCGACTACCACAAGCTGTCCCGGCTGAATTGATCGGATGACTTCGTCACACCTCGATGCAAATGGGCTGACGTGGACAAAGCGATTTGACTTGGCACGAATTACGATGATGGAGAGCCTTCTACCTGTCAGGTTTTGTTGATATTCAATGCCCTTATCCAGAGTAACGAACACGTCAAATTCTTTTTCCGCTAAACTCAAAAGCTCGCCGTTCTGTTTACCGGCCAAGCCGGCTTCCGGCACGGTAGAGCACTCATGGCCAAAAGATGCAATACTGAATTTGAATTTTCTTGGAACACACTCGTCGATGAGGACTCTCATCGCAATTGCGCTAACACCAATGACTTGGCTTGTTCCAAAGCAGCTATGGCAGCTTCACGCGTAACGGTAGGAAAATCAGACAAAAAATCGTCCAGGTTCTGGCCGCCCTCAAGGTAGTCAATCAAGGCTTGAAAAGGGACGCGCGTATTGCGGAAGACCGGCGCACCGCCGAGAATATTCGGGTCTTTGACAATGATGCTAGCGGAGCCGGACATTGCTTTTATCCCTTCCAGGACAGTTTAACGTGAGGACCATCCTGCCAGGAAGCATTTCCGTCTCTTAGTGGTGCAACCCCGTCCGTCCCCAGGCGTACAGTGCCGAAAGCAGCATCAACTCCAGCGTCGCCAGCCCGTAAAAGAGCAGACGAAGCTTCTTGGTTATGGTTGTCATATTCAGGGAACGGCGGTCGCTTTGATCTTTGCAGGGCCAATTACTTAAGTTTTGTAAAAACCAGCCTTGCGGCAGGGGATGATCAACAGGGAATTGTCGGTATCTCTAAGAGTTTTACTGGTGTTTCTCCTCTGTTCACCCCCTAGATTCGTCTGGTTTTAGCCGATTGCCGCCGGGTTTAGGGCAGCATATAATCCGTATACTCTGGACATTCTCTAGGATCAGATCGAGGGTAAAAGGGTGTTGGCCTTCAGTGAGGTAGCGAAAGCCGCCGGGAACTGATATCTAGAGCATAACCCGATGAAAAAGCACCTATTTACCATCCTGATCGGCGCCACGTCGATGGTAGTAAGTGGCCCAGCCCGTGCGCAGAGCTTCGTAGCCACTCACGATGCCTACGGTCACACGATCTATGTCGCAGGTGACGCTGCCAACCCGCAGCCGAAGTCCCAGGCTGCTCAGCCTGCCATGGCCTCCGCTGCTCAACCCGGATCGACCTCAAATGCTGAGGCCGCAACTCCGCAACCTTCGCGTTACAGCGGATTGGTTTACTGGAGCAACAAGCAACATCGCTGGGTGCCGGTGCCTCTGGCGTCTTCCAGCACCATGCAGGCGGCGCAGCGCGCGGCGCGGGAAGTAAACGATATGGTGGTTACTCCCATCGGCAAGAGCGCCAGCCGTGCTTTGATGCTTTCCCGTCCCATCAATTTGGGCGAAGGCCTCACCCAGGTCACGCCGGCAGATGCGGCAACCATAGATAAGGCCATTGAAGCCGCAGCGCAACGTCACGGCGTTGATCCTAATTTGGTGCGCGCTGTGGTGAAGGTGGAGTCAAACTTCAACTCGCGCGCGGTTTCCAACAAAGGCGCAATGGGCCTGATGCAGCTCATGCCGTACACGGCCAAGTCGCTCAACGTGAACAACGCTTTTGATCCGCAGCAAAACATTGATGGCGGCGTGCGCCACCTGAAAAGCCTGCTGGAAAACTATAATGGGAACGTGGAGCTTTCGCTGGCGGCTTACAACGCCGGCAGCGGCGCAGTGAAAAGGAGCGGCGGCATTCCTCCGTATCGCGAGACGCGTGATTACGTGAAGAAGATCACTGACTTGTACCGCGGTTCAGGGCTTACGTCGCGGGTGCATGAAACGCGTGATGCGGAAGGTCATCGCGTATTTTCCAACAACGATTAGCGCGACATCGGGTTTATAACATCAGGGTTTATTCTGTAAGGTGCTTGGAACATTGCGGTAATGAAAATCGGACTCCCCCTTGCTCGTAAAGCGATTTTGCTTGCACTGGCATGTGTGCTGCTCTTGCCGGTGTGCGCGGCTGCGCGCACAGTAAAACAGAAAAAACAGGCCGCCCGGGCGCAGTTTGATGTTGCTGAACGCCTCCGGGACGCACTTGACGCCAAGCCAGAATCCCAGCGTACCCGCCACGACTTCCAGAATGTAATTGACGCCTACCGCAAGGTCTATTACACCGCCCCTACATCTGTAAAAGCGGATGCCAGCGTTCTGGCCGTGGCTGAACTGCTGGAAGAGCAAGGTCTACTGCTTAACGATTCCAAGAGCTTTAAAGACTCGATTGGGCAGTATGTCTTTCTTCGCCGCGAGTATCCCGGAAGCAAGTACCGCGCGGAAGCGCTGTACACCATGGGAGAAATCTATCGCGATGACCTGAATGACAACGTCCAGGCCAAAGCCACATTTGAAGATTTTCTCAAGCGATATCCCGGCAACTCACACGCAGAGGATGCGCGTAAAGCGGTGGCTGAGATCAACAATCCCTCCGCCGCCCACGATCCTTTTAAGCCGAAAGTTGCCAAGCGCCAGCACACTGCGCGCCCCAGAGTCCTGCGTGCGACGGAGGATGCGCCCAGGCCTCCCATTGACGATGAGAATGCAACCACAGCGCAACTGCAACAGGCGCAAGCGCAACAACAGGATGTTTCCGCGACTACGAATGCTGACGCAACGCCGCATCACCTGGCCCGGCTGACCGGCATTCGCCACTGGTCAACACCGGATTACACGCGCGTGGCCATTGATCTGGAGCAGGAAGTGAAGTACCAGGCCGGCCGTGTGCCCCATCCTGACCGGATTTTCTTTGATCTCTACGGCACCAAGTTGTCTCCAGAGCTTGTGGGCAAGAGCTTTGAGGTGGAAGCAGGCTTCCTGCACAAGATTCGCGTGGCGCAATACAAGGCCAACATGGCGCGCGTAGTGCTTGACGTGGATGACGTGGCGGAATATTCAGCTTTCCTGCTGCCTAATCCATACCGCCTGATCATTGATATTCACGGCAAATTGCCGCCTAACCAGGTTGCCAGCAAGAAGGAGACAACCAAGCCTGCTTCTTCTGATACAAAGCCCGCGCAGCCGGAAGCAAAAGCAGCTCAGCCGCCAACATCGCCCACGGACAATGCTGCCGATTCCCGTGATGACGTGACCGTTACCAACATCAAACCGGCCGAGCCGGAGTTGACCGCGAAAGGCGGAGGTATAGGCACTACCAAACCATCTGCGCCCAAAGGCCGGGGCAAAGACCGCGATCAGGACAAAGAGCGGGTAATCACAGAGAGTCCGGCTGAAGTCGCCAAGACAACGCCGCCCAGGGTGGTTGATGACACCGTCATAGATGATTCCAACACTACCGGCAAACCCACCAGCGGTCCTACCTTTGAGGCCATTGCGCCTAAGGAATCCAGCCGCAACAAGAAAAAAGCTGTGGACCCAAGTCGGCGTGCATCGGTATCGACGTCCGTAGCCACTACAACGCATACTGCTGCGCCCACCGCCACAGGTGAGCGTTCGCTGATTCGCGCCCTGGGACTGAAGATCGGCAAGATTGTGGTGGATGCAGGCCACGGCGGGCACGATACCGGCACAATCGGCCCCAATGGCCTTCAGGAAAAAGATTTGGTGCTGGACGTGGCGCTCAAGCTGGGCAAGCTGCTGGAAAACAAGCTGGGCGCAGAGGTGGTTTACACCCGCGATGACGATACCTTCATTCCGCTGGAGACGCGCACGGCCATCGCCAACAAGGAGCAGGCAGACCTCTTCATCTCCATTCACGCCAATTCGTCCAGCGACTCCTCAGCCCGCGGCGTAGAGACCTATTATCTGAACTTCACCACCCGCGCTGACGCGCTGGAAGTTGCCGCGCGTGAAAACGCCGTATCAGAGCAGTCGATCCACGAGCTGCAGGACCTGGTGAAGAAGATTGCGCTCAAAGAAAAGATTGGCGAATCGCGCGAGTTTGCCGCTGACGTGCAGCACTCGCTCTATGCCGGGCTCAGCGCCAGGAGCCCAAGCCTGCGCAATCGCGGGGTAAAGAAGGCCCCATTCGTGGTGTTGATTGGCGCCAATATGCCGTCAATCCTGGCGGAGATAGCGTTTGTGAGCAATCCTGAAGACGCCAAGAAACTCAAGACCAACGAATACCGCCAGCGCATTGCCGAATCTCTCTACAAAGGCGTGGCCAAGTACGTGAACAGCTTGAGCGGCGTGAAAGTGGCGTCACAGAACAACGGCTACAAGGCCGATGATGATCGCGCTTCGTCTGTGGCGGCGAAGTAAAAACATTTTCGGCATACGGATATTGCTGTCAAATACTCTGCACTTTTAAAACCTGACAATTCAAGATGATTTGTTGCGGGCGACAGAAGGCGCCAGGATGAGCTGCAATGCCTTTTTTCCTCCTGCTTCAATCATGGATGTAATGGTGGCGGTGACGCCCGGTTGTTTGGACCTCATGCCCTCCTGCACGACGCGCTGGAAGATATCTCCGGGATTCCATACGGTATCCAGGAAGGTAGGCATTTTAGAATCCGCGAATTGACGGCGCTGTTTGGCACATTGCTGGCTGAAGGCTTGAAAATCGGAATCAAAGGTTACTGTATCGTTCACCACATCAATTTGAGTGATGGTGTCCCAGCCGTTGCCCTCTGCGTCAATCGATTTGGTTTCAAGTTGGATAAAAATGCATCCCGATTCAGGCGGCACCCCAAGGGTGTAGCTGTCTTCCGCCAGTTGAGCAACCTGGATAGTAAAAGTTTGCTTTACGACATTTCCCCTCAGAGGCGGCTCGGAAAACCACACATCGGAAGTGACAGTAAGCGGGCCGGGAGCCAGCAACTGAGCTGGAACCGAGATGATTGGTAGATGGTACATTTCTGGGGAGCGGTAGCCGATGGCGATGGTCCAGGGGAACCGCTTAAGCGGCAGTGGTGCGCCAGACGTTGTGAGTGAAGCGGTGACCAGAGATTCCCATCTAAAATGGAGGTACGCAAACGGCGTTCCCAAATCGGATTGGGGCGAATCCATCAGGGTCCCTAATGCGCCCAGGCAATCAAACCAGGCGGTCCCTCTGCTCGGTAGAGATGCGGACTTAACGGTGACCTTGTCAACAATAGTGACAGTAGGCCAGAACGGCCGCGGATCATTGATGAACACATACCAATTGCCGAGAACCTGCAGGTAATCCGGAACGACAGTGAGAGTGTCCAAGTCAACTCCTGCGGGTAGACCCGCGATGGGCTTTGCATCAGGTAGAGGAACCTTGCTTCCCAGGTCCGATGGAATAAGCGCTTCAGTAAGAGAAGAGATAATAGACGAGAACAAAAACCCCACAATACCGCCAATGAGCGGTCCGGAGATGATGCCGGCAAATATCCCCGCAGCCCAGTCGAGCCAGGCCGGGAGATCGATGGAAATGTCAGGATCGTCAATTTGCAGGTCTTGCATCTCAATGGATAGCTTGGGTGAAGTGATGAGAACGGGACGCGCCCGAAAGCTTATATTGGCCGTGAACCCGATGCTGTTCACCACGCCGGTAGCACGAGCGCTGCCTTCGATGCGGTCGGTTCCGAGCCACATATCAAGGTAGGGGATCTCGACGTCAAAATCGGAGAACGGATCAGGTACATTCGCGATGTGCTTCTTCAGCTTTCCGTTTCCGGTCGGCGCCGGAGTCTCGTTGGCGAGATCAGTCTGGCCTTTCGTGGAGTTCAAGTAATCGTCCAATAGCTTTTGTCCATCGGCGCGATCCTGGTCGGTTGGCGCCCCCACGCCGCCGCGCGCATGAAATGCCTGCTGGACAAAGCCATCGCGGAGCCGGTCGGATAACAGATCATGGGCCTCTTTGCGCACAGCTGGGTTCCTGACCGTACGTTGAAAACCATCATTGCTCAGGCGCAGTCCGAACGCTGTGGGAGCCGCCGGCAGAAAGGGGACCGGCTGGAAGGGCGCTGGGGACGGTTCTGGAGCATACTGCAGGGAGAGCGCGAGAGTTTCTCCATCGAGCCACACGAGGCCAGGCAGAGCATCTACCGTGAGGATGTCCTCGCTGGGCACAGCCGGCGTGAGATTCAAGCTCAGGCCCATGCTTCGCGAGCCCAGAGGCCTAAACTGATTCGTCAATGCGGTCGCAATCGCGCTCTCGGCGCGGTTTTCAATAAAATTGCCCATTGTTTCCGAGAGACGCGTTTTCGAGTCGGCATCGAAAGAAAAGCCCGCCACCGTATTGGTAAAATCAGCTGTCAGTTGCGCAACCTGCCCTCCACCTGGGACATTGGCCGTGACAAAACCAACCGAAAAGGGGATCGAGACGCTGCCATTGAGCAGCCTTTCCGATTGTGGATTGTCCGAGAGGAGTTCCACCGAACCGTCATTAAAGAATAAGTTCAGAATGCACTGAGATGATCCAGGTACGGCGCTTAGCTGTACGTTGCGCACAATGATCTGCATCCGCATCGCAATTAGCGGAGCGTTAATCGTCTGCTGGAGGGCAAAGGGGGGCGCCAAAATATCTGCAGGATTTCCCGCGGCGTCCAGCTGAATTGGCAGTGTAAGCACCTGGCGTTCCAAAGATCCGCGTGAAACCTCAATGATCAAGTGAGGCATTTCATGCTCCTGATTGGAATTTGTACTGAATCTACAGATGAAAAGCGTGGGAACGAAGAGTCAACATAATACTCCTGCGTACACCACCTTGCAATTGGCTGGCTCGAACCATCTGGCTGCTAGCGATTACGGCGTGCTTTAACTATCGTCTTGTACAAACTATAAATCTGGCTCTACCCATTCGCATCTGGCGTTGCTACTACCGAGTGCATCCTGACTATAAAACTTGAGTGCAAGCGTCTTGTCGGTCAAGGCTGCCTGGATGCCGCAAACAGACTTAGATAGACAAAGGGAGCGGTCAAGCCGCTGCTCCACTTGGAGCAACCAGAAACGTGTGAGGGTCTCATGGTACAGACCGCTTACCCCGTGATGCGCCGCGAAGCGTGTGAGGCTGGCACGCATGCGCTCTATTGCAGAGGTGAAATCGCCTGCATAGAGATAGACCACCGCAACGGCCAGGTGGTCACGATGGCGGAATTCGTTCTTGGCAAGAAGACAGCGCTCAAGACGATCAACCAGGGTGAGGATCTCGGAATCAGTCACTTTTTCGCTCCAAAGAAAAACGCCCACAGGCAAGCGCCTGCGGGCGTGATATATGCTCTTAAACCCAGATTAGCTGAGTTTCGTTTTTAAGTCAAAAAAACACCCTAATTCATCGCGGTCGCGATGAGAATCCGTTTGCTGTGAAAAGCTTTTGCAAGAAATTACTTTTGGCTTGCACACTTTTCTTCATCTGTGAACACGCTCATGCCCTTTGATGTGAGCTTGTTTATGAGAATTTTTAATTTGATCGTTGCGCCCAATCAAATGCGAGTAATCGCGACAATTAGAAATTTTTAACGAGATAAAGTGAAAACCATTTTTGAATTGGGATGAAATGTTGCTTCCCCGGCATCAATAAACATCCTTAATTTTCAGAGTAGCGCGAGACGAGCGATAGATTAAAAACTTTAATTTACTGGATTCGCTCAGAATTCTCCGCTAGGTTGCGGTTACTTACCAGTCCCCTTCCGGAAAAGGCTGGGCTGGGAAGTACCACTAAAGCCACCTTCAGGCGCTATTAGCAGGTCCGACGGAATCCCCCGGCTCTTGCCAGTCACGCTTGACGTGTGTCTATCTCGAAGGAGTTTCGATCCCAATGAAAAAGAGTCGACGCGACCTCTTAAAACTGGGCGCGATGGCAGGCGCAGGTCTTGTTGTGCCGAAATTTGCCTCCGCGCAATCAGTAAACACCAGGGTCCACACACAAGGCGGAATCACGTTTCACGGACACGTGCAGCATCCGCTTGGCCAATTGAGAACCGCAGCCACAGTAAACGGGTTACAACAGTTTGTTGACGAACTGCCCATTCCGCCCGTGATCCGGCCCGATCCCAACGGCGTTACCCATATCCGTATGTTGCCGGCGTTGCAGAAGGTGCATCGTGATCTGCCGGCAACACCGATCTGGGGTTTCAACGGCATCTGGCCCGGACCAACCTTGGAAGTACGCAGAGGCGTTCCAGTCAGAATCAAATACCACAATGACGCTCTGCCAACCACGCATCCGTTGCCAGTTGATTTCACCATTCACGGATCAGAGGCCGATAAGCCCCAGGTCCGCAACGTGGTCCACCTGCACGGCGCCAAGATCCTGCCGGAAAGCGATGGCTATCCAGAAGCCTGGATTTCTCCCGATGGGCAGACTGGGCCTGTGCTGTACAACCCGAATCCATTTGTTTATCCCAATGACCAGCAATCCACCATGCTTTGGTACCACGACCACACGCTGGGCATCACGCGGTTAAACATGATTCAGGGGCTGGCGGGAATCTACCTGATCCGCGATGCGGTGGAAGATTCGCTGAACCTTCCCAAAGGCCAGTTTGAGATTCCCATGCTGATGCAAGACCGCCTGTTCAATCCTGACGGCACGTTGCTGTATCCCATTGCCGATGGCGGCACTCACCAGTTCTGGATTCCTGAGTTCTTCGGTGACACCATGTGCGTGAACGGCAAAGCGTGGCCGGTTCTGGATGTTGAGCCGCGCCGTTACCGCCTGCGCATGCTCAACGGATGCAACGCGCGCTTCCTGAACATGACGCTGGTGCGCACCATGGCCGATGGCACCCCGCACGGCATGGCCGGCCCAATGTTCCACGTGATCGGTACGGATGGCGGCCTGCTTCCCGCTCCGGTTGCGCTCTCCACGCTGCTGCAAGCTCCGGCAGAGCGTTTTGATGTGATTGTGGACTTTACCGGCAAAGGGGGGCAGTTCTTTGTGCTTAAGAACGATGGTCCTGCTCCTTTCCCCGGCGGTGGTGAAGTTGTTCCCACTGAGATCATGATGTTCCGCGTCTCCAAGCCGCTCTCGTCGCGCGACACCAGCTCAATTCCACAAGTGCTGAATCCCGAGCCGATGAATATCAATCCTCACTCGGTAACCAACAGCCGCGACCTGGTTCTGACCGAGCTTGACCGCGACTCAGACGGTTTCCCCATTATCGGCCTGCTCGACAACAAGAACTGGGACGATCCGGTCACCGAAGATCCAAAAGCGGGTTCCACGGAAATCTGGAACCTGATCAACGATACCGGCGACGGGCACCCCAAGCACATCCATCTGGTGCAGTTCCAGATCATGAGCCGCAGACCGTTTGACCAGGATACATTTGACAACACCGGACAGTTGGTTTTCACCGGCCCGCCGCAGGCGCCTACTCCAGAGGAGCAGAACGCTGCAAAGGACGTGGTGAAGGCTTATCCCGGCACGGTGACAAAGCTGGCGATGAAGTTCGATCTGCCTCGGGGCACGCATGTGGTTCCCGGACATCGCTACAAATTCGTGTGGCATTGTCACATCCTGGAGCATGAAGACAACGAAATGATGCGCCCAATGGATATTGTTGGGTAGCGCTAACCCACAACCAGCGGCCGGTCGCAGCCATCAACAAAGCCGGCCGCTGGGCGCGGGGCATTCATCTGATAAAAACTTTTTTGCAGATATCGCACGTGTCAGGCAAAGTCTGGAGCGGCAAAGCTCTCCGCCTTGGCCACGCGTGTCAGGTGTCGTATTCGGCTTTAGTCATTTAAAACAATGAAATCGCATTTATTGCTACTTCTCATTCTCTCTGCAATCTGTTCCCGCCTCAGCGCGCAGGATCACGGTTTGCCTGTTTCAGCCAAGGTTTCTGTTCCTGACCTGCAGGTTGTTACCCAAAACGGCGAGCATCTCCGCTTCAACAGTGAGCTGGTGAAAGGCCGCATCGCGATCGTGACCGGCTTTTTTACCACCTGCACTTCCATGTGTCCCATCACGCAAGAGGCCCTCGCTCACGTTGCCAGGCTGCTGGGCAAGCGCCTGGGCAAAGACGTTGTGATCATTTCTCTCAGCGTCGATCCTGAGAATGACACTCCGGAACGAATGAAGGCCTGGGGAGAAAAATTCCACGTAGGCGCTGGCTGGGTGCTGGCAAGTGGGAACAAGGCTGACGTGCAGGCGTTGCTCAAATCGCTGGGGCTTTACGTCGATCTTCCGCAGCGGCATCAGTCAGCCCTTATGATTGGCGGCGAAACTTCCGGCTGGGTACGCGTCAGTTCCTGGACTGCGCCGGAAAAGCTGGTGAAGCTGGTGGATAGCATGACAGCCACAAGTCTTGCCGCCGGCAAATAACCTGCTAACGTTTTGTATGCCACGCAGAATCAGCGCGTGTTCAGGTTGGGATAGACGGCAACGCTGTTCTGGTCAAATTTGAGATCAATTGAACCTTGGGCATCCTGCCGCATGACAGGGCCGGTAAAAGTATGGTTGGCGCCTTTGGCATCAGTAAACTGCACTTTGAGCGCGCCGGTATCTATGAACTTCACGCTGGAAGAAAACGTTTCTCCGGGAGCCAGCTTGTCCTTGCCGAAGGTGGCGCTGGGGTAGTCCACAATAATGGTTGAAATAGGCTCGGCGCTGGTATTGATTAGCCGGATGGTCACCATGTGAACGTGGCACCCCGCCAGCATGGAGACTGCCAATAGCGCGATAGCGATTCCCGTGGTTCGCGTTCTTTGTCTTTTCATTTCTTCTCAATCACCCGAGCAGCCAGCACGGCGCCGTTGCGATTGTCATGCAGCTTTAAAGGAAAGATCAGGATGTTCCAGTTCCAGCGGTTCTTTTTACTGGGCAGGTGGGGCAGCCCGCCAAAACTGCGGTCAACATAGGTTTCGCGCGTGTCCGCCACGGTGCGGATAATCTCTTGCCACTCGCCGCCAAGCTCAGGAAATTCTTCAAAGCGGTTCTTGCCCACGAACCACGTCCGCTTTTTCTCATAGAGCCGGGCAAAGAATTCGTTGACGTACTGCCAGACGCCATCGCGGTCCAGGATCTCAAGGACAATGTCCTCGCCCATGGCCATGGCGATGCGGGAGTAGAAAAAGTCGCGCGCGTCCACCACCACAGGCTTACCGCGGCGCTTGGCCTCAAAAGAGCGCAGCGCGGCCAGCAGATCGTCAACCGAGCTGTAGCCCTTGAGCAGGTGCATATCTTCCACGCCGCCGAATTTTCTTTCCAGCGTCGCAGAAAGAATAATGATGGGGACCTCGGGGCGCTTATCGCGCAGGGACTGAGCGACCTCTGTGCCGAACTTGCCTGCGCCCAGATGATAGTCAAGCACGGCAATGTCAATTTCGCCCAGATGCGTTTCCGCTTCTTCCACAGAGGCAGAGCTGATGGCCTCATACCCGTGGCTGCGCAGGATGGCGGAGCGCATGATGAGATTATCTGGATGGTCGTCGAGCAAAAGCACGCGAATCGGTTTTTTGCTCGTATCGGTTCGGCCGTCAGTCATAGAAGAATTGCCAAAATCGCCTAAAGTATCAAAATTGGCGATTGAAAATCGATAAATCTGTCCCAAAAACTTCTGATAAACCCAAACAGCTGCAGAAACCAATCATCCTTTGCCTGATTTGCTGCGAATCGCGCGCGCCAGCTCAGGCAGTCGCACAAATGCGGTCACGCTACGCAGCCATTGTTTGTGATCAAAGGCAGGCGATCCACTGACCATCGAGCCCGCGGGAATATCGCCGTGGGTGCCGCTCTGCGCGGTCACTACAACGTTGTCCCCAATTTTGCAGTGCCCGGCCACGCCGACCTGCCCGGCGAGGATCACGTTCTTCCCGATCTCGGTTGATCCAGCCAATCCGACCTGTGCGCAGAGCATGGAATTCTCTTCAACAATACAGTTGTGGGCCACGTGTGTAAGGTTGTCAATCTTGGTATTGCGGCCGATTCGCGTTTCACCCAGGCTGGCACGGTCAATGCAGCAGTTGGCCTGGATTTCGACATCATCCTCAATTACCACCTTGCCAGTCTGGGGAATCTTGTACCACTCGCCGTGATTATTTTTTGCGAACCCAAATCCGTCTGAGCCAATCACAACGCCATTGTGCAGCAGCACGTTATTGCCGATCAGGCAATTCTCGCGGATGGATACGTTGGCATGGGCAAAGAAATTTTTGCCGATCTTAACGCCGCGATAGATCACCACATGCGGCTGGAGAATGCAGTTTTCGCCGATCTCAACATCGGCTCCAATCACCACGCAAGCGCCAACAGATGCGTTGGGGCCAATATGCGCGGAAGGATCGACGACGGCTGTTGGATGAATGCCCGGCAGATATTTTGGCGACTGATAAAAAAGCTCAACTGCTTGCGCATAAGCAAACTGCGGATTTTTTGTCCGCAGCAGCGGTTTTGCCACGGTAGGGAACTGGTCGTCAACAATCAAGGCAGAAGCGCCGGTCGTCTTGGCCAGCGGCGCATACTTGGGATTAGCGATAAAGCTGATTTGGCCCGGCGTGGCGGACTCAATTGGCGCAACATCGCTGATCTCCAAGTCGTGACCAGGCGGATCAAGCCTTGCGTCCAGCTTGTCCGCAATTTCCTTGAGCCTCATGATAGATGCAATCCTGACGAGCAAACTGCCGAACGCACGATTGTAATTGGTGGCGGAGACAGGCTGGAGCAAAAAACGCTAAGGCTCAGTAAACAATCTTTCCTGGCGGGCGTCTTCCGCGGTCTTTTTGCGTCCCTCAGGGCGCCCGATTACGGCCAGCACATTCATCTCATGCAGCGCATTTTTGGGGACAAAAACCCGCTGGACATTGCCGCGGGTATCAGGCGGGGTAATCAGATAGCCCTCAGGAGCTACTTGCGTCAGATCATTGGCCATCATGCCCTCCAGCACGTCATTGTCAATAAAATTCAGGCGCACCCAGAGGCCTTCTGTGCGCGGCCGTGTGGTAAAAGTCTTGCGTCCGCTAGTGCCGGTTTCATTGAAGTCGCGCACAAAATCCACACTTTTGATTTCCGCCAGGTCGATCAGCACGACTTTGCCGGAAGGATTAAGCAATTCCAACTTGCCTTCGATCACAAAATGCGCCGGCGCGACGTATCCGCTGATGGAATCGCGTCCCATTTTGCGCACAATTACCTTTTTGTGGGTGGAAGGCATAACAAATCGATTCTCGCACTGATTTCGGGGGCATCAAAGGCGTCAAGGCAAGTTCAGATGAACGGGGTAGCCAAAAGGTTAACCTTTATGATAATGTTTCGAGTTTGTTTGTGTCCCTGCTGTGGTCGTCTAAGTCTTGTATAAAGCGCAACTTACGAAATACCGGCAAGTATCGGTTCGCTTACCTGGCATAAGCCGGGTGGGTAAAAGTGTTTTCTTTGGCTGATGGCTGACTTTATATACCTCATGGAGACCCGGCTTTCGCCGGACCAACAGCGCGCCGTGGCGTTGGTGACCGAGGTCGCTCGCGCCCATGAAATGAACATCTTTCTGACCGGCGGCGCCGTGCGCGACATTATCAGCGGGTTCATCATTCGCGACCTGGACTTCTCTGTCCAGGGAAACGTGCTCAAGCTGCAAAAGGACTTTGAAAAAGCTGGCGTGGTCGTTGAAGCCACCGACGAGACGACCCGAACGCTTATGCTGCTTTTGCGCGGCAACGTGCGTGCGGAAGTCACCAACACCCGCTCTGAGCGCTATGACAAGCCGGGTAAGCCCGTGGAGATTACCCAGGGCACAATTTACGACGATATGCGCCGCCGTGACTTCACGGTGAATGCCATGGCGCTCTCGCTCAATCCTGGCTCGCGCGGCCTGCTCACGGACCCATTTAACGGCGTGGCCGATATCGAAGGCAAAGTACTGCGCGTTCTGCATAATTACGCGTTTTATGAAGAGCCTTCACGGCTGATCCGCGCCACACGGCTGATGACGCGCTTCCATTGGACGCTGGAAGAGCGCACCCAGGCACGATATGACGCAGCCAAGGAAAATAATTACATCGAAAACGTTTCTGACCGTGCCGTGGGGCATGAAATTGAGCAGTTGGCGCATGAGGACAACCCAGTTGAAGTCCTGAAGGCCATGGAAAAAGAGGGCTGGCTCAAAGTGCTGGTGCCGCACATGTCTGTGGCTAAAGTGGATTCATCCGGGATTACCCAGCTTTTCAAAGTAAAACAGCAGATGCAAGAACTAGGCTTGAATCCGGATTCAAGCCCAATTGTGATGCACTTCCTCACGCGCAAACTCGCCGATAAAGACGTCACGGCGATGCAAAAGCAGATTGTCAACAAGGGATTTGTTGAGCGCTGGAAGAATCTGGACGACGATGCCAGGGATTTTGCCAAGAAGCTCATGGCCCGCGATCTGGCCCAGCCTTCGGCGATCTGGAAATTCCTGATGACGACCCGCCCGGATGCGTTGCTGTTCAACGCCATCACACCGCGCGCGGCCGCAGTGGAGCAGAAGATCAAGAATTTCCTGACCAAGTGGCCTCTGGTTCGGCAGAAATTGCCATTCCCGGAAATGGCGGAGATGCGCATTACACCCGAGCATCCGGAATGGAAGAAGATCCAGGACGAAGCTTTCCTGCTATTGCTGGATGGCAAGCTGCGTTCGCATAACGAGATTGTAAAATTCCTGGAGCCGTATTCACCGCCGGAACCTCCTCCACCACCCGCACCTGCACGCCGCGGACGAGCAAAGAAAGAAGCTGCACCGGGCGCTCCAGGCGAGCAAGCGCCAAAGAAGCGTGGAAGGAAGCCCAAAGCGCTGGCTGGCGCTCCACCTGCTGGTCCCACTGCACCGCCGGCAGCTGAAGAGGTAAAAGCAGCGCCTGCCGCAGTTGCTGCCAAGCAACCGGCGGTAGCCACAAAACAGAAAGCTGCTCCTGCGCCGGCAAAGAAAGTTGCGCCGACAAAAGCCAAGCCAGCCGCCAAGAAACCTGCTGCCAAGCCTGCGGCAAAAAAGAAAGCTCCGGCAAAAAAAGGGAAGAAGAAGTAAACCCTATTGCTGGCGTAGAGTTCAGTGATTACGCCATCCTTCAATAGCAAAGGCCCGCGTTTTCTCTCTAAACGCGGACCCTCAATGCTCCTATACAAAGCCCTCAGCCTAGCGCCGACTGCAACATAAAGTTTCTTGCATCGCACCAAGGCCAGGGACAAAAAACTGTTCGAATCCAAACAAGCCTGTAAAGCTCGCAACTTCTGTGCGCACACATTTTCCACCCGCAACCGCAAATGTCAAGGCAAATTAGAACCCATTTGCCCATCTAAAGCTTATTGCAGGGGCTTATTGCAGGAAATTTTGATTCGCTGGTTACCAGCACGGTCTTGTTTCCCGGCCTGTGGATTTCCCAATATGGCACAGTTTGGCGCTTGACCAATTTCCTGTAAGATAAGAAAAACTTGGTGTGGCCGAATCCACGCCTTTCCGTCCAATTCATGTCTTTTGCATATCGCGCTGAGCATGTAGGCAGTTTCTTGAGACCCACACCGCTGCTGGAAGCCCGGCGCAATCCGGCCTTTGATCGCAAGCGCCTGTGCGCCCTGGAAGATGAACATATACAGCGCGTGCTGGAGCGCCAGAAGGCCCTGGGCTTTGAAATTTTTACTGACGGTGAATTCCGCCGCTGCAACTTCATGAGCGACTTCACCGATGCGGTTGAAGGCTTCAATATGAGCGATGCCAGTCCCCGCGACTGGACTTCAGCGGAAGCAGGTACGGGCGCAGCAGCCGCCCCAGGGAGAACGGCAGAGCAGGAACCAGGTATCAGCCTAGTTCCCGGCATTGTGGTCGCCAGGCTTCGCCAAGTGCGGCGGCTTACTGGACATGAACTCGGCTTCCTTAAGAAACACAGCCCTGGCCGCATTAAGATCACGCTGCCCAGCGCCACGCAGTTTCCGGCAATCGCATTCAGGCGCGGCATTACAGACAAGGTCTACAAAGACCACTCCACTCTGCTGTGGGAGATTGTCGAGATCATGAAATCGGAACTCGAGCAGCTTGCGCAGGAAGGCCTGGATTACATGCAGATTGATGCGCCGCGTTACAGCTATTACATTGATCCTAAATGGCGCGAATGGATTCGCGCGGAAATGAAAGTAGAGCCGAACGATTTGCTGCAAGAGTCCATCCGGGCTGACAATGCCTGCCTTGATGCCGCGCGCCGCCCTGGAGTAACGCTGGCCATGCATATTTGCCGCGGCAACAATCGCGGCCATTGGTACGCCGAAGGCGGATATGATGCCATTGCAGAAACGGTTTTTGCCGGCGTGAATGTTGATCGCTTTTTGCTGGAGTATGACGACGACCGTTCCGGAACATTCGCTCCGTTGCGCTTTGTTCCCCGGCACAAGTCAGTTGTGCTTGGGCTGGTAAGCACTAAACGACCACAGCTAGAAAGCGGCGATCTGCTCATGCGCCGGATTGACGAAGCCTCGCGCTATCTACCGCTGGAGTGCCTGGCCCTTAGCCCGCAGTGTGGCTTTGCCTCAACCATGGAGGGCAATCTTCTTACGGAAGACGAGCAGTGGGCTAAGCTGCGCCTGGTGATTGAGACTGCGCGGCGCGTCTGGGGATGAGAAAGCGCCCTTCAACCCTCTCCAGTTCTCTTGTATAAAGATGGTGGCATTTTTCTCAATGAAGATCACGCCGTACCGCCGCCATCCGGCTCAAAGCCAGCCGCCCTATCTGTATGAGCCTTACCGTGCCACTGTGCTGCGCGCGCCGCGCCAGCCGCTTGTCTTGCTGCCGCAGACGCTTTCAGAAATCACCGGCCCGGTGTACGGACACAGTGATGTTACAGAAGCTGATAGTGACCTTACCCGCCAGCACGCAGGCGAGCCGCTGGGTGAACGCATTATTGTGAGTGGCCGGGTGCTTGACGATAACGGCCGCCCGGTACCGCGTATGCTGATTGAGATTTGGCAGACCAACGCCGCCGGACGTTATCGCCATAGTCAAGATGATCACCCTGCGCCGCTTGATCCCAACTTTACCGGCGCAGGCCGCGCGCTTACGGATGAAAACGGCCAGTATCGTTTTGTGACCATCAAGCCTGGGGCATATCCATGGCGCAACCATCAGAACGCGTGGCGTCCCGCCCATATTCACTTTTCGCTGCTCGGGCCTGCCTTTGCGACGCGATTGGTTACGCAAATGTACTTTCCCGGCGATCCACTGTTTCGCTATGATCCGATCTTTCAATCCATTCCCGATGAGCGCGCCCGGCAGCGGCTGATTGCTGAGTTTGATCTCGCAACCACCAAGCCCGAATGGGCCCTCGGCTATCAGTTCAACATCGTTCTACGCGGGCGCGAAGCCACACCTTTTGAGGGCAAGTAGATGGACCGCGATCTCACACCCACGCCCTCGCAGACAGTTGGTCCCTTCTTTCATCTTGGCTGCACAGAGCAAGCATCTGTGGGATCGTTGATGACACCGGCCACAAAAGGTGAACGTATTCATTTAACCTGCCAAGTCTTTGACGGCGAAGGCCGGCCGGTGCCCGACGCGATGATTGAAATCTGGCAGGCCAATGCAGAAGGCCGCTACGCACATCCTGATGATGCGCAGGAAAAACCGCTTGATCGTAACTTCAACGGCTTTGGCCGGCTGGCCACTGATGAGCAGGGCGGTTGCACGTTTGAAACCATCAAGCCGGGGCGTGTTCCTGGCAACGATGGCACTTTACAGGGGCCACATATTAACGTTTCAGTTTTTGCCCGGGGTATCTTAAAACGGTTGGCCACCCGAGTTTACTTTGCCGGCGAGCCCGCGAACGCGGAAGACCCAATTCTGGCTCTGGTTCCTGCTGCGCGCCGATCTACCTTGTTAGCGCAACCCGATGCCACTGACAAGAGCCGCTGGCTCTTTGACATTCATCTCTGTGGCGAAAACGAAACCGTCTTTTTTGATGTCTGAGCCGCGCTCGCGTATTCTTAGCTGCTTGGAGGTGGCATGGCGGTGCGGCTGATCGAATGTTTGTCCACAACTGGGCCGTTAGCCGATCTATTTTCTGATGAATCCATCCTCCATGCCATGCTGCAGTTTGAGATGGCGCTGGCGCGTGTGGAAGCAAAGCTCGGCGTGATTCCACACTCAGCGGCTACGACGATAAAAGCAGCTGCCCACTCTGCAAGGCTCAATGCTGCTGCCATCGCCAGCGAGGCTCCTCTTAGCGGCACATTCGCGATTCCGTTTCTTCATGCCTTCAAAGAGAGTATTCGTGCGCAGGCCCCTGAAGCCGCGGGGTTCGTACATTGGGGAGCGACGAGCCAGGACCTTTGCGATACGGCGCTTGTTCTTCTGCTGCAAAAGGCTGAGGCAATACTTGATGCTGATCTGAGCAGATTAGAAAAAGCACTACGAAAGTCAGCGCAACAGCATCGTCATACTGTCATGCTCGGGCGCACCTGGCTTCAGGCCGGGCCTCCAATTACTTTTGGATTGAAAGTGGCGGGATGGTTGGGTGCTGTTCATCGCAGCCGCCAGCGGCTGGCTGCGGCTTTTGATGAGGCACTGGTCCTGCAGTTCGGCGGCGCCGTTGGAACGCTGGCTGCCTTGGGTAAAGACGGGCTTAAGGTAGCAGAGGCGCTGGCGGATGAGCTCAAACTCGCCTGCCCTGAAGCCCCGTGGCACACGCACCGCGACCGGCTGGCTACGCTGGTGTGCGCCTGCGGCGTGCTGACGGGGACGCTGGGCAAGATAGCGCGCGATGTTGCTTTGCTCGCGCAGAATGAAGTAGGTGAAGTCAGCGAGGCAAGTGCTGGCGGGCGTGGCGGATCTTCCACCATGCCGCACAAGAACAACCCGGTTGGCTCCGTGCTGGCTCTAGCCGCGGCACAGAGAGTGCCGGGACTGGTTTCCAATTTTTTGTCCAGCATGGTGCAGGAGCACGAGCGGGCCGCAGGTGGATGGCAAGCCGAGTGGGCGATTATTGCCGATGTCATCCAGAACACGGGATTTGCGCTTGCTTCAATGGCAGATGTTGCTGAAGGTCTTATCGTTGACGCCGACCGTATGAAGGCCAACATCGCAGCAAACCATGGGCTGGTTTTTGCTGAGCGCGCCTCCATGCTTCTAGGTAAAAAGATCGACCGGGATCGCGCGCACCAACTGCTGAAGGAAGCCAGCGCCAGGGCCCTTGGTTCAAAGCGCAATTTAAGTGAAGTATTGGCGGAGATGCCGGAGGTTGAGGCGCATCTGCGTGACGGTGACTTGCGCGATCTGGAAAATCCTGAGCATTATTTGGGCTCCGCCGAAGAATTTCGCAGGCGTTTGCTCGCTGCGGCGGCGCAGGAAACGCCGCAGATAAAATCAACGCGGCAACGTCCAGCGAGCAAATCCACTCGAAGAAAGAAATAAACCGTGCCTTTCGTCAACGTGAACAACACGCGCTTGTTTTACCGGCTTGAAGGGCGAAGCGATCTGCCCGTGCTTGCACTCTCACACTCGTTGGGCTGCGACCATAGCATGTGGACGCCACAGATGCCGGATTTGCTCGACCACTTTCAAGTGTTGCGTTATGACACGCGCGGTCACGGGGCTTCTGCCGTTCCCGCAGGCGATTACACCATGGAACAGCTTGGCCAGGATGCGCTTGGCCTGCTTGACGCGCTCAAAATTTCACAAGCGGGATTCTGCGGGCTTTCCATGGGCGGCGCCATTGGCCAATGGCTGGTGTTGAACGCTCCGCAGCAGCTCTCCGCGTTGGTCCTGGCCAACACAGCACCCAGGTTCGGCACCCCAGATCTATGGGACGCACGGCGGAAATCCGTTCTGGAAGATGGCATGGCTGCTGTGGCAGATGCAGGAATGCAGCGTTTCTTTTCCGCCGACAATCAATCTTCTTCCTTTGCCCAGTCCACGCGGGCTATTTTGCTGGGCACCGATCCCAGGGGGTACGCTGGTTGCTGTGCGGCTCTGCGCGATGCCGATTTTTGTGCCGAGCTGACGCGGATCTCCGTCCCGACCTTGGTCATCGGCAGTGACAGAGATCCCTCAACACCCTGGGAAGGAAATGGATCGGTGCTGGCAAAGGAGATTCCCGGCGCACAAGCGGTGCGCCTGAACACCGCGCATCTCTCCAATCTGGAGCAGCCGAGATCATTCACCACCGTTTTGCTGGATTTTCTTTTGCAGAAGCAAGGCCATCAGGATCTTTTTCAGGAAGGTATGAAGGTGCGCCGCCAGGTGCTGGGCGCAGAACACGTTGACCGCTCCTTGGCCAACGCCACTGACCTCACTCGCGACTTTCAGGACCTGATCACCCGTTACGCGTGGGGCAGCGTGTGGACGCGTCCGGGTCTCGACCATCGCACGCGGTGGCTGCTGGTGCTGGCGATCACATCTGCTCTTGGCCGGTGGGAAGAATTTCGCCTTCATCTTCGCGCTGGCCTGGAGCACGGCCTTGAAAGTTGCGATGTTAAAGAGACACTCCTTCAGGTCGCGGTCTATGCCGGCGTTCCCGCTGCCAACACTGCATTCCAGATTGCCAAGGAAGAATGGGAACGATTTGCAAAGTCCGGCGCAACGCTATCCTCTACCTGAAAAAACATTTTTTTCAAAAAATAACCGCCTCTGCTGTTGTCCTTTGCTTCAACTCTCGTTTATTCTGCGAAGCGGAAGTTTATTTTTCCGTAGCATCTTTGGGCACGCCACCGCCTTTGACTCCCAGCTCCCCCTGGAAGCATTTGTATGAAGCTGAAATTTTTTAAACGAGACCTAAGTATGCCCCGCCGGGTAGCCGGCCTGGGCGTGCTGAAATACCGGCTGCTGGCGTTCGTTGCAGTCTTTGGTCCCGGCTTCATTACGGCCAACGTTGATAACGATCCCGGCGGCATTCTTACTTATTCACAGGCTGGGGCCAGGCTGGGCTATGTGCTGCTGTGGACGCTTATTCCCACCACGATTGCGTTAATCGTGGTGCAGGAGATGGCGGCGCGCATGGGCGCGGTAACAGGCAAGGGCCTGGCAGACTTGATTCGAGAAGAGTTTGGACTGCGCGCCACGTTTTTCGTCATGGTGGTCCTGGGCCTGGCCGATTTTGGCAACATCATGGCAGAGTTTGCCGGCCTGGCTTCCGGCATGGGGATATTTGGCGTTACCAAATATCTTTGCGTCCCGGTTGGCGCGGCGCTGGTGTGGTTTGTTGTGGTGCGCGGAAGCTATAAGCCGGTGGAGCGAATTCTGATCCTGTTTTCACTCATCTATTTCACCTATCCGGTCTCCGCAATTCTTGCCCACCCTCATTGGGTGCAAGCAGTGAAAGACACATTTGTTCCCCAGGTAAGCCGCCAGTCAGACTATCTTGTGCTGCTGGTTGGACTGGTAGGCACCACCATTACGCCCTGGATGCAGTTTTATCTGCAGGCCTCAATCGTGGAAAAGGGGATTACCAAGCGGCAATATGCGCTCTCACGCTGGGACGTGGTTCTGGGGTGCATTGTGACGGACGTGATCGCGTTTTTCATCGTGGTGGCTTGCGCCGCCACGTTATATGTCTCCGGCCACCACAATATTGACGATGCTGCGCAGGCTGCTGTGGCGCTCAAGCCGTTGGCAGGGCGTTTTGCCGCATACCTGTTTGCCGTTGGATTGGTGAATGCTGCTCTGCTCTCCGCCGCCATTCTGCCGCTGGCTACGGCGTACAACATCTGCGAAGGCCTGGGCGTGGAATCCGGCATCAACAAAAGATTTTCTGAGGCGCCAACTTTTTATTGGATCTATACGTTGCTTATCGTCGGCGGGGCTGGGATGGTGCTGATTCCCAGGCTTCCCTTGATCAAGCTGATCATTTATTCGCAGGTGGTCAACGGAGTTCTGCTGCCTTTTGTGCTGATCTTTATGCTCAGGCTGGTAAACAAGCCGGAGCTTATGGGAACGTACACGAACTCGCGCTTTGGCAACATTGTTGCGTGGGGAACCAGCGCGATCATGATTGCGCTTACCGTGGCCGCTATCTGGACGCAGCTTGCCGGTTAGCCGCGCTAGAAAGTTTTTCCCGCACTGATCTCTTTCACAAAAGCCACATCTGCTTCAAGAAAGTCATAGGTCGATAATTCTTTGCGCACAACCCAGCGAATGTCTTGGAAGATGCGGTTCTCGATTTCCCGCTCGAAATGATCGACGCGGTAGAAATGCAGCTCAACTGCGTCGCCGCCGTTGTATGTATGCCGTATCACCGCCACTCTGATGCCGATGGTCGCAGTAATGCCCAGTTCTTCATCCAATTCGCGGCGCAGAGCGGCCTTGAGTTCTTCACCCGGTTCCACCTTGCCGCCAGGAAACTCCCACTTGAGCGGCATGGCTTGTTCTTTTGTGCGCTGGCAGATCAGGATTTTTTCTTTGCGCACAATGAGAGCTGCAACGACTTGCTTGATGGTTCCCAACCGTTTCCACCTAACAGGAGATTTGGTAATTGAGTAATTTGGTAATTGGCAAATTTTGAAACGCACAATGCCAAGACCGAAATTCAAATTGCCAGATTACCATTCAAGGCGATCACCAAATAACGAAAATGGAACCAGTTTTTCCGTTTCTTGCTCCTTTTCTTTCTTGGCGTCCTCCGAGCCCTTTGCGGTAAATTGGTTTTGGTCTTGTGCCGAGCGACAAATGCCCTATTCCCAGCAAGTCCTCGATCATTTCGAGCATCCGCGCAATGTAGGCGAGCTTGCCGCGCCGGATGCTGAGGTCCGTCTTGAGCACCCGGTCTGCGGCGACATTATGAACCTGGCGGTGAAGCTGGTTGATGGCCGGATTGACCAGGTACGCTACCGCACGCGCGGGTGTGTCGCTTCCATTGCTGCCGGTTCATGCCTTACCGAAATGATACAGGGCAAATCTCTGGCTGAAGCCTCAGCGCTGCAACGTGAGCAGCTGTTGGAAGCCCTAGGGGGCCTGCCTAACGCCTCTATGCACGCCACACACCTGGCGATGGACGCGCTGAGTCAGATGCTGAAAAAATTGCAAAATGCGTAGTCGCAGCGTTCGCTTTTGCAAACAATTAAGGCCCACCGGTTACTTTAGAGAAGCTGTTTATCAGAGAGAATCCAGAGTGGATTTGTCCGTATATTGCTGGTATTAAACTCCGTAACATGTTAACTTCTAAGGCAACAGTGCATCTGGCCCCAGCCTTCTCACATTAAATCTGCTGTGCCGACGCCGATTGGCGGTACAATAGTGCCCCAAAACCTGCCTAGCCCAGAGGCGGAGAGAGAAAAATGAATATACCGCTAGCAACGATGCTGCTGGTTGTGACCACGTTCACCTCTCCGGCTCCGTCTGTAAATGGCGTAAAAATCGTGACCCGGCAGGTAACGGCGGGTTTTACAGATACGCGCACGGAATATCTGGCAGCAGACCGGCTGCGGAATGAATGGCAATCGCAGATGCGCGACCGCACCGGCCCTCCCATGGCCACCATCATTTTGCGCGGAGATCATGACCGGGTCTTTGTTCTGGACATGCAGGCCCGTGAATACACTTCCTATGAGACAGACACGCGCGGAACGACCGTAGGCATCAAGCCCAGGCCAACCATCGATTCCGGCGGCACTCTCCAGATCTGGATTGAAAACACCGATACGGGTGAACGAAAAGAGATTTTTGGCCACATGGCCCGCCACATTATTACGCATGAAAGACGCGTCGCCGGGCCGCGAGCATGCTCCAAGCCTTCAGAGAGCGAGACTGACGGCTGGTATATTGACGGCTCAGTGTTGCCGGAGTGGCGCCGGGACAAGAAAGACAGCCTTGGCGTGGTGGTTGCGGCTGAAGTTTCCGCCGGTTCCACGGACAAGTGCTACAACAAGATGGATAAGATTGAAGTCCATCGCACTGGCACTGAAACCGGATTTCCCGTGAAAGTCGTTACCACGCTGCGCAGCCCAGTGACCGAGGCCGATGGCACACAGCACATGCTCTCTTCCACCTGGGGTTCTGAAGTGGTTGAGTTGAAGGAAGGGCCGCTGGAGCTATCACTTTTTGAGGTGCCCAAAGATTTCCAACGGGTTAACGTGCTCAGAAGCTGGGCCGTGCCTCCGCCGCGCCCGCTTACCGGCTGGGAATGGTTCAAGGAAAAAGTCCAGGAATTTTTCCGGTAAGTCATCTCGCCGCTGATTTGCGCTGAGCGCTGATCAGACATTCAAGTCAAAGATCAGTTACATCTCGGCAAAATTCGATTTCAATTGTATTTCTCGCGTGTCTTCGCGGGTTATTTTTGATCAGCATTCATTTGCGCGATCTGTTGCTAAAGCTCCTTCGTTCCAGCCGGCCAATACACCTGCCAGCCTTTGCTTTGCGCAATTTTTTCAAGATCGGGATTCGGGTTGATGGCAAATCCATAGCGGGCGATCCCTAACATGGCAGCGTCAAAAATTGAGTTGCCGAAACATATATCCACCGGCCTGCGCACGACCTCCTGAATGACTGCGGCTTTTGCCGGCCCGCTGGGCACGCGAACCAGGCGGTCAGTAAGCGCGCCGTTCTCAACGTGGGCAGAAGCAGCCAGTACGCGGCTGCCGCGAATTCCAAAGCGCTTAACGCCTTCACGGACCACCCAATCATTGGTTGAGGAAACGGCCCATATATCACAGCCGGTTGCGGCCAGCTCACGAGCGAGACGCAGCATTTCAGGAAAGATGCGCTGCTCCACCACGGCCGGAAAAAATTCTTCCGCCGCCTCAGCTAATGCCTGCATCGTGATACCGGCATTGATGGTGACCATTTCACCGCACATCGTATCTTCATCCACCTTTCCTGCTTTGTAATCGGCATAGCGCGCAGTTGCCCACCCGGCAACTTTCGCGGGAAGCATGCCCCGCTCAATTTCCCAGTAGAAAAAGTCGGCGCCGCAATCGCCGCTCCACAACGTGCCGTCGCAATCAAAAACAGCCACCCGTGGCCGCAGGGCCAGAACAGACTCGGCAAACTTTTGTCCTGCAGATAAAAATTTTGTTTGGCTCATGAAGCTGGTGTTCCTGTGCGAATGCGCTCAAAGTCTTCAGGGGTATCTACGTTAGCAGCAACCAAAGGATCGCTCACAGGAACATAGCGTATGTGCTGCTGGTTGGCGTGCTCAACCTCACGCGCCGTGCTGCCGGCGGGAGCACGCAGAAACGCTTCAATCATTTCCCGTCCAATCACAAACGGATGGCCATGTTTGCCGCCAAACTCCGGCACCACGGCCCAGGTGCGCTCATCGGCAGAGAGAAACGCTGCTTTGATCTGCCGGACAGTTTCAGCCTCGGCGGCAGGCCGGTCCACAAGCGTAATAATAGCCGCATCCCGGCCGCGATTGAGCACATCCTGCAAGCCGACCTGCAGTGAACTGAACTGGCCGCGCTGGGGATCAGGATTTACGGCGATAAATGCGGCGTGAACATCGGCGATGGGCGATAAGGCGGACGCATTGGCCCCGGCGACCACAATCACCAGTTCGGTGACGGGCTGCAACATACGAATGGCGGCGGAGAGAAATGTGCTGTCGCGCCACGGCAGCAGGGCTTTATCGCGGCCCATGCGTGAGGATGAGCCGGCCGCCAGAATTACACCGGCAAATGAAGGTGAGAGGGCCATGGGTAAAATATACCGCGTCCGCAACGATATCTCTCAGGGAAACAGAGCGGCAGCCCGTTCTCCGCGCGTCAAAGTGCGGTTTTGAGCCTTGCCGTAGCTTGCCGCTTGAGTCCGATTGCTGCTGACGCGTAACTTCGCACGTATGCGAACATTTTTTATCGCGGCTTTGCTGGCGTTTGGGTTTTCCTGGCTCCCGGTGTTGGCCCAGGAGAAAGTGGCTGAGGGCGAATATGAAGCACGAGCAGCTTTGGGGTCAGGAGCTCTGTCAGCAAGAACAACTACTCGCTGGACGCTGCACAGTAACCGGTCAGGAGGGTATCGCCTCCGTTCAGAAATTCTGGGCCCTGCTGACATGCAAGGGAGAATTTTCCAGATCGAGCAGCTGAACGAAAGGCTGGTTCCGACAATGATTGGGTATGAGGCCTACATGAAAGGCCATAAAAAGGCCATAGGTGACATGAGTTGCACGTTCGCCAACGGTTTGGTTACCTGCCATGAGCGCTCAGACCAAGGCGCGGTTACCTGCAAGCCGTATAAGTACGTCGAACCGTTTTGGTTCTGGGTTGACAATCTGTTTGCCATTGACATGCCCTGGCTCATAGGAGGCGCCGTCAATATGGCCCACCTGGAGGCAGGCAATGCGCCTCTATCGGTGGTTACTATTGCGGGGGGCGGGAAAGGCGTGGAATGCGATTTGAGCTCGGAAGAAGAGGGACCACTGGAATTTGTTGCCGCTGAACGTCTGGAAGTCGCCGGAACCAGAGTGGCCGTCAAACACTATCGTCTTTCTTCTAAGGGCACGCCGATGGACTTATGGACAACAGATTCCGGCATCCTGATCAGGCTGTCTGACGCGGACGAGAGGCTCGTCTACGTCCTGGTCAACTACAAGCAATACAAAAAGCTCATCCCCGAGTTGCCGGTCGAATCGAAGGATCAGAAAATGCACAAAGGCGAGGCGCAGCCTGTTCGGGAATGACGGTTGATTACTGGAGCATTCGCGGCTAGAGCTGCTTCAGGATCTCCGCCGCTTTGGCGCTCTTCATGTGCGGCAGCGGCGTGGGCGAGTTGCGGCGGATCGCAATCAACTCAGCCACAATGGAGATGGCAATCTCTTCCGGCGTAACGGCGCCAATATCAAGCCCCACCGGAGCATAGACCCGCGCCAGCTTCTCTCCGGGGATGCCTTCTTTCTCCAACTCCTTGTAAATGGCAATGGTCTTGCGTTGTGAGCCAATCATACCGATGTAGCGAGCGGGAGTCTCCGCAGCCCAGCGCAGCACGCGCATATCGTCACGGTGGCCGCGGGTAACAATCACGATATAAGAAGAGTCATTCGGAGCAAGCTGTGAGGTCACGCGCTCATATTCGTCTGCGTAAACGTCGCGGGCATCAGGAAAGCGCTCACGATTGGCATAGGCTTCGCGATCGTCGGTGACCACCACGTCAAACCCGGCCATGCGGGCCGCTTTGTACAGGCTCCAGGCAACGTGCCCCGCGCCAAAAATATAGAGCGTGGAAACCCCCAGCACCGGCTCGACAAAAACTTCCAAGGTGCCGCCGCACACCAGGCCAGTGTCATATTTGGGATTGTTGTTCAGATCAAAGTGGAGCGTCTGCGACTTTTCGGTTTTCATCGCTTCGCGGGCTGCTTCCCAGACTTCAGCTTCCACGCAGCCCCCGCCAATGGTGCCAACAATGGAGCCGTCATCGCGCACCAGCATCTTGGCCGTCTCAAAGGACGGTATGGAGCCGCGAACGTTGATGATGGTCGCCAGCGCCGCCCGGCGCCCTTCCCGGCGAAGGCGGGTTATCTCTTCATAGATGTCCACAGGGATATTTTACCGGATGGCACAAAATCCACCACGGAGGCACGGAGCCCATCGACCCCAAAAAGCGGAAACCGCAGAGGGCGCAGACCAATGTCCCGCGCCGAATATGTAGAGCGTTGAAACAGCCAAAACAGGTTTCGACAAAAACTTCCAGGATGCTGAAGGAATCGATCCGCGCACATTGATGATCGTGGCCAGCGCTCCGCGACGGCCGTGCTCGTTCAGGAAGACAGAGGGATACTGTATTCAGCCAAACTAGAGACAATACGAGGGATTTTCTCTCTTGACAAAAAGCGAACAAAATACGATAATATCAAATGGGGAATAGGGCTCATCCGGCCCAGGCCGGGAGGTTCTGCGAATCTTTGAAAAAATAGCAGTTCGGCGACCGACAATCAGCATTTCACGAAAGTTGCGACGCCTCTGCATACTTGGAGTTGGGATTGGGTTTGGGATCGGGTGACGCTTGGGTCACCCCTGGGTCACCCAGGCGTCACCCAAGGGTCACGCAAGGGCCACCCAAGGGTCGATTGGCGTAAGCGCCTTTGTTTGCAATAAAAATGCAAAAATGCCGGGTGGGGTGGAAACGCGGCTGACTTATTTGTCCCTGAAGATGCGAGCTGGCCGCACTTGCTGAGTGATTTCAAGCCCAAGCCTGTCGGATGTTCGTGTTGATCACTATGTATTAGGCGTTAAATTTCAAACTTGGCGCGGTCAAAAAAAATTGAACGAGATGGACAGGCGACATGATGCAAAAAGGAGGTCTCGACTGGTCGGTCACCGTTCGGTCGAAGTTGGGTTTGGCTTTTGTTTGCAATAAAAGTTCCTATGGGGGTGGGGTCGGCGAAAAAGTTGATGGATGAGTAAACAAAAGAACAAAAGTGAGGTGATTTTTTTCACCGCCGAGGCATGCGATCTATATTTTGCTGATAGGTATAGCCGTTCGTGGGAGTTGAAAAGCGGCGGGAGCAGACCCCTCGCCTCTGCGTCAAGGGCACAGTGGAAATCGGGAACGACGCTCGCTCGGCTCGCGGTGGCGTCTCGCCAGGGATAGAGGATGGATAAGCCAACAGTCTGCCGATGATGAGTGGAAGTCAAAGGCCCAGCGCAGTCGGATGCTTGGGCTGATACAGACCGAGTTCGCCGCCGCCGGGCAGATGGATCGACGTAATGGAACCCCAGCGAGCTTCTGTGATCGCGCTGCATTTCACGCCTTTGCCTTCCAGTTCTTTCATGGTGGCACTCAGGTCGTCACACATCAGATAGAGCGCGTGATGCGGCTTTTCATTCTCCTCTGTCGGATGAGCGGCAAGCTCTGCCGGCGGAGCGGCAAAGATCAGCCAGCCATGGCCTGCATCGACCGATTTGAGACCCAGTATGTCACGCAAAAAAGCGCGTATTTTCTCAGCATCATGAGCATAGAGGATGGCGTGGAGGCCGGTAATCATATTTGAGGAATTGTAAATCGTGGCAAAGATTTGGTAATTGCGTAATTTGGTAAATTGGTAATTGAAGGCCGGGCTGTAAAAGGGTTTTCAATTACCCAATTACCAAATGACCCATTTACCAATTCTCTTATCCTTCACGCAAGGAGGCTCCCTGATGAAAGCTGTACGTTTCCATGAGTTCGGCAGTCCGGAAGTGCTGAAGTATGAAGATGTGCACGATCCCAACCCGCGGCACGATCAGGTGCTGGTGCAGGTGAAGGCGTGCGCGCTGAATCATCTGGATTTGTTTATCCGCAAGGGGCTGCCGGGCGTGAAGCTGCCGCACATCAATGGCAGTGATGTCTCCGGCGACATTATCGCCGTTGGCGACTACATCACAGACCTTGAGCCGGGCCAGCGCGTGCTGCTTGTGCCGATGACTTTTTGCGGCGTTTGCCCCAGGTGTACTGAGGGACAGCAAAATTTCTGTCCTCAGTTCACGGTGCTTGGCTATGGCAACGATGGCGGCAATTGCGAGTACATTGCCGTGCCGCGCGTCAACGTTTTGCCCATCCCTGACGAGATCACCTACGATGAAGCAGCTTCACTGCCGCTGGTTTCCGTCACAGCCTGGCACATGCTGGTTAGCCGCTGTGGCATCAAGCCCGGAGACACCGTGCTGGTCCTGGGCGGCGGTTCTGGAATCGGCTCCATTGCCATTCAGATCTGCAAGATGTTTGGCGCCACCTGCATTGCCACCGCGGGTGATGAAACAAAGCTTGACCAGTGCCGCGATCTGGGCGCAGACCACGTAATCAACCATTACAAACAAAAAATTGCCGATGAGGTGAAGAAGGCCACCAACAAGCAGATGTGCGACATTGTGTTTGAGCACGTAGGCAAAGCTACGTGGCAGGAGAGCATGAAGTCGCTTAAGCCCGGCGGCAAGTTAGTGACCTGCGGCGCCACCACCGGCCCGGAAGCCAGCTTCGATATCAGGTTTTTATTTGCCCGGCAGCTCTCATTCCTGGGCTCATTTATGGGGACCATGGGCGACTTTCATGAGGTCATGAAGCACATCTTCGCCGGAAAAATTAAAGCGGTGGTTGATAAAAGTTTTCCTCTCCGCGAAGCCGCGGCAGCGCATCAACGCCTGGAAAAGAGTGAACAGTTCGGCAAGATAATCTTGAATCCGTAAATCGATTGTGACAGAGGGGCTGGAAGCCAAAAACGTAAAAAGCTTTTCCGGAACGATGTGTTTTTCAAACTGCGGCTTCTGGGTGTTTTTGCAGATACAGCTTCACGAACGGACAGATGGGAACGACTTTAAGCTGGTTGAAATGCGCATAGTCTAGAGCAGCGCGAACCAACTGGCTGCCTAACCCGCGTCCGCGCATAGCTTCAGGAACCTCCGTGTGGATCAGCCGCATGGTGTCGCCCATGCGCCGGTACTGGAGAAAGGCAGCTCCCTGGTCCAGCGCGATTTCAAACTGGCCATCGGCTTCATTGTGCTTGACGGGATTGCTATTCATGAATTCTGTGCCCGTTTCCAACGCCGCGTTTAAAGGCATTCTACGCGAATAGTGAGGCAGGGCAAGGCAATATCGCAAAGGCCGCCACTCTTTTGTTACGGCTGCATCACGTGCTTGCCTGGGCCATGGAGTCGGATTCTTCGGCTGGCTCGGATTCCTTTACTGGCCATGAGCCGGCCAAAGAAGCCAGAAGATAAATTGATCCTACAATCGCGAACCCCGCTGCCAGGCTCCGCCTGTGCGCCACAGTGCCCACTGTGAAGGAGAACACCAGTTGCAGCAGCGTTCCCAGAAAATAAAATGTGTTTTGCACCCGGCCCATAAAATGTTTTGGCACCAACTCCATCACGGTGCTGGTAATGGCAACACCGCCCAAGGCACGGCAACAACCCATGAGGCAATACACCATCACCGCAACCGCCAAGGCCAGAGGCACAATGAGTGAAGCACTGAGGCTTAGCAGTCCATGCAGATGCGCCCCCAGAAAAGGAAGAGAGATGAGCGAGGCTCCCAGCAACGCCATGGAGATGCCCACAGCCCGCTGATGTCCGGTGCCGCGAATCAGCTTTGGCGTATAGATCGCGCTCAGGAATGCGCCCACGGCCCATCCGGCGTTGAGCCAGCCATAGCCAACCGCTCCGGCTTTCAGAATGCGATCGCTGAACGGAGCTGTAATCACGCCCTGCGTCAGCATTCCGCCGATGAACAAGGCCCAGGCTGCGCCCGTCAGCGCCAGCCGCGGCCGCAAACGTATGTAGGAGATGCCTTCACGCAATTCATGCAGGAACTTTGCCACAGCGCTTTCGTGTTCCATGCTTTCTGCGGCGACAGCAACCGTTTGCCGTCCTTTGCGCACCAGCAGGTAGCACGTGAACGAGATCACGTAACTGGTGAAGTCGATGAAAAGTACTCCTGCCAGGCCGATCTTGTTATAGACAAACCCTACGATCGCGCCTGCTATCAGCCATCCACCCTGCACTCCAGCCAGCAGAAAGCTGTTGGAATGCACAAATTGCGAATCCGGCGTCAACTCCTGGATGAGCGCGGTAATCGTGGGCCAAAACATCCAGAAACCGGCAGTCACCAACACAGACATCAAATAAACTTCCCACAGCGTTGCCGCGCCGCGATATGCCAGCACCGCCACGGCCAGGATCAACAGCCCGCGCACTGCATCCAGCATCATGAGCAGCCTGCGGCGATCTTTACGGTCAATCACCACGCCGGTAAACGGCAGCATAAGCAAAGCCGGAATGGTTTGCAGCATCAGCAGCGTGCCCAGCGCCATCTCTGAGTGCGTTTTCTGCAGGACAAACCAGGTAACGCCGGCAGAGTTCATCCCGCTGCCAATCATGGAGATAAGATTGGCGGCGAAGATGAAGCGCATGCCGCGATGTTGGAGGATGTTACGCACGGTCTATTCACTTTAGCATCCCTCGGATTGTCCGTTTGGCGTCTTGCTCTGGGCTGCTGGAATTGGAATAATTCGAGGGTTACATGTTGCGCTGCCACATTCGTACCGTTTCCGCGGTGGTACTTGCCGCTGCGGGCTTTGCTGCCGCTGCTTCCCTGCATCAGGCGGTGAAGCCGTTCTCTGTCTATCATGATGGCGACGACCTAATCTTTACTCCTGAAGCTGCGGGCACGCGCAAGCTTGCTGCTGTTGGCCCGTGGAACCTGGGTGAGCGACTGGGCGATGACAATCCTGCGGACAAGCGTCTGAATCTCTATGTGGTGGTGCCGGGCGTGCAATATCGCACACCGGGAAAGACGGAGTACGATCACAACCTTGTCATCAACAAGTACACGGTTGACGGCAAGCCGCGCGATTGGGACGTGTTCTGGTGCTTTATTCTTGATCCCAGCCTGCGCGCTGACTTGCGAAGTGAGCGCGAATTGCTCATGGCCAAGCACCAGACTTTTCGTCCGGCAGATTTGTTTGAGATAAAAGATGTGCCATCTCATGCGCTCATGGCGGAGCGGCTGGGCATAAAATCCATGGCCGATCTCAAGCGTTTTCGCCGCAAAGATGGCACGCTGCCTCGCCTGCTGATTCTTCCTGCTCGGCTTGCCGTGCGCGCCACTGCTGAGGTGCGCGATGTGACCATGACGCATCCCGGCGAGACGCCGGCCCACTAAAGCAACCTAGATCCTCCTTATAGACGAATTAAATTTCTAGACGAATTTAAATTGTCAATTTTGGCAATTCCGGCTATTTTGGCAATTTATACTGTCTTTTACTTCTTCCACCAGGGGCGCTGAACTCTGCTTCCATACATCCACATTGGCCGATTTTATCTGCCTACTTTCGGCCTTTTGATGCTGCTGGCTTTTGCCGCCGCATATTTTGCTCTTGAAGCTGAGGTCAAACGTCGCAAGCTCCCAATCGATGTCTATAACGTTGTCGCTCTGGTTGCGTTTGCAGGAATTCTTGGCGCCAAGATTTGGCACGTGATTGATACGCCTGCAGACCGGCTCAACCTGGATATTTTGCGCAACTTCGGCGCGCTCGTGGCATGGTTCCGCGGCGGCTTTGCCTGGTTTGGCGGCTTTGTGGCCGGCATTAGCATGCTGCTTTTTTTGGCGCGGCGTTATCGCGTTGGCCTGCTGACCATGCTGGATGTTGCAAGCTCGGCAGCGGCTGTCGGATACGCCGTGGGCCGCATCGGCTGCCTCATCTCCGGCGACGGCGACTACGGCCGCCCCACACATCTGCCCTGGGGCATGGCATTTCCTGATGGCCTGGTTCCCACGACTGGCCCCAACGGCACATGCGCGCTCAATGGCTGGCCGCAAAACTGCGTGGTCCATCCCACGCCGATCTATGAATTCATTGTCTGCGTGCTCATCTGCTGGTACATCTGGCGGCGCGGCACGCGCTCCATTCAGCATCCGCTTGCTCCTGGCGTGATTGTCGGAGAATTTCTCATACTCTTTGGGTTAGAGCGATTCCTGGTTGAATTTATCCGCATCAACCCGCGGATCTTGTGGGGCATGAGCAACGCACAGATCGCCGCGCTGCTCACCGTCATCGCAGGCATCATTCTGCTGATGATCGCGAGGCGTCGATTTCGCAAAGTCGATCCCGTCCACAAAGTCCTTGATCACGTAGTCCAGCACGGCAACCAGCAAACCAAACCGGAATACCATCGCGCCACGCCGGAGTGCCCGCACCCGGAGCGCTGGAGAATGTTTGACACCATGACTGCTGAAGTGGAAGTGCTCGATTTCCTGAAATGTCTCATGACCACCGTCAAGCCTAACCTGGTGGTTGAGACCGGAACGTTTCTTGCCGTAAGCACCATCTATATGGCTGAGGGCTTGAAGCTGAACGGCTCCGGCAAGATCATTACCTGTGAGCCGGATAAAGAAGTTTTTGCCAAAGCCAGAGAGAAGATTGAAGCTTCCGGTCTCAAGAAGTTTATCGACTTCCGCTGTGAATCCAGTCTTGAGACGCGCGTCTCCGGCACGATTGATGTTCTCTTCTGCGATTCCCTCCCTGAACTCCGCGAGCCTGAAGTCCGCCACTTCCTTCCCCAGATCAATCCCAACGGCCTGATCCTCATGCACGACGCCAGCTCGCATCTGAAGACTGTCCGCGAAGCCGCATTGCGTTTGGAGCAGGAAGGGCTCGTCTCAGTCGTGCTGCTGCCCACGCCAAGGGGATTGGTGATTGCGCAGAAGAAGGAAGGAAGAAAGTAGGATTTCCGAGCATTCACCAAGGGTACCCCTCCCCTCCTATTGTTTACCCAATTTCACCCAACCGCACCCAATGTCACCCACGATTCGGCAGAGGGTTACACTGCCTTTCCGATCACGGCGATGTTCGCGCGATCACGGCGATCTC
>DATEHN010000112.1:0-11092 GCA_035279585.1 Candidatus Angelobacter sp. | reverse complement strand
TGCTTCCCTCATCGCAGCCATCAAAAAGTATCTTGCCATCCACAACCGCAACCCAAAAATCTTCGTATGGACCAAGGATGCCGAAACTATCTTGGCAAAAGTCGCCAAATGCAAAGAAGCGTTAGGGACGCTACACTAGTGTGCGGGGGATTTATAAATCTCTCCGCCCTTCATCACGAAATCAATTTTTTCCAGGAGCGAGATGTCTGCCAGAGGATCTCCCTTTACCGCGACCACATCTGCGTACTTGCCCGGCGCAATGCTGCCGACGTCATTCTGCATGTCCAGCAATTCAGCGGCGCTGGTGGTGGCGGCACGGATGGCCTGTGCCGACGTCATGCCGTACTTGACCATGTAAGGAAACTCTTTCGCGGGATCAATGCTCCAATCAAAGCCGCCAACGTCTGTGCCAAAAGCAATCTTCACGCCCGCTTTAAGCGCGCGATGGAAGGTCTCTTCATGGATTTTGAGCATGTCAACCCAGACCTTGGCTCCGGCTGCGGCGCGTCCTGGGGCCACATATTCGCCCACGAAAATAGTTGGCACGTAGAAAATCCCCTTTTGCGCCATGGTTTTCAGGTCAGCATCGGCAATGTAGTTGCCATGCTCCACGGAATCCACGCCTGCCTCAACCGAATTGTGCACTCCATTCAGCGCCATGGCATGTGAGGCCACCTTGTGATGCTCGCGATGGGCCTCATCCACAATGGCGCGCAACTCGTCGAGTGTGAAGGTTGGAATGTCATCCAGCACGCCATCTGGCCGGACAAAGTAGCTGCGATCGGCATAAACCTTGATCCAGTCAGCGCCGTAGCTGATTTGCTCGCGGACAGCCTTGCGCCCATTTTCAACGCCATCCACCACCTGCACGCCATGCGGTACCTGTATCTCTGGCGAATATCCCAGCAGCGGATACGCGCCGGTTACGTCCATGGCGCGCGTCGCTACCCTCATGCGCGGCCCGGGAATAATGCCGTTGTTGATGGCTTTCTTCAGGTCAACGTCGGCATACCAGGCGCCTTCAGTCTCCAGATCGCGAATGGTGGTAAAACCGTACCCCAGCTCTCGTCGGGCTGACCGCGTCGCCAGGATCGCGCGATAAGCTGTGGATTCCTTCAGAAGCTGTTTGTCATAGTCCTCAGCGGTAATGTCGCCCTGCAGCAGCACGTGCGTATGGGTATCAATCAGGCCGGGAAGGCAGGTATGGTCTGAAAGGTCCGTCACGCTTGCGCCCTCCAGTGGATTGGCGTTTTCCTGCACGGCAGAAATACGCTCTCCCTGCACGGTGATCAGCACATTTTGCACCAGCTTGCCGGTCTCCGGCTGCAGCAACGCGCCGCAACGCACGTACTGGACCTGCTGGGTCTGGGGTTTCTGCTCCTGGCCCGTGGCCAGTACGGTCAGGGCAAACGTGGTTATAAAAAGGATGAAGTTTTTCATCAGTCCCCCTCAATAGGAAGCTGGTAATCCTATCAAAAGGCGACAAGCCAAAGCATCTGCATGGCGGCTGGAGCTGTGGCAAAGCAGGTCGGGGGCATCCAGCCAATTACAGAAAAACTCCCGAAAATGAAAGACAGGTCTATCCCATTGAGCGCCAAGTGTTCTATGCTACTATTCAACCCTTTCCCCTTGGACGGAGAACCGTTTTTATGGATCTGGCTCTACGCCCCATGAGCACTTCGCAGGTGCTCGATCGTACGTTTTATCTCTACCGCAACAACTTTGTCTTGTTTGCGGGTATCGCCATCATTACACCCACGCTCAAGCTGATCGCCCTGCTGGTTCAGTTGAAGATCTTTGGGCCAATCACCATGCCGCAGCAGCCGGAAGCAATGACGCCTCAGTTTATGCAGGCGTTTTTTGTCCGCATGATCATCGCATCCGTGGTGGGATCAATCGTCTATCTGGTGGGCACGGCTTTGGCTTCCAGCGCAACAGCCTACGCAGTTTCCATGGTGCACCTGGGCAAGACAACCACCATCGCGGAGTCCTACAGCAAGATCAGGCACCTCTTCGGCCGCATCATGGGCCTGCTATTGACAATATCGATTATTACCTTTGGGCCTCTGCTGGCCAGCTACGCATTAGTTCTGCTGACGGCTTTCTTCATTGCATTGCTTGTCAAGGGCGGTGGAAGCCCTGGTGCAGGTATCGTAATAGCGCTTGTAATTGTGTTCGGGGGATTGGCTTTGATTGTAGGCGCGGCTGTATGGATCTTCTTTGCTCTCTGCCGTTACGCGCTTGCCGTGCCCGCCTGCACGCTGGAAGGCTTGCCGGTAATGATCTCGATTCGCCGCAGCAAATTCCTGACAAACGGAACCAAGTGGGGCATCTTGGGCATCATCCTGCTTACCGGCTTGATGACCTTTATTCTTAGCTATGTATTGCAGTTGCCTGCCCTCATTGCCAACAACTCTGCGTTCATGACGGCCAAAACGCACTTGAGCATACTGGCTACAATTTGGATTTATATTGCAGATTTCCTTGGCGGTGCTATAGCCGGGCCCATTGCGACGATCGCCCTGGTCCTGGTTTATTACGATCAGCGCGTGCGCAAAGAGGCCTTTGATCTGCAATTGATGATGGAAGCGGTGGGGCAGCAAACACCGCAACCCATGGCCGCTGCAGCGCCGCCAGTGTAAGTTAGCAGTCTTTACCCAGCTAAGATTGTGTTACTATGCAACCCGCCCCCCTAAAGAGAGATGCCACCCATGGATTCAACCCTGCGGCCCATGAGCACTTCTCAGGTGCTGGACCGGACTTTTCATCTTTACAGAAATAATTTCTGGCTCTTCGCCGGCATCGCGGCTCTGCCTCCCGCCGTCATCCTGGTGGCACAGACTGGTTTTGTTCTGCTGGCTTTTCTCTTTTCCATCCCAAAACTCAATCCATTTGCCACAGGGATTGCTTTTGCAGCAGGCGTTCTTTTGATGATTGTTCTGTATTTGCTGGTTCTGTCGCTGGCCACCGGGGCCACTGTCTACGCCGTTTCGCGAGTCCATCTTGGACATGCAGTAAAAATCAGCGAATCATACAGAGCTATCCGTCCCCTGGTTTGGCGAATAGTTCGCATTGTTATCACCGTCGCTATTCGTTTCGCCGGAGCCATGGCGATTGCGATAGCGATCGGCTTTGCTCCCTCTTTCCTCTTGTCACTTGGCCCTTTGCATTTAAATTCGGGGAGCTCTGCGATGGTGGGTTGGCTTGTGGGTTTACTTACCGTTGCGGGGGTTATTGTATGCGTCATTTGGGCGCTCCGTTTGTACTGCAGTTACCAGCTCGCGATTCCAGCTTGTGTTCTGGAAAGACTCGGGGCGGCTGCCTGCCTGAAACGAAGCCGCTTCCTGAGCAAAGGCAAATGCGTGCACCGCATTCTGCTGGTGCTCTTTCTGGCTGGAGTTTTAGGTTACGTCCTCACCCTTGCGTTTTCCATTCCTGTATTCATTGTCGCCATGTTGGCGATGGAAAAATATGCGGCTTTGGCCATTCCCATGGCCATCTGGCAGTACTTTGCCGGGTTCCTTGCTGGAACGCTCGCTGGTCCTATCGCCACCATTGCCCTTGCGCTGCTGTATTACGATGAACGTGTGCGCAAAGAAGCCTTTGACCTGCAACTGATGATGGAAGCCATGGGTGAACAAGCGCCGCAACAAATGGCAGCCGCCGCTCCAGCGCCAACAATCGGATGAAATATCGCTGCGCAATCAAACTCATTTTTCTGTTCACGCTTCTGGCCTGTTCTTGCACTCCGCCAGCCTGCGCGGAGAGCATTTCAGTCGCCGAATACAAGCAGCAATTGCACGACATGGCGCAAAAGGCTGATGCGCTCAATGCCGATCCCAGTCAGGCCGGCAAGCTGGTGGCCGAAATCCCAGACACGGTTTCCGTAACCACAAGATCCGGCAAAGTTAATGTCAACTTTAAGCCCCTCAAAGCCGATCTCACGGCTTTTTCCGGCGCCAAAGAAGAAAAACGCGCGTCGCTTCTCACGCAACTCCAGAGCTATGTTCAGGCTCTTAACGCTGCCGCTGATAGCTATGACAAGCCGTCCGATCTCGCAAACGCTCACAGCAAACTGAGCCAGATTCTTTCCCGGGATGAATTTAAGAAGGTCCGCGGTCCCAGCGCAAAAGATGCGCTGCTAGCCAGGATTTTCCGCTGGATCGCGCGCCATCTCAGGGGGACGATCGGCAGCAACTCTACTTTTAACCTGTTTCGACTTCTTATCTACCTGCTGGTAGCAACCGCCGCCATTCTTCTCCTTATCTGGACTGTCCGCCGCCTGCGCCGTCCGCAGGAAGAATTGCCGCAGCGCGAGATCATTCCTTTTTCTCCTTCCGCGCGCAGCTGGCGCGCATGGCTGGCTGAAGCGCGCGCGCTGGCGCAACAGCAGGACTGGCGCAATGCTATCCATCTGGCATACTGGGCCGGCATTTCTTATCTTGAAGAGCACGGCGCCTGGAAGCCAAACCGAGCGCGCACACCTCGCGAATATCTCCGCCTGATTGGTTCTCGGGCCGCGCAATATCCCGTGCTGGCCGCGCTCACGCGCAAGCTGGAACAAGTATGGTACGGCTATGGCGAAGCAGCGGAATCTGACTTCCATGACACCCTGAGCCAACTGGAAAAGCTGGGGTGCCGATGAAGATTGAAAAGAGCGACCGCCGCCTGCTTATGTGGTCAGCGCTGGTGCTGCTGCCTCTCATTGTTGCGTTGGCGTTTCTATCTCAGGAAGAAGAGGAGACCGTTGTTCCCAGCACTTATTCCGCGCAGAGCCGCGGCGCTAAAGCTGCCTATCTTTTGCTCCAGGATCTTGGTTACACCGCAGAGCGCTGGGAGCAATCTCCCACTGAACTGCCTGCTGAGCCTGCGCATACTGTATTGGTTCTGGCATCTCCTTTCCGGCCGCCTTCACGGGAAGAAAAAAACGCTTTGCAAAAATACCTGAGCCTGGGCGGCAGAATTCTTGAAACAGGCTCTTCTCCTTCCTTGTATCTGCCCCGTGCGGAAACCGAGCGCGAATTTCTGCCTTCGCCGAACTGGAAAGAATATCAGCCGCAACTGCTCAGCTCGCTTACCCGCGGCGGCGCTGTTCAGATGTCGCCCACCGCATACTGGAAAGACACTACAACTGCTTTCCTGACCCATTATGCTGATGGCGACCGGCCCATTGTGGTCTCCTATAAAGTCGGGAGAGGCGAGGTGATCTGGTGGGCCGCCAGCACGCCGCTCACCAATGCCGCCATCGCCAAGTCCGGCAATCTTGCGTTGCTGCTGAACTCGCTTGGCCAGCCCGGTGAAGTCCACGTTTATTGGGACGAATATTTTCATGGTGAACAACAATCCTTCAATGGATACCTGCACCAGCCGCCGATCCTCTTCGGACTGCTGCAATGCCTGCTGGTCTTCCTGGCCCTCATCTTTACCTTTTCTCGGCGAAACGGGCCGATCCACGGCTTGCCGCAGCCTGCGCGCCTCTCGCCGCTGGAGTTTGTGCATACGCTGGGCAAGCTCTACCGTCGCGCCAAAGCAACGCACGCCGCGCTGGAAGTCCCTTACGTCCGCTTCCGTATGCTGGCCACGCGCCAGCTTGGCATCAGTCCTGATGTCTCTGCGGCTGATCTGGCCCGCGCGGTGAAGAACCGTATGCGCTACAAAGACGACGATCTCAGGGAGCTTCTCGATCAAATTGAAGCCGCGTTGCGCAATCCAGAGCTGTCTGAAACCCAAGCCTTGGAACTGGCGCAGAAATTAAACCGTTACACTCAATATCTAAAACTGATTCCGCTAAAACAGGAGACCATCTCGAATGCAAACAGTGTCGCAGGTGCTTTCGCACGGACGAACTGAGCTGGCCAAAGTCATTGTCGGCCAGGAAGACCTGATCAACCAGTGCCTGCTCACCATTCTGTGCGGCGGCCATGCGCTGCTGGAAGGCGTGCCGGGCATCGCCAAAACGCTGGTCATCAAAACTTTTGCCCGCCTCTTCGATCTTGAATTTCGCCGCGTGCAATGCACCTCTGATCTCATGCCGGCCGATATCATCGGTAGCAACGTGCTGAATCTTTCCACCAGCACTTTTTCCTTGCATCACGGCCCGCTCTTTACCGATCTCCTGCTGGCCGACGAAGTCAACCGTATGCCTCCGCGCACGCAGGCCGCTGTGCTTGAGGCCATGGAAGAACGCCAGATCACCATTGATGGCACAACGCATCCTCTCTCGCAGTTCTTCACCGTCTTTGCCACGCAAAATCCAATCGAGTTTGAAGGCACTTATCCTCTGCCCGAGGCTCAGCTTGACCGTTTTCTGCTCAAGATCAAAGTTACTTATCCTGACGCGGAGCAGGAGATCAGCATTCTTCAGCAACATCACCAGGGTTTTGACCCGCACAACCTTCAAGCAGCCCACATTACCGCTCTCTCCACTGACGTATTGGCCCAGGCCCGCGCAGAAATAAGAAGCGTAAAGGTTGAGCCGGCGCTCTTCCGCTACATGGTCGAGATCATTCGCCGTACGCGCAACTGGCCGTCGCTCGCCCTTGGCGCCAGTCCTCGGGCCGCCATCAGCCTCATGCAGGTGGCCAAAGCCTCTGCCGGGCTTGAAGGCCGCGATTTCCTGATCCCTGACGACGTTAAATCCTCCGCGCTCCCGGTCTTGCGCCATCGCGTGATGATGAAGCCTGAAGCCGAACTCGAAGGCCTCGACAGCGATCGCGTGCTGACCGAGATCATCAACTCGGTTGAGGTCCCCAAGTAATGCAGCAGAAACTTCTAGCGCCCGCGCCGCTTGCAGTGCGCGTCAAGCGCGCCAAGCGCTTCAGCTTCGGCTTTGGCCGGCGCTTCTTTCTCATCACGCTACTCGGCCTGCTCTGGGCCATTCCCGCGTTCTGGGACGTGCGCTTTCTTCTGGTAATGGCCGCTTGGGACCTCTGCGCCATCATCGCCTGGGCCATCGATCTCGCCCGCCTTCCCGCGCCTGACCGATTGGTCCTCGAACGCTCCTGGGCTGGTCCGCCTTCGCTCAGCAACTCCTTAAAAGTCACTTTGGAGCTGCGTAACCAAAGCAACGTATCTGTTGTTTGCCGCGTGCTCGATGATCTGCCGCGATCGATCATTCCTGAACCTCCCACCGTTGAGATCAAAGCTCCTGCTCGCGACTCCGGCTCCGCGCACTATGTCGTCCGTCCGCTGGAGCGCGGCGATATCAACCTCGGCGCGGCCTATCTGCGTTACCGCAGCGGCTCGCAGTTTGCGGAGCGCTGGGCCCGCGCGGATCTCCAGCAGACCATCCGCGTCTTTCCCGATCTTGAAGACGCCAAGCGCCACAACATTTATCTCTCCCGCGCCCGGCAAATCGAGCTGGAAAGGCGGCTCATCCGCCAGCGCGGCGTAGGCCGCGAGTTTGAAAGCCTGCGCGAATACCAAAAAGGCGACGAGTTCCGCAACATCTGCTGGACCGCCACTGCGCGCCGGGGCAAGCACGTCACCAAGCTCTTCCAGGTTGAGCGCAGCCAGGCTGTCTGGATCGTCATGGACGCCGGCCGCCTCATGCGCGCCCGCGTGGGCGAACTCAGCAAGCTCGATCTCGCTGTCAACGCCGCGCTTTCATTGGCGCAGATCGCGCTCTATTCCGGCGACCGCGTCGGCCTGCTGGTTTATGGCCGCAACATCCAGCAACGCATTGGCCTGGGCCGCGGCCTGGGCCACATGCGCGCCATCATTGAAAGCCTGGCTTCTGCCCGTGAAGAAGTTGCCGAGGCCGATCACCTGCGCGCCGCCTCCGTTCTCTTACAACTTCAGCGGCAGCGCTCTCTCATCATCTGGGTCACCGATCTCGCCGATACCTCCATGACGCCGGAGGTGATTGAAAGCGCTTCGCGCATTCTTTCCAAGCATCTGCTCCTCTTTACCGTGATCGCCCAAACTGACCTGAACCAACTGGCGGCACATACCCCGCAAAGCGTTGAAGAGCTTTATGAGGTCTCCGCCGCGCAGGAGATGGTCCATCGCCGTGAAACCCTGATCGGCAAAGTCCGCAACCAGGGCGCTCTGGCCTTGGAAATCGCCCCCAGCCGCCTCACCACTGCGCTGGTGAACCAGTATCTGGAAGTCAAGGAGAGGAACCTGATCTAGGACCGTTTTGTCCCCGCCAAAGCACATGTGGCACAGTTGGGCCCATGCGAGCCCGGTGTTGGCTCACATGTGGAGCCGCCCCCGGCTGTGCAATGTCTCCCATGCTCCCACCGGTTTTCCGATCTCGCGCGATGTCGGCGATCCCGTGCGATCTCGGCGATTCTTAGTGCCCTACCCCCCGGTTCCATCCCAGCTGATCCCAATTTGGCGTAGGTTTGACCCAGTTCGCGGAACGCAGGCGCCCTTGCCTGCGAAGTCAACTGTTCGGCGACGGGCCAGGATCGGCGATCCTATCCCCCTCCCAATCATCCCATTCCATCCCATCGATCCCAGTTTGGCGGAGAGTTTGAGGTGCACCCCTGAGGTGAGACAGAAAATTTATCCCACACGTGTGATTGTGAACGGTGAACCCCTGATTTGAGACAGTTAATAGAGTCATCATGCACCCTCGTCATTCTCCAGCAGGGGGTTGGGGTTCGGGGAAGGGGACGGCGTTTGAGTCCCCGTCCCCGCTCCCAGTAATGGACTAGCCTTCCCAAAGGTCAAAGTGACTGTTGCCAGCTTCAGACTTTGGTCCTGGTTTTGGCTCTGCTCGCGCTCAAACTCTTCTGGTGTCCGGTATCCCAGCGCCGAGTGCAGCCGTTTCCGGTTGTAGTAACGCTCGATGAAATCACCCAGGTTTTCCCGCAGATGTTCCAGGTCGCGATACGCGCTGGCCTGAATCTCTTCCTGCTTCAGCGTCCGCATGAACCGCTCACAGCGTGCATTGTCATACGGATTGCCCGGACGGCTCATGCTCGCCACCATCTGGTGTTGCTCCAGCAACGCCACGTACTCCCGGCTCGCGTACTGCACTCCCCGATCGGAGTGATGCACCAGGCCCGGCGCCGGCTGCCGCATCACAATCGCCTGCTCCAGCGCTCTCACTGCCAGCTCGCTGCTCAAACTACGGCTCAACTCCCAACCCACCACCTTGCGCGAGTACGCATCCATCACCACCGCCAGATACACAAACTGCTCGCGCAGGCGTATGTAAGTGATATCGGCCACCCACAACTGGTTTACCCCTGTCAGTTTCATGTGCCGGGCCAGGTTTAATGCTATCTCCAGGCTGTGATTGGAATCGGTGGTCATCACAAACTGTTTCCGCTGCAGCGCCAGCAGATTGTCTTCCCGCATCAGCCGCAGTACCCGCTTGTGATTCACTACCATCCCCAGCTTGTGGTTCAGCTCAAACCATACTCGCCGGTATCCGTAGCGCCGTCGATGCTCCACCACGATCTTCTGGATCACCGCCCGCACCATCATCTCTTCTTCGCCCGGACACCGCTCGGCAAAGCTGCGATAGTAGCCTGCCCGGCTTACCACCGCCACCTGGCACATCGTCTCCACACTCAGACCGCCTGCTGCCTTTCCTTCTTCCCACTCGCTGCCTTGCACACGCATTACTTCCTGGATTTGGTCGTAGACTCCGCTTCGCCAGCGCTTTCGCTCTGCCGCCGTAGCCCCTCGACCTTGTGCAAGGCACCGCGCAAAAAATCCACCACCAGTACCTTCTCGGCCAAAGCCTTCTTCAACTGCTCCACTTCCTCCACCAGCGCTTTCTCCCGCCGCCGGTCCGTTCGCAGCATCTCCGGGTCCAGCCGCTCCTGCCACCGCGCCAGTCCCCGACGATCCACTCCCAATTCCAATGCCACTTCCGCTAAATTCTCTCCTGCCTGCACCCTCGCCACTGCGGCCTGCCAAAACGGCAACCCGCGTTTCTTGGCACCTTTTAAATTCGCCACTCGCAGCTCCTTTCCTGCTCAGTGGGGATATTATCTCTGTCTCACTTTCGGGGTGCAGCACAGTTTGAAGCGATTTTGCTTGTTCCACTCTCCCCTCTCCCCGGTTTCAACCCAATTCGACCCAAGGTGACCCAATTCGACCCAATGCTGAGAGAATCGGCAGAGGGGTCGCAAGCCTGTCTTAGGGCTGAATGCTTAATGACTAAGCGCTGACCGCTAAGTTGTCAAAGACCGTCCAACACTGCTTTCCTCGCTGAGAGGGAAATAGTCTACTTTACCATTTATTCGCCCTGGTGTAAAGAAAAAGTGAGGTTTTTTACAAAAGCGCGACATATAAAAGTAGCCGAAAAAGCTTCTTTATTTGGGGCATATTCGAATGCGTGTGCAGTATTTTGTCCCAAATATGTAATTGATTTGCTCAATCATTTCCTCCGGGGCTTGCATTTATAGCTTTGTTGATTTTGCTATGCCAGCAGCTCCTTAATTTGTTGACTGCTGGCCGATCTTCGGCTAGTGTATCCGGCGCACTCCCTTTCGCAGGCTGGCATAGTTCGTCCATGCGCCTCATTTCAGGTGCTAGCGCTGGAATGACAGCTATCTTGCGCGGCCAAATATAAAAGAATTCGGTATTCCAAGGCCCCCAACGATATTTAAGCCTTTGGCTTCCCGTGACGCATTCATGCGCAAGGCAGGATAGGTGCTGCCATGATCCGCACGTTGCTCAAGGCTGAAGAGATCGATTATATGCAAGTCTTACCTGCTGCACAGAAAAGCCATTCCATCCTTCGCACTATCATAGCTGTACTCTTGACAGCTACATTCGCATTGAGTCCACTCAATGATGTTCATCCCATCAAAATTCAATTTTCATGGCACTTGATGCGCTTCGGCTGCGTTCCCTTAACCGAGCGGCCATTGCGAGTAGGTATTAGCCATTGGGCCGGATTTGCCGGCGGAATTCTCGCCAATGGTGGCGTTCAATCAAGTTCGGACTCACCCAAACGCTGGGGGAACAATGACGGTGTGAAGTTTATTTATCTGGAAAATACCGAAAGTAGGGAACAGGCTTTCTCAGGTTGTGCTGACGACGGTAATCACGTCGATGTGCTATGGACGACCGTAGATTCCTGGGCAGCAGAGTATCCTCTGCTGGCGAGGGACAAGGATTCGTT
>DATEHN010000111.1:0-85300 GCA_035279585.1 Candidatus Angelobacter sp. | reverse complement strand
GGGGCCGGAGGCATCCGGGTCAAAAGTACGTGGGTCCTGCCAGACAGGTATTTGAGACAATCGTACAACTCCCATTGTGCCGCTCCTGAAATGTCTTATGGCACATATTCGAACGCTGAGTGCCAAACAAAGGCGGGACGCAGGATGTCGCTATTGACCGCAACACCGATGCCCGCCTTCATCTATATTTTCCTTATGCGCGCATCTGGCTTGATGTTACGAGTAGAGCAAAGGATTAATGCACAAGGCGATCCAAATCGCGCAACAGTTCGATTTTGATGTCGCACAATATTCGGACGCGGCTGAAGCAATGTTGATTCGCCCTGTTGCATTCGTTTCTTCTTGGAGATAATTCAGGCCTTGGTGTCCAGAGTTTGCTGCAAGTAATCGGCTCTGGTGTCCGCCGATCACGCAAATAGATTGAAACAGCTGACGCAGTTAACCTGATAGAGACTATTGAAAAATTTGCAAATCCAGTGTATTCAATGACTATCGCTATTTTGTTGAGGCTGAAAGAATTACCGAAAACTCGGCGGGTCGAATCCCTTCTTCGGCACCACTTCGCATCAATTTGGAGGGCCTCTCCTCTAAAGTCGAGTTTGGAGTTTGCAATTCCTTGGAAAGTCCAGATGAGAAAGCGGGAATAGAGTTGATTTCGAACAGAATCACCGTACAATAAACGTACAATGAATTCGGCATTGCAGGCGTTTTAGGCAGTCTGGGCACTGTGCGATATTCGCCGATTCAATAACTTGCCTGTTTTCAGAATCTGGAGCAGTTCGATCCCGACTAGCTCCACCATGTACAACCCTTTTGTTTCTATCATTTACAGCCTGCCCATTTTTTTTCTTGTACCAATTTGTACCCCCGAATTTTGACCGACTTGAAAGCAGCGCAAAAGCAGTTTGAGGAGGCACTTAAGATCGGCCATGAGACCAGTAACAACAGTATCGTTGGTTATGCGCGCTCCTCGATTTGGGCGAGGTAGCGGATGAACGCGGAGACTTGACCGAGGCGATGAAAAGAAACGAGGATGCTCTCGCGTTACGCCTCCGGATGGGCGAGATGGGAATGGTTGCTGAGAGTCGCTTTTGTATTGCTGATCTCGAGGTTGAGTAAAGCCTTTTCGCGGCAGCCACGGTGCACGCCCGCCAGGTTGAATTGTGGAGAAAGACCCAGATCACCGACGACACGCCAAAGCTGATCTTCTACACGGCGTCGTCGACGGCAAGCTGGAAGCGCCCAGGAGCCTGCTGCCCGAAGTCCACCGGTTGTATTTCGAGCCGCAGCACCTGGAATTTTCGGCCAGAACCATGTGGAGCTTGTCGAATGCCTTCACCAGCGCCTTCAAGAAGCTCGATCCAGTCCCGCAGTTCAAGGCCGCAGCCAAGCTGGGTGCTTTTCTCGCACAACTGCCGAACTAACAACTCGTGATCTCCGCTTTACTCTGCGATACAGCGGAGATCACATTTTCTCTGTGCTCGGCGAAAGCTTACGAATCAAACGGCGGTGCCCGTCATGTGACGATAGACCACCTGGTCCCGAACCACATGCAAAGCCTTGCTGAACTTTATTGAGATTTGTTGTTCTTAAGTGGTTGATATTGAACCTGCTGCGACCTCTGGTTGAAAGCTGATGCGATTTGTTGAAGTCGGAGGCTTTTTCAGCTACAAAGTCGTCTGCAGTTGATCATTTTCGCTCTAATCATTCACGGGCTTGTCGCTGCGAAGATCGGAAATTGAATCCAGTTGCTCCTGCGCTATTTGCCCTGCTTTGGACAGCGCAACGCCAGGACTAAAAATTCTAGTAATGATTTCTCATGTAATCGCACTACCATACAGGGTTAGGAGAGAAATAAAAGATATTCTGCAAGAATCCTGTATCAGTCGTCACGGCGTGATCTCGCTAACAGCCGGCTGCACGAACGCTTCCTGCTGTAAGCCTGGTATGGTCATTCGCAGCGCTGACCCAGGCCAGCCCAGGGCAGGGCGCCGTTGGATCAACTTCTACCCCACAAAAAATCAGCAAGGCAAGACATTATGGAAGAGAAAGTCCGACGCTACGAAGTACATGGCAAAGTAACGGGCCGAGGAGGACAGGCGCTTCGCGGAGTCCGGATCGTCCTCTGGTGGCAGCACATCCGCAACCGCAGGAAACTGGCGGTGGGCGAAACCTCCGACGATGGGCAATACCGCCTCAAGTACAGGATCCCTAAAAATGCCCCGCGTCCGATATTGCTGATTGTGGAGGCCATCTCGAAGCGCCTCGACGAGCCGCTTCATTCTCCTCTCACGGAGACGCAGCCGGACTTGGAGATCAATCTCCAGGTTGAGCCGCACGACCAATCAGAATGGGCGAAGCTGGTGCGCTCCATGGAGCCGCTACTGGAAGGTTTGAAACTCAGCGAGCTGGTGGAAGACAAGACGCATCAGGACATCACATTTCTCGCGCGCGAACTGGGAAAGGACACTGAAACCGTGATGCGGGCGGCCGTGTCGGCCCGCCTGGAGAAGGCGTTTAAGATTGCCGCGCCGGTGCTTTTTGCTTTCCTCCGCCAGCGTGTTCCCGCGGCCCTGCCCAGCCCACTTCTGGATGCCAGCCAGAATTTCACGTTGATTGCCGCCCTGATCCAGAAGATCGGATCTCTGATTTTTGCGTTGTCCACGGACATCCAGAAACAGACGCTCACATCCGCTATTGCTCTCAACATCATCGGAGAGCAATTCACGGAGCAGATTCCGGCAATCCTGGAGCAGCTGCAGGCGCTGCGCACCGCCGACCTTCTCAATCAGCCTTATCTTACGGGGAACACGACCCTGGCGCAGCTTCTGCAGGTAGCGGACCTACCCCAACGCAAACAGCAGGCATTCGCGCAGGCGCTGGCTGCCAGTTCGCAGTCCATGCGGAACTTCTGGCGCACGTTAGGCGATGGCAAGCATGGTTTTACGGCTGCCGAGGCCTCCGCCGTCGAGCGAACGCTTTCGGTTGGCGCCTTCGTAAAGAATTTTATGCCCCTGGTACAGGAACTTGTGCAGCGGTTTGCCGCAGGGACATATAAGAACCTGCAAGAACTTGCCGGGCTGAAGCTGCAGGACTGGGTGCAAATAATCAATGAGACGGGTGCGCCGCCGGCGATCGATGCCAGCGGCCAATCGACGCCAGCCGAGGTGTTCGCGACCGTGATCTACACCCGCGTGACCAACGCGTACCCGACGCCGGCGCTGGCCAGCCGGCTCGGCGAGCTCGCTTTCGTGCCGCCGTCACAGCAAAGAACATTGATCCAGTTTTTTCAGAACAACTTGACCCTCGAACTGACCAGGGACAACCTTCCAGTGTACCTTGCGGCGCAGGGCGATAAAGCTTTCGGCGACATCAATGTTGCGGACCGACCTGTGGTCGTGGCGCATGCGCGCAGCATGCAGCGAGTACTGCGGGTAGCGCCAAATGTGGACGTAACCGGCACCCTGTTGGGTATGGGCGTTAAATCAGCGACACAAATTGCAAACTTAGGCCAGAAACAGTTCGTCGCGAAAGCCACAGCCGCTGGTCTAACGAGGACAGAAGCGAACCAGGTATTTCAGGTGGCGGCACAGCGTTACGCCAACTTGGTCGCCTGGTACACTCGCTTTCATTCTGATGCCGTAGGAGTCTTGCCGAATGCGCTGGGAGAAATCTCCGGGCTGTCCGGGCTGGCACAACAGGCAATCCAGCGCGACCAGTCCCTGGCCACGCTGTTTGGTTCGCAGGACTATTGTGAGACCGACAGTTGTACCTCGGTCCTGAGTCCCGCCGCATATCTCTGCGATCTTCTTCTCTGGCTGCGCAATCATCCCCAGGGCGCCAGGACTGCTCTGGACATACTGAACGATCGGCGGCCGGATATACGCCATCTCCTCCTCAACTGCCCGAACACGGAGACGGTGCTGCCGTATATCGACCTGGTGAACGAACTGCTCGCGGATAAGATCAGCCCGCCCATCGACGGCGTCTCCACAACCTTCACCCAGGAATCCCTGATTGACGGGACTACCTATTACTACATTGTCACCGCCGTAAATGCGGTGGGCGAAAGCGCGGCCTCCATGGAGGTTTCCGCTACGCCCGCCGCGCCGGTTGCCGTGCCTACGGCGCCTGCTGGTATAACCGCGACGCCGGGCGATTCGAATGTGACTATCGGCTGGGGCACGGTGGCGGGGGCAACCAGCTACAACATTTACTGGGCCAATGCTCCCGGCGTGACCACAGCGACCGGCACTAAGATCCCGGGCGTGACGAGTCCGTACATCCAGGGCGGTCTGGTCAACGGCACGACCTATTACTACATTGTGACGGCCGCCAATGCAGTGGGCGAAAGTGTTGCGTCTGCCCAGGTCTCAGCGAGTCCCGCTGCCCCTGTCGCCGTCCCCGCTGCTCCCACGGGACTGGCTGCGGTACCCGGCGATACACAGATAACCATTAGCTGGAATGCGGGTCCCGGCGCCACCAGCTACAACATCTATTGGGCCACCTCTCCGGGAGTAACTACCGCGACCGGCACCAGAATCACTGGGGCGACAAATCCGTACATTCAGACGGCGCTGGTCAACGGCACAACTTATTACTACATCGTTACGGCGGTGAACGCCCTGGGCGAGAGCGTCGCGTCCAGCGGGGTTTCCGCTGCTCCCGCCGCGCCGACCACGGTACCCGCCGCGCCTACGGGCCTGACCGCCACTCCTGGCGACGGCCTGGTGTCTATAAGTTGGAATTCTGTCCCCGGCGCCACCAGCTACAACATCTATTGGGCCACGGCTGCCGGCGTCACCACCGCGAATGGCACTGAGATCATGGGTTCCCGGAACCCGAGATGGAAGCAGACTTCGGCGAACAAGACCGCTGCAGAATTGAAGGCTGCGCCGGAATACTTCAATCAGGGAGCGTTCATCACGCTGTTTGGCGCAAGTTATCCGTTCATCCTGCCATACAGCGCCGGTCTGGACGTGCTGCGGACTTGCCTGCAGCAGTGGAAGCTGCCGTTGTGGCAGGTGCGCCAGGCATTGCTGCCCTTCGCTGGAGGGACCACGGTCCAGAAGGCTGCGGTTGCTGCGGAAAGGTTCACCATTGCTCCGCACGGAGAAGATCTGATCACCACGCCGAACCTGGTTCCTCTCTCCATGGCCTGGAATACGGCGAACCCCGCAACCGATCTCACTCCAGTCCCGGCCTTTCTGCAGGCCGCAACGATCACTTACGAATCGCTGCTGGAGTTGCTCCAGAGTACGTGGGTGCAGGGCGGGTTGAACATTGGCATTCAGGGCATCGACGACACCTGCATGACCAGCAACCAGATGCTGGCCCCATTTTCGGCACGCACAACACTGGCGGCCGCGATTACGGCCGCGCAGACCACCATCCAAGTGGCCAGCGATGCCGGATTTCCGTCGCCGAATTTTTCCATCGGGATCGGCTCGGAAGTGCTGTTGGTGACCGCCGCCGGAGGCGCCGGAAATACGACGTGGACGGTGGTGCGCGGCCAGCAGGGCACCGCCGCAGCCGCTGCGGCGGCCGGGGCTCCCGTGATGCCCCCTCCGCTCGACAATGGGTTTCTGGATCGCGCGCACCGCTTCCTGATGCTATGGAACTCGACCGGCTACAAGATGTGGGAGCTGGACCTGCTGCTGAACTCCCCCGCGGTGGGGAACGGCACGCTCGATAAGAACGCCATGGTCGAGCTGCTGAGCTTCCGCCAGCTTCAGGACAGCACTCGCCTCAGCGTGGTCCAGCAGATTGCCTTCTATCAAAACATTGATACCGCCACCCATCGCGATCCGGATGGAACAACTACGGTCTCGTTTTATGCGCAGATCTTTTTGAATCCGGCGGTAACTTCTGTCGCGCCCGACGCCGACTTGAATGTCCTTCCTTCAGGCGGGCCGGTGAGTGACCAGCGTTTGAGCGGCCATCTGCCTGTGATCCAGGCCGCGCTGGGCATCTCCGCCGCCGATGCAACCACGCTGGTGGGACTGACCGTGCCCGTCGCCACCACTCTGGCGGCCCCCATCGCCCCCAGCGACACCTCTCTGACCGTGGCCAGCGACGCGGGTTTTCCCGCACCGAGCTTTTTTGTATCCATCGGGTCTGAGGTTTTGCTGGTAACGGCCGTGGGCGGCGTTGGGAACACCACTTGGACTGTGGTGCGGGGACAGAAAGGAACTTCTGCTGCCCCGGCTGCCAGCGGCGACGCGATCGGCTTCAACCCGTTGACTCTTGCCAATCTGAGCCTTCTGTACCGCGTCAATGCTCTAGCTCTGGCAGCGAAGCTCAAGATATCGGACCTGATCACCATTGCGGAGCTGCTCAGTCCAGCGGCCGCCAATGCCATGGCTGCGCTAGCCCCGCTGTTCGCATCGCCCGCCGCGACCCAGGCATTCTTGACGCAAGCAAAGAGTGCGCAACAGCCTGGTATCACCTTGGATGCGCTGGAGTACCTGCTCACGCCTCCTGTGGCTACAACGCTCACGGCTGCTATTACCGCAGTGCAGACCACAATCACCGTAGCCAGCGATACGAGCTTTCCCTCGCCGAACTTCTACATCACCATCGGATCGGAGATCTTGCAGGTAACAGCAGCCGGTGGAGCGGGAAACACCACATGGACGGTGGCGCGCGGCCAGCAGGGCACAACCGCGGCGGCCGCGGGCCTCGGATCATCTGTCGGCCTTACCGGAGGATGGGTCACAGTTGCGCAGATGACGCAGGCAAATATCGCGGCCACACTTGCGGCTTGCCAGCAGGCAGTCCAGAGCTTGCCAACCACTCTGACGGCCGCCATCACGGCCGCGCAAACCACCATCAGCGTGGCCAGTGATGCGCAATTTCCACAGCCCAACTTCTATGTCTCCATTGGCTCCGAGATCTTGCTGGTAACAGCCGTAGGCGGCACCGGTAATACCACGTGGACCGTCGTCCGCGGTCAGCAGGGCACTGCCGCCGTAGCCGCAGCTAACGGCGCATCGGTCACACCTGTGTCCGCCAGCACATCGCTGGCCGCGCCGATCACCGCCGCCCAGACATCCATCACGGTTGCAAGCGACACAGGTTTTCCTCCCCCCAATGTCTACGTCTCAATCGGGTCAGAGATCCTTCTGGTCACAGCCGTTGGCGGAGTCGGGAACACCAGCTGGACAGTTGTGCGCGGGCAGCAGAGCTCTACTGCATCCGCCGCAGCAGCGGGCGCGGCGGTAACGCCCACGGGCGCCAACCTGAACGGAAGCGTGATCGCCGCCGTGGCAGCCAATGCGCACAGCGGGAACAACAGCGGCCTGGCCAATGACGTGAGCGCCATCATCCTGAATACGCTTCAGCTGCAAGGCACGGGCCAGACGCTGCTGAGCATCCTCACGGATCCAGTGTTTACCGGCTCAGCCAATCCTATTACCTCCGCAAATTTCCCTAATCAATTCCTCGCCATTCAGTTGTTCGACAAGGCGGCGGTCATGGTGCGCGGTCTTCGCCTGGTGGCAACAGATCTTACCTGGTTGCTTGGCAATGCCGGCATCTATGGAGGGCTGGATTTCACGCAGCTGCCGGTCGTCTCCGGTCAGGCGCCGCTGGGTCTTCCACCGGTGCTGACCACGTTCCTGCTGGTGAAGCTGGCGCGCAAGTTCAATGCAGCGCCCCCGCAATCAGCCGTGCAGACCCTTTATGACGTGATCGGCGGAGTGAGCTCCGCCACGTTGGGGACCGCGGCAGCGGCACAGGCCGCACTGGCGACCATCTCCGGCTGGCCGCTCGAGGACATCGCGGCATTCGCCGGCGCCCTGCAACTTGTGTTCCCCGCCAATTACACCCAGCCCGCCGCCTACGACGCCCTGCGTGCGCTGGAGAGCATGGCGCAGGCCGCGGGCGCAAGCGGCGCGCAGATCGTGAACTGGGGTACGGTTCCGTTAGACGAGGCCTCGGCTGAAAGCATCTCTTCCGGCGCGCTTGGAGTCCTCAAGAGCCAGCAGGCTAGCAATGACGCATGGCTGACCCTGGCCTCGCAACTGATGAATCCGATACGCGAGCGCCGCTCGTCCGCCCTGCAGGCATACCTGATCGGCCAGCGCGACATGTTCGGCAATCTTATCTATGGCGATGTCAACGGCCTGTTCAACTACTTCCTAATCGATATACAGATGACCTCGTGCCAGGTCACATCGCGTGTTGTCCAAGCCTACATAGCGGTTCAAATCTTCGTTGAACGCTGCTTAATGAATCTGGAAGCGCCTGCCGTGGTTGTCAACCTGAACGCGGATGATACGTGGAACCAGTGGGATTGGATCAAGCGCTATCGCATCTGGGAGGCCAACCGCGAGGTCTTCCTCTATCCAGAAAACTGGCTCATCGAATCTCAAAGGCCCAACCGGACTGAGATCTACAAAAAGCTTGAGCAGGAGGTCCGCCAGGGCCAGAGCACCAGGGACTATCTCGAGACCGTGGTGCTCAACTACATTGACCGGCTCGATGGCCTGGCGCATCTGCTGGTTACCGGAACCTGCGAGGACCCCTCGACCGGAGACATCCACGTAGTTGCGCGCACGCTTGCCGATCCACCGCTCTTCTACCTGCGTTCCTACACCAATGGCGCATGGACAGGCTGGACACAGATTCCACTTGACATCAAGGCGCATCAGGTCATCCCCGCTCTCTACCTGGGCCGGCTCTGCCTCTTCTGGCCTGAGCTGAAGGTCATCAACGAGCCCAAGCAGCAACTGCCTACGACCCAGGCGTCCACCAGTCCGCCGCCTCAGGACGTGGAGCGGTATGTCTCCCTGGCCGTCTTTTTCTCAATTTTTCGCAATGGCAGTTGGGCGCCCGCACAGGCCTCCAAAGGCAAGCTGTTTGACAAGCCGCTGATCGACCCCAATTCCGCCTCGGACGTGAAGTCGGTTGAGGCTTTCTACACCATTAAGGTGAAGACGCCTGCACCGGTAGCCGGTTACGGAGCCAATCTCTGGATCGATGTGTTTCGCTTCGGGGACTACAATGCGTCACAACTTGCTCTGGCAGAAACGCTCCAGGCACAGGCTGCTGCGATGGCTGCGGCTGCCGCAACAGCAGGGGGGGCGGTTGCTGACCTCGACAATGCAATCGCTCAGCTGGATACAATCATTGCGGAAGCTATTGAAGCGGAAGCAACAGCACCCACAGCAGTGCACGTCGGGCGCGCCGTTTTCGACGGCCGCTTCAATGATCTCGAACTGAACAATCTCAACATCGCCATTCACGGCCAGGTGGAACAACTCCTCCCCTGGGCCCAGCAGACCTATGGTCCTGACGCCCAGCCGCTCCTGCCGCTGGCAGCCGCCGATCCTGACTTGGTGGGAGAACCAAACCTGCTTCCCGCGGCCGGCGCTCTGCAAACAACTCCAGCCAGCTCCACGGGAGGAAGTTCGCAAGTCGTACCGCTCAACTTTACCTCGGCGGGAGCCATGGAGCAGAATGTTGGCCCGCTGCTTAACACAGCGCAGCTTCCCTTCCGTGTGGTTGGACCGGACAGCGATCTGAACTTCGATCCAACTTCTTACTTCTTCTTTCAGGACAACCGCCGCGCGTACTATGTGGAGAGTCAGAAGAAGTACTGGACCGGCAGCATGTGGTCGCCGGTAGCGCCTTCAAGCCCTGGCAGCGTGCCTTTTGAAGTGACCTACTGGTTCCATGTTTTCTATCACCCCTTCACCCGGCTTTTCTGGCACCAGTTGGCCGGAGGTGGATTTGACCTGCTTTATGATCCGAATCTGCAGCAGAATCCCGACCAGATCAATCCCAGTGGCGGGGATGTTTTTAGCTTTGGAACGAATTACCAGCCTACCTGGCGGGTGCGGTGGGACCATGACGACGTCAACGGCCAGGACCGCCAGTTTCTCGACTTCACGCGCAACGCGCCTTTTTCCGTCTACCATTGGGAGCTCTTCTACCACATCCCCTTGTACATCGCCCAATTGCTGAGCCAGAACCAGCAGTTTGAAGATGCGCAAAAGTGGTTTCACTACATCTTCAATCCCACGCGCCAGGGCAGCGATCCGGTCCCGCAGCGCTTCTGGATCCCCAAACCCCTGCACAATTTGACCACTGGACAAATTCTCGGCGAGCAGATCAACGAGCTGCTTCTTGCGGTCAACCGCGGCGATCCCACCGCCGTTGCTGAAGTCAACAACTGGCGCGCCCATCCCTTGAATCCGTTCCTCATCGCCGATCTGCGGCTGGGCGTGCCCTACATGAAATCGACGGTAATGTCATACCTCGACAATCTGATCGCCTGGGCCGACAATCTTTTCTCCAGCCAGTCGCGCGAGGCGTTGAGCGAAGCGACGCTCCTCTATGTCACGGCTGCGGAAATCCTTGGTCCGACGCCTGCAGCTGTGCCGCCCCCGCAGCACGCCGACGAATCTTTTGACCAGCTGGAACCATCACTCGACGCGTTCGCCAATGCCCTGGTGGAGATTGAAAATGTGATTGGCGGAGCAGGCGGCGCGGGCGGTGTGAGCGGAGGCGGCATTCCGGCGCCCCAAACCTTCTATTTCAAGATTCCGCCCAACAGCAAACTGCTGAGCTACTGGACCACGGTCTCCGGCCGCCTGTCCAAGATGCGCCACTGCCAAACGATAACCGGTGCGCCACTCGAGCTTGCTCTGTTCGACGCACCTATTGACCCAGGACTGCTGATCGCCGCCCAGGCCGCTGGAATGGACCTGGCGAGCGTGCTGAGCAACGTGTTTGCACCGTTGCCCAACTACCGCTTCACCGCGCTCTATTCAATCGCCAGCGATTTTGTGGGCGCGGTGCGCACTTATGGCGGCGCTCTGCAGGCCGCGCTGGAAAAAGTCGACGCCGGCGCGCTGGCCCTGCTCCAGCAAACCTTGCAACAACAGCTGCTCGCCGATGGCAATCAGATCCTCGACTGGCAGATCCAGCAGGCGCAGGACGACATTGTGAACCTGCAACAAGGGGTGGCCCTGGCCCAGCAGAAGTTTACCTTCAATTCCACGCAGAGCTTTACCAATGCCGGGGAAGATATTGAATTGATCCTGAACGGGACAGCAATCATCCTCAATGCTATTTCCGGTGTTCTCGATCTGGTCGCTACGGCGGGACACATGACGCCTTCCATCACCCTAGGAGCCGCCGGCTTTGGCGGCACTCCCATCGTGGCCGCCACCTGGGGCGGACACAATGTGGGGGCATCCAGCCATTCAGCATCCAATGCACTGAAAGTAATTGCCGCCGCCCTGGAAAAGGGAGCGGCCATTTCGGGCAAGATTGGCAGCTACCAGCGACGTATGGATAATTGGAAAGAGGCTGCAACCGAGGCCCAGATTCAGATTGCCCAGGCAACGGCTCAACTGGACAAAGCCAACATTGCCCTCCAGATCGCCCAGCTCAACCAAACCCTGCATCAGGAACAGATTGACAATATCCAGAAGCAAATCGATTTTCTCAACGACAAGTTCACCAGCAACGATCTCTATGACTGGATGGTGGGTTCGCTCTCCGCAACCTATTTCCAAAGCTACCAACTGGCTTACCTGTTGTGCCGGCAGGTGGAGCGTTGCTATCAGTTCGAACTAGGCATTCCGGACAGCTCCTTCATCCAGTTCGGCTATTGGGACAGTCTCCACAAGGGACTTCTGGCCGGGGAAACTTTGAATCACGACCTGCGTCGCATGCAGGCCTCCTATTTTCAGGAGAACGCGCGGCGTTATGAACTCAGCCGCTATATCTCGCTGGCCAGTTTGGACCCCGGGGCATTGCAGCAACTCCTGGTGACCGGAGTCTGTGACTTCACCTTACCCGAATCGCTTTTCGCTAATGACTATCCGAAACACTACAATCGCCGGCTGACCAGGGTCAGTGTCACCGTGGTCTACCCCAATCCGGGCAAATTCGATAACGTCAAGGCCACCCTTACGATGACGGCGAACAAGGTGCGCGTTTCGGCCGACACCAGCGCCGGATACACTGAGAATCCCGTCGGCTCCGATCCCCGTTTTGTTTATGACTACGCCGCTGTTCCGCAGGAAATCGCTCTGGGCAATGCGCAGGACGATCCCGGCCTTTTTGTCACATCAATCGCCAGCAACATTACGGACCAGCGCTATCTGCCTTTCGAAAACGCCGGCGCCATCAGTTCGTGGCACCTCGAAATGCAGCAGATCAACAATGAAGTGGACCTCTCGACCGTGGGCGACGTGGTCATTCATCTCTTTTATACGGCCCTCGATGGCGGAGCCTCCTTTGGACAGGATGTGGAAGCCGACAATCTGGCAAACCAGCCCTCGTCCGGTGTCAAGGTATTCAGCGCACAGAATGACTTCGGCGCCGGTACTCCGACGGTCGACAACCCTTACCCAGCCACACCATGGCAAGCCTTCCTGGGGACGCAAAAGGCGATCATCAACGCGTTGCCCATCCAGCAGGATGGTACACCGCGCTGGCAGGTGTTCAATAATCCACCATCGGCGGGCGGAGCCAATACCGATCAGGTGCTCACTCTGAAGATTTCACCGTTGAAATTCCCGGCCTGGACGCGCGGAAAGACTATATCGGTGAGCGCCATCACCGTGGTCGTAGTGGCCTGGGAGCCGGGAAATTTTGTCCTGGCTCCGCAGGCGCCGCTGCCCGCGGGCACGCTGGTCATGAACCCTGTAGCCGGTGTGACCGAGCCCAATGTCTGCGCCGCCACCATCGTCACTCCAGCCGGCACACCCCTGGGGACCTGGAGCTTCAAGCTGCAACAGCAAGGCGCCGCCGATTTCCGCTCTCTAACCTCATCGTTGCTCGGCGACTTGTTCTTATTAGTGAACTATGACGCAGTTTAAGACTAGATTCGATCTTCCCCCGCTCGTGGAGCGCGCCGTCCAGCGCCTGATCCGGGCATTTCGGCCGGAGCGCATTGTGCTCTTTGGTTCCTACGCTAAGAACCGGGTGCGCCAGGACAGTGATGTGGATCTCCTGGTTATCGCCAACCTGCGCGGCGACTCGTTTTCGCACCAGCGCCGCGCCCGGCAATTGGCCAGTGATTGCTTTCCCAGGGTGGATATTGTTCTCGCAGCCCCGGAGGACATCGCCGGTGCCCCAACTGCGAAATCTCTTTTCCTGCATTCCATCCTGGGCACCGGAATCACGATTTATCACCGGAATGACTCGGGATAATTAAGAGGGAATGCTTCTCCCTTTGCCGGTCTCGAAGAAGGCCTTCACAGTGCCGGGTATATCGCGGATCCGATTTCCACGACGACTGTGTACCTGGCCGCGAGACTTCATAAGCCACTGCTTCTAAAAGGACCGGCCGGCGCCGGGCCGAACCCTACCGATCTGAAGTTTTTAAATGACAAGATCGGGGCGTTTCTGGGGGCAGGGAAGTAGTTCTTGCAGTGATGGCCGGATTCAGTCCTCAAATGAAAACAGCCACCGCCCGGCAAAAGCAGGTGGCCGCGTTCACAATGATGGATATGAGGATGAAAACGGACTCCAGAAGATTCGTGTCAGAAATCCTGGCGAAATTTCGTTGTGAAACGGCTTACCTGCCTGATGGCGATATAAAAGAGCGTGATCACGCACAACCCTATCAGCAGCAGCCGCAGATACGTCGCGCCTGAAACTGAAAGCCCAATTCCGGTCCCAAGGGCAATGTATCCCGCAAGACAGAGCGGACATTTGGGCAAGAGAACCAGCGTGGCGCCCGGAAGCAACCATCCAGCAAACTCTCGAAGATGCTCAAAGAATCTGCCTGATCGCTTGGGACTGCGATCTTCCGCACGTACTCTGGCCCTCTTACTCTCCAATCCGCCCTGTCTGATTCCGCAACAGAGATGACCGCTCACGGCCTGTGCTCCTCCGCGCAACACGAAGCTGAGCCGGTCTTCTGCGTTGCGTTTGCTTTGGCTGCGGGGCTGTGGCTATAGCGGTCATGGTGGCGGACCCACGCCATGGGGTGGGGAAGCGCATCTTCGTCGCGGCCCCTGGGAGTCATGTCGATGAAGTTGTACGCTCCCAGCAGGATATCGAGCCCGCGCGTGTAAGTTGAATAGGTATGGAAGATCTCGCCTGCGTCGTTCTTGTAGAAAACGCTGAGGCCGGGTGCTTCTTCGCTCGGGAATTCCATCATCCCGTAGTTGTAGTAAACCTTTCCTGTTGCCATCTCTTCTTTGGTGAATGAGACGTGAAAGTCGCGATTGAAACTATTGCCGTAGGACGATACCCAGTTAAAACTCCAGCCCATGCGCTTCTCAAAAGCCTGCAACTGGGCGATTGGCGCTTTCGACACGACGGACATGGAGATGTCCCTGGCATTCAAATGGACAATAAAGCTGTTGAAATGGTCGGCCAGGAAGGAACAGCTCGGGCAGCCTGCCTCCCAGTCCGGACCGAACATGAAATGGTAGATGATCAATTGATCCCGGCCTTCGAAGAGATCAGAGAGGCTTTGCTTGCCCGTGGGACCGTCGAAGACATAGTTTTTATCGACCGTGACCCAGGGCAGTTGGCGGCGTTGCGCGCTTAGCTCGTCGCGCAGCCGGGTAAAATCCTTTTCTTTTTGGAGCAGCTCTTTGCGGCTGGCAAGCCATTCTGCCGGTGCAACCACCGCATGATTTTCAACGCCTGTGCTGGTAAGTAATTCAGCCATATTATTTCTCCTTATTGATATTGGTCTTACATTTCTGGCTCATTCACTGAGCCGGGATCTTTCTTCCGCTTACGCGGCGCTTTTTGTTTCTCAGCCGGTTCGTCGTTTTCAGCCAGCTCTTTGATCCGCAACAGTTCGCTTGACCAGAGTTCATGAAACCGGCTCACCCACCTTTCATAGATCTTGCGAATAGGTACAGCATTCAATGAGTTCATCCGTTGCCTTCCCAACTCGCGCGTCTGTACCAGGCCAGCCTCGCGCAGAACGTCAAGATGCTTCATCACGGCGAAGCGGGTTAATCGCGGGAACGACTCCACGATCTCCGTGGTTGTGCACGGACCGTCGCGCAGAAGGTCCAGGATCGTCCGGCGCGTAGGATCAGAAAGGGCCTTCCAGACCGGGTCCAGTTCGTTCGCGATTTCAGGATCCTTCCCCACCTCGTTACTCGCAGTCCTTCTTCAGTTCCCCAAGCATATGGCCCCAGCCTGAGCCGACGCCCTTCCGGTGCTCCGGGTCGATCATGCCGATAGCGCGGTGGCGCAACGTCACTTTCGAGCCTCCGGCATCCGGTTCCACCTTGAGTTCAATGTGGTTGGTCGCCGGGTATGACATGAACATAGGCCCGCTCAACTCCAGAAGCGAAGGTGGCTTAATGACTTGTACAAATCCCCAGAGGTGCCCAATGCCATTGCCCCGGTCGCGATACCAGCGGCCGCCTGGTTTTGGTTCCAGCTTCAGGTTAAGCGATTCGCCGTCTGGCCGGGTATTGCCTTCTCCAAAGCGGTGCAGCATCGCCGCGAATACTTTATCCGGAGCGGCTTTGATGTTTATGTGCTGTTCAACGTCGAGCGTCAGGTCATCCAGTTTCATAGTCTTATCTCCTTGATCAGTCTTTTCAGCAACCGAATCAATATGTAAGTAAAAAGTAACGTAACTTATTACTCACATCAAGAAGAAAATTAGGCTTGTTTTCAGTCGGTTAGAGCCCTCATGGAAAATTCACATTTCGCCTCCGGCTAAATGAACATGTTCAATTATTTCCTTGACCTGTTGATGTTTGGCGAGGATAATTGAACGCGTTCAATTAAAGGAGATGGCATGACGGAAGAGACAGGAAAATCCGGCCTATTGAAAAAGTCCAACTTGCTGATCTTTGGAGCTGTTGTGGGCGCTCTCTATGGATTCGGCTTGCGCCTGCTGGCCAGCCTGCATCCGGCAGGCTTTGCAGTCATGACCATGTCTTTTACCTGCTTCATGCCGTTTGCCATGGGAGTGATTACTGTTTACGTGGCTGAGTTGAAGGGGCCGCAGCGGATATGGGTGTGGCTGGTATTGCCATGGTTGCCGGTGGCTGCCGCGCTGGCAGCAAGCATGCTGGCGCTGTTGGAAGGGCTGATTTGCGTGGTGATATTTGCGCCGCTGGCTTTGGTCCTTGCCACCCTCGGCGGCATTGCCGGCGGGGTTGCGGGGCGCATGATCCGCTCTCGCCAGGCAAAAAACTTTACGGTCGCCTGCGTCATGGTCCTGCCTCTCTTTACGGCAAGCTGGGAGAAGCAGGTCTTCTACCGGATGGATTTACGGCCGGTAGAGAACGTGATTGATATACAAGCGCCGGCTGAGCTGGTTTGGCGCAACATTGAGCGGGTCCCCGCGATCAAGACAGCCGAATTGCCTGATTCGTGGACGCGAAGAATAGGGTTCCCTGATCCTGTTGAGGCAACCCTGTCACATGAAGGTGTGGGCGGAGTGCGCAATGCTTCGTTCACCGGCGGGCTCTTCTTTATTGAGACCATTGACCAGTGGGAGCCGCAGAGCCGCCTGGCATTTACCATTGCAGCGCAGACTGACCAGATCCCGGCCACAACGCTGGACGAGCATGTTCGCGTCGGCGGCCCTTACTTTGACGTGTTGCGCGGCGAATATCGTTTGGAGCCTCTCGGCAATGGCGTAACCCGGCTGCATCTCTCCAGCCGGCACCGCATCTCGACCGACTTTAACTGGTATGCGCATCTATGGACTGATGCGATCATGTCAGATTTGCAAAGACGGATTTTAATAGTGATTAAGCAGCGGTGTGAAAGCCAACACTCTGTGATTAGGTGAAAAGTTTAGATGGTTCCTGTCATCATCATGCCCCTAGTCTTCCTCGTGCTACCCAGCGTTCTTTTGTCTATTGCATGGATCTGGGCTATATGTGGGCCGCGATCAATCGCCAGGAATTCGAAGCCCCTGTTTTTCATCGGGATTTCTTTATTCGGCCTGTTCATCAATCATCCGGGTAAGCGCTTGCTCATGGTCTGTGCGGGCCTTCTTGCTGGCGAATGGTTTTATGCGGGCGCAGTGAGTTCGGCGGTATAGAAGCATTGATCGTATGAAATCGAGTTCTGTTCATTTCCAAAGCGCGTATCTTCCGCCCCCGGTAACGACGATCACCAAATTCATCACCACCAGCATCAGGTCGTAGTGCCAGCCATCTGTGCCGTGCTTGCCCCAGAATCCGGTCTTCCAGAGAAACATCTTTTTCTGGATTGCGCCGAGCATCACCAGGATCAGGCCTGCAGCGGCAAGCTGAGTAAGAACGCCAAAGATCACGCCCAGAGCGCCTGCAAGTTCAGCAACGCCAAGAAAAGCGGTAAAGCCCTTGCTCATGCCAATGCTCTTGCTGCGGCCTTCAGGATCGCGGAGATGGCCCCAGCCGCTGGCAGCAAAGACAGCGCCTACCATGAGGCGAAGGAGGAGAAATCCAAGATCGGCGAATTGAGCAAGCTGAGGAAACAGGACGTCAACTCCTTCAAAAAAAGCGTTGAGCCCGAAAGATTATTACTTCAGCTTCACCAGGCCCACGACGTCTCCGCCATTGCTATCAACGGCATGAACCCATACGTTGCCAAATGCGTCTTTCAACTCCGGGTATTGGGCCACCAGGGCAGTAGCCAGGTTGCGCGCATCGGTTTGCGTGGCGTTGAAATCAGAGGTGCTGGGCACCGTGTACTTCACCGCAAGATCAAAAGTTTTGTCGTTCTTATAGGGATACATGTCAATGATGGTGTAGGTCTTGCCATTGGCTGTGTAAGACACGGGCTTGCCATCCACAGGAACATCGTGGGGGAGAATCTTATTGGACTCTTCCTGAATATTGCCCAGCAGAGTGGTATTCATGGAGGGGATTGGCGCCAGCAATTCCCAGGAGGTGAGGTAATAAAACCAGGCGTTGTGGGTCTGGCCTTTGTTTTTGTAATCGCGGGCCTGCTTCAAATACCAGATGCCGTCGTGGCCGTCGGCCGACTCAGGACGGATCTGCAGACCCGCCAGCTTCCAGCCGCTCATGTCCTGAAAAATAGTGGTGAGCGCAAACGGGCCCTTGCTTCCGACAAAATCCTGGATCACCACCGCATACTTTCCCGTTGCCCCTGGGAAGGCGAATTGCGCGCCGCCGGAGCTGGTGCCCTTGGCTCCGTAAACGCCGCAGTAGAAAGTGCCGTCGGGATTGGGAGTTGTGCCGCTGTCAAGCAGGAAGTAAGTTCGCAACTGAACCTTGGCGCCGGTGAAGGCGTCCTTATTGTCACTGATTGCGCCGGCAATGCCGTTGAAGTTGGACTGGAGCTGCGGTACTGAATTTGTCTTAAGCGTGTTAACATCGCCGCGGGATGCCTGGTCATAAGCCTGTTGCGCAGCAGCTTCAATGGAAGTACGGCTCTGCGCCGGGATCTCATCGCGGCCCATGCAAGTCTGTGACCACGCTGGGAGGCTGGCTACTGCCGCCAGCAGAAATGCTGCAAGAGTCTTCAACGTAAGGTGCCTCATAGAAATGCGCTGCTCCGGTTCGTAAGATGCTTCCAGCGGAAAAGCAGATGTATGCGCTTATTTGTAACTCATAGGCAAATATACGCTTTGACCCGCAATGGAGAAAGGGTCTGAGCAAGGTGCCTGACCCGAAACTGCCAGATGGGATTAAGCGCGGAATCAAGAGTGATTCACAAAATAAACCGGCAAACCTGGGCATTGCTGAGCGTTCTGTGTTCATAAGGAGTAAAATTCTAGAAAGAATTCTTATATACGCGGGTTCGAATCTTCAGTTATGGCGCGGTTTTCCTCAATCATTTGCGGGTGCGTTTTTGTGATTGCCACAATGGCGGCAGCTTTCGCCCAGGGAGCGCGTCCCATGGTTCACAGGCGGCCCCAACAGGCGCAGCCTAGTTATCCTGTGGCACAACAACAAGGCACACCAGCAGTCACGGCGCAGCCGATAAACCAGCAACAGATGAACCAGCAGCCGATAAACCAGCAACAGATGAACCAGCAACAGAGGCCGGGCGTGCCCAATCCATATCCGCAAGCCGGCCAGCAACAACCTTTACAGGCTGGCCAGCAACAACCGCCTACTCAGGCTGCCGATCCTCCGCCGCCAACCACGCCGGCAACGCCGCCGGAAGTGACCTACCGCGACGGAATGTTGACGGTACAGGCCTCTAATTCCACGCTGAACAGTGTTGTAACCGCCATAAAAAACAAAACCGGCATTGAGTTTGAAGGCTGGGAAAACGTTCCTGATCGCGTAGTTCTTTCTCTTGGTCCGGCGCCGGCCGGAGAGGTGCTTTCCGCGATTTTCAGTGGATCAAGATTTGATTTTGTTGCCGTAGGGAGGCCCGATAGTCCTGGCATTGTGCAGCGCGTGATTCTTACCGCCAAGAACCAGCCTGGAGCAACCACAGCGCAGCAACGGCCTGCGACCCAGAACTCTGGACAGGAAGGCGATGACGAGGACAATTCCGATGACCAGGTTAATGGGGGCGATCCACAAGATATTGCAGCACAGCCTCCTGCACCGCCCCAAACGCAGCCGCAGCCTCAACCGCAGACCGAGCAGCCTCAGAACCAGCAGCCTAAGACGCCCGACCAGCTGCTCCAGGAACTGCAAGAGATGCGCAAGCGGCAAGAGCAGCAACAGCAGGGCGTGACGCCAAATCCGTCACAGGTTCCACGCAAAACGCCGCCACTCTAGCTTTTTATCTCGAACGGAGCGAGAGAACTCTAGACTTGAACTGCGACTGTTGGCTGAGAAAGATAGGGCCAACGCTCCAGAGCGGAAGCTGGCGATCGGGAGAATTAGATAGCTTGGGAATGACGTGGTTAAAGGTGATGCGTCACCCAGGGTTGTCCCAAAAAACTCTAGTGGCTTGCCGTGCTGGCGATTACCGCCGTGGCAGGGGCTTTTGCCTCTTCTGGTTTATGCGCGAAAGCGTGCAGGATCGCGCTGATAACAGCGTAGCCGCAAGCAATACCAAAGGCGAGTGAAAACAGAATGGTAAAGAGCACGGTGGAGGAAGCTAAGATTGTTTTCATCGTCCAATCTCTTTGATGGTCCTTTTCTGGGTCCCGGTTGGTTTCCCTGTGTGAGATGCATTTTCTGCAATTTCGAGGGAAATTTCATGATTACCGCTGGTGCTGCACCCTTGGTGCCATACTTTAGTTACGAAGAACGTGCAAGTTATTGGTTTAACGGAGTTGTGTTTTCTTGCAGCAGTGGAAATTGACCATCTCACGGGGCAGCGTTTAACATACGGAGTAGAGCTGCGCGTTGACCTCTCTGAACCCCACTGTAAGCCGTGTTCTGTTTGGGATGGAGTCAGCGAATTCAGTTTTTGTTCCAGGTTTATAAGGTCCATGGCCATCAGTAAGATCACGGTGCGCGGCGCCCGCCAGCACAACTTAAAAAACATCTCGGTTGAAATACCCCGCAACACGCTTACGGTGATTACCGGCCTGAGCGGTTCGGGCAAATCCTCTCTTGCGTTTGATACGATTTATGCCGAAGGCCAGCGCCGTTACGTGGAAACGCTCTCCGCCTATGCGCGCCAGTTTCTCGACCAGATGGAGCGGCCTGACGTGGACTCAATCGAGGGTCTCAGCCCGGCAATCTCCATCGAACAGAAGACTACCTCGCGCAGTCCGCGTTCCACCGTAGGCACAATCACTGAGATTTACGACTATTTACGCTTGCTCTACGCTTCAGTGGGCGTGCCCCATTGCCCACGTTGCGGAAAGCCCATCAGCCGCCAATCTGCCGACCAAATTGTGCAGCGCGTGATGCAGCTTAAAGCAGAAGAACGCGTAATGGTATTGGCGCCTTTGGTACGCGGACGCAAAGGTGAATTCAAGGTTGAGCTGGCTAAGCTGGCGCAGCATGGATTTGTAAAAGCGCGCATTGATGGCGAGCTTCGCCACCTGGATGAAGAGTTGGACAATATCCAGCTTGATAAGCGCAAGAACCACACAATTGAAGTCGTGATTGATCGCCTGCTGGTCAAGCCCGGAATTGAAAAAAGGCTGGAACAATCCGTCGCTACAGCGATGAAGCTGGGCAATGGTCTGGTGCAGGTCGCCGTGGTCGGTGGAGAAGAGCATCTTTATTCGGCGCGCATGGCCTGCCCTGACTGCGGCATCAACATTCCCGCGCTGGAGCCGCGTTCTTTTTCGTTCAACAGCGTGTACGGCGCATGTCCTGAGTGCAACGGCCTGGGCAGCAAGTATGATTTTGATCCGGCCAAGATCATTGTCGATTGGTCCAAGCCGCTGCTCGATGGCGCTCTGGGACCCGGTTCCGGCTCAACGTATCTGCAGCGGATGTTGGAGATCGTGGCAGCTTCCTTCAAGCTGGATCTTTCTACTCCGTTTGAGAAGTTTCCGGCGAAGATCCAGAACCTTTTGCTTTACGGCCCGGAGGAAAAAGAAGCGCCGCGGCTCGGCTTTCGCGGCGTCCTTGGCTTCTTGAAGCAGAACCTGGAAGAGTCCACGTCAGAGAGCTATCGCGAATGGATGCTTGGCTACATGTCCGCGACCGTCTGTCCGGTATGCCGGGGAAAACGCCTGCGGCCGGAAAGTGTGGCCGTAAAGGTGAACGGTCTTTCCGTTTCTGACTTTACTGCTTTGCCTGTGGCGCGCGCGGTTGAGGTTGCGGCCAAAGTCCAGCTCAATGGCCGCGAGCAGATTATTGCCGGCCGCGTGCTGCATGAGATCAGCGAGCGCCTGCAGTTCCTGAATGCCGTGGGACTGGGTTATATTTCGCTTGACCGCTCGGCTGCCACGCTCTCCGGCGGCGAAGGCCAGCGCATCCGCCTGGCAACGCAGATTGGCTCAAAGCTGCGCGGAGTGCTCTATGTGCTGGACGAGCCTTCCATTGGTCTGCATCACCGCGACAACAATCGTTTGCTGGAAGCGCTGGAGTCGCTGCGCAATCTTGGCAACACCGTTTTGGTGGTGGAGCATGATGAAGAAACCATTCGCCGTGCAGACTACGTGATTGATCTTGGCCCCGGCGCCGGCCTGCATGGCGGCGGAGTGGTCGCTTCGGGTACGCCTGCAGAGATCATGGAGGAACGCGACTCGCTGACCGGCCAGTACATCTCCGGCGCAAAGAGTATTGCCACGCGAGAAGTGCCACGCGCAACCAACGGCAAGGCAATCACAATCCTGGGAGCGCGGGCCAACAACCTGCGCAGCATTGACGTTACTTTTCCGCTCGGCGTCATCACGGTGATTACCGGAGTTTCCGGCTCCGGCAAATCCACCTTAATCAATGACATTTTGTACAAGGCCCTGGCTCGGCAGCTCTACCGATCGCGGGAAGAGCCGGGCGCGCACAAAGCTATTTCTGGCGCGGAGCACGTTGATAAGGTGATTCGCATTGATCAATCGCCTATCGGGCGCACGCCGCGTTCCAATCCGGCAACCTACACCGGAGTGTTTACCAATATCCGCGATCTCTACGCCATGCTGCCTGAATCGCGTGAGCGTGGATACAAGGCCGGGCGTTTTTCTTTCAACATTTCCGGCGGCCGGTGCGAGCACTGCCAGGGCGAGGGCGAGCGCCGCATTGAGATGAACTTCATGCCCGATGTTTATGTCTTGTGCGAGGTCTGCGGCGGCAAGCGCTATAACCATGAGACGCTGTCAGTAAAGTTCAAAGACAAATCAATCGCCGACTTGCTGGAGACATCGGTTTCAGACGCTTTGCCGATTCTGGAAGACATTCCGCAGATCAAGCAGAAGCTGCAAACTCTGGAAGATGTAGGCCTTGGCTATATCAAGTTGGGCCAGTCCGCGGTAACGCTCTCTGGCGGCGAGGCTCAACGCATGAAGCTGGCCAAGGAGCTTTCCAAGCGCCAGACCGGCCGCACGCTGTATCTCCTCGACGAGCCGACTACAGGCCTGCACTTTGAAGATGTGAACAAATTGCTGGAGGTCATTCATCGCCTGACCGATTTGGGAAACTCCGTGGTCATCATTGAACATAACCTTGATGTGATCCGCAACGCTGATTGGATCATTGACCTGGGGCCGGAAGGTGGGGAAGATGGCGGACGTATTGTGGCCCAGGGAACACCGGAGCAGGTTTCGAAAATTAAGAAATCCTATACCGGGCAAGCCTTATTTGATTATCAGCACAAATCCAGTAAATAGATGAAAAACAAAGGCTTATGCAATCATGTTCCAGATTCGTAACAAGGCGAGATTTTTGTTTGAGGATTTAAATTGTGCAGTATCTTCCTCTCAACCTTCTCCTTATACCTGGGCACAATTGAGGGGTAGCGACTTTGGCTTCCAATGCTTCTTAGCTACCCCTTTAGTCTTTCTCCCAAAAATCTCTTGATGGTGTAAATTGCTTTTGAGGCCTGTTTCTCTCTGTCAGACCATATTGATCCCATTTCGCCGCCGGAATTCTCGCCGCCACCGATAACTCCCGCTCCTGCTCCAGTTACGCCCGGTGATCGCTCATCCGTTGATCTGATAGATGTCTTGCTGATTGTCGCGGTCTCAGTTGGCGCTCTCTTCTTTTGCACGGTGGTTGTCTTTGCCATTTACTGGGCTCTTCATCGGGGGCAATCCCCTGACGCGCTCAGCAAGGGGTTTTCCAGCAATGCTCTCTATCTGGTATTGGTACAACTGGCCGCATACCTTGTTCTTGTCGGGTTCATGGCGTTGCTGTCCTGGACCAGGCACCAGATATCTTTGCTGCAAGCCATTTTCTGGAATGCCCCATCACAACGGCGAGCCATATTTGCCCTGGGCGGCGGCCTTTGTCTGGCCCTCATCTCTGACATCGGTAATGTTGTGCTGGATCCGTGGATTCCCAAATCACTTCCCATTACGGAATTGTTCAAAGACCGTTCATCGGCCTTTCTACTTGCCGGGTTTGCCATCCTGATAGCGCCGTTTGTAGAAGAGATGTTCTTTCGCGGATTTCTTTATCCTGCGCTTGCCCGCTATACCGGAGCGCTGGCTTCCATTCTGATCACAGGAGCAGCTTTCACCCTGCTCCACGGCGCACAACTGAGTTATTCCTGGGCGCCATTGCTTCTGATTTTTATCGTAGGCGTAACGCTCACGGCAGTGCGGGCGGCAACCCGCTCGGTCGCTTTATGTGTGATTGTTCACATGACTTATAACTTCATCCTTCTGGCGCAGACCTTTGCGGCGACGCACGGCTTCCGCCAGATGCAGGGTCCCTGAAGATTGCGCTGCGGTTCGCTCTTGGCGAAAAACCTGTTAAGTTAATCTTGTCTATGGATTCCGCGGCTCGCGAACAACTTCTTAATCTGTTGGCAACCGTTTCTTTCCGCCTCGGCGAGTTCACTCTTTCTTCCGGCGCAAAAAGCGATTATTACATTGATTGCCGCACCACCACGCTGCACGCACAGGGCGCTGCGCTTACGGGCAGGGTCTTTCTCGATCTGATCCAGAAGCAGGGCTGGCAGGCTGATGCCGTGGGCGGCCTGACTATGGGGGCCGATCCCATTGTGGTCGCCGCTACTGTCGTGGGTTCGCAAGCCGGCACGCCGATTCACGGCTTTCTTGTGCGCAAGGCTGAAAAAGCGCATGGCATGGGACGCCGCATAGAAGGCTTTCAGCAAAAAGGCGCGAGCGTGGTGATTGTGGACGATGTTTGCACCACCGGCGGCTCAACCATCCAGGCCATTGAAGCAGCGCGGGAATTTGGCTTCAATATTGTTGGCGTCGCGTGCCTGGTGGAGCGTCTGGAGGCAAAAGGCCGTCCGGCCGTGGAGAAAGCCGCTGCGCCGGCGAAGTTTATCTCTATCTTCACCTCTGATGATGTGAAAGCGGCCCACCTGAAGTTGAAGCAAGCTCCGCAAGCATTCGCGTATTCCGGTACGTGCGAGGTATGCGGCCGTCCGGCGGTGACCAATTCACCCCGATTAAGATGTGCGGCGCATCAACCTTAATCGCCTGAACCCATTGCTGTTGACGAAACAGTGTCGAAGGGATTGAAAACGCCTGACCACGGGGCGACAATGGCTCACCGCCACTGCGGAATCGGACGGAAAAAATTATGACGAGAGAAACACAATGCTCGCGTACCGGAATTGTGCTTGTCCTCCTGGCCCTGATGACCCCCTGCGTAATGGCCCAGACAGCAAAGCCGCAACCCAGGCCGGTCCGCCGTCCGGCGCGCGCTATCTCAGCGCATCTTGCGGCAGTACCGGCGCGGTACGCGGGCGTGTGCCCGACCAAGGTACAGTTTAAGGGAACGATTACCACAGACGGCCCGGCCGAGGTGAAATATAGCTGGGCTAGCTTTGATGGCGGCACCTGGCCGGAGACGACAATCAAGTTTACCGCCGCGGGCACGCGTTCAGTAAGCGAGAGCCGCGAGGTATTCGCACCCGGCCAGAACGGATGGATGCAGCTCAACGTGCTGGCGCCGAACACCTTGCATTCAACCCAAGCAAAGTACACTTTTACGTGCCGAGCCAAGCAGCCGGCAGCGCCCAAAAAGAAATGATCGGCGCTACTTTCCCACGGTCTTCACCGCCGGCACCGGCACCTGCTCAACAATACTGATTCCAAACCCTTCCAACGCTGCCACGCGCTTAGGATGATTGGTGAGCAGCCGGATGGAACGGATATTCAGGTCAGAGAGGATCTGCGCGCCCAGCCCGATCTCACGCTGTGTCTTTCTCTGATGTGCGGGAGCTGATTGCCGCGGCTCGCGATGAAAAGCCAGCCGCTTTCCCTCGTCCACATTAAAACCTTTGGAAGTCTGGTGCAGATAGATCAGCGCGCCTATGCCTTCACGCGCAATCATCTCCAGGGATTGGTCCAGCACCTGCTGGCAATCGCACAGAGAGCCGCCAAAAACGTCACCGGCCAGGCAGTGGGCGTGCATGCGCACCAGCACCGGTCCTTCTACGTGTTCCACATCGCCCCTTACCAGCGCCACATGTGATTCGCCGTCAAGCTGGCTTTCAAAGGCGATCATGCGAAATTCGCCGTGGCGCGTCGGCAGCATGGCCTCACCCACGCGCGCCACGTGGCTCTCATTCTGCATGCGATAGCGAATCAGCTCCGCCACCGTCAGCATCTTCAGGTTGTGGGCCTTGCAGAACTCAGTGAGGTCAGGCACGCGAGCCATAGTGCCATCTTCATTCATGATCTCGCAGATCACGCCCGCGGGAACCATACCCGCCATGCGTGCCAGGTCAACTGAAGCTTCTGTCTGGCCGGCGCGCACCAGCACGCCGCCTTTGCGCGCAGCAAGAGGGAAGACGTGGCCTGGACGAACCAGATCAGCCGCGCGGCTTGCTGGATCAATGGCCACCTGGATCGTCCTTGCGCGATCATGGGCTGAAATTCCGGTGGTAACGCCTTCGCGCGCCTCCACGCTTTCATAAAAAGCTGTGCCGTAAGGCGAGGTATTTTCCCGCGTCATTGGACCGATGCGAAGGTAGTCAAGCCGCTCCGGCGTCATAGCCAGGCAGATCAGCCCGCGGCCGAACTTCGCCATAAAATTGATAGCGTCCGGAGTGATCTTTTCGGCAGCCATGGTAAGGTCGCCTTCATTCTCGCGGTCTTCGTCATCGACGACCACAATCATGCGTCCGGCGCGGATCTCTTCGATAGCCGTGGGAACGTCGGTAAATGCGCCGTGGGTTAGCATGGCAGAATGAGCTCTGCAATAAATTCTAGCAAATCTGTGGCAAAGTTCAGCCCACCCGTGCCCCTGAGATTGTTCCCGGGCTTACTTCATGAGGCGCCACCCGGCCAGTGTGACAGCAGGCCATTACAATCCATCGCCTTGCCAGCGTGGTGAATTTTGACAGCCGGACAGGGTCTCGCTCGATCCGCGGCCTGGAGGCTGTTATATAAGGTTTGCTGGCGACGTTTTTCCTGCTGCGAAGAGAATATCCCCCGGCATTTTTTGACCCAGGAACGACGTGATCCTTACTACTCCCTTAACCTAACCAAATTTAAGTGAAAGTGCCTATTTCACCAGAGTAGATGCTTCCGTACCGTCGCATATGAGCGACACCGACGTGTCGGGTTTGCTTTTTTCAAGACTTCATCTTGAGGATAGTTCATTGCTAAGAATAAGCTCCCTGCTTCTGCTGTGCCTGGTGGTTCCTGCACTTAGCTTTGCCGGCGTCTCGACCAGTGCTCCCGTGAACGGCGCTACCGTCGGCTCGCCCACGCACTTCGTCGCGTCGGCCACGTCTCCGAACGGGCCGATCGCTTCCATGACCATCAATGTGGACAGCAAAGACGTCTACAAGACATTCACCAGCAGTCTGAACACGTCCGTGGCCCTTGCGGCCGGGTCTCATTCCGTCATCATGAAGGCGTGGGACAGCAAAGGGAACTATTTCCAGCAGGTGCTTTCCATCGCTGTTAACAGCAGCAGTCCAGCCCCCACCCCGGTCGTTCCAGGGAGGAGTGTCGTCTTTAAAATAGAAGATATGTCTGGTTGGCAATCATGCAGCGCATGTGCGGGGCCAGGTGGAAAAGGTGTAAATACGGCCCACTCGCTAACGCAGGGCGTCAAAAGTCCTTCGCTGGATGGAGCTTCGGGCCAGTTCTGGCTGGGAGGAACGCATCCATATACTAATGCTTTGTTCTTCAAGCCGCTTGGCGGCCGGAAGGGCGCCACACACTTCATCCTTGATTTCGATTTCTGGATCGCTAATGCAACGGTTGCACAAGGATTGGAGTTTGACATCTTTTACTCGCGCGACGGCCTTAAGAACTACTTCCTCACCGAATGCGACTCGCGCGGCAAGTATGCCGGCACCTGGCAGGTTAGCAACGTGGTTATCGATACCTGGCAGCATACCGGGCTCCCTTGTCACGTGAACTCGTTTGCCTGGAACCATGTCACTCTGGAGTTTTACCGCCAGCCGGATGGCAACACGCGGTTCATTTCCGTTTCCATGAATGGCAACTTACAGTATGTGAACCGGACTTACGCAGCGGTTAAGGTCAATAGTTTTGAGATGAACGCGGCGGTGCAGTTGGATGGCGATGAGAAGCAAGACGACTTCTCGATCTGGGTTGACCGGATGAGCATTACTTACTGGTAGAGATTATCGGCCGCAGACCGCCGAAGGCGCCACCGAATTCATCACATCAAGGAAGGCGCGCGCAGATCCCGCACTATTCAAGATCCAGCCAGGATATCGTAAGTTCGACGTCTCTGTCAGGGGCCAGCGTCTGCATGCCAGCGTCTGCAATAGTTTTCAATCGCCACGGGCGCTTGCCAGGCGTCCGTGGCTATCGTTTATCAACTAACGGAGAAGCGCCTGCGTCTGCGTCATTGTTAAATTAATTGGCAGTTGGCGGAGCATTGTTCCAAGACGATGTCGCATCCGAATGCGCCCGACAGCACGCATGCCTGATAATTTTTGCGGCAATGGGTCTCACAGGACTGGCAGGCCGAATCACAAGCGAATGCCGGTTTAGGCATGGAGACCACGCCAATCAGCATTGCACCAAGAATAAGCAACCTTGCGGCTGGTCTTTTGTAGTTGTGCATTTGCGAAGCTCCTTTCAAGATCAAGCTATACCTGTGCTTAATCACGCGCGCATCTTACATCCTCTCATCCCTCAAAACTGGATAATTTTTTTATAATCCCAAATTGAACAGCCCTATTTCGCTCATCAAGTCAATTCTTAGGGAGGAACTGGAACCCGACCAATCGGAAGATAAATTTATGGATGATGAGATAGAAAAATCTACGGCCCCGGACTGGAAAGTAGAGATTCCCGATTATGGCGGTGCCGAATGGGAAGAAAAGATCCCAGATCGTCCTTCTCTACACTGGATGGCGCTTTTTGTAAGCTGCCTCATCGCCGGCTTAATGGGTGCTGTCATTGCCGGATTGCTCGTGAATGAGGTGTACGGACCGCGGCAGGCCCGCATGTTTTTCATCTATTTCCTGGTTATTGCGCCCTTGTTGTGGCTAGGGTGGTACTGGATGTTTTACCTGGCGCCAAATCGCCCGAACAAAAAGATGCGGGACCGGCAGAGGGGCCCATATGGCCCTGGCCGATTCATCCTAAGTGATGTAGCGCTGGTCTTATCTTGAGAAAAGCGCTTTTTCTTGCCTCAACTGGCTTACAATCTTCTTATGGCAAAGGCAAAATCATCGCCCGAACTCTTTGAAGTTGGCTGCCCGTGCTGCGGTGCGGTGTTGAAAGTGGACCCGGACACCAGGGCCGTCATCTCGCACGTAGCGCCCATTAAGCCTAAAACCTTTGCGGATTTTGATGCCGCAGCCAAAGCCATGCGCGAGCAGGAAGTGCGCAAGGAATCCATCTTTAGGCAGGCTGTGGATGCGGAGAAGAACAAAGCCAGCCTGCTGGAAAAGAAATTTCAGGAAGCGGTAAAGAAAGCCAAAGAAAATCCTGAAGAGGGCCGGCCCCTGCGCGATTTCGATCTCGACTGAGCGGACCGCGTTGCCAGCCCATCTCCTACTTCTCGGACATCGCGGCGCACGGTTGTACGCGCCGGAAAACACCATAGCCGCCTTTGATCTTGCCCTTGCGCATGGCGTTGATGGCTTTGAGTTTGACGTTCGCGGCACCAGCAACAAGCAATCCATTATCTGCCATGATCCCCGGCTGAACCGTCTCGTCATCCGGCGGCACACCTTCAATCGGCTTCAGGAAAGCATCTCTTCGCCTGCGCTTGCGCCGCCAAGCCTTGAAGACGTTCTTGACCGCTATGCTCGAACAGCGTTTCTCAACATTGAAGTAAAAGTTCGGGGCATGGAGTCGCTTGTTGCACGAGCGGTAAAGCGAGCACGCCCCCGGCGCTATTTCATCTCTTCGTTTCTGCCCAGCGTGGTGCGCAAGCTGCACGCGCTCGATTCATCATTGGTGCTCGGCACGTTGGCGCAGACGCGTTGGCAACTTCGCCGCTGGCGATTGCTGCCTGCAACCTACGTAGTACCTCATTTCCGGTTACTTTCACCGCGGCTGATTGCAAGACTCCATGCCGCAAACAAGACCATTATCACCTGGACGGTTAATGACCCGCGCAAGATGCGCCGCTTTGCCGCGATGGGTGTGGATGGAATAATTTCAGACGATACCAAGCTGCTGGTAAAGACATTTGGCCCAAACGCTTTATAGCTACAACAAAAAAGACCTTCCTGCCGGGCCGGGCAGAAAGGTCAAGTCACCTCAATGGAGCTACTAAGCAGCAGGATTCACAGCAGGCTCAATGGCAGTTTCAATGAACTGCTCATTTTCGGTCGAACCCTCCAGCGCCACGGTAGAAGCATTGCCGTTGGCAATGGTTTGTGCGACCTCGTCGAAATATCCTGTACCAACAAAGCGCTGATGGCGTATTGCCGTATAGCCGCGTTCAGCGCACCGGAATTCTTTTTCCTGTAACCGGGAATAGGCCGTCATGCCATTGCGAGCATAGCCCTGGGCCAGCTCAAACATGCTGTAGTTCAGGGCATGGAAACCAGCCAGCGTTACAAACTGGAATTTGTATCCCATGGCGGCCAGCTCGGTTTGGAACCTGGCAATGCTCGCCTCGTCCAGCATCTTCTTCCAGTGGAATGATGGCGAGCAGTTGTACGCCAGCAGCTTGTCGGGGAACTGTTCGTGAATTCCCTCGGCAAAGTGCCGCGCTTCCTCCAGATTCGGCTCTGATGTTTCGCACCACACCATGTCGGCATACGGGGCATAGATCAGGCCGCGGGCAATGGCTGCGTCGATCCCACCTTTAAATTCCAGAAAGCCTTCAACCGTGCGTTTGCCGGTAAGGAATTTCGCATCGCGGATATCGCAATCTGAAGTCAGCAGCTTGGCGCCATTCGCGTCTGTACGCGCAATCAGGACTGTGGGTATGCCCATGATGTCTGCCGCCAGGCGGGCAGCAATCAGCTTTTGCACAAACTCCTGTGGCGGTACCAGCACCTTGCCGCCCATGTGGCCGCATTTCTTGGCAGATGCTAACTGATCTTCAAAGTGGACCGCTGCGGCGCCCGCTTCGATCATCGACTTCATCAGCTCAAAAGCATTCAGCGACCCGCCAAAGCCGGCTTCAGCATCGGCCACGATGGGCGCAAACCAGTAAATGCCATTTTTGCCTTCTGAGTGGTGCACCTGGTCGGCGCGAAGAAAAGCGTTGTTGATCTCACGCACAACATTGGGAACACTGTTGCTGGGATAGAGGCTCTGGTCAGGATACATCTGGCCGGCAAGGTTCGCATCACCCGCCACCTGCCATCCGCTCAGGTAAATGGCGTTCAAGCCAGCCTGGACCTGCTGCACGGCCTGGTTTCCTGTCAGCGCTCCCAGAGCTTTTACGTACGGCTCGGTATGGAGCAGGTCCCAAAAACGCTGTGCGCCCAGGCAGGCGAGTGTATGTTCAATGTGTATGCTGCCGCGCAGCCGGACCACGTCTTTACCGGTATAGGGTCTTTCTATCCCGCTCCAACGAGGGTCCTGTATCCATGTCTCTTCTAAACGCTGTGCTTCAGTTTGCCGCACAATAGCTATCCTCCGCATCTTTAACTGGCCTTTTCCTTCTACCGGTCCTGGGCTGGGAATCAAGCCGGGTTTTTAGTCGCGAGGTCATTAGATGCCTGCGCTTTTCCGGCTGCAACACGACTCGTCCGATTCGGACTACTTGGTCAAAAAGTGCTATGATGAGCGCTGTTGTGGCCATTTCTGAGCCAACCTCCACGAAAAACGGCGAAATACCGCTCCAGTTGCTGCGCGATCTGAAGCACAACCTGGCCATGCGCCAGGTTTCCAATGGCATTGCGTTGCTTGACGCTCATTCCCAACTCTTTGCCGCAATCGATCCTGCCAAGCGCAATGGAGCATCTTTTGTCGGTTATGTGGCCCAATGGGTCGATATTGGCTACGCCGCGCCAGACCTTCTGGAACAATTGCTGGCCCGTTTCCCCCGGGAGAAGCGCTCAGAGCTTACGCTGGCTGATTATCTGCAATTGCGAATGGCAGAAGGTCTGCTGGCGCTTTTGCATGACCATCCGGATGAAGGTCTGCAGCACTTTGACCTGGTGCTCTCGATGCAGGAGGAGATTGCAGACAAAGAACTGGTAGCAATCGCGCACTTCTGGAATGCGCGCTGCCATCGCAAGAAAGGCGAGTATGACGAGGCCCTGAAGCGCGCCGGCGTTGGGCGTGAACTGGCCCAGGCGCTCGGGTTCCCCAAGATGGCCGCTGTCATGCGAGTGCTGGAAAGCTGGCTGCTCTTTCAAAAAGGACAGTACAGGGATGCGGAGCGAATTTTAGGCGAGGCTGAGGCGGATCTGCGCACCACAGACGACGACATTACTCTGGGCAATATCTATTCCGCTCATGGGCGCATGATTCGCCGCCAGGGACACTATCAGGAAGCGCTCAAGTTCTTCTCTCGTGCCATTGAGCATTTTGAGCGCCGCAATCCGCAACACCGCAATCTGGCCCGCACGCTCACCAACATTGCTTATGTCCAGAGGCTGGTGGCAGTACAGCTTGGCCGCCATATTGATGCTGAACGGGAACGCAGGCAAAGCAGCAAGGGACAGGCCGCCGCCCGCGGGCACAAACAGAGCCAATTGCGGCAACATGCTGAACTGCGCGGCAGCGCTTTTGCCAATCTTGACCAGGCGGAGAAAATCTACAGATTGCATGAACACCATCACGGCATCGGCAGTGTCATGGAGAATCGCGGTCTGTTGTATTTCGATATAGGCGACCTTGATAACGCCGGCGCTCACGCTGCCCGGGCCCACGAATTAGGCCGTACGGCAAACGATTCCATCCTTATGTCCCGTGCTCGTTTGCTGCAGTGTGAAGTTGAGATAGCCAAACTGGACGAGGAGATAGAAGGCAGCACCACTGCCTGGGAACATGCGCAGGCTGCGCGCGACTATGCCCGCGAAGCAGTGGAAGCTGCCAAGCACACGCAAAACCAGCGGCTGCTGGCGCGCGCTTATATCTGGCGTGGGCTGACTGCCTGCAATCCTGCCATTCGCGATATGGAAGATGCCAAACGCTGCTGCGAACTGGCCAGCTCATTCCTGAAAGCAGTGGACTATGACGATCTTTGGGAAGAGCTGCAGATGTTGAAGCAGAAAGTCATGCCACGAGGAAGCATTGATCCGATGTTGCGCGCCTGGTCGCAAGGGATTACCGGCGAAGAGACCTTTCAGGAGCTAACCGAGCAGTTTGCTGAGATCGTAATTCCTAAAGTCTGGGAAAAGGAAGGCAAGAAGGTGGCGCGTGTCGCCAAGCGGCTTTCAGTCTCGCCCAAGAAGGTACGTCGAATTTTGGCGCGTGCAGGGAAAAAGAAATAATATTGATCCCTCATTGCACTCACAACTATCGTGCAATTCCGGGAAGCCGTTAGTCCCTCCAGGATCCTTCATATGCTCACTCTCTCAGATGACCAATTGAGGAAGCTCTTGGATCCTGTCCAGGTCATTCAGGCGATTCACTGCGCTTTCTCGCGCGGCTTTTCGTCTGTTCGGATGCCGGTAAGGGCGTCGCTGGAGCTTGACGGCGCTGTGCTGCTGATCATGCCTTGCTATGACGATTCGTTGAAAGCCGCAGGCGTGAAGCTGGTTAGCGTGAGTAAGAAATCAGGCGTCAATGCCAGCTATGAATTGCTCGATGCAACAAGCGGCATTGCGCTGGTACGGATGGAAGCCAACTATCTGACTGACCTGCGCACTGCGGCGACCTCGGCCGTTGCGACTGACATGCTCGCCCGGAAGGATGTGACCACGCTTGGAATCTTTGGCAGCGGCAGGCAGGCTGCGGCCCATTTTGTCGTTCTTCCGCGCGTGCGCAACTTTAAGCGATTTCTGGTTTGTGGTTCCGGACGATCTGATGTGAATGCTTTTTGCCAGAAGAGGAACGCAGATCACGGAATTGAAATCGAGTCAGTAACGGCCGAAATTTGTGTCCGTGAATCTGACGTAATCTGCACCTGCACAACCGCAACCGAGCCTCTCTTTAATGGACGCTGGCTAAAACCAGGCACGCACCTCAATCTGGTAGGGGCTTTCCAGCCGCATACTCGCGAGGTGGACGATGAAACCGTACATCGCGCACGGGTGGTGGTGGATACTTATGATGGTTGTTTGTCTGAAGCCGGCGACCTGCTGATCCCGCTGAAAAATGGAGCGATTGACCGGACGCATGTGATTGCCGACCTGCATGAGATCACCAGCGGCAAGAAAGCGGGACGAACCAGCCGTGATGACATTACCTTATTTAAGAGCGTGGGCTGCGCACTGGAAGACCTGGTAACAGCGCTGATGGCCTGCGCAAGCTACTTCCCGAGATCAGCGTCAAATACGGAAAAGCGAAACGAATTCTGAATGAGCAAACACTTTGATTTTGCTGTAATCGGCGCGGGATCTTTCGGAGCCTGGACGGCGCACTTTCTCCGAAGTTCGGGCGCATCTGTAGTTTTGCTTGATGCTTATGGTCCAGCTAACAGCCGCGCAAGTTCCGGCGGCGAAACCCGCATCATTCGCATGGGCTATGGTCCAGATGAACTCTACACGCGCTGGGCCATGCGTTCGTTGCCGCACTGGCGCGATTTAGGCGAGCGCACTGGCCGGAAGGTCTTTCATCAGACCGGCGTTCTCTGGCTGAGCAATGACGCGGATGTTTACCTGCAAAACCTGTACAAAGTTCTCGGTAGTGCAGGCGTCAGTCAGGAACGCCTTACATCCGCTGAAATCCAGCAACGCTGGCCGCAACTGCATTTTCCAGATGTGACCTGGGGAGTTCTGGAGCCGGAGAGTGGTCTGCTGATGGCGCGCAGTTCTGTGCAGGCCCTTGTTGCCGAACTCGTCAATAACGGAGTTGAATATCGCACTGCTGCCGTGACGGTTCCGAATGCAAACGGCAGGCTGGCTCAAATCAATCTTAGTACTGGAGATTCCATTGCCGCGGGGACATTCATTTTTGCCTGTGGCCCGTGGTTGCCCAAAGTTTTTCCGCAACTACTGCAGAACCGCATTTTTCCAACGCGCCAGGAAGTATTTTTTCTTGGGCCGACGCCGGGAGATAAATCATTCCAGCCTCCGCACATGCCGGCTTGGTTGCAGCGCACGCATCCTGATCTGCCGTATGCGTTGCCCGATGTCGAGAGCCGCGGTTTTAAAATCGCTTTCGACCGTCATGGCGATGCGTTTGATCCTGATAGCGGCTCGCGCGTGCCCGCACAGTCCTCGATTGATCAACTACGCGCCTATTTGAAACTGCACATCCCTGCGCTGGCAAATGCTCCAGTGGTTGAAACCAGAATTTGCCAATACGAGAACACCTGGAATGGCGACTTTTTGATTGACCGCCATCCTGAGCTGGGAAATGTGTGGATCGCCGGCGGCGGTTCTGGCCACGGTTTCAAACATGGCCCGATGCTGGGTGAATATCTGTGTTCGCGCATTCTGCGCGGCGCTCCGCCTGAACCACGCTTTTCTCTCGCCGCAAAGCAAACCAACCAACAGCGGTCAATCTACTAAAGGGTATTCGGCTGGGATTATGCGCCGCTTTGACGTAAAGCTAATGCGTCTAATATTTCGCTTGTTGTGGGCATTCTCTTGGAAGCCTTTGCAGAAAAAACAAGCTGGCCATCTGCAATCACGTCCAACGCGCCCGGACTGCCCAGCCGGATTTTGGAGCTGAGACCAAATTTTCGATCTATTTCTTCTTTAAGGCTCACGGCCTTTTGTTTGATATCGGCTCAAAAGAAACACCGCTTGATCTCGACCTTCATCTTTAACACTCCTAAAAACAGGACTGAAAATCCATTCTATTCGTCCAAAAATTCGAGAAACATAGGCGTCGCCACAGGCAGCCAGTAAGAAAGTCACGCTAATGTAGAACCGTGACACTTATCCCATCGCTGACGCAAAAATAGCTGGCGCAGCAAATGCTCTAGTTCAACCCTTGTTCCTGCATCTTCTTTCTCAGGCTCAAGGGACGCATGTCTGTCCAAACTTCTTTAATGTATGCCAGGCACTCTTCTTTGGTGCCGCTCTTTCCTGCATCTTTCCAGCCTAAAGCGTTCTCGCGATTTGCGGGCCAGATGGAGTACTGCTCTTCATGGTTCAGTACGACCTTATAAATCGTCTTATCTTCTTTTTCTTCAGGCATTTGCGTTATCTCCAATTGAATTGATGTCTTCTTTCTTTTCATTCTTCAGCTATTACAACTTTGCCTTGCCAGAACAGGTTGAGCCTTCACTTAATGTTGACCTGATGCCACGGGCAGGATTTGAAGCAAGTCCCGGCGAAGAACCTGGAGGAACTCCGTCTTATTGCTGTGAATAAAAAAATGGTCCCCGGAAAATAATCGAATTTTGCAATCCGCTGATGTTTCCAACTTCCACTGGGTCAAATCCTGGGGAAGTACACGCTCATCTTGCGTCCCTCCGTAGATGTTGATGCCACAGGCAAGCGGCGGTTCAGCAAGATATTCGTACACATCTGTAATTTCAAAATCCGCTCGCATCATCGGCATAATCGTCTGCAGGAGGTCAGGATTTTCAAAAAATTCTTTCGGCGTGCCGTTGAGTTTCTTTAGCTCAGCTATCAGTTCCTGATCGGGAAGGTTGAAAGCGGGAGGATGCATATTCACCACGGAAGGAGCCCAACACCCTGAAATAAACAAATGAATGGGTAAAGCAGCGTTTCTGCGACGGAGTGCACGCGCAAGTTCAAAACTGATGAGCCCTCCCATGCTATGCCCGTAAAAAGCAAACGGGCCGCGAATCTCCGAGCGGATTGCACCTGCCACATCTTCCGCCAGCGGCTGCACCCGCGTATAAGGGCGCTCGCTTAAACGCCGTGCCCGCCCCGGTAAGTGCACCAGACAAACATCTATCTCCGGGCCTAAATGCCGCTGCCATTCGCGAAACACGTGTGCGCTTCCCCCGGCATACGGGAAACAAAAAAGGCGCAACAGCGGCGTGGAAGTGGTGGATAAACTTTCAAACCAGCGATTGCTTGAATTGTGGTGCGGCGCCGTCAAATTTTAGTCCTCCAAAAGCTTCGCCTATCTCATATCCAAAGTGGTCTCAGCCGGCTGCAACAAGTGGAGCCTGCTCAATGAGGATTTCTTTTTCTCCAAACAGCCTTTCAGCAATGATTCCCCGTTCATGACTCCACTTTACCAGTTTGTCTGATTCCACAATGGGACGTGATTCAGCCGTGTATTTGATGCTTGTAATGTAGTTCAGCCACGGCTCTTGTCCCATGGCATAGACGTATACCTCTTTGCAGTTGAACACTTCAACAATGCTTTTGCCTTGTTCAAAATTGGAACCAGAAAGACGCCGCGATTCATCCATGGCCCTTTCAGTTCGTGCAGTAATCAGCGGACCATAAAGCCAGGTGAGCGGGGCGCCATCACACTCCATGCCGAGAAACAAAGCATCCACATCCCCCACTTCGCGGTGAATATGCTCATACAGGCGCGGCTCAATGTTGCAGGAATCGGCGGCAAATATCATGGCATGAGCGCCAATTTTCACCAGCCATGCCATTTTGCTCCTTATGTCGAGATCTGCATGCTCGCCAAAAAATGGCAACGCCGTAATTCGGACGTTCCCGGTCTTGATCTCTTCCATTTCCGTTGCTTCAATCACGTTGGTGAAACCGGCCTGTTCCAGCAGCAGTTTGAGCGATGGGTCCTGTAATTGTCCGCCCCCATTGCGCGGAACAACAATGGTTTTGACCTTATGGCGAATTTGCAGAAGCGTCTCAAAAAGCACGTGGTCCTGATGATGATGCGTGATCAGCACGTAGTCAATGGAATCCGGCAGGTCAAGATAGGTATAACGTGAGATGCCGCTCTCATAGGTATAGCTGAGCACCGGATCAAACAACATGCTTACGCCCTGTGATTCAATCAGAATGCAGGCGTGGCCGAAATAGCGCCAGCGAACTCCAGCGCCCTGATAAGACGTATAGTGTGGGGGAGGTTCTGGGGTGAGGAACGACCTCAATAGCTCCTGTTGGCCGTCGTTCAGATCAAACATTTCTTCAATTTCTTCCTGCGGCCGGGGCGATGATTTTAGCCGGAAGAGTTCATTCACCACAGGGCTATTAAACGGAATTTGCAAGTGCAGGCTTGAATCATCTTCAAAACGTGGTGTGCTCAGCACAAACGGCCTGTCATCCTGCTGGATGACGGAAAGCATCAGGCTTTGCATGGAAGGATCATAATAGCGGCTCTTATACAGCAGAGGCTCAATCAGCCGGAATGATGGCTGATGGTTCAGGTCATAAAGCAGCTCCACGTATCCACGCAGAATGTCCGGCACCTTGGCATAAAGCGGTTGCAGGCTGTATCCCTTGGCGTTAGTGCGAATCATATTGTCGAGTTCACCGATGGCAGCGGAGAGCTCAAACAAATGCGGACGCTGTTCTTTGATGCGATCGCGCAATGCCCGAACTCCATCCACCCGTCCTCCAAGATCAATAAACGGTCCTCCATGCATTTTGGGGTTTTTGACTGCATTCAGATGCACCTGCGGAGAGTTTATGTATGAAGTCATGATCTTCATGTGCCGTTCAGTAATGTTGCGAGCAGCAGTTGCAGGCGGAATGAGATGCGGCCACGCATACCAATGGTCGATAAGAGGTTCCACTTGGATATTTTGCCGAAGATACAAATTTTCACCACTCATTATTGCCAGCTCCTTTGCCCCTTATTCATTTGCCCCTTATTCATTACGCCTGCAGTTTGTTTCTAGGGGCCTTTCTTCATTCCCTCTACCAGACTGCGGGAACGCATTTCTATCCAGTTGGCCTCAATAATCCAGATTTTTTATTGTATTCTATTGTAATTTTTCGGACAGTCGGAATGAACCCTGCATTGCGGATGTCGATCACGAATTCGTGTCCAGCCATGGCCGTCCCAAAATGGGATTATTTATGATTTACGTAATGCATTGATGGCTAATGACCTTTTACGATAGCAATGCATCGACTGTCTGTTCTGGCTCATCCAAAACTTAAGATGAACGTGCGAAAGCTGTTCTCCATTCTGATTGCCCTAATCTTCCTTAGCACTACCATATGCATGGCCAGCGAAAGACTCGAAAAAGCGCCGGACTTCGCGCCCGATGCGCAGTGGATTGATGCCGGCCCGACTGGCCAAGCGGTTCCGCACTCCATAGAGGGCTATCGAGGGAAGGTCTTGCTGGTTGATTTCTGGGAGTACACCTGCATCAATTGCATACGCGATTTCAGCGTGCTGAAACGCTGGTATGGGAAATATCATCGCTATGGTTTTGACGTTGTCGGTGTGCACTTCGGTGAATTCCCCATGGGATTCAACGCGAACAATGTCCGCAACGCCGCCAAGCGCTTCCAGTTGCCATGGCCTGTGGTGGCTGATGTGAAAGGTTCAATCTGGAATGCATATCACTCTGATGTCTGGCCAAATCGTTATCTGATAGACCAAAACGGCTACATTGTTCAGCATGTTGAGGGCGAGGGGAACAACCGGCCAATGGAGGAGAAAATTCGCGAGTTGCTGGTAAAGGCGCATCCTGAGATCAATCGCATTCCGCTCGATCCGCCGGAGAACACGTTTGCTCCCTCATGCGGCATCTCTACTGACGAAACGTACGTTGGCAATTGGTACGGCCGTGGCGCTGTCGCTAATTCCAGGGGTTACAGCGACAATGGTTCCGCAACTGATTTTCGCGCCGATGGTGAGCCTCAGGACGGCAGGGTTATGCTCTCTGGTAAATGGATCACGCAGCAGGACGGCATGACCTCTGATGATGAGCAGAGCCGGGCACAACTGCGCTACCATGCTCGCTCCGTTTATGCAGTTCTGAGCGTTGGAGACTCGAAAAAACCCGTGCGCGTCAATCTTCTGCAGGATGGCAAGCCGCTGAACCAGAGTGATGCTGGCGCCGATGTACGTTTCGATCCCCAGGGTTCTTATCTCGAGGTGGACGGCCCGCGGATGTATGACCTGGTGAAAAACGGGATTTTTGCTTCGCATCTGCTTACGCTTGAGCCACAAACCCCCGGCTTTGCGCTGCATTCGTTTACTTACGGAAATGATTGCCAGCAAAATTTCAAACCTATGTAAGCGCATTTATGCCAGACAAAGAACCCGCACACCACGGGAGTTCACCCACTACGTCTGAAAATGGCGCTCTGAAAACTGGCGTACCGTCAGACAAATGGACGCGCTGGATGATCGCCATTGCTGTGATGGTCAGCGCAGTGATGGAACTGGTTGATACGTCGGCTGTCAACGTCAGCCTGCCGTATATTGCGGGCAATCTTTCGGCGTCGGTAGATGAAGCTACCTGGGTCCTGACTTCGTACCTGGTTGCTAATGCCATTATTCTGCCGCTCTCAGGATGGCTGGCGAATTATTTTGGCCGCAAGCGCCTCCTGATGATGAGCGTTACCGGCTTTACCATCGCGAGTATCCTTTGCGGTTTTGCGCCGTCGCTGCCAGCTTTGGTTTTGTTCCGCGTGCTGCAAGGCGCGGCGGGAGGCGTTCTGCAGCCAACCACGCGGGCAATCATGCTGGAAGCGTTTCCGCGGGAAGAACGCGGGCACGCAATGGCCTTCTGGGGCGTAGGCATCGTCATTGCGCCGATCGTGGCCCCCATGCTCGGCGGCTGGCTGACCACGGATTACTCCTGGCGCTGGATCTTCTTTATCAATCTGCCCATCAGCCTGCTGGGATTGTTCCTGGTGTGGACCTACGTCTTTGATCCACCTTATATTCGTCGCGCTTCAACGCGCATTGATTACTGGGGCATGGGATTTCTCGCCATAGGAATTGCGGCTTTACAAATTGTGTTTGATAAAGGCCAGGAAGACGACTGGTTCGCATCACATTTCATCGTGACCATGGCCATCATCGCATTTGTTGGTCTGACGACCTTTGCCATCTGGGAGATGCGCGCAAGCAATGCTGTAGTCCATTTCCATCTGTTCCGTTATCGCACCTTTGCAACCGGCACCAGTCTTTCTTTGGTCCTCTTTTTTGCTCTTTACGGCAGCATTGTCCTCTTGCCCCTTTTTATGCAGGAGCTGCTGGGTTTTCCTGCAGTAACGGCGGGAGTCTGGAATTCGCCGCGTGGAATGGCGACGCTGGCGATGATGCCCATTGCCGGCATCCTGATTGGCAGGCGCTGGGACATGCGCGCGCTATTGTCCGGTGGCCTGCTCATTTCCGCAGCCGGCGCCTACATGTTTTCATATCTGAATTTGAATGCCGGCCCGTGGAGTTTCTTTTGGCCGCAAATCGTGATGGGTGCAGGATTGTCTTTCATGTTTGTCCCCTTGGCGACCATCACCGTGGATCCCATACCACAAGAGGAAATGGGTTACGCAACCAGCCTGATTGGCCTGGCCAGAAATCTCGGCGCTGGAATCGGCATTTCCGTATTCACGGCATTCATAGCTCGGCGCGAACAATTCCACCAGGTTCGCCTGGTTGCTGCGGCCTCGCGTGAACAAAGCCCCCTGCAAAGCATGATCTCCGGACTGCAAAGCTTTTTAGGACACCAGGGCGGAAGCTCAGGTCCAATGGCGCATCAGGCTCTGGCAATGATCTATCGCCGAATCTTGCAAAGCGCTGCAGCGCTCAGTTATCTCGACGGCTTTCGCATCATGGCGGCCCTGCTCTTCCTCACAATCCCGTTTGTCTGGATCATGAGAAAACCGCAGTTCAAATCAGGCGGTGAAGGCACGCAATAAGCCATCAGAACGAAATTATCGGGCCTCGCGCTTTTTGGGCATAGGCGAGGGCGTTTTCGCGTACACGGCAAACTAAAAGCTGGGCCTTGCCAGCTGAACTTCTGCCAAACCTGGAACTTGCAGAAGCATCTCAACACGAAGAGGTCGCGGGAAGTTGCAGATCTGGCTGAGCTTTGAAGGGGTGATTTTGAAGCTTTGTGATTCCGGAGAGAGCCATTATCGCGATGGGATCATTTGAGCATTGGCAATCCCTATTTCAGGAAGAGCAGTGTCATGCACGGTATTTCAAGTTTGAAGATTCTTTTCATTGCTGGTTTTGGCCCCATCGTTCGCGATATTGGAGAAAGTCGCAAGCTCTACCAGGATGTTCTTGGGATTCCATTTAAGCAGGAAAATGGCGGCTATCTTCATACAGAAGCTGTTCCAGGCGCAAAGAGTTTTGCGCTCTGGCCGCTCTCTCAGGCGGCACAGTCTTGTTTCGGCAAAGATTCATGGCCTCAGACCATTCCTGCCCCGCAAGCGTGGCTTGAGTTCGACGTGGACAGTGTCGAAAACGCAACTGCCATCCTCGAGGCCAATGGGTATCGAATCCTGGTCAAGAACAGAAAAGAACCGTGGGGACAAATCGTGAGTCGGTTAATCTCCCCAGAGGGGCTGCTGATTGGTATCACCTTTACTCCAGTGATGCGGGAATGAAGCAATGGCCGAGTCTTTGATGTGCCTTGTTGCGGCTATCGCCGATTGCTGCTGGCGCGCCTAAGTACACGTATGTTTTCCACCTGCAATTTGCGAACGCTTTGCGATGTGAATCGAAATCGATGTCCGGAGACGCCGATCTTTCGGCAATAGCAACCACGTGGTGCACGTGGCGGCCAGGGACGGAAATCGGCTTCGGATGGACATTGATAACACGAAAGTTGTTGAATTGGGTGTTCACATCGTAGGGTAAGGCGTTGCGGCGGGAGGAATAGCAGATGCGCGATGAATCGAGGCGGAGTTTTTTGAAAACGGCCGGGCTTACCGCTGGAGCGATGGTGTTTTCGCGAAGCAACGGCTTTGGCCAAGGGCAAAATCAGGATCATGATCATGCGCAGCAAAGTCAATCCTCCGGCGCATCTGCCGATTCAAGCTCCGCGGACTATACCTTGCACATCCAAACGGCTCCGGTGGAGATTGCCAAGAACAAATTTTTGTCATTGACCACATACAACGGGCAGTTTCCAGGGCCGCTGCTTCGCTTTAAGGAAGGAAAGCAGGTGACCGTCGATATTTATAGCGAATCGATGATCCCGGAACAGTTACATTGGCACGGACAGGCAGTTCCCGTAGATGTGGATGGAGCAGCGGAAGAAGGTACACCATTCATCCCGGCAAACGGCAAACGCCGGATTACATTTACTCCTGGACCAGCGGGCTTTCGTTTTTATCACACGCACAATCGAGCGGGAGCCAATCTGTTTGCCGGCCAGTACGGAGGCGAAGTTGGCCCTGTTTACATTGAGCCCAAGCACGAACCAGGCAACTACGATCGCGAAGTCTTTCTTGTGCTCAAGGAATTCGAACCCAGTTTCAGCCAGGGTGGTGACATGCCGATGAATTTTTTATCGCCGGCAACTCGCATGAAGGAACTGGAAGAGAAGGGCGAATCAGCCATGAAGGCATCTTTGAAAAAAGGCTTGCCGCATGGATTTGAGGTCGGCTATGACTCGTTCACGATTAACGGCAAGAAACTTCATCATGGAGAGCCGATTCGCGTAAAGCAGGGCGAGCGGGTTCTCTTCCATGTGCTGAACGGAAGCGCCACTGAGATTCGCAATCTGGCGTTGCCCGGACACTCCTTTCACGTAGTTGCCCTGGATGGCAATCCCGTGCCGAACCCCGCCAGCGTTCCCGTGCTGTGGCTGGGCACTGCAGAACGGGTCTCCGCAATTGTGCAGATGAACCATCCAGGTGTCTGGATCATGGGCGATACTGCCGATGATGATCGTAATCACGGTATGGGAATCGTCATAGAGTATGCGGGGCGAACGGGCAAGGCCCTGTGGACCGCTCCTCCGCATTCCCGATGGGACTATTTACGGTTTGCCAAGCCGAATGCGAATCCCGCGCCTCCGGATGAGACCTTTGCAATGATCTTTGAAAAGGAAAACGCGGCCGAGCATGGGTTTAACCGCTGGACAATCAATGGCGTGGCATATCCCATGTCTGTTGAACCGGTTTCCGCCTCGTTCCATTTGAAGCAAGGCAAGCGCTACCGGATTCACATGCGCAATGCCAGCGACGATATCCATCCAATTCATTTACACCGGCACAGCTTTGAATTGACCGACATAGCGGGGCGTACGACCGCCGGAATTATGAAGGACGTGGTGATGTTGGACGGGTACCAGGAAGCCTCGGTTGACTTTGTTGCAAATAATCCGGGGCTGACGCTTTTTCACTGCCATCAGCAATTGCACATGGATTTCGGCTTCATGACCTTATTTGATTACGTGTAAGTCGATGCTGCAAGAAGGACCATGGAATTCCAGGCTTCTTTCTGTTGAATAATTATTTTTGACTGGCAACTCTTATTTATCGCCGCCAAGATTCAGGCCGAAGTGCGGTGCGGATTTCGTGCCGGTGATCTTGACGCCAACTTCTGTTCCAGCTCCGTGTTTATGGAAAAAAGGATCAACAGGCTTTAGCAACAAGGACTTCCATCCGGTCACCAAATGAGACAGCTTTGCTTTCAGTCGGGCCTTGCCGCGAAAATCGAATCGATTGCCATCAAGGCTGTAATCGCCTCTTAAACTCACCAGCGTTCCTGGCGCTTGAAAATAGAGTTGTGAGAACGATAGAACTCCTTTCTTAAGCCGAAATTTACCGCTCATATTTGAGGGTACGTTGTCAGGGATATTGTCCTTTGCGAGCTTTGGCTTGCCCTGGCTGCGCATGCTCAGATTGTCGACCTTTGCCTGGACCTTTGGATTCGTGAAGTGCGCGCCGGAAACGGCAAAGGTTCCTGCCAGCCGTAGCCGCATGGGTACATCAACTTCTCCTGGAGGCAGATCGAGTTTGGTCTGCAGTCTCACAGCGCCCGTCATGACGGGCGGGTCTGTCTTGACGCCAAGCGCAAGGAGATCCTCGATTCGTGCTTTCTCAATCGAGACGTCAAGGCGAATGTGATGCCCATGTGCTTCTTTCACTTTCACCACAGAGCCATGGGCCGAGATCACAGAATTCAGCAACTGCGCTTGCACCGGCTGAAGACTTGTATCCCCAGTGCTGCCATCTACGATGGCGTGGAATACTGTGTCCAACGAAACGGGATGGCCGCTTGTGGCAACCTGGAAGTCGGGCGTTGAAGTCTTTCCATCAACTACTATCCTGTCCAGCGTGCCCTTATACATTCCATTTGACGACAGCATTCCGCCAATTCCTTTGATGGTGCCTAAATCTGCGTTGGTGAACGAATACTCTCCGCTGATGGCAGTATCGCGTGGACTATCAGGCTGCCAGGGCCCAAACAGCCCGTGGGTAGCAATGTCGCCCACGGGTTTTGGATTGGTCAATCTGGCTTGAAAGTGAAGCGGCTGCCCTGAGCGGTCTGAGGTCATCTTCAGGTCCGCTATGTCAAATTCCAAAGGCAGCTTGTCAACGCGGGACGTATTGATGATCAGCGTGGCCTGTTCACAGGCAAAATGATGAACCTGAATTTTTGCTTTTGCTTTACGCAACATTGCGCCAGCCCCGGCTTGTCTTTGCTCCTTGGGCGGCAGATTTAAGCGCAGGCCTTTCAAGTTGATACTCTCGACCCGCATCGGTGAGCGCATCAATTCCAAAATTCTGGTCTGAAATGTAAAATGTGCGATCTCAATGAGCGGTTGAATCCCTGGCTTGTGAATGTTGGGGTCTTGTTCACCATAAATCTTCAGTCCATCGCCCTGAACATGTACTCCATGTGACAAAGACACATGAAACTCATTTAACTCCACCGGGCCTTTGAAGCGTGCCGAAAGAGTCTCAATGACGCGCGCACGCAGGATTGGCTCGGCGCGTTTTAGCATGACAGCTGCACCAATTCCGCTTATCAGGAAGACTATTACGAGTCCCCAAATCCATCGTCGAATTGGTTGTCTTAGCTGAGCGCCCGCGGAAGAGTGGCTATGTTTGAGCACTATCTAGATTAGAGAGCTGATGGGAATGAAAGTTTGGCTGCGTTCGCTTTCGCGTCTGAGCAGCGTAGGCTCTAAGGTTCTTTAAAAGCGTTCAGGAGCGTTCTTTTCGGATGATGTGGTTGTCGATCTGTCTCGTTGGGAGCGAATTTGTGATTGTCTGAGTGGAAGAAAAATGAGAACTCGCCTAAGTCTTTTGGAAATGATGGTGGCCAGGGACGGAATCGAACCGCCGACGCCAGCCTTTTCAGGGCTGCGCTCTACCAACTGAGCTACCTGGCCATACTCTCGTGATTTTTGCACACGTGAAGCTGCGGTGGGAACCGGTGCAGACTTTTTGCGTACAGGCGTTATTGATTATAGCAATGAGGCGTAATTCGCTCAAATTTCAGGCGCAAAGCTTGATGCCCTAAGCAGGCTTTGAATAGAACAAATCTCTGGACAAGAGGCCCTAACATTACGTCCACAACTGCGTGCTCTTTTATCTGGCTATGTGCCCCTTCTTCAAGAGTGAGTGCGATCCTTCAAGCACCGGTCGGCCAATGCTGTGATACGTGAGGCCGGCGGCAGCCATTTCCGACTGATCAAATAAATTACGGCCGTCCAGCACCACAGGCGAGCGGAGCAGGCGTTTGATGCGCGGAAGGTCGAGATGCGCAAATTCTTTCCACTCGGTCAGGATAAGCAAAGCATCCGCGCCTTCCGCCGCAGTGTATGGGTCGCAAGCATAGATGATTCTATCGCCAAGAATCTGCCGGGCGCGCTCCGTGGCTGCGGGATCGAACGCCACGATCTGGCACTTTTCTTCCAACAGCATGTCAATCACCTTGATAGCGGGTGATTCGCGCACATCGTCAGTGCCGTCCTTAAAGGCCAGGCCAAGCACAGCGAGCTTTTTGTTCTTAAGGGTACGCAACGCTCCGCGCACTTTTCTTACAAAGCGCGCACGCTGCTCTTCGTTAATGCGCTTGATTTCGTCCAGTAGCGGAAATTCGTAACCAAATTCGCGCGTGACGGCGCGAAACGCAGCCACGTCTTTTGGAAAGCACGATCCACCGTAGCCAATGCCGGCACGCAGAAAGTCAGGGCCGATCCGGCTGTCACTGCCAATGCCACTGCATACTTCTTCAATGTTCGCGCCAACGGATTCGCAAAAATTCGCTACGGCATTGATGAAAGAAATTTTAAGGGCCAGAAACGCATTCGATGCGTGCTTAATGAGTTCAGCGCTGCGCGGTGAGGTTTCAATGTAAATGGGCAATGCACGGGCGCGCTCCGGCTTGGGAACGGCGCTGGCTTGCTGGGCATAAGAGCCATCAATCAGGGAAGCATAGATTTCACGCATGAGGCCGGCAGCCCGCTCCGTACTTGCTCCCACAACAATCCGGTCAGGGTAGAGAAAATCTGTGACGGCAGTTCCTTCACGCAAAAACTCAGGATTGGAAACAACGTCAAAGTCGGCGTCTTTTCTGCCTTTACGCGCCATTGCGCTCCGGATCCAGTCACTCGTATAAACCGGCACTGTACTCTTCTCAACAATCAGTTTGTAACCATCTACGGATTCAGCCAGAGAGCGCGCAACAGTTTCTACATACGAAAGATCGACTGAGCCGTCATCGCAGGATGGAGTGCCTACAGCAATAAAAATGATACGCGCATGGCGCGCAGCTTCAGGAATGGAAGTAGAAAATGAGAGCCTGCCGCCGCGATGCCGGCTGAGCAATTCCTGCAGGCAATCTTCGTGAATCAACGTTTCGCCGGAATTCAATGCCGCGATCTTTGCCAGGTCATTGTCCACGCATATCACTTTATGACCCAACTCCGCTAAACAAGTCGCAGCAACCAGACCTACGTAGCCCGAACCGATCACAGAGATTTGCATTTTTCTTGCTGTTCTCCAGATAAAACCCGTACAAGCAGCTACTCGGGGTTTATTTTGAGATTCAGTATCTATTTAATTCGGTTAAGCGTCAAATCAGAATCGCTAACGCAGTTGTGCATTGCACGTTCGAGTAAGCAGCCTGTGCTTCTCTTGGTTTCGTTCTGTGTTGTCGCAAGCTGAATTTGAATTTTTTCAGATATACCCTATCGATCACCAGCCGTGTGGCCTTTCCACCCACTTTTGGGTATGGCCGCATCAGGGCGACACACTAACGGAGTAGAACCAATCGGTGTGCAATGCGGCTCCTTACTGAGAGTGGGTCTCAGGGAAGAGGTTTATAATCTGGATTCGTAACCTGCTTGCTGAGGTGTAAGGTTACGGGGGTATTTGGGGTAAGCTAAGTGGTTACGCAGGTGCAAGGGCGAAAGAAGACCGTCCGGGTGCCGGTAATCTCGCGGACTAACGAATGAATCGAACCAGAATGGGTATTTTCTGCCCCCGTTGTGCAATTTGCACTGGGTTATGTGCTTCATCCGTTTCGGCATGGATCAAGTTGTTGCAGCGTTTCTAAGGCTGCAACGTTTGAATGTGCAACTTTAAATGTTTTGAGCTGTTTAAGATGAGTAACGAGAGGATTGAGCGCTCATTGGGAGTACCCAAACTTAAGCCACTTCAATACGGAGACCATGTGCTTTTGCCGCTCGCTTTGAGTAGCGTGGGGGAGGCTGGCGGATGCCGCTGAGCGAGGCCGAAAGAGAAGTTTTAACCAGAGAAGCTAACAGTGGCCAATTGCCCAAACCTGCGCAATGGCTGGGCTGGACTGAGGCACTTTATCGACTCTGGTTGCAGCGTGGGCGGATTGGCCGTTGGATTGTAGTTGGTTTCCTGTTGTCTCTTTTTGTTGGCTGGCGGTACCCGAAATTCGAAAGCACAGTGCAGATCATGCCTCCTGATGCCGGTTCTTCCAGCGGATTGGCTGCACTTATTCCTGCTCTAACAAAATCGCCGGGTCTGGCCGGGCTCGCCGGAGACCTAACCGGCGCCAAGACCTCAGGCGCCGTTTTCACCAAAGTGCTGGGAAGCCGTACTGTACTCGACGACCTGATCAAAAGATTCGATCTGCAAAAACACTACGGCTTGAAATACTGGGAAGACACTCGCCAGAAGCTTGGTTCCCGCACGGATATTGTTGAGGATAAAAAAAGCGGCGTGATTGCCATCACCGTCCATGACCGCGATCCTGGACTGGCCATGGATCTGGCGAATGCATACGTGGATGAACTCAGTCTTGTGACCGCCAAGGTTTCCACATCCGCCGCGAAGCAGGAGCGTATTTTTATTGAGCAGAGACTTTCTGAAGAAACCAAGAACCTGCAGAATGCGGAGCAGCAATTCAGCCAGTTTGCCAGCGCCAATATGGCGCTGGACGTGCCTGAACAGATGAAGGCAACTGTAGAGGCTGCGGGCCGGTTGCAGGGTGAGGTAATCGCTGCGCGTGCGCAACTTGATGCGCTTAAGCAAACGTATACAGATGAGAATATTCGGGTAAAGAGCGCGCAGGCTCATGTGGATGAGCTGGAACGGGCGCTTGTGAGAATCAATTCCGGGCAGCAAACCCAGGGCGTAAAGGATGCCTCTAATCCTTATCCTTCAGTCAAAAGCCTGCCGCTGCTGGGTGTTAAGTGGACTGACCTGTATCGCAATACCAAAATTCGCGAAACAGTGGTTGAGCTTTTGACGCAGCAATACGAGATGGCCCGGATTCAGGAAGCCAAGGAAGCTACTACTGTCAAAGTACTGGATTCGGCTTCAACGCCCGAGCACAAACGTCCTAGCTGGCTGTTGCTTACGCTGGCGGGCACGGCCTTCTTTACGTTTCTGGCTTGCGCTGGCTACCTGCTGAAGGATTGGTGGGACCGCTGGGACCAGGATGATCCGCGGCGCATATTGATTGCCCAGATCATGCGGGATGGTCCAGGACGGCTAATGTATAGACGGAGAACTGCAAAAACGGATCAGATGTCACAACTATAACCATACCAAGCAAGGAGGTTATTTAGTGTCAACACAAGAGGTATTGAAAGAGCAAGGCAATCTCTTGGAAGTGTCACACTTTGCCGGGACCCAGATTCACCGTTCTCTTTCCCATGAAAGAGGAACCAGCCTGGGCGCGGCAGTAGCCATGTTGGAGGCACTGATTGTTGTTCTTTCGGGTCTTGTTGCGTACTCTACGCGGACCTTTGTGGGCGATTTGCTGGGAATCTCCGCCGCTGATGTTACTACTGCTCCTGCACTGCGTTTATTCGTATTCCTTCTTACTTATGCTTGCTTGACCGTGATTTGTAATGCCGCACAGAACCTTTACTCTGACGCAGCAATCCGCTCCGCTCGCGTGGCGCGGGTAAGAATTCTTAAGGGCTTCATGGTTTCATCCATGATTTCCATCATGATTGTTTTTATCGCGGGAGAAAAAGCTGTGCCCCGCCTCATGGTGGCCAGCACCAGTTTGTTCAGCCTTGCCGGCGTGGTCTTCCTTCGCTACGTGATGGAACGTTATAACGTGAAGCGCATTGAGCGTGGAATCGGGAACCAGCACGTTTTGATCATCGGCAGCGGAGAAGTTGGCCAGGCCTTCCGTTGTTACTTGCAGAGTCATACCCATTTGGGAAAAACGTTTTGTGGCTTTGTCGATGGCGAGGCTCATCCCGGACCTTTTTGCCTGGGCACGCCTGACGATCTGCCCCGCATTCTTACCGAAAACTTCATTGACGAGGTTTACTTTACTCCCGCCACCAGCCGCGATCTGGTCGTTCGCATCGCCTTGGAAGCGCGGCGGCAGCGTATTGGCGTAAAGGTGGTGCCAGATCTTTATGGCGGATTGGCAATCGGTGCGGGGATGAACTACATCGGCTCCGTGCCCGTACTGGAACTGAATCGTCAGCCGATTCCTGCGTTGGGTCTTTTTGTAAAGCGCATCATGGATTTTTTTATTAGCGTAGTGACACTGGTGCTTACCTCGCCCATCATGTTACTGACCGCCATCGCTATCAAATTTGATTCTCCGGGGCCAATACTCTACAAGGCCTGGCGCGTAGGCCGCAAAGGGCGCAAGTTCCGCTGTTACAAATTCCGCACCATGTGCGTTGATGCAGATGAGCTGAAAAGCGACCTGATGCACATGAATGAACGCAATGGCGCAACTTTCAAAATCACTGACGATCCCCGCATCACCCGCCTTGGCCGCTTTTTGCGCAAGTACAGCATTGATGAGCTGCCTCAGCTCTACAACGTTCTCAAGGGCGATATGAGCGTGGTAGGCCCGCGTCCCCATCCTGAAGACGACTTTAAACGATATGATCTGGAACACTTTCGCCGGCTTGACGTTACCCCCGGACTTACCGGTCTGTGGCAGGTAACGGCCAGGCACGATCCTTCATTTGAGAAAAACGTTTCTCTCGATCTGGAATACATAGAAAACTGGAACGTGCTGCTGGACCTGAAAATTCTTCTGATGACGGTCCCGGTTGTGTTCCGCGGGTCCGGCCACTAAACTCGGAAACATCTTTAAGCATGGAGGACAGATGGCGCCTAAACGCGCCTTAATTACCGGTGTAACCGGGCAGGATGGCTCTTATCTGGCTGCTTTGCTCCTCGATAAAGGTTATGAGGTGCATGGAATCAGGCGGCGCTCATCCTCTTTCAACACCGGTAGGATCGACCGTCTGATTCAGGACCCGCACACTCCAGGTTGCCTTTTTTTTCTCCATTATGGTGATGTAACCGATTACAGCAGCCTTATTCGCACTATTCAGCTAGTCCAGCCGGATGAGATTTACAATCTTGCGGCGCAGAGTCACGTGGCCGTTTCCTTCGAGCAGCCGGAATATACAGTTGAATCAGACGCGCTCGGCCCGCTGCGTATGCTGGAAGCGATCAGAATTCTGGGGTTGGAGAAAAAGGCACGTTTCTACCAGGCGTCAACCTCTGAGATGTTCGGCAAGGTACAAGAGGTGCCGCAGAGTGAAGGCACTCCTTTTTACCCCCGGTCGCCATATGGGGTGGCCAAACTCTACGCACACTGGATTACTGCCTGTTATCGCGAGGCTTACGGCATTTACGCCTGCAGTGGAATTCTTTTTAACCATGAATCGCCGGTGAGAGGAGAGACTTTTGTCACGCGCAAGATCGTTCGCGCGCTTGTCCGCATTCAGCTTGGATTACAGGGCTGTCTGTATCTAGGCAACCTTGATGCCAAGCGCGATTGGGGCCATGCCCGTGATTACGTAGAAGCCATGTGGTTGATGCTGCATCAGGACCGTCCAGAAGATTTTGTCATCGCTACTGGAACCCAGCACTCTGTGCGTGACTTTGTTGGCGCGGTAGCCAAGGAACTGGGCAGCGCCATCCGCTGGCAGGGAAGTGACGTTAAAGAAGAAGGGCTTGACTCCAAAACCGGGAAGCGAATTGTGGCCATTGACCCGCGCTATATTCGCCCTGCGGAAGTGGATACCTTGCTTGGCTACGCAAGCAAGGCCGCAGACAAGCTGGGTTGGAAACCACGGACCAGCTTTGCGGAACTAGTGGCTGAAATGGTGCGCGAAGAATTGGAGATTGCCAGGTTGGAGAGCTCACGCAAAGGCGCACCTCCTGCTTTTTCCGCGACCTAAGAACTGCTGCACCACCGGTTGTACCGCCAGTTCAGCTCAAGGCATGGCTTTGGGCTAGAATATCTCGTATGGTTTGGTGGATTCTCGGTAGCGTTTTGGCCTTATTCGTGTTGTGGTGTATCGGATCGTTTGTCTATCTAAAATTTCGCTATCACTTCCGCAAAGAGAAAATCAGCCCCGAACCGTTTACCGATCTGGACAAGGAGCAGGCCAACGTTCATATTCCTGATGGACACGTCAAGCGAGGATAAGACTTAAAGATTGATCTGGCGTCGCCGAACCTCACTCTGATGTTGCTTGTCCGGCACGAGCTTACGCCAACTCTCGCCATAATCATTACGAGGGCTTGGCGGCCAAACGTTTTTCCAGATCGGAGAGCGGGTCCATTTGATGCCGATGATAGCGGATCGTATCAATCAGGATCTGCTCCAGCGAAATTCGCGGTCTATATCCCACCAGCCGTTCGATTTTTGTCAGGTCGGGCACACGGCGCATCATGTCTTCAAACCCTTCCTCGTATGCCTGGCTATAAGGAATAAAGACAATTTTTGATGGCGCGTCCGTAAGTTTCTTGATTTTCTCTGCGAGCGCCAAAACAGAAATCTCCTCGGCAGATCCAATGTTGTAAACCTCGCCGTTGGCATCAGGGTGCTCAGCCAGAGCAATTAACGCCCCCGTCGCGTCATTGACATGGGTAAAGCAGCGCGTTTGTGATCCGTCTCCGTAAACCGTTATATCCTGGCCCACAAGTGCTTGTTTAATGAGGCTGGGGATGACCATCCCATAGCGTCCTGTTTGCCGCGGTCCGACGGTATTGAAGAGGCGTACCACCACCGTAGGCACCTTTTTTTCTTTCCAGTACGCAACTGCCAGAAATTCATCAATTGCTTTGGAGCAGGCATAGCTCCAGCGGCCCTTGTCAGGGGGGCCAAGCACCAGATCATCACTCTCACGGAAAGGCACAGAATTACGTTTGCCGTAAACCTCTGAAGTGGAGGCGATCAATACGCGTTTCTTTTTTTTGGCCGCAAGCTCCAGAACAATCTCAGTACCCCGAATATTCGTTTCGATGGTCCGGGTGGGGTTCTCCACTATCAATCTGACTCCCACCGCTGCGGCCAGGTGATAAATGACGTCGGCGGCGTCTACAAGTTCTGCCATCACTTGCTGGTTGGCAACAGTGTCCAGCACATAGTGAAACTTGTCTGCTGTTTTGAGGTGCTGGATATTGTGGATGGACCCTGTTGACAGGTCGTCAATGATTGTTACGCGATGATTGTTGGCCAAGAGCTGTTCGGCGAGGTGGGAGCCGATGAATCCCGCGCCCCCAGTGATGAGAATATTCATTTGCCGATATTCTATAGGGGACCCACAAGATTTATGAAAACATTTTAGGCCGGAGCGTGGAGAGTTTTAAATACTTGGAAGCCTCTCAGTTATAATCGCCAACAAGACCATTTCCCATAGTGCGGCTGCTTGATTTGCCAGAGACCGCGATCAGGTGATGAACTTCAATCTCTTCCGAAAATCTGCGCCGGACACCACTAACCGTAAAATTTTCCGCGCTGCTTTGATCGTGGGCGTTTTTGGCCTAACAGCCAAATTTGCCGCAACCATAAAAGAATTGATTATTGCCCGGTCCTTTGGTCGCGGGGATGAAGTTGACGCATTTCTGATTGCTTTTCTTCTGCCATCATTTGTTCTGAATATCGGGATGAGCGCCCTGGGCTACGCTCTGGTCCCGGTTTTTGTGGAGGTGCGCCAGAAGGACGGTGTTGAATCTGCACAAAAGTTGCTTTCCAGCATAATGCTGTTGGGATGCGTCGCTCTGATTGGAGTGGCAGCTGTAATTGGGTTGCTGGCGCCGCTCTATTTGCCGCTGCTGGGGCATGGTTTTTCGCCTGCCAAACTGGAGCTTACGCGCGAGCTTCTTTACCTGCTTCTGCCCTGGATCGTCTTCAGCGGTGTTGCAACCTTGTCGTCCTCTGTCCTGAATGCAATTGAAAAATTCGCTCTCCCGGCGCTCATTCCGTTATTGACTCCGCTTGTCACTATCTACTTTGTTGTGTTTTACGCCCACCACTGGGGCATATTCACATTGGCAGGCGGCTTTGTGGTTGGCGGATCGTTGGAAGCGTCGCTTTTGCTGGCTTTACTTAAAAAACACGATATGCCTTTCAGCTTGCGCTGGCACGGACTGGATGCTCGTGTCCGCAGCGTGTTGACTCAATATGTGCCGATGCTGGGGGGAGCAATTCTGATGGGAAGTACAACTGTGGTCGATCAGTCGATGGCTGCCATGCTCCCCTCTGGCAACGTGGCGGCGCTTGGCTATGCGAATAAGCTTATCGGCAGTGTTTTGAGCATCGGCGCACTGGCATTAAGCTCCGCCACACTTCCGTATTTTTCCAGCATGGTGGCGGCACATGATTGGGCTGGTTGCAGGCACACGATAAAGCGTTATTCGCTTCTTGTGGCCGGAACAACCGTGCCATTTACTCTGCTGGTGATCTCATTCTCCCGACCTATTGTCAGGATTTTCTTTCAACGCGGCGCGTTTACAGCCGCCGATACAGAATTAGTGAGCTGGGTGCAAATTTGTTATGCCATCCAGATTCCTTTTTTTATCTGGAGCATACTGTTTGTGCGTTTCATCTCGGCGATTCGCCGCAATGACGTTTTGATGTATGTTTCTGCAATCAATTTAGGGCTTGATATTGTTCTAAATCTCTTGTTCATGCGCGTGTGGCATGTTGCTGGAATTGCGCTCTCCACCTCAATTGTTTATGTAGCGTCGTTTTTCATGATTTCCATCTGGTCTGTCAGGTACTTGGCCCAGGAACGTTCACCATCGCTGCCGGTCGCGCAGGTGGAAACCGGCCATTAAATCGAAAATGCGTTTAACTTTGGTCATTGCATCTTTAGGGCGCGGCGGAGCGGAGCGCACCGCCGCTGTCCTGGCCAATGCATGGGTTGAGCGGGGAATAGACGTTACACTTATCACGCTCACCCAGGATGACGTTCCTGCGTATGCGCTCCATGCTGCTATCAATCTTCGCCAACTTCGGGTACGTGGTGGAGTGGCCAGGAATATTTTTCACGGAATAATCCGTCAATCGAAGAGTATTCGTGCGCTGCGCAAGGCGATACGCGCATCCGAGCCTGATCTTGTGATCAGCTTTATGGATATTCCCAATATTCTTACGCTGCTCGCGATGTGGAACCAGAAAAAGCCGGTGGTTATAACAGAGCACACACATCCGGCTTTCTATTACATAGGCTGGCATTGGCAAACATTGCGCCGACTTTTGTATCACCGTGCCACCGCGCTTGTTTGCATGACTGGTCCGGTTCTATCCTGGCTGCAACAGAGAATTAAAGTAAAAGGGTATGTGATTCCCAATCCTGTTAGTTCTGTGGGCTTGCCATCCCGGTCCTCTAACCAGCAGGATGAAGGGATGAAATCCCATATCCTGATAGGCATGGGCAGACTCTCAAGAGAGAAAGGGTTTGATCTTTTGCTTGATGCATTCTCCCGGATTGCCCTTCGCCATCCCGATTGGACGCTAAAAGTCTTAGGCGATGGGCCGCTTAGAAGTAAGCTGGAGGCGCAAGCGCAAAAACTGAATCTTGGCAGCCGGATTGAGTTCACCGGCGCGCTGCCTGACCCATTTCCCATACTTCATAGCGCTGATTTGTTTGTTTTCTCATCTCGATCTGAAGGTTTTGGAAACGCATTGTGTGAAGCCATGGCTTGCGGTCTGCCCGTAATCAGCTTTGATTGTCCGTCCGGCCCTGCAGAGATTATCCGCCAGGGGGTGGATGGCATCCTGGTTCCGGCTGAAGATGTGGAGGCGCTTTCCGCAATGATGGATCGTCTGATGGGCGATGCGCAGGAGCGGGCGCGTCTGGCCGCGCGTGCGCCAGAGGTTGTTGTGCGCTTTGGTTTGGAACGCATCATGGGCTTATGGGACCAACTATTTGCCCGTCTTTTGTCCAAAACACGGGACGCTGATTCTGCTCGAGCAACGCAATCTGAATGAATATGACTCGTCGACGGGTACTCTTCATATTTCCCTTTCCCTCGCTAGGCGGAGGCGGGGGAGCGCAGCGGGTTCCATCCACGCTTCTGCGTCATCTGGATCACCAGCAATACGAATTTCATCTCGCACTCTTACAGGCCAAGCGAGGCGAAGGAGATGACATTCCTCCCGGTGTAGCTGTGCATAGCCTCGAATACAGTCGTGTACGTTATGGCCTGCTGGGACTGGTTAGGCTGATCCATAAAGTGAAGCCGGACGTCGTATTCTCTAATATCTGCCACATGAATCTGGCTTTGCTTCTGGTGCGGCCGCTGTTTCCGCGTAATACTCGGGTGCTGATCGGAGAATCTACTACTCTCAGTGCTTACCTGCAGCAGGCCACGCGCCGGCCAAAGATCTGGAGCGCACTTTATCGCTGGTTATATAAGCGTGCGGACAAAATCACGTGCCTGTCAGACGCTATTAAAAACGATTTGGCCGCACAGTTTTCTGTGCCGCTGGAAAAGCTGATCCGGATCTACAACCCTATGGATTGGGAGATGGTCCGAGCTTCTTCACAGCTCGGCGGCAATCCTTTTGCCGGAGAAGGCCCGAATCTGGTGGCGGCAGGACGCTTCGTCCGCGAAAAGGGAATCGACCTGCTGCTTGGAGCCATGCCGGGGGTGGTCGCGTCCTTTCCGCAGGCCAGGTTGACCCTGTTGGGTGAAGGTCCGCTGGAAGAGGAGTTGAAAGAACAGGCGAGGAAGCTTGGCGTTCAGGAAAGCGTGATTTTTGCCGGCTTACAACAGAATCCATGGCGTTATTTCCGGCACGCCAATCTGGTAGTTGTACCGTCGCGGCTGGATGGAATGCCCTACGTCGCCGTGGAGGCGCTGGCCGTGGGAACGCCAATCGTGGCTACTGATTGCCCCGGTGGGATTCGGGAACTCACGGATGAGAGCAAATGGATTGTGTTAGTTCCGCCGGAGGACCCTAAAGCCCTTGCTGAAGCCATTGTGAGCAGATTGAAAGAACCAAAATCAAATCTAGAGCCATCAGTCCAACTCTCCAAATTTGAGTTGCAAGAAGCCGTGAACGAATATGACAGCTTGCTTGGACCGGGCCTGGCACTTGTTAACTAAAACAAGTATCAGAGTAGGATGAAAAAAGTGGGCTGGATCCAATAAATCCAGCCCGCGCATTTTGAAAACAACAAAAGAATCGCTCAGATTACTGCTGGGCGATGACTGGCTGTGTTGAACCGGTTGAGCCATTGTCATGGACGCGGTTTGTGCCATAACTGAAGATCTTTCCAGTGCCAGACTGGTTCAAGGCCGTGCCGCTATTGAGTGTATAGCTTGTGTCGCCCGTGATAATAACGGATCCTCCGCTTGCCGTTGCACCGTTGTTATTGGCGACAACTTCACTGTGGTCAATGCCTATGATCCCATCTCCGCTAGGCGAATCGGCGGAAATGCCGGCTGTGGCACCTGCCGAAATCATGGAATTGTTGATCTCGAATTGACTGCGGGCGGCGGCTTCAACGCCAATGTTGTCAAGAGCAATCTCGGTGAAATCAATTGCAACCTTCACAGGTGGAAGCACCGCATTGGTGGCACGAATTCCAACGCCGTTGTTCTGCTTAAAGACGGAGTGGAACACGTGCACAGTTGCCTGAGTCGCCTGGTTTAGAGCTATATCAAGGCCGTTGGTCGTGAACCCAAAGATATAGCAATTTTCAACATTCAAATCCTTGCCGGAAAGGAATCGAATGCCATTGATCCCGCCATTGCCACTTCCGACAATGCCGTTGAAACGAAGATTACGCAGGATTACGACATCATTCGGACCGGCCTGGACAACAATTCCGTTCGTACCAGCAACCAGAACTGAGGCCACCTGGCCGCCTCCGCCGTCAATGGTAATGGCTTTGGTAATGGTGAGGGCCCCGAATCCAGCCGGATCGAGCGCGTCAATTTCTCCGCCTGCGGCTGTCTTGGAAATAGCGCCCGCAAAAGTTTTGCAGGGTGCGGTACGGCTACAGGGATTGGCGTCATCTCCCACGCCTGAAACCCAGGTACGGCTCGCCTGCCCGTACATCATGCCTGCGCCCATTACGACGATAACTAGCAATTTCACTGCATTGAATTTCATCTTGCTCCTTGCTCCTTTCAAAATTTTCTTGATTGATCGTGCCTGTCTCTCCACAAATCACGTGTTCCCAACAAACAAGGGGATAGAAGTGTACTGGTTAACAATGGTTCCGGTATGTAGTGTCAAGCGCTGAAAAACCGTATCAAGCTTTCTGTCTGAAATCGGTTTCTTGAAGGATGGCCTCAGCGCTACTTGGGGTTATTCTCTTGAGGGAGGCGCTTCCTCTGGCAGCGACGCGGTCCTTTATGCCCAATACTTGCGAATCTTTTGTCCCGCGTGAAGCGTACTTTATCAGCTTTTCTGGATATTGCAATGTGAATTTATTTGCAAATGTTAATGTTGCTTACCCGTCGGCAGTTAGCGGTTTTGCACTACTTAATGAAGGCCAAAATAGAAAACTATTGATGTTCTTAATCAAGAACGACGAAATTAATTAAAAATAATTTTGAATACGGTATTGCTCATCAGCGCGCGGCTAGCAAGTTGCAAAAAGGCGGGATTTTGTCTTGATTTTCGGTTTTTTCCAGTACCGTCAGGGTAGAAAAGTGTGTGCGAAGGAACTGGAGAAGGGCTTCACTATTTTCAAATACTTCTGCGTGTTCCACAAAGAGCTTTATTTGGGGTGAGCGCTTGAGCGTGTCTTCCATCCCTCGTAGAGCGAAAATCTCGGCGCCTTCAATATCCATCTTGCAAACATCGATTGGCGGCAGATCAAGCGAGTCTATGGGGCGTCCCGCAACAGTCCCAGAGAGGTCCCCACGATTGAGGATGTTTGATTCACCCCAATTTTGCGGATTGCGGAAGAGTGTGACTGTCTTTTCGATCTCGGTAGCAGCGAGTTCCAGAATCGTCACCCGATTCTCCAGTCGATTCAGCTTGACATGATGCCGAAGCAGCGCCGCATTGTGGGGATCGGCTTCAATAGCAAACACGTGCGCTCCACGCTTCGCCGCCAGCAAAGTGTACAAGCCGACGTTTGCCCCCACATCCAGAACGGTGCATCCGGGCGTTATGAACGAACAAAACGCCTCAATTTCCTCCTTCTCATAGAAATCGGGGTAGTGCCAGAGAAAAAGCCCTAGATTATCCCCGAGATCAAGATCGAGAATTAGATCTCTATCGAATTTTGTTCTGACCAAAAATCCTTTGGGTAAGTGGCGCTGATAAAAGCTGCGCAGCTTGTAAAATCCGCGGACTCGGGGCAAAAGCCGGGTTATCCGGCCTGCCCGAAGCACAAAAGCCAGACAGGTATCGACGACTGAATTCTGTCTCCTCAGCATGAGTTGGCTTTCTGTCTTATCTGGTGGCTTGGCTGGAATCTGCATGGGAAGAAATTTATCGAAGCGTACCGTTGTTGGTTGGCGGTTCTTTTAGCAACACATATTCAAACATGCTGCATGTCACCCAGCGTTGCTGAAAGCATGGCCGTTGCTTGATTGATCCGTTCTTCATCAACCAGCAAAAGATAGTTGCTCCAGTTTTCGCCAAACTTGAAGCGAAGATCTTCTGATTTTTCACGCGTCGTGTTCATTCTGCCGTTTGATGGTATCACCCTGGTTATGTGAATCGCTGTAAACGGCAAAGATGGTCCTGGCGTCAGCACAAACCGGGGCTTCCTGGTTGCCTCTATAATGATCGCAGACGAGAGTCCTATGTGCGGAATTGCAGGGTTTTGGCAGCATAAAGCGAGTGGCGACGATCCCATTGAACTCCTTGAGCGTATGGGCGCGGCACTCGCCCACCGCGGCCCGGATGATGTGGGAACATTTTTCGATCAGTCGGCTGGCATCGGCTTCTCCTTCCGGCGACTCTCGATCATTGACCTGTCTCCGGCGGGCCATCAGCCCATGACTTCAGCTTCAGGCCGCTACGTCATCATTTTTAACGGCGAGGTTTACAACTTTGAGGAGATAAGGACAGAACTGGGCCAACACGCATGGAAAGGACATTCCGATAGCGAGGTCATGCTTGAGGCGATAGAGCGCTGGGGACTCGATCCTGCCCTGCAGCGCTTTGTTGGAATGTTTGCCTTTGCCCTTTGGGACCGCGAAGAGCGCCGCCTTTACCTGGTGCGTGACCGCGCAGGAATTAAGCCGGTTTACTACGGGCGCGTCGCCGGCAGCTTTGTCTTTGGCTCGGAACTGAAGGCGCTCCAGCAATTCCCTGGCTTTGAGGGAAGAATCGATCGCAATGCCCTGGCTTTGTACATGCGCTTCTGCTACATTCCCGCGCCGTATTCCGTTTTTACCGGTATCTGCAAGTTGCCGCCAGGGTACATTCTTTCGCTGAGTTCTCCGCAGGCAGAGCCGGTCCTTACTCCCTATTGGTCATTCAATGATGTGGCCAAAAACGGCCTGGACCTGCAAATCAATGGCTCCGATGACGAAGTGGTTGAGCAGCTCTACCAGAAACTGTCAGCTGCGGTTGGCCTGCGAATGATCTCTGATGTCCCCTTGGGCGCATTTCTTTCCGGCGGCATCGATTCATCCACGGTCGTGGCGTTAATGCAGTCGCAAAGCAGCCGGCCGGTGAAGACTTTCACCATCGGCTTTCATGAGGACGCGTTTAACGAGGCCCTTCATGCCAAGAGGATCGCCGAGCACTTGGGGACCGAGCATACTGAGCTTTACGTCACGCCGAAAGATGCTCTCGACGTTGTTCCCCTGCTTTCTTCGATGTATGACGAGCCGTTCGCGGATTCCTCGCAAATTCCGACTTATATCGTTTCCCGGTTGGCGCGGCAGCACGTTACCGTGAGCTTGTCTGGCGATGGCGGTGACGAAGTCTTGGGCGGTTACGTGCGCTACTTCCGGATAAAAACTATATGGAGCGCGCTGCAATGGTGTCCTGTGCCGATCAGAAAAACTGTAGCGAGGATGATTCGGGCTTGTTCACCGGCACAACTGGAGCGCTTGCTGGGCCGGCTTCCTTTGCCTGCGGTGCTGAAGCCCCCAGGATCTAAATTCAACAAACTCGCCGAGTATCTCGCTTTTCGCCGGGCAGATGCGATGTATGTTCATGCGCTTTCCCAGTGGGCCGATCCTGCTTCAGTGGTGATAGGCTCCAGCGAGCCCGAGACGCTCTCGCAGCGAGCCGCCGCGTTCAGCTGGCTGCCTTCGGTCGAGGAACTCGCCATGGCGACGGATTTTACCAACTATCTTCCCGATGACATCTTGACGAAGGTTGACCGGGCGAGCATGGCCGTGAGCCTGGAGGCACGGGTGCCGATCCTGGATCACCGCGTTGTTGAATTCGCATGGAAGCTTCCATTGCGTTTTAAAATGCGCAATGGCCAGGGAAAATGGGCGTTGCGGCAGGTGCTTTATCGTTACGTTCCGGCAGAGCTTGTGGAACGGCCTAAAATGGGATTCAGTATTCCAATTGACCAGTGGCTGCGGGGTCCATTGCGTGAATGGGCTGAAGATCTGCTCTCACAGGAAAGCCTTGAGCGCGGCGGATTTCTGGCAAGCGATCCGATTCGGGCCAAATGGAAGGAGCATCTTTCTGGAGTGCGTAATTGGGATTACCTTCTCTGGACGGCGCTGGTTTTGCAAGACTGGATGGCCGCCAACAGTCAAAGCCGGCGGTTTCCGATCGCCCATATAAGTCCGCTGGGAACCGGGCAGCTTAGTATCCAATGAAGATTCTGATGCTCCACAACCGGTACTTGATTCCGGGTGGAGAAGACCAGTCAGCCGCCGCTGAAGCTGAGTTATTGAGACGCCATGGGCATGAAGTAGAGCTGCTGGAAGAAGACAACCGCCGTGTGGAGATGTTGGGCAAAGCGCGGACCGCAATGCGCACCCTGTGGTCACCAGAGTCGCAGAAACGAGTTGAGAGCAAATTGCGCTCTGGCCGGTTTGACATCCTTCATGTCCAGAATTTTTTCCCGCTCTGGTCCCCTTCTGTGTATTACGCGGCTTCACGATGCGGCGTTCCGGTTGTGCAGACGTTGAGGAACTACCGCCTCATTTGCTCGAATGCGGTTTTCTTTCGTGAAAACCGCGTCTGTGAGGAGTGTCTTGGCCGGTTTGCTCCCTGGCCGGGGATTCTCCACGCCTGTTATCGTGACAGCCGCGCAGCCAGCTCTGTGGTTGCGGCGATGATCGGCGTGCACAAGATTGCAGGAACATGGCGGAAGCAGGTAAGCGCATATATCGCTCTTACGGACTTTGCGCGGGAAAAATACATTGCCGGTGGCCTGCCGGCAGAAAAAATTGTCGTCAAGCCGAATTTTGTCGATCCCGCGCCTTCCCCCGGCGGCGGAGGCGGCGGGTATGCGCTTTTTGTAGGACGGTTAAGCGCGGAGAAGGGCCTTGCCACAATGATTGAGGCCTGGAAAACAGCCGATGGCGTCCTGCCGTTGAAGGTCGCCGGTGATGGACCCATGCTGGAATTGGTGAAGGCGGCATCTGCCGTCAATCCATCGATCCAGTACCTGGGCCGCACCCCACCAGAGGACACATTGGAATTAATGCGCCGCGCGGAATTTCTTGTCTTCCCCTCAGGTTGCTATGAGGCCATGCCGCGCACTGTGATTGAGGCGTTTGCCGTAGGCACGCCCGTACTGGCCTCTGGCATTGGCGCTGCCGTTTCCATGGTGACGCCGGAAGAGACGGGCTTCCATTTTGCGCCAGGGAACGTGACAGAGCTGCGGGAAAAAGCTGAATGGTGCTCACGCAATCTGCCGCGAATGCGGGCAATGCGGGAGAAGGCGAAGGCCGCTTTTGAAGCCAGATATACGGGAGCCGCCAATGTGGCGGAATTGCTTTCCATCTATAGCAAAGCGCAGGAAACACAGTTGCTTCCTCGCAGTGTTGTGGGCGCTTCATCCTAAATGAACGCGGCAGGAGTGTGATTACAATACAGCTTTTCCATGATATTCTCAGGCGCAGTTTAAAAATTGCCAGGGGAATTTGCCATCGAAAATTCAGGTTTGCTTGTCGAACCTTGCAGGTGTCTGGTTATGAGCCAGTTACCTGGTTTGAAAAGGCTATCTCAAAGAGGCGCGGCCACGCCCTGATGCACGAAACAGCGATACAAAGCTTCACCGATCTGGTTTTAAAGGAGCAAGCGTGAGCATCGCACTCATTACCGGTTCTGCGGGGTTGATAGGATCAGAAGCTGTCCGGTTTTTTGCCGAAAAGGGCATGCATGTTGTGGGTTTAGACAATGACATGCGCAAATACTTTTTTGGGCCTGAAGCTTCCACTGAATGGATGCGCAAGCATCTGGAAACCACCATTCCCAGCTATGAACACCACGGGATTGACATTCGTGATCAGAAGGCTATTTTTGATATTTTCCGCCGCTGTGGACGGAACATATCATTGGTAATCCACACGGCCGCTCAGCCTTCCCACGACTGGGCCGCACGAGAGCCGCTCACCGATTTCTCTGTTAATGCCACCGGGACGATCAACTTGCTTGAGGCTACCCGGCAGTTTTCGCCCGGCGCTGCATTCATTTTCACTTCCACCAACAAGGTGTATGGCGATTCACCCAACAACCTTCCTCTGGTTGAGCTGGAATCGCGGTGGGAGTTAGAGAAAGGCCACGAGTTCGCGGAACGGGGCATTACCGAAAAGATGTCAATTGATCAGACCCTGCATAGCCTGTTCGGGTGCTCCAAAGTAGCGGCGGACGTGATGGTCCAGGAATACGGCCGCTATTTCGGACTGCACACCGCTTGCTTCCGGGCCGGCTGCCTTACAGGCGCCAACCATTCCGGCGCACAATTGCATGGATTCCTGGCGTATCTGATGCGCTGCAACGTCACAGGTACGCGTTACAAAGTTTTCGGATATAAAGGCAAGCAGGTGCGTGATAACCTGCACAGCTCAGATCTCATTCGCGCGTTCAACCGCTTCTTTCAGTCGCCCAGGTCAGGCGAGGTTTATAACATTGGTGGCAGCAGGTTTTCTAATTGCTCACTGCTGGAAGCAATTTCCACGTGCGAAGAAATTTCCGGGTGCTCAATGGAGTGGGAATACGTTTCCGCAAACCGCATGGGAGACCATATCTGGTGGATCAGCGATATCAGCAAGTTCCAGTCCCACTATCCCGGCTATGAAATCCAGTTTGACACTGGCGCCATTTTGCGTGAAATCCATGACAAAAACCGTGAACGCTGGAGGGAAGCTTCTCGAGCTGTCCACGCATGAACGCGGTTGAGAAGAACAACCTGCTGGGTGTTCTGGTCAATGGTGTTGACCGCCAAACCGCTGCCAGCCTGATTATCTGCGCGGCCAAACAACGCCGCCCTTACGCAGTTTCCGCTCTTGCCGTGCATGGCGTGATGGAGGGAGTGCTCGATCCGGCGCACCTCTATCGCCTGAACCACCTTGAATTGGTTGTGGCCGATGGCCAGCCAGTGCGCTGGGCCTTGAATCTGCTGCACTCTGTTGGGCTAAAGCAGCGGGTCTATGGTCCTAGCCTGACAATGGATGTGCTGGCCCTGGCCGCTCAGGAAAAAATCCCTGTGTATTTCTATGGCAGTACATCAGACGTGCTGGCCCCGCTAAGTGCGAATCTTAAAGCCAAGTTTCCCGGCCTCATGATTGCCGGCGTTGAACCATCTACGTTTACAAGAATCAACCCGGCGATGGCAGCGCAAATTGCAAACAGGGTCAGGCAATCCGGCGCTCAAATTGTTTTTGTAGGTCTGGGATGTCCTCGGCAGGAAGTTTGGGCATATGAATTCCATGACCGGCTGGCGATGCCGATTGTGGCGGTAGGCGCGGCGTTTCCATTCCTGGCAGGTACATTGCGCCAGGCGCCACAATGGATGCAGGACCGAGGTTTGGAATGGCTTTTCCGGTTGTGCATGGAGCCACAACGGCTCTGGCGAAGATATCTCTTGCTTAGCCCTGCATATTTGTTTCTGGTGGCATGCCAGATGGTTGGCGTCCGCTTTCATTCTAACGGCAAGCCGCCTGATGGCGAGATTCTCTACGGCTGATAGGCTAATATAACAGCACGCTGCAGTTTGTTGCGAAAACGTACACGTCCATGAACGTTGCTCTCATCATGCATGAGCTGCTGGTTGAAGGAGGCGGCGAACGGCAATGCGTTTCTCTTGCGCGCGCCCTGGCCCAGCAAGGTCACCAAGTTGTGGTTTATACCTCGGCCTATGACCCGGTCAATTGCTTTCCTGAAGTCTGCAAAAACATTACTGTCGTTGAGGTTGGGCGCGGCTTTTTGCCCAAGCTGCGCAACCCGGCCTTCCTGCGCGGATATCTCGATATGCGGCATCTGGCGCGCACCGTCAAGCAGCGGTATGACGTTTGGAACCCGCATCATTGGCCGGCACAATGGGGAGCGGTCTGGCTCAAGCGCAAGCTCGGTGGCGCAGTCCTGTGGATGTGCAATGATGTTCCCAATCTTTATGAAAAATCGAGGCAGCGTACGTCCATCGGAATGATTGGTGCAGCCGTTCATCGGCTTTACTATCTTTATGATCGCGCCCAGAACCGCAAAGTCGATCTGACAATGTTTCTTTCCAACTGGGCCGAGACTGAGTTCAAAGCAATCTATTCCGGACGCACGTGCGTAGTGCGAAGCGGGGCTGACCCTGTCCGTTTTTCACCCGGCGGCGACCGGCAAAAGATTCGGCACCGGTTCAATTACAAGCCAGATGAGTTTGTGCTGTTGTGGCTGGGAATTTTTATGCCACACCGGCGCTTGCAAGATGCAATTGAAGCCATCAGCCGTCCAATTCTGCGTGACGCCAAAGTAAGGTTGCTGTTGGCTGGTTCCGGGCGCAGCTTTCCGGAATATTTCAGCTATCTTAAAGATCTTGCAGCCAAGCTGAATGTGGAAGACCGGGTCACCTTCGCCGGCAAAGTGGAAGACGATGAGGTGCGCGATTTCTATTGCGCGTGCGACGCATTTCTTTTTCCCAATGAAAACCAGACTTGGGGGCTGGCCGTGCTGGAAGCTATGGCTTGCGGGTCTCCGGTCTTGGTTTCACGCGGAGCTGCCGTACACGAGGTGCTGACGGATAGCCAGGATGCAATCCTGTTTCCGTCCAGGAGCCCTGAAGCAGTAGCGCAAAGGATCGAGTACCTGATAAAGCAACCGGAAGAGCGCTGCAGAATTGCGCAAGCAGGTATGGTTCTGGTTCGCACAAATTACAACTGGGAGGAATTTGCAAAGCAGATTGCCAAAATTTGCCAGAGCCTTATTGACGGACCAGTCAATCTGCAGTCAATAATCGCCCCACTGTGAATTTGGCGCGGAGAAAATACTTAGTGTGCCATTGACGAATTCATTGCGATACGCGAGCGCGGAACTTAAACCGAGTCCTCACTTTAGGCAAAAGGCGCAAACTATTGGGGTGGCCAGCGTGACCGTGCTTGTTGCTGTTGCCGGTTATCTGCGAGAGGCCACACTGGCGGCGCGTTTCGGCATATCCACCACCATGGACGCGTATTTTGCTGCGATTTTCATCCCTACCATCTTTTATCTGATCCTTATTGTGGGAACACTCTCACCTGTATTCATCCCCATTCTTATTCAGGAAGACCCGGAAAAAAATCCCGGTAAAGCTTCCTTGACATTCAGCGTGATTGCAAATTTTACCCTGCTCGTATTTGTGATCGTTGTGGTGTGCGGCGTGTTTGGTGCGCGCTTCTGGCTGCCCTGGGTTTTTCCCGGCTTTCAACCGTCCACCTCTGAATTAGCAGTGCGGCTGATTTATATTATTTTTCCAGCACTCCCATTTCTCGCATTGGCGGGCATGCTCACTGCGCTCCTGAACGGTTTTCGCAGGTTCTTGATCGCTGCTTTTGCCCCCGTCGTCTCCAGCATTACAGTGATTGCCGCTGCTATCTTTTTTCACAATGAGAGGGCGATTTATGCCGTAGGAATTGCCACGGGGATAGGCTTTTTTCTGCAATGTGCGGTTTTGCTGCCTGCAAGCGCGTCACTGGGTATTCGTTATCATCCCATTTTGAATTTCCGTCATCCTTCGATCAGAAAACTGTTGCGGCTGGGAATTCCATTATTTCTCTATCTCGCAGTAGCAAATACTGTCACGGTGCTCGAACGGAATTTTGCTTCTCGTATTTCAGCCGGAGCCATATCAACACTTGCTTACGCGTTCCGCCTTTTTACCGTACCTTCTAATTTTTTTGCAGCTCCTCTGGCTATTGTTGCTTATCCGGGTTTTGCACAAGAGGCGCTTAAGAATCTGCGTGGTGATCTGGCCGGCCAAGTTTCACGGTTATTTCGGCTGCTCTTGTTTGTGTTCCTGCCGGTAACGGCATGGACAATGTTGAATGCAACGCCAGTCACCAGAATCCTTTACGAGCACGGCAGGTTTTTGCCGTCCGACTCATGGATAACCAGTCGGATTCTGCTTATCTACAGCGTTGGAATTGTTCCTAATGCCCTTGCAGTGGTGCTGTTGCGCTGCTTTTTTGCAATCGAAGACACGGTTACACCCTTACTTACTGAGTTGGCGGATCTCGGTTTGTACGCGATTGCTGCCATGTTTCTTACACGATACTTCGGTATTGAAGGTCTTGCTACTGCCAGAGGCATAAGTTTTTTGATTGTGTTCGCAATTCTGACATTCATGCTGGCCAAACGAAAATTGCTGCATTTTATTGGTTTTGGTTCATTTCTTTTGTGTATAGCAGGAGCCACTGCAGTGATGGCATTAGTCGGCTGGCTGGTCCGGCAGCTTTTGCAGCCCCAGTTCGATTCTGGTGGCACGCTTCTAAGGTTGGTTGTAATCAGCATTGAACTTTTTTCAGCGATTTTCATCTATTTGGGGATCACAACTATGCTCAGGTTGGGAGAGGCCAGGCAGATTATCAATACGATATCAGGCTTTGTAACCGGCACAAGGAATCGCGGTCTGGAATAAGTTTATGGTATGTTGGAATTCCAGCTCGAATCACTTCAATGAAAACCGCTTCATCCATTGCGTCGTATGGCCACGCTGCAATCGATGATCACGATTGTCATTGGATTATTGGCAGGTTTTTTCGATACAGTCGTTTCCTTTGTTCGAAAAATTATTTCACTTGGGAAGAAGAAGAGGAAACTAAATGGCGCTTGCGCCAGCGACGAATCCGGTTTATAAGCGCAAACTCCGGCTGGCAATTTTTGGCGGCCGGGGAATTCCTTCCACTTACAGTGGCACTGAGACTTTTTTCATCGAACTGGCGCCCCGTCTGGTAGAACGTGGCCATGAAGTGATTGTTTACTGCCGCAAAGCGTTGTTTAAGGAGCAGCTGCCGACGTATCGCGGCGTACGCCTCATTTATTTGCCCAACATTGAAACCAAGCACCTGGGAACGTTTACCCATACACTGGCCTGTATGATTGACGTGCTGCGCCGCAACGTCGACGCTATGCTAGTGACCAACGTAGCCAACGCATTCCACTGCGTGATTCCACGGATGTTCCGGCAGAACTGCGCGTTGAACGTGGATGGGATCGAATGGAAGCGAGGCAAATGGGGCAAACTGGGCAAAGGTTATTTCCACTGGAATGCCCGCCTATGCGGGAAAATCCTTCCGCGCGGCATTATCACTGACGCGTATGCCATGCGCGCCCTGTACCTGGAAGAGTTTAAAACGCCTTCTGCCTGCATCGCCTATGGAGGCAATATCGAGAGTTCAGAAAATCCGGACATTGTGCGTCAATATGGATTGGAGCCAGGAAATTATTATCTGATCGCCAGCCGGCTGGTGCCGGAGAACAACGCCGCGTTGATCGTGGAGGGATTCAAAAAAGCGCCAACTAAACGTTTGCTGGCTATTGCCGGCGACGCCAACTACCACAGTACATTCATTGATGATCTTAAAGCTAATGCGGGCGATCAAGTCCGATTTCTGGGGCATGTGAACAGTATTGAGCATGTCAAAGAGATGCACTGCAATTCTTACGCGTATATTCATGGCCACATGATGGGAGGCACGAATCCCGCGTTGCTGAAAGCCCTGGGCTTTGGCAACTGTATTTTGGCGCACGACAATCCATTCAGCGCTGAGGTGCTGGGCGAATATGGGTTGCTTTTTCGTGATGCTGATGATCTTGCCCAGAAAATTCAGCTCATCGAAAGTAAGCCGGAGCTGGCGGAAAACCTCCGCCGCCGCGCCCCGGAGCGCATCCGTACGGTCTATAGCTGGGACAAAATTACCGACCAGTACGAAGAGCTTTTTTATCAACTGAAAGCTGGAGAGGACCCTACACTGGTGCATTCCAGCGTGCTTGGACTTGCAGAGAGGGAATCGACCGTATCTTGCTGACATGATGCAAGCCGGTGCAGTTAGCGGCATGAAAAAGATCAAGCTAGCATGGGACGACTGCTTTGCCCGCCGCAATCCAACAGGTACCGGCGTCTATGCGGCGAGCATGCTCAAACAACTCGTACACGATCCTGCCCTCGACCTGACAGTATTCCATGGTTGGCCAAAAGGCAGCGGAGGCCGTTTGCGCAGAGCCTTAAAAATTGCCGGCAACATGGCATGGACGCATTTCGATCTGCCACTCCGTCTGTGGAAGCATGGTTTTGACGTGCTACACTCCCCGGCGTTCATCGCGCCGGTAGAGGCGCCTTGTCCTGTTGTCATTACCGTGCATGACATCACCTACTTGCTTTATCCTTCGCACTTTGCACCCTGGTGGGTGCGTTACATGAAATCCGTAATGCCTGCTACGATCAACTCTGCTGCCGCGGTTATCTGCGGCTCAGAACACTCGAAACGCGATCTGGTTTCCGCTTACAAGCTTTCGTCCTCAAAGGTGCATGTTGTTCCATATGGAGTGGACCATCAAAGTTTTTGCCCGGAAGCACTGCTAGACTCACGGTGGGCACGTGAGGTTGGCTTACGTGACGGATATGTTCTCCACGTAGGAGGATTTTATGAAAGAAAAAACATACCAACTCTCTTAGCCGCCGTCGCTCGCTTGCGGAGCTTGGGGAAATGGGGAGACAGGCAACTTGTTTTGGCGGGTGCGGAAGCCCCTGGAATTATCGGCGGAAATGAGATCCGTGCAGCGATTGCAGAGCTTGATCTCTCCACAAAAATGGTGTTGCCGGGCCGGGTTCCAGATGAACATCTTCCCGGGTTATATGCAGGGGCATCATTGTTGGTCATGCCTTCACTTTATGAAGGCTTTGGTTTTCCGATTCTGGAGAGCATGGCAGCAGGGACGCCAGTGGTGGCAAGCAACACATCAAGCCTGCCGGAAGTTGCCGGCGATGCTGCCATTTTGGTTTCACCGAGGGACACGGTGGCCTTAGCCGATGCTATAGGCCAGGTGTTAGGGAATCCTGGCCTTGGTGCGGAGCTTCGCTCCAGGGGACTGAAGCGGGCGCGCCAATTTGATTGGCAATGGACTGCGGCGAAAACAGTAGAGCTTTATTGTACTTTAGTGAATTGAAACTTGTCCTAAATTGCCAGGCAAATTTCATGTGGATGATATTCGATTTGCGTAGCATTGTTGGTGGACTAAAATTCGTACCAACGGGCTTGCAGGCAGGCTTGATTTCGTGGTTCCTGCTGTTGAGGATTATAGTATTAAAGAAAATGCAGATTCATACATTAACTGTCACTTAGCGGGATGAAAAACACCGACTCCACCGTGATATTTACCGATCCTGCAGCTACGCCGGGCGACAGAACTCTCTCCTCAGCATCGCTTACGAGCGGGCGATTGCTGGCCAAGAATGCAGTCTGGAACCTTGTTGGGGCTTGTGCTCCACTCCTTGTGGCGGTGGTTTGCTTCCCGCTGCTAAAAACGAAACTCGGCACTGATCGTTTGGGAATCGTCGCTCTCGCTTGGAGTATTGTTGGATATTTTGGTTTTTTCGATCTTGGGCTATCTCGAGCGTTAACAAAGTTAGTGGCGGAAAAATTAGGAGAGAAGCGTTCTGAAGAGATTCCCGCTGTTGTATGGACCTCTCTTTACCTAATGGCGGGGATAGGAGTGGCGGTCTCAATAGCCTCTGTGTTCTTCATCCCCTGGGTGATGCAGAGACTTTTGAAAATTCCGGCGAGCCTGGAACACGAAACCATCTTGGCGTTCTACTGGATAAGTCTTTCTATCCCCATGGTTATTCTCACAGCGGGTTTACGCGGCGTATTGGAGGCTCTACAACAGTTTCGTTTGGCGACCCTGATTCGGATTCCGATGGGTATCTTCACTTACCTCGGCCCAATTCTGATACTCCCGTTTTCTCACAGCCTGATTCCGATCATGGCTATCTTGGCGCTGGGGAGAATTGTGGCCGGAGTAGCACATCTATGGGCTTGTTTTCATGTTCTGCCATCTTTGCGAAGTAGTCGCTCATTTCATCCGTCCTTTGTTGCTCCTTTGTTTCGCTTTGGCAGTTGGATGACCATCAGCAACGTAATTGGCCCAATTATGGTGTCTTTTGACCGATTTCTGATTGGCGCAATCATCTCAGTTGCTGCAGTAGCATTTTATGCGGTACCCAGTGAAGTGGTCACCAGACTTTCGTTGATTCCTAGCGCCTTGGTTGGGGTGTTGTTTCCGGCTTTTTCCACCGCTGTAGTGTCGGATCGTGCTCGACTTGTTTTTCTCTTCGAGAGCGGAATGAAATATATCTTCCTCGCACTCTTTCCCATCACGCTGCTCTTGATTGCATTTGCACCTGAAGCCCTTCGGTTTTGGCTGGGCAGTGAATTTGCTCGCCAAAGCACGTCGGTAATGCAGATACTTGCCGTAGCAATTTTTATTAACAGCTTGGGCCAGATCCCCTTTGCCCACGTCCAGGGGGCGGGGCGTCCCGATATCACGGCAAAGCTCCACCTTTTGGAATCGCCGGTCTATATCGCAGCGCTTGTCTTGCTATCGAGGAGTATGGGAATCCGCGGCGTTGCTTTGGCGTGGCTGTTGCGAGTCATCATTGATACTTCACTTCTGGCAGTATTTTCGTGGCGATTATTGCCGGAGAACCGATTTGTTGCGACCAAACTACCGTTGCTCGCGGTTGGGGGAGTTGGTATGTTTGTGATCGCAGCGCTCTTGAACGGACTTTCAGCCAAACTTCTCTTTTCGGTTGGCGGTGGTATGGTGGTTACGGCCGTCATATGGCGATGGATGCTAACGTCACGAGAAAAACTCGCATTGTGGGCAGGGCTGAGAGGGGGGCATGCTTTCATTGCGTGACCCTCAAAGCCTGGATTACGCGCATCAGACGCCGCGGGTATGCATTATTATTCTGACATGGAAGAACTACGATCTTACCCGTGACTGCCTATGTTCCCTGCGCAAGATCGATTACTCCAATACCGAGATTGTACTTGTCGACAATGGCTCTGGAGACGGTTCGGCGGAAAGGCTGGCATCTGAGTTTCCCGAAGTGCGGCTGATTACAAACGAAAAGAACCTCGGATTTCCCGCAGGCAATAATGTGGCGATTCGCGATGCGATGGTACGCAATCCCGATTATTTTCTGCTGCTCAACAATGACACACTGGTTGCACCGGATTTTCTTTCCAAACTTGTAGAGGTAGCTGAGAGCGACGAAGAAATTGGTGTGGTGAATCCCAAGATCCTCTATTTCGAACCTAACGATCGCATATGGTTCGCCGGTGGCTTTTATAAGCCCTGGTGGAGCACAGGTAGAGTCCGCGGTCAAAATCGCCGTGACGTTGGAAAATATAATGAAACCAGGGAAATTTCATTTATCACGGGCTGCGCGTGCCTGATCAAAGCAGAGGTCGTTCGTCAAATCGGATTACTTGATGAAGTCTTCTTCCTTGGATTTGAAGACCTTGATTGGACAGTGCGCGCCATGCGAGCCGGGTTCCGGGCGTTCTATGTGGGGTCTTCGGTGATCTGGCATAAAGCCTCCTATGATACGAAGAAGAACCTGGGTAAGCCCACTATGGATTTTTACCGCACTCGCAATAGTCTTTTGATTGCCCGGAAACACGTTCCGTTTCGTTACTGGCCAGGGTTTCTTTTCTCGCTAACCAAATACGTAGCCTACCGCTCTGCGGGCTATCTTCTGCGGGCTGAACCAAAGAGAATTAGAGAGCTATATCGCGGCCTGTGGGATGGTTGCAGCACCAAGATCTGAGAAGGGCTGCGCTATGACCCATCCAACTGGCAGACCCAGCGGCTGCTGGCAGAAGCTATTACACCCATGCGAAGAGGCGGGGAGAAAGTCAAGAAAACATGTCACGCGTTATCTTCAGGTTGTTCAACAAGCTCGTGGCGGCTCTGAGCGCACCCGTCATACTCTCGGAATACTTTCGCCCGGAAACGGGCAAGGAGTATGGCATTGGTTTTTTCACCAAGCTGCGGCTGGCCGTCAGGATGAGACAAAACCGCAAACGAATTTCCACGGCCTCACATTTTCTTGAACATCTGCTGATGGCTACGGAAATCATGAAAGTTCCAATAGAAGTTGAGGGTTGCGTTGTGGAGTGCGGTTCCTTTAAGGGTGGCAGTGCGGCAAACCTTTCTTTGGTTTGCGCGCTCTGCAAACGTGAATTAGAGATTTTTGATTCGTTCGCTGGTTTGCCCGTACCGTCTGAGATTGACCAGCGGCACCTCCTGGTGGGTACGCAAGAAGTGCATACCTATATGAAAGGCGCTTTTTGCGGAGCGCTGGATGAAGTCCAGAAGAACATTTCGCAATGCGGCAATCTGGATGTATGCCATTTTAATATGGGCTATTTCGACCAGACTCTGCCTGGTTTTCAAAAAGCATGCATCCTGGCTTTTTTAGACGTCGATCTTGTTGACTCTCTGGAAACGTGCCTCAAATATCTCTGGCCGTTGCTTCAGGATGGATGTTACCTCTTTACTCATGAAGCTCATCATATGGAGATTCCGGCATGTTTTTTCAGCGAAAACTGGTGGCGAGCGAACCTTCACTGCGGCGCTCCTGGCTTGATCGGCGCCGGCAGCGGTATTGGGCTGCAACCTTCATCGGGCGGGTTCCGCAGCGCTCTGGGGTATACCGTTAAGAACCCAAAAATCGGAAGGTTTGATATAAATCATCAAACCGGGAACATCGGAAAATAACGAGCGATGGAACGGCAACTTGTGGAAAAATAAGTGTGCAGGCCACGAGGTTGGCTACATGCAGGATTCTTTGACCAAGGACACATTGCGAAGCGCCACCCTGCCTAACCCTACGCTTGTGCTCTTTCTCATGGCAGGAGTACTTATCTGGTATTTTTGCGGTGAGGATACGGGTCCTCTGAGTGCATTGGCTGCTGCCTTGGTAATGACAGTGCTGGCTGCATGCGTAATCTATGCAATATCCAGGCGACCCTGGCTTGCTGTGATTTTCCTTGTTGCCGGTGGCACCATGGCGCGGGTGTATGTAGAGATTTTTGGTTTGAAAGCCCGGCCAGAGCATTTTGCTATCGTCTTGTTTTGCCTGGCTTTGCCGTTCTGGCAGCGCCGTCAATTGGCAAGCCCGCGTTGGATATTACCGGATTTATTTCTGGTGCTTTATGTTGCCAGCAATCTGCTTAGTTCGCTGGTAATGTCCATTGCTCCGGCTAAGACAATCAGGTGGGCAATGCAACAAACCCTGGTCATCCTTGCCTATTTTCTATTGCGTATCTTTTGTACCAGCCAGGAGCGCTTTCGAAAGTGTTTCATGATCTTGTTGGCCGTGGGCGCGGGCCAGGCGATGGTTGCCATATTTTGCTTTTTATCAAACCTGATTTTTGGCACCGGATTCGGTATGGAGATCGGACAGTATGGATCGATTCCCGGCACATATGGCCTGGAGCTTGAGGCGAATATTCTGGGATCGATTTCGGCAGCTGCGTTTGTAATGATGATAATCATGTATCTCAAGGAGCGCCGTTCCATATTCCTGTGGGGAATGGCAATCACATATGCAGGAGTGCTAGTCGCCCTTGCTCGTGCAGCGGTAATGGGCGCGTTCGTGGCTTTTGGATTGCTCATTATTATAAGCGTAAGAAATAAATTAATTGACATGCCGTCGGTGAAGAAGCTGGCCAAAACACTTATCATCACCAGCGTGATTTTTTTCCCAATGGTTATTTCGCTTTATCTCCAGAGATTCAGCACTCTGGACGTAACCGATGTCAGCGCAGATGAGGACACCACAACTCGGGTTATTACGCTGGTGACTGCTATGGACGGCGTGATGGAACACCCCATATTGGGTAATGGGACTGCCAGTTTCCAATTGCTGGTCAGCATGCAAGACCTGGGTTTCGGAGATGATGTTGATCAAAACGCGTGGATCGGGAACACCGAGATGCGCGTGCTGCATGACACAGGAATCGTCGGTCTTACGCTGCTGCTATGTTTCTTGGGCTCATTAGCCGTAAAGGCTATTAAAATTTTGCGGCTAGAATTAAAACCTGAGCTGCTGGCATTGCTGCTAGCATGTGTCGTGTATAGCGTAACCTTTCAAGCAACGGAAGGCACACTCTTAGAATTTTTCTGGGTCCATGCCGGGCTTCTCGGTTGCGCAGTTTCGATCTACGGCGTTCCAAAGCGCCAGTTGGCTGATTCCGGGGGGCATCGGGTTTCTTTAGGCCCTGCCAGCGCATGAGAATCGCATTTCTCACCCGCTATGATCCACGCTTGCGAACCGCGTGGTCCGGGACGGCTTTTTTTATGTTCCGGGCTGTAGAGCAACATTGCGGGGAAGTGACGGCATTAGGGCCGGCAGCGGAAGGCTTGTGGCTCGCGAGCAAGGTAGTTCGACGGCTGGTTCGGTTGTTTCTGCACAAGAACATTGATACTTCACATAGCGTGGCTTTGTCCCGCATCCTTGGTAGAACTTTCCGTCGCAAACTCTCTCAGCACAAGAACTTTGATTTGATCTTTGCCCCGGCTGCATCAACGGAAATTGCTTTTCTTGATACAGATCTGCCGATCGTCCTTTATGGCGATCTTACGGCCAAACTGTTTCAAAACTATGCGGCTAACCTCACCGGTTTATCGCCTTGGGCGGTTGCCCAGCTTGAGTTGATTGAAAGAAGGGCTTTGCATCGTGCCAGCCACGTTGTATATGCCTCCGAATGGGCTGCACAGGCCGCGGTTCGCGATTGCAATATTTCACAGGAGAAGGTGAGTGTAATTCCTATGGGGGCCAATCTAGACGAAGTGCCGACTGCCGAGCAGGTCAATATAGCAAGGAAATGTTCTCCGCGAGATAAATGCAGGTTGATCTTCATTGGCGTGGATTGGGAACGCAAGGGTGGTGACACCGCACTCGCCGCAATGCGCCATTTACGCGAAAGAGGAGTGAACGCCTCCTTAACTGTGGCTGGATGCGTGCCTCCACGAGCAGCTAGCGAACCGAATATGCGCGTAATTCCTTTTTTGGATAAAAGCCGCTCTCAGGACCAGCAACAACTGATACAGTTGCTCTTGGAATCTGATTTTATGCTTTTTCCCACGCGGCGCGAGGCCTTTGGCATCGTATGCTGTGAAGCCAATGCCTGCGGCATTCCGTTAATCGTTTCCGATGTGGGTGGTGTTCCTGTGAAGAATGGCGAAAATGGCATCTTACTTCCCGCAGGGGCCTCCGGCCGCGACTATGCTGATGCAGTGCAGGATTTGCTGAATGATCCCGAGCGTTATTTGCAACTTGCGCATGGCGGACGCCACGCTTTTGATTCTCGTTTGAATTGGGGTGCATGGGGCCGCTCCATGAATGCAGTATTTCGCCAGGTATTAGCGGAAAGGGCAAAAATGGCGCAATTCAGCCGCGAACACGCTTGTCAGGAGTGCAGCCCGACTGGCTGACAATAGAGATAGGATTTCTATCCATGAGTTTTCGCAGCGTGATCAAATCTTCACTGCCATACTATTTGTTAGAAACGGTTCGGGCCCAAAAACAATTGGCGCCAGTATATAAGGGTGCATTTCTGGCTGGCTGGGCTGCTGCTTTTTCACCAGGCAAACACAGCGCTCTTGAGCGGTCGCGGTTCGGGTTGCTTCCTCCGTCATTGCGGCGCGTTATGGATTTGGTTTTAGATGTGGGTGCCAATGAAGGGCAGTGGATTACCGGACTGCTAAACCTCATACCGGTTAGACAAGCCATAGTGATAGAGCCAAATCCAGCCGCCATGCTGTGCTGTCAGCAGCGGTTGCAAGGCCGGCAAGGAATCACCTTCAAGGAGGTAGCCGTCGGGGCCAAGCGTGGTTCAGCGGTGCTGCACGTTACCAAGGCTTCGGATTTTTCTTCTTTGCTCAATCCCGACCACTCAATCATCAATGCAAATTATGTAGGCAACTCCAGCGCTGTTGTGGCGGAGCGGACGGTCGAAGTCTTTCCTCTCGATGATCTTTTGCCTGCAGATGAGAACGTTGATCTGCTAAAAATCGATGTTCAAGGGTTTGAACGTGAAGTGTTGGCTGGTGCTGCAAGCGTACTGCAGCGTACGCGTGTCGTTCTGGTGGAGAGTAATTTCCAGCCCCATTACCGCCAGAGTTCTACATTTGATTCCCTGTTCCAGTTATTTACCCGGGAACTGGGGTTCTCTTTCTGGAATGTGTCTGATCCTTACCGCGGCATGATGGGGCAAGCGCTTTGGGCAGATTCCGTTTTCATTAACCCTGCATTGGTTTCACAAAAAGGCTGATCGCTTGCATTTTTCGCCTTGGCTGACAACCTGAGGTGCCGCTATAGCTTCCGATAGGCCATGAACTTGCGAAAAGTGCAAGGGGTGCAAGTTAAGGCTCTCGCAGCTTGCAGCAGTCCTCGTATATGAAATAACCTACAAAGGCGATTCGATTTAGGAGGTTTATGCGCATTCTTGTTGCAGGAGGGGCCGGCTATATCGGTTCAACCCTGATACCCAAACTGTTGGAGCGGGGTTATGACGTGGATGTGGTCGACTTGTTTTGGTTTGGCAACTTCCTTCCTCCTGAAGTGCGCATTATTAACCGCGACCTTTTTGATCTGCAAGTCAGTGATTTGAAAGATTATGAACAGGTGATTTTCCTTGCAGGTCTTTCGAACGATCCCATGGCGGAGTTCTCGCCCAGCAAGAATTTCATCTTTAATGCGGCAGCACCGGCCTATCTCTGCTATATCGCCAAGCAGGCCCGGGTGAGGCGGTATATCTATGCCAGTTCCTGCTCGGTCTATGGCTACACGGAGAACGAGCTCTTTGACGAAAGCCGTCCAGTTTCTTCGTCATATCCATACGGCATTTCCAAGCTGCAGGGAGAGCAGGCAGTGATGCAGTTGATCGACACGGACTTTTCCGTTATCTCGCTGCGTAAGGGTACTGTTTCCGGCTATAGCCCGCGCATGAGGTTCGACCTTATCATCAACACCATGTTCAAATGCGCGATGAAAGATGGCGTGATCCGCGTGAACAACCCGGCTACGTGGCGCCCCATTCTGAGCATTGAGGACGCTGCAATGGCTTACATCCGCGCCGTGGAGGCCAACCAGTCGCTTTCCGGGATCTTTAACATTGCTTCAGGGAACCACACGGTGGGAGAGGTTGCCGATCTGGTAAAAGGCACGATTCAGGAAGAGACGGGAACTAATCCCACTCTTGACATCGCCCATATTCAGGACATTCGCAATTATAAGGTATCAATCGAACAGGCGAAGAACATACTAAGTTTCCATCCTCATCACAGCGTCAAGACAATTGTCCGGAATTTGATCGAGAACATGTCCAAATGCAGCGATTGGGACAATTCTAATTATTACAACATCCAGGTCTTCAAGGAAATTGGTAAAGACGACCACTCAAAATTTTCCAGTTCAGCCGCTGTGCGGTCATGAGAGTTACCGTGATTGGCGGCACCGGGCAGCTTGGCCGGGACGTTGCTTCCGCTTTTGCTGCTGAAAATCATTCCGTCACAAGTTTGACGCATGAAGAGATAGAAATCTCATCGCTGGAGTCGGTAAGGGCTTCACTGGCCGCTGTGCGTCCGGAGATCATAGTCAATACTGCGGCCTTTCACCATGTGGAGAAATGTGAGACCGAACCGGCGCTTGCTTTTACGGTGAACGGGATTGGCGCGCGCAATGTTGCGCAAATTGCGAACGAATCCGGCTCGACACTCCTGCACATCAGCACCGACTACGTATTTGATGGCCGCAAGAATGCACCTTACATTGAAGAAGACGCGCCGGCCCCCCTCAACGTTTACGGCAATACCAAACTCTCTGGCGAATATTTTGTCCGTTCCACGACCCCCCGCCATTTTGTGGTTCGCGTCTCGGCTATTTACGGTGAGTATGCATGCCGTGCCAAGGGCGGATTGAATTTTGTAGAGCTAATGCTAAAGCTCTCACGCGAGCGGGAAGAGTTGAGAGTAGTGGATGATGAGTTTGTCAGTCCTACTCCTACCGTACAGATCGCACGTCAGTTGGTATCGCTTAGCCAGTCATTAGATTATGGACTGTATCATGCCACCTGTGAAGGCAGTTGCTCATGGTTTGAGTTTGCGTCTGCCATCTTCGAATTGACTCGGACTAAAATTCGCCTGGAGCGGGCTCGCCCGGGGGAGTTCCCCGCCAAGGTCCCACGGCCCAAGTTCTCAGTTCTGGAGAACAGAGCCTTGAAGAGCAAATCATTGAACGTTTTCACGGACTGGAAAGACGGCTTGAAAAATTATCTTGCACTCAGAGGACAATTGTAGCCGTTGATTTCACCAGCTATTTAGACGCTTCCTCCGTTGTTCTTTAGATGCTCGAATGCTGGCGAGAAACCCGGGTCACGAAAATGATCTGCTTGGTGAAGAGTCCAGGCAACAACTGTCTAATTTTGCTCCCGATTTTTCCTCCTCCAAGGATGGGATGTATTGAAATCACCTGGTAACCTGCATCCTCAATGAGTTTGCGGGCAGTTTTTGGAGTAAAAAAGTGCAGATGCGTTACATCCAGGATTCCCGTTGAGGTGTACTCAAACTTGCCCATGAGCAGGCTAAGGCGAATGGTCCAGTGGGCAATATTGGGAAGACATATAATGACGCGACCGCCGGGTGCAAGCAGTTCTGATGCTTTGCGTAGAACGCTCTCCGGGTCTATTAGGTGTTCGAGCACGTCGCCAAACAAGATTGTGTCATAATTTTTTGTGAGATCCACGGCCCAATCTTGTCGGTTCAAATCGACGACTATTACGTCTTTGCACCATTGCCTGGCCTTTGCAGCAGCTTCCGCATCTATTTCCAAGCCCGTGACTGTGCAGCCACGCTCCACAAGGTGGCGGCTGAGGAAACCAGTAGCGCAGCCACATTCCAGGATACGGCTGCCTTGCGCGGCCAAGTCAACAAAAATACGGTTACGGCCCAGCGGGATGTCCGTAGTTTCGTAACGCTCAGCCTTTAGGGTAGCTGCCATAAAATAACCTTTGTTGTTGCTCGCCTTTGGCGCGTCTGCATCACACGGCGATTACTTTCAGTTCTAAATCAAAGCGTGGTACACGTCGAGGGTCTTTTGCACAAGCTGACCTGGTGGAAAGGCAGCGCTTCTCTGCAGACCGCGGGCTACCAGGTCCCGTTGCATTGCCGGATCGCTGAGCAGCCGCTCTATGGCTGTGGCGATTGAAGCAGTATTCTGCGGATCTATTAACATCGCTCCGTCACCGGCCACTTCTGCCAGCGCGGAGCCAAATGACGTAATGGTGGGTACGCCACTTGCCATGCCTTCCATGACAGGTAGTCCGAACCCCTCAAAAAGAGAAGGAAAGACAAAACTTTCCGCGGCGTTGTAAAACAAGGGCAGATCATTGAAAGATACGAATCCTGGGAATACTACACTCGATTCCAACCCAATCTCCCGGATTTTGGCCAGCAGCAACTCGGATTGCCAGTCTCTTCTGCCGACAATCACCAACTGCACAGAGGCCCCCTTCTTGCGGACCAGAGCGTACGCATCTACTAGGCGAAGAAGGTTTTTACGCGCTTGGATCCTCCCTACATACAGGATAAAGGGAGAATTGATCCCATATTTTCGAGCCAAATGCTCCTGGCATGCCTCTTTGTTTCTGGGGTGGAAATCAGATGCAGCCGATTGATATGCTACGCTGATTTTGCTTCGCGGCAGTGCAAATCGCTCGGCAATATCGGAGGCGGAAAACTCGGAAACGGTCAGGATGTGATCGGCGCGGCGCGCCGTCCAGCGCACCAGCTTCTTCATCCGTAAGGCTTCCATGGGGTGAAAGAATTCAGGAAAATGCTCATGGGCAAGATCGTGAATCGTCACTACGGTTTTCCCGGTTCCCCACGGAGGCTGGATGTATTGGCAGTGAAAAACATCGGGTCGTATCTGTCTCAATTTTGCGGGAATCCCAAGAGAGAGACGCAGAATGGGGTTTTTAGGGATTTTGCATAGGCTAAAGCGAGAATCATTTTGGATTGCCTCCAGCGTGAACGGATGAGTGTGGAAGAGAGTATAACGATTTTCGCCCCGGTCCTCCGCCAACCCGCGGACGAGCTGCCGATAATACGTCTCATTGCCTCCGGCCTGGGTCCCCAAACTGTGTACGTCAATGGCGATTTTCATCAGGGTAGAATGACTGTCCGCTCATTGTGCTGCTATCGGCTACAAACAACTCGCTCAAATTCCTTTAAAATGTTTCGGAGTCTATGAATCCAATCCAATTTCAAATGCTCTTACGGCGCTATTTCCGCAAACGCCGCTTTAAAGACTTTGTCAAAGACTGCAAGAGCTGTCAAACAATTTTGGACATAGGCGGGGCCCATGATATGTGGCCAATCGTTGGTCGTTCTTATGGCGTAGTGATCCTTAACATTGAAGTGCCGGCAGCCACTGGAGGATTTCAATACGTACTGGGGTCCGGATGCGAGTTGCCGTTTGCGGAAGAGGCTTTTGATCTCGGGTTTTCTAATTCGGCGATCGAACACGTGGGCAGCGAAGAGAACCAATTTAAGTTTGCAAGTGAAATGCTAAGAGTGGGCAAACGGATTTATTGCCAAACTCCTTCGCGATTGTTTCCCATCGATCCACACCTCTCTGCGTTATTTCTGCACTGGCTTCCGGCAGGGTGGCTGAAGCCAACGTTCCTCCGTTATTTCACCCTGAACGGCTGGCTCTGGAAGAGACCTTACCATTACAACGTGACATGGATTTCGAAGCGCAGGCTGCAGAGAATGTTTCCTGGATGCAAGATCAAGACTGAAAGATTTTTGTTACTGCCAAAATCCTTTGTCGTCGCCAACTGAAACTGTGACATTGAACCGATTACTACTCTGCGGCCGATGCGTGTGAAATGAAAATATTTTCTCATCGCGAATTTATCTATTACTTTTTTGGGCTAGGGGCCGGCTTGGCTAACCTGCGTGTGAATGGATTGCAGCTTGGTTTCAAAAAGACTGCCGGTAAAATCACGCAGCCGATCAATTCTTATACTCGCTTCCCGGAATACTACTGGTTCGATCAGGCCATTCGGAGCTACCTTGCAGACCTTCCTGGCGACCGACCGCCGGCCATCCTGGATATTGGCAGCCCCAAGATGTTTGGTTTGTACATAGCAAAAAAAAATGCAGTGGACCTGACCCTGACCGACATCAGCGAAATCAATATCGACGAATATCAGGTGATGTGGAAGGCACTACAGGGCCGCGCCAAAGGCCAGGTGTGTTTTTCCCTTGAAGATGCGCGGTCGCTTCATTTTCCCGCCGACCGGTTTGACATTGTGTACTCAATGTCTGTGCTGGAGCACATTGAAGGAGAGAGCGGGGATGCGCGGGCCATTGGAGAGCTTCTGCGCGTCCTCAAGCCGGGAGGTCTTCTGATTTTGAGTGTTCCCTTTGGCAACAAATACATGGAACAAAAGAGAGTCGGTTTTGCCGGAGCAGCAAGGAAAACCGGCGATGAGGAGACTTACTTTTTTCAACGAATTTATGACGGCCCAGTGTTTCAAAGCAGGCTCATGGAGCCTCTGGCAAAGTTGCAAGCAGTGCGCATTACCACGGTCCAGCGCACGCGTGCAGGCATCTCGCGGACGTTCGGCGCGATGGGAGAAAATGTGCGTGGGCTTCTTGGCGGGCTGAATCCAGTCTTGTCTGCCATCGGAAATCGCAGCCGCCATGGCATTGACGGTTCATTTGCAACCGAGTATTCAGAGCTTCATACGGCCAGGGATGTTTACGGCGATCTCATTCTGGCTGGAATAAAGGCATAACTTATCCAAGCTGCCGCATTACTTCTGCAGAAAGATTTCCGCCGCAAATCACTACCGCTACTGTCTTACCTTGATAGCGATCTGCCTCTTTCAGAAATGCTGCCACGGCCACTCCGGCAGCGCCTTCTATGGTCCAACCGCGCGTATCGCGAACACGCCGCATTGCGCTTAGGATTTCATCTTCAGAGACCATGACGGAGCGATCGATCACGCTTCGGCACACCTCTAGTGTTACCGAGCCTTGTTCCAATCCGCCGGCCGTGCTCTCTGAAAGCGTAGGTTGCTCAGGAACATCGATGATGCTGCCAGCTTTGATAGATTCATAGAGGACGCGCGAATTCTCCGGCCAGCAGCCGACAATCTCTGTCTGCGGCAGGAAATGCTTCATGTAAGCGCCGATTCCCCCGATCAGCCCTCCGCCTCCGACGGCCACAAAGAGCGCATCAATCCGTGGCTGCCGCCGGCATAGCTCAACGGCAATAGTGCCCTGGCCAGCCATGACCTCCAGATCATTGTATGGAGAGATAAATACTTTGCCTTGCTCGGCGGCAGATGACCGAGCAGCCAATTCTGCTTCCAGCGGGTCTTCCCCACGCGGCGAATGCCTACCCCATACTCTTCAATTCGCCTGGCTTTGGAAGGCGACACATGAGCGGAGACATAAACCTCAGCGGCAATTCCGGCGCGCCTGGATGCAGCAGCTACGCCGAGTCCGTGGTTGCCGTTTGAAGCAGCGATTACACCTTTGGCCGCTTGTTCGCGGTCAAGTGAAAGGATCTTATTGGTGGCGCCGCGGAGCTTGAAAGAGCCGGTCTGCTGCAAATTTTCCAGCTTGAAAAAGATGTGTGAGCTATGGTCGGGAAGAATATCTGGAACGGGATCCAGAGGAGTTTCAATGACGTAATTGTGAATGCGTCGCTCGGCCTCCTGTACCATCTGGGCAAGATCGGCCAGCGAGAGCGAAGCTGTTGGAGCGCTGTTGCTCATGTTATTTATTTTTACATAGCGGCTGGTGCTGCGGTTACATGGCCTGACTGGAACTCGGTTGTGCGGTTGAAACCGGTTTCAAAAATCAGAGAGATCAATACTGTGTTAAGAACCCGTTCAGGCAGAGGTGGGTTTGACTTTTTTGTTCAAGATGCCTTGCAGCATGCGATCTATAGCCGGGAAGCGCTGGCGCAGTACTAAGACCCACCGGCGCGCCCAATCATATTCGATGGAGAGAATTGACAAGCCGATCAACAGGAAAGGAATGCCGGGAAGAACTGGCAGAAAAAGACCTGCGGCCCCCAAAATCAGTAACAACCATCCTGCAGCGATCAGTGCCACCCGCTTCAACATCACGATTGCTTTGATGCAGGATCGAGAATCCTGGATTCTGAGAATAGCAGGATAATTGCAAATGGGCCGGCAGTTCAGGACCTGCTCAAGCTCGTGCTGGAGCTTACGATCTTAGCTAATGGCTCCTGGGCTGGACAGCATGAGAACGCATGTGAAGATGCTCCAAAATAATGTCACCCCTTAACTGCAACGAGAAAATGTCACCCTTAAAGGATGGTGACCTTGAGCCAAAAGGAGTTGCAGAGAATGCGAGTGATTGAAAAGGCAGTGGACGGGCGGCTGAGCGTACGCG
>DATEHN010000110.1:0-16923 GCA_035279585.1 Candidatus Angelobacter sp. | reverse complement strand
GGGACCGGCTTCGCGATAGAAGATTTCCAGCCCCTCAACGTTAAGGGTGCGATAGAAAACGGTCGGCGTAATCGTGTTCGACATCTAAACTCTCCTTCGGCGCGTGAAGACTACGTCGCCCAACGAATTTGATCTTGCATTCTTTTCACGCTTCGAAATAGCGTCCGTGTTCAAGGTCGGAAATTAGTCCCGGTTGCTTTGGCTTCCAGCCCAGCAGCGTACGCGTTCGCTCACTCGATGTGGGATTGTCGAGAGCCGCAAAAGGCGCGAACCAACCAAAATGGCCGCTGGCTTCGTCGAGCGACTTGCTAACGACGGGAACGTTCAGACGGCGGCCGATAACTTCAGCCACCTCGCGGAACGGCACACCCTCGTCAGCGACGCCATGGTAGAAAGCTCTGGCCGCATTCTTTTCCAAAGCAAGTCTGAACAGACGTGCAGCATCGAGCCTGTGCACAGCAGGCCAGCGGTTGAGCCCGTCGCCGATGCAGGCTGAGACGCCCTTTTCTCGCGCTATGTTGATGAGAACCGGGACCAAAGCGTGATCGCCATTACCATGGACCGAGGGAGGCAGACGAATCACCGACACGCGCACCTCGCGCATTGCCGCCGAACCCGCTGCCTCTTCAGAAGATGCGCGCGGAAGTGACGAAGCATTGGAAACTGGCATGTCTTCGGTGGCCACTCGACCCTGCCCAACTAGTGCAGTGACGGATGTAAAAATCAACGAACGGTCAGAGCCAGCCAGGGCCGAGCCAAGAGCCTCGATTGCGCGGCGATCTATCTCGCAGTTCTCTTCATATTTAGAGAAGTCGATGATGTATGCCGTATGAATCACACCGTCCGCCGCAGTGGCTCCGCTGCGCAGACTCTCGAGATCGTCGAGCGAACCACGATGCACGTAGGCGCCTGCTGCGGCGAGCGACTTGGCACTTGCGTCTGAGTGAGCGAGACCGAGGACCTGGTGTCCTGCGTCGATTAATTCCCGCACAACTGCGGAGCCGATGAACCCCGTCGCTCCCGTAACAAACACTCGCATGTTAGATTTCTCCTCAGGCAAGATCTTCGACGCGCGAATTCCACCTCTGTGGTTGTTAGGCAATCCCCGAGTCCGGGGATTGCACGTTAAGGCTCTCTAAGCAGCTAATCTTCTGGTCGCTTTCTGCGGTCCGCGGATGATCGTCTTTCCCCTGATCCGTTTGGTTGGGTTGAAGGCGGCGACGGCATCATCGAGGGCAGCCACATTGCCGATGTTTGTCCGCAGCCGGCCATTCCGGAACCTCTGGACGACCTGACTCAATTGGGCGCGATCGGGTACGACGACGAAGTCAATAGTCAGGCCGCCAGAGGGCCGCGCCTCGGTTGGGCCGGCAACGGTCACCAGCGTTCCTCCGGCGCGAATCACGCCCGCAGACCGCTTCGCGATGTCGCCGCCGAGGACATCAAAAACCAGATCGACCGCGCCCACATCTTCCAGGGTGTTGTTATCGAGGTCGACGAACTCCTGTGCGCCGAAGTCGAGAGCCGTCTGACGGCCGGAAGCGCGCCCGGTGCCGATGACGTACGCGCCGGCCTCACGTGCGAGCTGGGTCGCCATGGAACCGACTACGCCGGCCGCACCGTGCACCAGTACACTCTGCCCCGCCTGAAGGCGGCCATGCTCGAACAGCCCTTGCCACGCGGTCAAGCCCGGCATCACGAGGGCAGCGCCTACCGTGAAGTCAACGTCGCCCGGCAGCGGCGCGAGGTTGCGTGCCTCAACGGCTACGTACTCCGCCAGCGTACCGTCGCGAGTCCAGTCCGTAAGGCCGAACACCCGCTGTCCCACAGACAACCCAGTCGTTCCATAGCTGAGGGCCGTTACCACTCCGGCCACCTCGTGGCCGGGGATCGAAGGCGTCCGGTCACGGCCGAGGCGATCGATCCAGGTCGAGGGCCACGACAGCTCATCCCCGGTGAATCCCGACGCATGAACCTGAACAACGACATCGCCGTAGTTCGCGCCCGACAGCGCGTGCCCGTCCTGAGGGTTGGGGCGCTCCATCAACTTCATACCAGCCGTTCCCGCAGCCTGATCTGTCACCACAATCGCCTTCATTGGTCACCTACCTCTCCTTCCTTTCTTGACGACAGCACGACGATTGCCACAAGTCATAAACCTGCGAGCTCTCCAGAGACTGATCTCAATTCTCGGTAGTGCATCCACCGTTGGGATCGACGGCATGAGGCGAATCTCTAGAACGCGACATTGAGGGCTCTTTATCGGTATCGGGTCACAACCGGAGTTTGCAGGTCTATGGTGGCAGGGCCGTCGCGATTTGGACAAAGTGTCAAGGAATCGACAGACCCTTTCCCCAGAGTCTCTCATTCGTGCTCCGATGCCAGATCAAGTTGATGAAAGTTCTTCATTTGGAGGAGTTTGGATCGACTCTCTAAGAGCGCCCCCGCCGAGGCAGCCTGAGGATCTCCACCCAAATGACTGGCAGGTGGTTTGCATCACCTGCTGCTAACAATTTCAGAACATGCATGTTCCAGCATGTCGAATGTAGGAGGATTCTAATGGCTAAGTCACATCCGAATCACAATGCTACTCGTACAGTCAGCGCACAGCCCAGGCTTCATCAGCGTGCACGCGAGATTCAAGCCTACGGTTCAGTGAGCCACATGTTGCCGCTGGAACTCGAGGAACCTGTGCGCCTTGAGATGACTGAACAGCTTAACCAACTGCTGGCCGACACAATGACTCTTCGTGATTTGTACAAGAAGTCTCACTGGCAAGTTGCTGGTCCCACGTTTTACCAGCTTCACCTCCTCTACGACAAACACTATGAAGAGCAGGTGGAGCTGGTGGACTCCATTGCTGAGCGGATTCAGTTGCTCGGCGGGGTAAGCCTGGCGATGGCGCCGGATGTTGCTGAGACCAGCCAGATTGAGCGGCCTCCGCGCGGCCGGGAAGAAGTTCCTGTTCAGCTCTCGCGCCTGGTGGACGCGCACCAGATCATTATTCGTCAAACCAGGAAACTCGCGCGTCGCTCCTCCGACCTAGGCGACGATGGTACGAACGACCTGCTGGTCAGCGAAGTGCTGCGCACCAATGAGCTCCAGGTCTGGTTCTTGAGCGAGCATCTGGTTAACGTGCCGCTCGTCGAGGCAGAAGAGCCCTCCCCGGCCAAGGACGTCGCGTAGCAAGTCGACTGTGTTCACCTGACGTCAAGGCGCCATACTTCCTGGTCGGCGAACTCGGTTCGCTGATGGCGAGCAGAGGAAAGGGGGCCATCGACCATGATCGCGAGAACAAACTCTCGGGTGAGTCTTCGCAAGTTCAAGGGCATCAACCGTGAACAGACATTAGTGCCACCCATCCGACTTGCGTAAAGACTCCCCAGTTTTAGGTTGAGTCATTGGTGATTGGCCTGTGGTCCGTGAGGTGGCTTCGCCTGCTTATTCTGGCGAATCAATTCGTCCAGGCTGAACGGGAAATTTGCACAAGTTGCCAGGAGCAGCGCGCCGCCGGCAGCTGAAAAGACCGAGAAATCGAGAGGCGCTTTCACTCCCAAGGCCATCGTCATCGCCAGTGCAAATGTGGTAAGAAGAAGTCCACTTAACAGAGCAGTGATGCGAATTTTCCAACCGAGAACAAGGAGAAGACCGAAGAGAGTTTCAGCAGCCGTGGAGATAATCGCCAACGCCGGGATCGTTGCCGCAGGCAAAAACCAATTCAGCTTAGCCGTATAGGCCACAAACCGAGCATAGTTGCCCCATGCCACATTGGGCTGTCCGTAAACGCCCCAAAGACCAAATCGGTCTGCAACCGCAGACAAAAACGAGATCCCCAGAGCGAGCCGCAGAAATACCGAGCTGACCGTTGCCAATCCTGCCCATCGTGTGTTCATCATTGCTCGCTTACCTGGCGGGCACCAGTATTGGAGCGCCTTTGCTTTTCACGAAGAACGCGACGAATTTCGCCGGTTTGGTTTTACTTGCATTCCGCCCAACCAGGTGAATATCATCCGGGCCTTCGTAGAAGGTCTGACCAGGCTTCAGAGTCACTTCCTTTCCGCCTCTGACCTGCATCACAACCGAGCCTTCCAGCACATAAACAAACGCATAGGCGTTGTGCCGATGTATTTCGTCCGAATGGCCCGGCGGATATTCCACCGTGATCATCACAGCTTCTTTGCCGGGACACTCTGTCAGGTCTTTGGACATGAGCTGCGTTACCTTAGCCTCTTGTGCTACCAGCGTGGTGGAGATGAGACATACCAGCACCAGAACTATTTTTTTGAACGTCATACTTAATCCTCTCTTGACCGACGCCATCTCCTTTGTGAATTCGAACCAGCACCTGGTCGTTTGTGATTAAAATACGTACTACCTCTTCCAGCTTCAATGTGCCGACGCCACCGTACTCGTAGATTCGTATTGCTTTCATGCGTGATGTGAATCCTCTAGCGGTCAAGGGATGGTGCACTTTGCTCTCCACTCATCGCTGATCTCTTGACCTCTCGAATCGCTTTCAATTTCTCAACTAACAGTTATCGCATTCAGATGATCAAGCCTATGGGCAAACTCGACGATCATAGCCGCGTCGCTATTTTGACGGGGTGTCAACGGATGAACATGCTCCTCACCGGAGTCCCGCACTTTCCTGCGCCGACGGGACGCAGAAATCGATTACCCCGAGCATCGCCGCACGAGTACAGAAACTTATAGGCAATGTGAGCTGCTCTGTTCCTCTTTTTCTGCAGGTCCCAAGCTTGGCATTCGCTGCAACAAAAGGTGTCTGCAATCTGGGAACCACGATCTTCCAGGGGTCGCCCTGTTCGTGGTAGCCGGCGTGCTCACTGCAAAAAAGGTGATGTGAAGTTTTGAGAGGCCAAGGAATTCGGTTTTTCCGATCAGCGACTGGGACTTGAGCCAGTTCGGTCTTTCACGCATAAGGAGAAGTTCTAATGGGCACCATCTCACGAGGTTTTTTTGGCAGACGAACTGCCACAGATGTGAAGCTGCCGCCAGGGCAATACCTAACGACTGATTTCCCTGTCCTCTCAGCCGGGCCGACGCCGCACATTGCGCTTGATAAGTGGGAGTTTACGATCGATGACTCTGCGGGCGTTTTGCGACAATGGAATTGGAAATCGTTTCGAGCGCTGCCCACCGAGAATATTACGGTTGATCTGCACTGCGTGACGCGATGGTCGAAGCTTGGCACGCATTGGGAAGGTGTGTCTCTCGACACGCTCTTGGGCGGGATAGAAACCGACGCCAAGTATGCGATGGTGCGTTCCTATGGTGACTACACAACAAATCTGCCTCTTGCGGATCTCAGAAACAAGCAGGCATGGATCGCGTTCCGATTTGACGGCGAAGATCTTGCCCCTGAACACGGCGGCCCCGCGCGGCTTCTTGTCCCGCATCTCTATTTATGGAAGAGCGCCAAATGGGTGCGGGGCATTAGACTCATGCACGAGGACCAGCTTGGTTTCTGGGAAAGCCTCGGCTACCACAGCTATGGAGATCCGTGGCGCGAACAGCGTTACTCGGGCGACGAATGATGTGGCGTGTAGGAACAGTGGTGGCTCTTCATGACGAAACGCCGACAGCAAGGACGATCACGCTCCAGGTAGCGGAGTGGCCCGACCATGTCGCAGGTCAGCACGTCGATGTGAGGTTGACGGCATCGGATGGATACTCCGCGATTCGATCGTACTCGATTGCCTCGGCCCCGAACGCGGAAGGGCGAGTTGAACTGACTGTCGAGCGTTTGGCTGACGGCGAAGTCTCACCCTATCTGACGAAAGAACTTGCAGTCGGAGAGCGTCTGGAATTAAGAGGGCCGATCGGCGGTTGGTTCGTGTGGCGATCGCGGCAGGCGGAACCGATCCAATTAATTGCAGGCGGTTCGGGCATCGTTCCGCTTATGGGAATGATTCGCTCGCGTGCATTGGCAGGAAGCGCTGCACCCTTTCGATTGCTGTATTCGGTGCGGGAACCCGGAGCGGTCTTCTACCGCGATGAACTGCAGGCCATATCGGATCGAATGGATTCTGTAACTGTTACGTACGCGTATACAAGGGCCACCCCGAGCGGCTGGCCGAGACCGCCCGGCCGCGTCGATACATCCTTGATCGCTGAGGTGACCTGGCCCTCAAGTCTAGTTCCGACTTGTTACGTGTGCGGTCCCACATCGTTTGTAGAAGGTACTGCCGCAATGCTTGTCAGTTGCGGCAACCGGCACGACAAGATCAGGACCGAGCGTTTTGGCCCGACAGGAGACCGGAAATGAGTTCACCTAACTACGATTACCTCGACGGCAATGCTGCCGCCGGCGAATTGAGCAAAGTATTTGCAGTCGATATCACGACTGCAACGGGACGGTGCGCCGAATGTGGCACCACAAAATGCCTGGCTGAAGCACACTTATACATGCACGCTCCTGGTCTTGTGGCACGTTGTCCGGCTTGCGGGCACGTACTCCTGCGTCTTGTGAATGTTCGCGAGCGTATCGTTCTCGACGTCCGTGGCATGAAGTATTTGTGTTTCGACGCATCGAGCTCCCAGCAGACAAACTGATCCCTGAGCAGGGCAGGGAAGTGGTAGAAAAGCAATCCGGGCGCGCTGGGCAAAGTCCGAACTAAAGAAGGGTCGAATAGGGCGGATCCGATCGTGGGGGCGCGTCTGGAGGGTGCTCCAGAACACGGCTAACATGGCTACGATTCCTCCTCTACACGGCCCGCTTTGTCATCCTCGGACGGCAACGGAGAAACCCTTCCATCCTTATGCCAATGAAAAACCCCACCTGAAATGGTGGGGTTCGTCAGCAATCTGAGCCTCGCTTCGGCGAGGCTTTTTATTTTCTGGTATGGCCCTGCGTGATCACTCCATCAGTGCCATCAACAGTGAGATTTTTCGTATTCGGAGATCTCGGCTTCGTGCTGCAAGGTCATTCCAATCTCGTCCACACCGAGCAGCAAGCTGGTGCGGGTGAAAGGATCAATCGCAAACTGGGCGGAAAAACCGTCCGCGGAAGAAACTGTGCAGCTCTCCAGATTGACGGTCAACTCGAAAGCACCGGGTTGAGCACGTGTCATAAGGTCACGAATCTGTGCCGGAGAGAGAGTCACCAGCAGCAGGCCATTCTTGGCCGAATTTGTGGTGAAGATGTCCGCGAAGGAGGGAGCGATCAGGGCCCGAAAGCCATAATCGCGCAGTGCCCAAACTGCATGCTCGCGCGACGACCCACAGCCAAAATTCCTGCCTGCCACCAGAACCGTAGCCCCAGCATACTTCTGGGCATTCAGAACGAAACTTGGGTTCGGCTTTCCATTGGATTGAAAACGCCAGTCGTAGAAAAGAAATTCGCCGTATCCGGTGCGCTCAATACGCTTGAGAAATTGTTTGGGAATGATCTGGTCAGTATCTACGTTCTCTCGCTCGAGAGGAACGACCAAGCCGGTATGGGATTTGAAGGATTGCATTTAGAATTCTCGATCTCAGATTTTTGATTTCAGAGCCGCTTCGAATGCAAAACAAGCACAAAATCCGAAATCAAAAATCTTAAATCCTTTCCTTTACTTATACTGCCAATTCCGCACATCAACGAAATGTCCAGCTACTGCTGCAGCGGCGGCCATGGCCGGGCTGACCAGATGTGTTCGCCCACCCGCTCCCTGCCGGCCTTCAAAATTGCGGTTACTGGTCGAAGCGCAACGCTCCCCAGGATTCAGTTTGTCCGGGTTCATGGCCAGACACATGGAGCAGCCCGACTCCCGCCACTCGAAACCGGCTTCGACAAAAATCCTGTCCAAGCCTTCTCGTTCGGCCGCGTGTTTCACATTCTGCGAACCAGGCACAACCAGCCCCTGGACTTGCCGGGAGATTCTGTATCCCTTGATTACCCTCGCGGCGGCCCGGATATCTTCCAATCGCGCATTTGTACAGGAACCAATAAAAACACGATCCACGGGGATGTCTTCAATCCTGGTTCCAGGCTTAAGGGCCATGTACTCAAGCGCTCGCAGGCAGGCGTTGCGTTCAGAATCGCTACTTGCGCCGTCGGGATCGGGTATCTTGCCATTCACAGGCGCTGCCATTCCCGGATTTGTGCCCCAGGTTACGAACGGAGCCAGGGCTGCAGCGTCAATCTCCACAGTTGTGTCAAAGCGAGCGCCGGAATCAGTGCTCAAACTCCGCCAGTAGCTTTCGGCTTTTTCCCAGGCGTTGCCCTGGGGAGCAAAGCGGCGGCTGCGGAGATAAGCAAAGGTAATTTCATCGGGAGCAATCATGCCGGCACGGGCACCTGCCTCAATGCTCATATTGCAGATGGTCATGCGCGCTTCCATGGATAGCGCGCGGACGGCATCACCCGAGTATTCAATAACATGACCAGTGGCGCCATCAATGCCAATCCTGGCGATCAACGCCAGAATCATATCTTTGGACGTAACTCCTGCCGCCGGTATTCCCGAAAAGCTCACTGACATTGTCTTGGGCTTCTTCTGCACCAGGCATTGTGTAGCCAAGACATGCTCGACCTCGGAAGTGCCGATGCCGAAGGCCAGTGCGCCGAAAGCCCCATGCGTGCTGGTGTGACTGTCACCACAAACGATGGTCCTGCCGGGCTGCGTCAGCCCCAGTTCCGGACCAATTACGTGAACGATGCCTTGATTGGGGGAATCCAGGTCAAACAGTTCAATCGCGAATTCGCGGCAGTTCTTGCGCAATGCCTCCACCTGGGAAAGCGCAAGCAGATCTGTAATGATGGAACGAGTCTCATGCGTGGTAGGAACATTGTGGTCCATGGTTGCAAAGGTAAACTCAGGACGGCGGACTCTCCTCCCCGCTATCCGCAACCCTTCAAACGCCTGTGGCGACGTCACTTCATGCACTAGATGCAGATCTATATAAAGGATGGAAGAACCTTCCGGCCCCGGACAGACCACATGATCGCCCCAAATTTTTTCGAATAAGGTGCGTGCCAACTCTGTTCCTCCGTATTGTGTTGAGAACTTCTTGCCGTTCTTTGTGTCCCGGTGTTTCCGTGGTGGACTTTCACACAGCATGATAAGCAAAGCGCCGGTCCAGCAGGGCGACAAATGCGTGCTCCACCAGTTCGCCCATTTCCCTGGTGCTGGTAACGTGCTGTGGATGCTCTCCCGCAATGTCGGCGGTGCGATGACCGGCATCCAGGACATTTTTAATGGCAACTTCCAGATCGTTCGCCTCGTGCGGCATCTGTGCCGAGTGGCGCAACAACATGGCCACGGAGGCAATGGTGCCCAATGGATTGGCAATCCCCTTTCCCGCAATGTCCGGCGCCGAGCCATGCACAGGCTCATAAAGGTTGATCCCACCACCAATGGTGGCCGATCCCAACATTCCTAAGGACCCGGTAATGGCGGCAGCCTCGTCCGATAAAATGTCCCCGAACAGGTTCTCTGCAAGGATCACATCAAAGCGAGAAGGATTTGTGGCCAGATGCATGGCACAGGCATCCACGTACATGTGTTCGAGTTTCACATCGGGATAGGACCGGCTGACACCAGTCACTACGCGCCGCCATAATTGCGATGTTTCCAGCACGTTGGCTTTATCTACAGAGGTAATTTTCTTGCGTCGCATGCGTGCCTGCTCGAAACCCACATGAGCAATGCGCTCAATCTCCTCCACCGAGTAACGCATGGTGTTGTAGGCATACTCCTGGTTTTCGCCAAATCCGCGCGGCTCCGAGAAATACAGCCCACCTAGAAGCTCGCGCACAATCAACACATCAGCGCCTTCAATTCTTGACCGGCGCAACGGCGAACAATCGGCAAGGGCGGGAAAGCAGGCTGCAGGACGCAAATTGGCAAACCCTTTCAGCTCAGCCCGCAAGCGCAGGAGGCCTGCTTCGGGCTTTTGGTCACGGTCCAGGTGGTCAAACTCCGGCGCACCCACTGCTCCCAGGAGCACAGCCTCACTCTGCAAGCACGCTTCCAGAGTGTTTTCCGGCAGCGGCGAACCGGCAACCCGAATGGCTGCGCCGCCCACCGGTTTTTCTATGATTTCAAACTTGCCGTTGTAGAAGCTGTTGAGCGCATGAAAAATGCGCACTGCCTCACGACAAACCTCAGGGCCAATTCCATCGCCGGGAAGAAGAGTGATTCGCATAAGTAATCCAGTAATTAGTAAATTAGCAGTTGGCAACCAGCCAATAAGCAGTTCGGTGAAAATGATCTAGCGGTTCAGACGGCCCGGAGTGTTGTAGCAGCGAGCATGTGATCGCGAGCCTTATCAAAGAACCCCTTTAACGCTGATCGGTCGCACGCCAGCGCCTAACCAGATGTTGTGCGGCGCTTTCCCACTCAGGGAATTGAAACTGGAAACCAGCTTCGACAAGACGACCGGGGATAACGCGGCGGCTCTTGAGCACCAGTTCCGTTTCGGAGCGCAGAAAAAGGGTAGCTATCTCCAGCATCCAGCTTGCAGCAGGCAGCCCGATGCGTGATCCCCATGCTTCTCGCAGAGCCTTCATGAATTCCCGGTTCCGCAAAGGATTTGGGGATGCAATATTGACCACGCCATCAATCTCATCTCGGGCAATCAGGTAATCGATGCTACGTAAGAAATCGGCATCGTGAATCCAAGAAACAAATTGCATACCGCTGGCTGAGGTTCCTCCGAGACCAAACCGAACCAGACGAAGCAATTTATCGAATATTCCCCCGCGATCTGGACTCATGACCACGGCGCTGCGAAGTGCGATCTTGCGAGTATTGGGTGTGACAGGGTCGAAGAAAGTCGTCTCCCAGCTAGTGGCGACATCAATACTGAAACGCCATTTGGCAGGCGCATTCGGTTCGTTGCCGCCAATCTCCCCCGTCTGCTCATCCATCGGTCGGTCAAGAGCATGACGGTAAATCGTCGCGGTACTTGCGTTCATCCACAAGCGGGGCGGATGAAGGGAGTAACCAATCGCTTGACCTAGCAAGTGAGTCGTCTGAATCCGGGATTCTTTGATTGCTCTGCGGTTTGCCGGAGTGTATCGGCAATCTACGCTTCTGCCCGCGAGGTTAATGAGTACATCAGCATTCTCCAGTTCGGATGTCCAGTTACCCAGAGTTGCTCCATCCCACTTGACGACGCGCCACGGGGCTAATGTGACCCTGCGAGCGAGGACGACGACATCATGGCCCTGAGCGTGAAAATGCCGGGCGAGAATGTTGCCGACCTGTCCGTTGCCACCGGGAAGAACGATATGGAGATGGGTTCTCATGCCTGCGCACTCTACGGGTTGAACTCAGCTGCATCGAGTATCAGCTCACTGAGGATGAATCCCTCCAGTCACACTGACCTACTAGCAATTGCGTCCGAAGGGGGTCTCCATGGTCCAGTGGAAACCTCTTGAGACCAAACGAAGTTCCGGTCGGTCAATCATAAGGTTCATAATGGAGCTACTTTTCCTGGTCACGGTAATAGCGGCCGAAGGGTGCCTCCTGGGTCCAGTGGAAACCTCTTGAGACCAGCACAAAACTATTCCGGTCGATCAACTGAAGCTCCATATGAACCTGATGATTGTCCATCAGGCCATCCAGGATGAGTTGATCCCCGGCAGGCCGCTGGAACGTGAAGCTCGCCCTCCAGTTCTTGTCGCCACGCTTCGTGAGGGCGAGAGTTCTCTCCGGGAGATTGACGGAGGTGCCATAAGGAACGAACGAATCGTCCAAGCGCTGAAAGGCCATGCGGCCGGGGTAATCGAAGATGGCGCGCCGCCAACGGGTGGAGTCGGTGAGCAGCGGCGGGTGTGGCTGTTCGTCGATCGACATCTGCTTCACCTCCCAGATGCCATAGAGCGGCGGGAGTGATCTGCCCCCGCCCCGGGCATTCCAGTAGCCCCAGCATTGGAGGCCGCAAAAGCCTACGAGCCACAGACCAAATATGATTTGCGCGGCAAGTGCGATCCGGTTGGCCCGGACGCTGCGGAAGAGTTGCGCTTCCGTGGAAAGCGACGTGGTCTGGCGCAGCAACAGGAATCTGACCAGGCGTGGAACGTCGGGGGCCAGGAAAAAGCAGGAGAGCAGGATGAGGTGGAAGGCAAGCAGCTTTGCCGGCACATCGTGTGTCATGTTCAGCGTAAACACCTGGATCATGGCAGCGAGGCTGGTCAAGGCGCCGAGGGTGGCCGTACGAGGGACGATCAGCAGCAATCCGGCTAGAACCTCGACGCAGCCGGTGAAGGTTTGATAAGCCGGGGTCGCGCCCATGGAACTCCAGAGAACCCCCATCGGAGAGAGCGTGCCGAAAGGCTGCAGCAGCCTGATCAATGAGGGATACGCCATCTGTATCGGGATGACTTTCGCAATACCGTAGGCAATCATCTGTCCGGCAAGCGCGAAGCGAACGAAAAGCCGAAGCCACTTATGCAGCTCAGCGTAATTCTCCCGGTGGCGGTCGAGAAGTGACCAGACGCCGGTCGCGACGGTGGCAATCATTAGCACGCAGAAGGCCGTGACCCAACCGAACATGCAGTCGGTGCTGCCGCTGCCTCTGCCCCAGAAGACGCTCAGGGGCGCATTCACGTGGAAAATATGGGCGCCAGTCCAGGAGATCACGGGGCGTAGCGGCCAGACAGTGGCCGGATCGGGAAGGCTGGCCACGGGACCGGTGAACAGGCTGGTGATGAGTTGCGTAGCAAGACAATACAGCCCCAAATATACCATCGAGAATCGAAAGGCAATCTTGAGGAATGGGTTCCACCTTGAAATGTTGAACTGGGGCTGGATCGGTTCAGTCTGGGGCAGTGGAATCGCCTGAAGCTGTGTGTTCATCTGAGACCTCCATTCAGAAAGCGGCTGAGAATAGGCCATCAACTATCACTGCGATAGAAGACCTCCCAAGTTGTAATAACCCGCTCAGTTTTACAGCACATTCTGAACCTCTGTTGTGGATTTCAAGGACTCTGGTGATTTCCAGAAACCGAATAGAAACCAAGTTTAAGCAATCAAAGTATAGGGGTGCGCGACATAGAAATGGGCGCTGGGCTCCCGGCGGGCCTCCCCGTTGCCAGAAGAACGATACGGAGATGGGGTTCTCATGTCTGCGGACTCTACGAGGCTGAACTCAGCTGCATCGAGTATCAGCTCGCTAAGGATGAATCCCTCCAGTCATACTGACCTACCATCAATTGCGGCCGAAGGGGGTCTCCTGGGTCAAGTGGAAGCCTCTTGAGACCAGCGGAAACGAATTCCGGTCGACCAACTGAAGCTCCATATGAACCTGATGATCGTCCATCCGGCCATCCAGGATGAGCTGATTCCCGGCAGGCCTGTGCAATGTGAAGTTCGCCTTCCAGTTCTTGTCGCTACTCTTCGTGAGGTCAAGAGTTCCGCCCGAAAGATTGACGGAGGCGCCATAGGGAGCGAACGAATCGTCCAGGCGCTGAAAGGCCAAACAGAGGGACGCTTGTGTGTAACCTGTTTGTGTGTACGCCCCAGCGCAGTTCCGGCTGGGGAAATCGAAGATGGCACGCCGCCAACGGGTGGAGTCGGTGAGCAGCGGCAGGCGTGGTTGTTGGTCGATCGACATCTGCTTCACCTCCCAAATGCCATAGAGCGGCGGGAGCGGTCTGCCTCCGCCCGCCTTATTCCAGTGACCCCAGCATTGGTGGGAAAAAAAGACTACGAGCCACAGACCAAATATGACTTGCGCGGCAAGTGCGATCCGGTTGGCCCGGACGCTACGGAAGAGTTTCACTTGCGTGGAAGGCGCCGTGGCCCGGTTCAGCAACAAGAATCTGACCAGCCTTGGAACGTCGGGGGCCAGGAGAAAGCAGGAGAGCAGGATGAGGTGGAAAGCATGCAGCTTTGCCGGCACATCATATGTCATATTCAGCGTAAACACCTGGATCATGTCAGCGAGGCCGATCATGGCGCCCAAGGTGGCCGTGCGAGGGATGATCAGCAGCAATCCGCCCAGGACCTCGGCGCTGCCGGTGAAGATTTGATAAGCCGGGGCCGAGCCCATGGAGTTCCAGAGTATCCCCATGGGAGAGAATGTGCCGAAAGGCTGCAGCAGCCTGGTCAATGAGGGATAACTCATCTGCAACAGGAAAACTTTCACAAAACCGTAGGCAAGCAGCTGCCCGGCAAGCGCGAAGCGAATGAAAAGCCGAAACCACTTATGCAACTCAGCGTAATTCTCCCGGCTGCGGTCGAGCAGTGACCAGGCGACGGTCGCGGCAGCGGCAATCACTAGCAGGCAGAAGGCCGTGACCCAAGCGAACATGTCGTCGGGGGTTGCGCTGTTGCCGCCCCAGAAGGCGGTCAGGGGCGCATTCACGTGGAGAATATGGGCGCCGGTCCAGGAGATCACGGGGCGCAGTGGCCAGCGAGTGGCCAGATCGGGAAAGGTGGCTCCCTCGTTAAGGGAGAACAGGGTGGTGATGACTTGCGTAGCAAGACAATACAGCCCCAGATATATCATCCAGAATCGAAAGGCAATCCGCAGGGCCAGGTTCCACCTCGGAATGTTGGGCTGGTGCTGGATCGTTTCGGTCTGGGGCAGTGGGATCGTCTGAAGCTGTGCGTTCATTTGAGACCTCCGTTAGAAAGCGGCTGGGAATAGGCAATTCACTATCATTGCGATGGAAGAACTCCAAGTTGTAACAACTCTCGCCAGTTTTACTGCACCTTATGAAGTCTGTTGTGGATTTCAAACTCTCTGGGTGATTTTCTGTTTATTCCAATCACGGCTGTGGAAGCAATTTAAGCTCCTGGACCCAGTGGAAACCTCTTGAGACCAGCACAAAACTATTCCGGTCGATCAACTGAAGTTCCATATGAACCTGATGATTGTCCATCCGGCCATCCAGGGTGAGCTGGTCCTCGGCAGGCCGCTGGAAGGTGAAGCTCGCCGTCCAGTTCTTGTCGTCCCTCTTCTTGAGGGCGAGAGTTCTCTCCGGGAGATTGACGGAGGCGCCATAAGGAACGAACGAATCGTTCGTGCGCTGAAAGACCATGCTGCCGGGGTAATCGAAGATGGCGCGCCGCCAACGGGTAGAGTCGGTGAGCAGCGGCGGGCGTGGTTGTCCGTCGATCGACATCTGCTTCACCTCCCAGATGCCATAGAGCGCTGGGAGTGGTCTGCCGCCGCCAACGGTATTCCAGTAGCCCCAGCATTGGAAGCCGTACAAGCCTACGAGCCACAGACCAAATATGATTTGCGCAGCAAGTGCGATCCGGTTGGCCCGGACGCCACGGAACAGTTGCGCTTGCGGAGAAAGCGACGTGGTTCGGCGCAGCAACAGGAATCTGACCAGCCTTGGAACGTCGGGGGCCAGGAGAAAGCAGCAGAGCAGGATGAGGTAGGAGGCAAGCAGCTTTGCCGTCACATCGTACGTCATGGTCAGCATAAACACCAAGATCATGTCGGCGAGGCTGATCAGGGCGCCCAAGGTGGCCGTGCGAGGGATGATCAGCAGCAATCCGGCTGCGACCATGGCGCAGCCGGTGAAGATTTCATAAGCCGGGGCCGCGCCGATGGAGCTCACGAGAACCCCGTAGGGGGAGTACGTGCCGAAAGGCTGCAGCAGCCTGGTCAATGAGGGATAACGCATCTGCACCACGAAAACCTTCGCAAAGCCGTAGGCAATCATCCGTCCGGCAAGCGCGAAGCGAAGGAAAAGCCAAAACCATTTATGCAGCTCAGCGTAATTCTCCCGGCTGCGGTCGAGCAGTGACCAGACGACAGTTGCGGCAGTGGCGATCACTAGCAGGCAGAAGGTCATGACCCAACCGAACATGCCGTCGCCGCTGGCGCTGTTGCCACCGAAGGACAAGGGTGCATTCACATGGAAAATATGGGCGGCAGTCCAGGAGATCACTGGGCGCAGTGGCCAGAGAGTGCCCGGATCGGGCAAGCCACCTCCACCCCCGGCAACGGTGAAGAGGCCGGGGAGAATTTCCGACGCAAGACAATACAGCCCCAGATATACCATCCAGAATCGAAAGGCAATCCGGAGGGCCAGGTTCCACCTCGGAATGGTGGGCTGGATCGGTTCGGTCTGGGGCTGTGGGATCGTCTGAAGCTGTGCGTTCATTTGAGACCTCGTCAGAAAGCGGCTGGGAATAGGCCATTCACTAGCATTGCGATGGAAGAACTCCAAGTTGTAACAACCCTCGAAGCGGCGATTGAGGTGACAGCAGCGCAGCGCGAAGATGGCGTTGGCTCTCAACGACGTGATTTCTCCTGCAAATACGGACCGTCACGAAGTTGGGGCTCGATCAGACTCTCTGGGTGATTTTCAGAAACCGAATAAAACCAAGATAAGCGATCAAAGTATAGAGGCGCGTTCCCGCTAAGTTAAAGATGGCAAGATTTCCTGCCATTGATGGACCGGGCCGCAAACCGGTGAGTTCATGCCTGGCGAAGGGCATTCATCGGGTTCACTTTCGTTGCGCGGCGTGCCGGGAGATAGCTGGCCAGCACGGCCACTGCAAGCAAAAGCAGAGGCACGATCAGAAACACAGCCGGATCATGGGGGCGAACACCATAGAGCAAACTTGTCATCAGGGACGCAGTGGATACAGAAACGACCATGCCGGCCACAATTCCGAGGCCCGCCAGCACTATACCCTTTTGCAGGAACAGCTTCAGGATGCTACCTCGCCTGGCCCCCAAGGCCATGCGGACCCCGATCTCCTGCGATCGCTGGCCGACCATATAAGCCAACAAGCCGTAAATTCCGATGGAGGCCAGAAGCAGCGCCAGTCCGGCAAATCCGCCCACCAGATTGGCAGAAAAACGGCGTGAAGCCAGTGACCGATCAAGGACATCGTTCATAGAAGAAATATTAAAGACAGGCAAGCCGGAATCAATGCTCTGGATTTCATGCCGAATCTGTGGTTCGAGCAGGTTCGCGGGCAGAGACGTCCGCAACACCACGCT
>DATEHN010000109.1:0-25961 GCA_035279585.1 Candidatus Angelobacter sp. | reverse complement strand
CCCAAAAGAATCGAAGATGTGATCCAGACCGTTGCCTTGGCGCACAAGCATGGGGCGCCATTGCTGCCGCGCGGCGGCGGGACGAGTCTCTGCGGACAATCCTGCAACGTTGCGTTGATCGTTGATTTCTCCAAATATCTGAACCAGATTCTGGAGATCAATTCACAGGAAAAGTACGCCTGGGTACAACCTGGTGTCGTGCTCGACAATCTGCGCAACCGCGCCAACCAATACGGCCTCACCTTTGGGCCTGATCCTTCTACGCACGAGTACTGCAATCTGGGTGGGATGATCGGGAACAACTCCTGCGGCGTGCATTCCATGATGGCCGGCCGCACGGTGGATAACGTTCTGGAACTCGACATTCTTACTTACGACGGCCATCGTATGCGGGTAGGGCCGGCTTCCGATGACGAGTTGGAAAAGATCATTCGTGAAGGCGGTCGCCGCGGAGAGATTTATGCGCGTCTGCGTGCGCTGCGCAATCAATATGCCGACCTGGTCCGCGCGCGCTACCCCAAGATTCCACGGCGTGTCTCCGGCTATAGCCTGGATGAGCTTCTGCCTGAGCACGGCTTCAACGTCGCGCGATCTCTGGTCGGCACTGAAGGCACGTGCGCGGTAACTCTTGCCGCCAAAGTACGCTTGGTGGATTGGCCCAGGAAACGCACTACGCTAGTGATCGGCTACAAAGACGTTTATGCCGCAGCGGACAATGTTCCTGAAGTGATCAAGTCAGCTCCTATCGGTCTCGAAGGCATGGACCACGTTCTCATCGAGAACATGACCAAGAAGGGCCTGCATCCCAAAAGCATTGCCTTGCTGCCTGAAGGCAAGGGATGGTTGTTGTGCGAGTTCGGCGGCGAGACGAAGGAAGAATCCAATGCCAAAGCGCAGGCATTGATGGAGCGGCTGAGCCGCCAGCCTGATCCGCCCAACATGAAACTGTTTATCGACGAGCAGGAAACGATCATGGTGTGGAAGGCCCGCGAGTCCGGGCTGGGCGCAACCTCGCAGGTGCCGGGCGAACCGGAAGCGTGGGAAGGCTGGGAGGATGCGGCGGTCGCGCCGGAAAAGCTGGGTGAGTATCTGCGCGGGCTGCATCGCCTCTTGGAGAAATATGGTTACCACTGCGCGCTCTACGGCCACTTTGGCCAGGCATGTGTGCACATGCGGATCAATTTCGATCTGGTTACGGAGCAAGGAATCAAAAAATTTCGCGCCTTTGTGGAAGAGGCTGCGGATTATGTTGTCCAACTTGGCGGATCACTCTCCGGCGAGCATGGCGATGGGCAAGCACGCGGCGAACTACTGGGCAAGATGTATGGGCCGGAGTTGATGCAGGCTTTCCGCGAGTTCAAACGCATCTGGGACCCGGACTGGAAGATGAATCCGGGAAAAAAGGTCGATGCTAATCCGCTCGACCAGAATCTTCGTCTCGGCGCGAACTACAAGCCGCCTGCGGTCAAAACATATTTTTCTTTTCCTGAAACGCATGGTCATTTCCCTGAAACCACCATTCGCTGCGTGGGCGTGAGCAAGTGCCGCAAAGAAGAGGGCGGCACCATGTGTCCAAGTTACATGGCTACGAGGGAAGAGAAGCACTCAACGCGCGGCCGCGCGCGCTTGCTCTTTGAGATGTTGCAGGGCGATCCCCTGCACGGCGGCTGGAAGAGCGAGTACGTAAAAGACGCACTCGATCTTTGCCTGGCCTGCAAAGCGTGCAAGAGCGAGTGTCCGGTGAGCGTTGACATGGCCACCTACAAAGCTGAGTTCCTGGCCCACCATTATGAAGGCCGCCTGCGTCCGCGCGCGGCGTACAGCATGGGCTTGATCCATCGCTGGGCGCAGATAGCGCGGCGTGCGCCATGGCTGGTGAATTTTTTCAGTAGCGTGCCAGGATTCTCTCATCTGCTGAAATTCGCGGGCGGGATCGCGCAAGAACGCGAGTTACCTGCATTCGCGCCACAAACGTTTACTGGATGGTTCCGTGGCCGCGACCTACGCAATCAGGATCGCCCAAAGGTTCTGCTCTGGCCGGACACTTTCAGCAACCATTTTCATCCCAATATCGCGCAGGCCGCAGTAGAGGTGCTGGAGCACGCGGGCTATCAGGTGACGATTCCGCAAGCCTCACTCTGTTGTGGCCGTCCGCTTTATGACTTCGGCATGTTGGATGAGGGGCGCACCATGCTGAAGCAGGTGCTAAGTGAGCTGCGCAGCCAAATTGGAGCCGCTACACCGATCATCGGATTGGAGCCGAGCTGCGTCTCCGTCTTTCGCGACGAGATGACCAACCTGCTGGGCAATGATGAAGCTGCGCAGAAGATGAAAGCGCAAACGTTTCTGCTGAGCGAATTCCTGGTCAATCGTGCTGACTACCAGCCACCGCAGCTCAAGCGCAAAGCCCTGGTGCATGGCCATTGCCATCACAAGTCAGTGCTTAAGTTTGATGCCGAACATGAATTGCTCAAGCGCACAGGCCTGGATTTTCAGGTGCTCGATTCAGGTTGCTGCGGCATGGCCGGCTCGTTTGGTTTTGAAGCCGCCAAGTATGACGTATCCGTCAAGATCGGTGAGCGGGTGCTGTTGCCGGCTGTGCGCGCCGCTTCAAAAGACACGCTGATCATTGCCGATGGCTTCAGTTGCTTCCAGCAGATTGAAGGCGTGACCGGACGAAAAGCGCTGCATATTGCCGAGGTGTTGCAGATGGCCATCCATGAGGACCAAGCGCTTAAAGTGGATAGCAGCGCATCACCTATCTATGCAGATGCAGGCAGGTGATGACCGCGCACGCGAGCCAGCGGCGGAGCCATCCTCTCATCTCTCTTGAACTCAGCTCAGCCGGCCATCTGCAGGCTTGGTTCCGGCGTGATGGCCGGAACACTGATCTGGAGTTTTTCTCCCAGAGCAAGAAAACGCGCCCGCCAGGCTTGTGAATCCGGACCGTGCTTTTGCGCCAGCGCCGGAAACGCAGTGTTGAGAATGGAATAGTAGATGTTCTGCGCGTTCCAGTAATCCACAGAGAGGGCCATTGTGGCAAAGAGGCTGGTCAACGCGTTGGCGCGCTCCAATGTTTCAAGGTCCTGAGGTTTTTCCCGCATGTGAACAAGAAGACGAGTCAGGCTGTTGCTGGCCGCATAGCCCACGCCTGCCTGGTCCAACTGCACTCCTTCACTCTTCACCATTTCCATGAGCATGGCGACGCGGACAAAATCTACCGGGTCAGCATTAAGGGTGTGTTTCAAATCGTTGTTCAAAAGAAATTCCGCGGTGATGCGCAGGACCTCAGGCAGCGGCTGCCCCATTTCCCGGATGAACCGCAGCAGCGGGCCATGCTTTTCATAGATCGCTTGATAGCTGTTTTCTGCGTCTTGCAGCGTGCGGGCTAGAATGATATCGAGAATGCGTTTCTGCTCATCCTTGAACAGCGACCGCAAAGAATAGATCATGCCGTCAAAATGCTCATCCAGCAAACGAAGCACCTCACCAAAATCATTGCGTGAAAAATTGGCCATGGCCGTTGTGACCAGGTCAGCGTAGCCGTTGTTCTGCTCTTCGTCATGGACGCCGGCGTGCAGTATTTGTTCTCCCAGGTAGACAACGGCAAATGTCAGCTCCCGCGACTCTCGCGTAATGCGTGATGTTATCTGTGCCCGGCCCAGCGCCAGCTTTGCCGCTCCAGACTCCGCCTGGCGATAGTCGAGCGGCTTGATGTCATAGCAGAACTGCGGGACCGTGTGATCGCCGTCAAAGACTGAGCTGATGGCAAAATGTGCGCCCACTTTGCACAGATCAACCATGGCCGGCTTGATCCATCGGTTGTAAATCGTGGCGCCATCGCCCAGTTCAGGCAAATTGCTTTTGGCGTCAGCCAGGCGCTTAAGAAATTCAGGCTCCAGCTCCAGTCCGGCTGTTTCTTTCGCTAGCTGGAGCACGCGCGCCGCATATTGCATTACCTGGACGGTTTCAATGCCGCTCAACTCGTCAAAGAACCATCCGCAACTGGTGTACATGAGCATGGCATGGCGCTGCATCTCCAGCAGCTTGAGCACAAGAACAGTTTCTTCAGGACTAAGCCTCCGGCGCGAGTGCTTCTCAAAAAATACCCAGAAGGTTTCCGGCGAGCGATTCAGAATCACATCAATATAGTCATTGCGCGCCGACCATGGGTCATGCAGCAGAGGCGCAGCCTGGTTCTCAAATAGCCCGGCAACTGAGTCGCGCAAAAAATCCAGCGCAGCGCGCAGCGGGCCGCGCCAAGCCTGGTTCCAACCCTGCCGGCCGGAATTGCAGCCGCAATCGCTTTTCCAGCGCTCTACTCCATGGGAGCAGCTCCAGGATGTGTTCTCAATGATCTGCACTTCATGCGTGGGCGGAAATTTTTCCAGAAACTCGCCGTAGTTTGTCAGGTGGACCTGTTCGTCCGCATCGATCCGGTCAAGTGCGTAAGCCAGGGCCATATCGCCGTGTTTGTGATGATGGCCGTAGGTCTCGCCATCGGTAGCTATGTGCATCAGTTGCGGCCAATTTCGCTTTTCAGAGAAGCCGCTTTCAAGGCGTTTGGCAAAGTTTTCTCCGCTATCCAGCAAATGCTCAAACGCCACGGCCTGAGAGATTGGCCCATCGTAAAAAAAGAGGTTAAGCTTTGCTCCGGATGGCAACTTGATGAGGTAAGCGCGCGTGGGATCAATGCGGCCGTCGCGAACATCTTTCCAGCTGCGCCCGCCGATCTTGCGCACTCGCCCAGCCTGATGCGGCGCCAGCACCGTGAACTTAATGCCGCACGTGGCCAAGACTTCAAGAGTCGGAATATCTACCGCAGTCTCAGGCAGCCATATTCCTTCCGGCGCGCGGCCAAAGCGGTGTTCAAAATCGCGGACGCCCCACCGCACCTGCGTATATTTGTCGCGCTCATTGGCCAGCGGCAGGATCATGTGGTTATAGCCCTGGGCCATGGCTGATCCATGCCCGGAAAAGCGCTTTTGGCTTTCCTGGTCGGATTTCAGGACCCTCGCGTAGGTGTCCGGCGCTTTTTCTTCCATCCAGGAAAGCAGAGTTGGGCCAAAGTTGAAGCTGATGCGTCCGTAATTATTTACAATCTGCCGGATGCGCCCTGCGCCATCCAATATGCGGGAAGCACCGTTGGGCGCGTAACACTCCGCGGTGATGCGCTCATTCCAGTCATGGTATGGGTAAGCGGACTCCTGGCGCTCCACCGCTTCAATCCACGGATTCTCTCGAGGCGGCTGATAGAAGTGCGCGTGGATGCAGGCAAAGCGTTCCATGCAGAAATTCTGGACCGGGCAGGCGGTGCATAGGCCTGCATCCTGTGATGATGGTCATGCAATAAAGGGGTGCCCGAAGCGTGCGCAAATCAGCAAGTCTTACACCAGCTCGCGCACCTTATCTGCAATTTGCGTAGCCACAATCTTTTTGCGGTTGGGTTCACCTTTCAAGAGCGATTCAGCAAACTTGGCTGCCTGGTCAAGCGTCACCTTGGCCGGCATGGGCGCTTCAAACTGGTCCACCACGGCTTCAATGATCACTGGGCCGTTGTGGTTCGCTGCCAGCGCCTGGTCCAGCATCGTCCCGCAATTTTCAGGATCATCAATGCGGAAGGCGGCAGCGCCGCAGGCTTCGCCGAATTTGACGAAATCAATCGGCTGGAGATCGACCCCATACTCTGGATTGCCCAGAAAGACCATCTGCTCCCACTTGATCTGGCCGAGAGCGTTGTTTTTTATCACCACAACAATGATAGGCAGCTTGTATTTGACCGCCGTGACCAATTCGGCCATTAACATGCTGAATCCGCCATCGCCCACAAACGCCACGCACTGCCGTTCCGGGTGCGCAATTTGCGCGGCAATCGTGTAAGGAAGGCCGCAAGCCATGGTGGCCAGCGTGCCGGAGCAGGAATACATCTGCCCGCGTTTGACGGGAATATGGCGTGCCCACCAGGTTGTAATCGTGCCACTGTCAGAGCTAACAATGGCATCAGCACGCAGCCGAGCGCCCAGCTCATGCGCAACCACCTGAGGCTTCATCGGTTTCTGCATGTTGCTGGTGCGCTTGCTCATCAGCTCACGCCACTCATTCATGCCTTCCTGAGCTTTTTCCAGGAACTTGCGCTCCTGCTTTTTCTCCAGAAGCGGGATCAGGGCCTCCAAGGTCCGCCGCGAATCGCCCACCAACCCAACCTCAACGCTATAGCGCAGGCCAATTCTGGTTGCGTCAAGGTCAATTTGAATGGCGCGGGCCTGGCCGGGCTTCGGCAGAAATTCCATGTAAGGGAATGACGATCCAACCATCAGCAGCGTGTCACAGTCTTCCAGCGCCTCTTGTGACGGCTTGGTGCCGAGAAGGCCAATTCCTCCCGTTGTAAAAGGGCTGTCATCCGGAACTGCGGCTTTGCCCAGAAGAGGCTTTACGATCGGCGCACCTAGTTTGTCGGCAATTTGTTCCAGTGCGTCGGTTGCGTCAAGCGCGCCGCGGCCGGCCAGCACCACAATTTTATTTCCCTGGTTCAGAATCTCAGCAGCACGGTGCAGGTCACTTTCATCGGGAAGGCGGGCGCTACGGGCGCGCACGTCAGACGTGTGCCCTGCAACATTGCGTTTTGAAGCTTGTTTCCTGTCCGCCTTCATCTCCTGGATATCGACGGGGAAGGCGATGTGTGCGACCTTTCTATAGCTCAGCGCTGTGCGGCAAGCCAGCTCAACAACGTTCTCTACGTGCGATGGGCCCATGATGCGCGAGTTGTAAGCGCTGACATCCATAAAAAGGCGGTCCAGCGGAACATCCTGCTGCGTGAATGTGTCGTTCAGGTCATGGAAGGGTAATCCGGTAATCGCCAGCACGGGCTGGCCATCCATTTTTGCGTCATACAGGCCATTGAGCAGATGCACGCCTCCAGGTCCGCTGGTGGCAAGACACACGCCGAGACGCCCGGTGTACTTGGCATACGCGCAGGCCATAAAGGCCGCAGCTTCTTCATGACGCACCTGGATAAAGCGAATCTGCTCCTGATGCGTGCGCAGGGATTCCATGATCCCGTTGATTCCGTCGCCCGGTAATCCGAATAGAGTGTCAACGCCCCAATCAATCAGGCATTCAATCAATACATCAGCAGCAGTCTTTGCCATCTCTCGCCTCCCCCGCAAATCGACTCATCGATATGATGCGCGGAAATACGCGGCTGTTTTCGCTTGAGCAGCAGATTGAAGGTCAGAAGGTTGCCGCAGCTCACAACTTTTTGCGGGTGCCGTTCGTCGCGGAAGAAGCAAGTCAGTAAACTTTGGTGTTTGGTCGAACGTGTGATCGGGAAAAAGCAGCAAGCCTGCTGTAACTGTTTACGATTTATCGGAATACGAGCAATTCTCTTCTGCGCACAAGACGGAAAAAAGCGCACGTGAGAGATGCTGTTACTCTCTCGTAAAATTTTTTTTAATTTTTTTTGTTTGGAGAGTGGCTGAATCGCTCGCACTTGTTTATAATCATCCGTTTTCATTAGTGGCTCTGATCGCTAATGGTTCCTGGGTACTGCCGGATCGCGAAGCGAGCGACAGCGGATGGTTCGCACAGGAAAAAAAGTCTCAATCAATGGCTCAGATCTTTCACCGCAGTGCAAATACCCTGGCCCGTGCCAGCATTCTTGGCGTAGTACTTCTGCTTACTGCTGTAGGCGCAGCGCTCATGGAGTTGCAACGCTCCCCCTACGTAACCAGGCAGCATGAGGCGCCGGAGCAGCCCATACCATTCAGCCATAAGCATCACACCGCGGGGCTGGGGCTTGATTGCCGCTATTGTCACACCTCGGTTGAGGATTCCAGCTTTGCCGGTATTCCTCCCACCAAGACCTGCATGAATTGCCATGCCCAGATCTGGACCAACGCCGCGATGCTGGAACCGATTCGCTACAGCTTTAACAGCGGCCAATCGATAAAGTGGACGCGCGTCCACGATCTGCCGGATTTTGTGTATTTCAATCACAGTATCCACATAGCCAAGGGCATAGGTTGTTACAGTTGCCACGGCCAGGTGGATCAGATGCCCCTGATGTATGCGGAAAACACGCTGCAGATGGAGTGGTGTCTGGATTGCCATCGCGAACCGGAAAAATTCCTGCGGCCTAAAGAAGAAGTGTTCAACATGCAATACAAGCAGCCTAGTGATGAGCATCCGGTCCAGGTGCAGGGAGCGGAGAAGCCATTTACCAGCCAGATAGAGCTGGGCAAATTTTTACGCACCAAGTATCACCTGCGCACGACGCAGGACATAACCAGTTGCTCCACCTGCCACCGGTAAAGGTGGAAACAATATGGAAAAGAATGTCTAACAACAACGACTCAAATTCAAATCTGATCTCGCCCAGCGAGATCAAGCCTGCCAGCCTGCAACTGGATGAGGTACGCAAGCGGCTGGCTGAGGCCAAAGGGCCAAAGTACTGGCGCACGCTGGAAGAACTTGCCAACCAGCAGGAGTTTGGCGATTTGCTGGAACGCGAATTTCCGCGCCACGCCTCAGAGTGGGTTGATCCGGTTTCGCGGCGCAACTTCCTCAAGTTAGCTGGCGCATCCATGGCGCTGGCCGGGCTCGCCGGCTGCACGCGCCAGCCACTGGAGCAGATACTGCCCTATGTCCGCCAGCCGGAAGAGCTGATCCCTGGCAAGCCGATCTTCTACGCCTCGGCCATGCCATTCCATGGGCACGTTCTTCCCATAGTGGTGGAGACGCATGAGTTCCGGCCCACGAAAATCGAGGGCAATCCGCAACATCAGGCCAGCCTTGGAGCGACAGATCTGTTTGCACAGGCGTCAATCCTGGATCTTTATGATCCTGATCGTTCGAACTATGTAACCCATCTGGGGGAAGGCCGTCCGTGGGGTGAATGCTCTCTGGCGCTGCAGAGTGAGATTGCTGCGCTTAAAGCAACCAAGGGAGCGGGATTGCGCTTTCTTACCGGCGCTGTAAGCTCGCCGACGTTTGCCTGGCAGATGAAGGCCATACAGCAGGTTTTCCCGCAGGCAAAGTGGCATCGCTGGGAGCCGGCCCATCGCGATAACGTTCGTGCGGGAACAAAGCTGGTCTTCGGCGCTTATTACGATCCGATCTATAAGTTCCAGAATGCGCAAGTGGTTGTTTCTCTTGACGCTGACTTCCTTTCCGGCGAATGGTTCCCAGGCTTTATCCGTTATGCGCGCGACTATATGCGCGGGCGCAAGCTTGACAAAGATACGAGCATGAACCGGCTGTATGTGGCCGAGAGTTCGCCGAGCACGACCGGAGCAAAAGCGGAGCATCGCCTGGTGCTGCGGCCCTCAGAGGTCGATGGCCTTGCCCGCGCTCTGGCGGCAAAGGTCGGGGTGTCTACTCAAGGCGGGCAGCTCAATGAAGATCAGCAGAAGTGGGTTGATGCTGCGGCTGCTGACCTGCTTGAGCACAAAGGCAAGTGCCTGGTTGTCCCCGGCGAATTCCAGTTGCCGGCGGTGCACGCGCTGGCCCACGCCATGAACGCCGCGCTGGGCAATGTTGGCCAGACCGTTAGCTATATCGATCCGGTTGAGATTGATCCGGTTGAGCATGGCCAATCCGTCCGCGAGCTGGTGGATGATATGAACGCCGGCAAGGTTGGAACGCTGTTCATTCTCGGCGGCAACCCGGTGTTTGATGCTCCGGTGGACCTGGGCTTTGATAAAGCGATGGAGAAAGTGGCGCTGCGTGTCCAGCTCTCCATTTACAAGAACGAAACTACTGACTTGGTGCATTGGCATGTGCCGCAGACGCATTACCTGGAAAGCTGGAGTGATGGCCGGTCGTATGATGGCACGGCCAGCATCGTCCAGCCTATGATCGCCCCGCTGTTTGAAGGCATCAGCGACCACGAGTTGCTGGCCATCTTTACTGACCAGGCAGGAATTTCGTCCTACGATCTGGTGCAGACCTATTGGAAGTCGCAGCATCCCAATGCCGATTTTGAGGGTTGGTGGCGCCGCGCTGTGCACGATGGTTTTGTGGCGGACAGCACAGTTCAGCCGCGCTCAGTTACCGCCAAATTAGGGGCACTGCCTGCGCCTGCGCCGTTGAATCCCAATGCGATTGATGTGGCGTTCCGTCCTGATCCAACCATTTATGACGGCAGTTACGTCAACAATGCGTGGCTACAGGAAACGCCCAAGCCGCTGAGCCGCACCACCTGGGACAACGTGGCGCTGATAAGCCCGGCGATGGTGGCTGCCTGGAAGCTCAATCAGTTGGAAGATAACAACGACCATCAATCGGACGCGCAGAGGGTGATTGAAATTGAATTTCAGGGAAGAAAAGTAGCTGCTCCGTACTGGCCACAGCCAGGACATCCTGACAATGCGGTCACGCTCTTTCTTGGCTACGGGCGGAAGAAGACCGGCCGCGTAGGCACGGGATTTGGCTATGACGCGTACAGCGTTCGTCCAAGCTCGGCGCAGTACCTGGGCAGCGGGGCCACCATCAACGTTACCAATCGTCAATGGGACATTGCCGTAACTCAGGGCCATTTCAGCATGAATGATCGTGCGACAGCGACGAATCGGGAGACGGTGAAAGCGGCAACGCTCGAAGAGTTCATTAAAAATCCCAACTTCGCGCATGAGAATCCCGATGAAGAGCCCCAGGATGCTAAAGAGCACCCTGAGTCTCTCTATCCTGATTTCCGGTACTCCCAGGGCGACCAATACTACAAAGAATATGCCTGGGGGCTGTCGATTGACCTGAACTCCTGCGTTGGCTGCCAGGCGTGCGCGGTGGCTTGCCAGGCGGAAAACAACATTTCCGTGGTGGGCAAGGAGCAGGTGCAGCGCGGCCGCGAGATGCAGTGGATCCGCATTGATACTTACTATGAAGGCAGCCCGGCAAATCCCACTGTGTACTTCCAGCCGGTCCCATGCATGCAATGCGAAAATGCGCCATGCGAGCCGGTATGCCCCGTGGGCGCGACCACGCACAGCACTGAAGGCTTGAATGACATGGTCTATAACCGCTGTGTGGGTACTCGTTACTGCTCCAACAACTGCCCCTATAAGGTGCGGCGGTTCAACTTCTTCCTGTTTGCGGATTACCTTACGCCCAGCTTGAAATTGGGGCGCAATCCTGACGTCAGCGTCCGCAGCCGCGGCGTGATGGAAAAATGCACTTACTGCATTCAGCGCATCACCGCTGCCCGCATTGATTCAGAGAAGGAAGACCGGCGGATCAGAGACGGCGAGATCAAGACCGCTTGCCAGCAGGTGTGTCCCACGGAGGCGATCATCTTTGGCGATATCAATGACAGCAACAGCCGCGTTTCGCGTTTGAAGAAGCAGCAGGATGGATCGAGAAATCCGCGCGACTACTCGTTGCTGGCGGAATTGAATACCCGGCCCCGCACCACGTATCTGGCGGCGGTGCGCAACCCCAACCCCAAGCTGGAGAAGGCATAGAGAATGGCCACGGGACAAATTGACGTTCTACCACCGAAAGGCGTAAGGCCGCCGATCATCGGCCCTGGCCAGACCTTCGGCACGGTCACAGACCGCATCGCCGGCATTGTGCTTACCAGGCACACGCCGGTCTTTTGGATCCTGGTTGTTGCTCTTTGCACGGCGATCTTCGGCATGTTCAACACAGCCGTTGGTTATCTGTTATTCAAGGGCGTCGGCATCTGGGGCATCAATATCCCGGTTGGATGGGGCTTTGCCATCGTCAATTTCGTGTGGTGGATCGGTATTGGCCACGCGGGCACGCTGATTTCTGCAATTCTGCTGCTGTTCAAGCAAGGGTGGCGTACCTCCATCAACCGGTTTGCTGAGGCCATGACGATCTTTGCCGTCATGCAGGCAGGATTGTTTCCGCTCCTGCATACCGGCCGGCCCTGGCTGGCGGCTTACTGGCTGTTCCCCATTCCGCTGACTATGGGTGTGTGGCCGCAGTTCCGCAGCCCGCTCATCTGGGACGTGTTTGCGGTTTCCACGTACTTCACCGTCTCATTCCTCTTCTGGGGCATTGGACTAATCCCTGATTTTGCCAATCTGCGCGACTCCGCCAAAACGCTGGTGGTGCGGCGCATTTACGGCATGTTGGCGATGGGCTGGCGCGGTTCCGCGCGGCACTGGAACCGTTATGAAACGGCTTATATGCTGCTGGCCGGATTGGCTACTCCGCTGGTGCTCTCCGTGCACAGCGTGGTGTCACTCGATTTTGCCGTCTCCGTGGTTCCGGGCTGGCATACTACGTTTTTCCCGCCGTACTTCGTGGCCGGCGCTATTTACTCCGGTTTTGCCATGGTGTTGATGCTGGCCATTCCGTTCCGCTACCTCTACGGTATGCAGGACTTCATCACCTTGCGGCATTTGCAGAACTGCGGCAAGCTGATGCTGGCCACAGGCCAGATTGTGGCTTACTCCTATGCCCAGGAGATGTTTATTGGATGGTATAGCCAGGATAAATATGAGCTGGGCCTGGTGCATAACCGCCTGCATGGGCCCTACCACTATTACTACTACACGCTGATCCTGTGCAACATCCTGATACCGCAGTTGCTCTGGTTCAACAAGGTACGCTCCAGTCCCTGGAGGCTGTTCCTGGTCTCTGTAGTCGTCAACACCGGTATGTGGCTGGAACGTTTTGTGATTGTGGTGCTGAGCCTCCAGCGCGACTATATCCCCACTTCATGGGGCATGTACTGGTACACCAAGTGGGACATGATGATTTTTGTCGGCACCATGGGCTTCTTTACCCTGCTCTTCTTTATATTCATCCGCGTGATGCCGCCGATTTCTATCTTTGAAATGCGGGCGTTGTTGCCGCAGGCCAAGGTGAAGGAATGACTGCTGAACCCATTTACGGACTAATGGCGGAATTTGAAACGCCGACTGAACTGGTGCATGCCGCCAAGGGCGCGTATGAGGCTGGCTATCGCAAGATGGATACCTATACTCCGTATCCGCTTGAAGAAGCCGCAGAAGCCATTGGCGCGCACCATAATCGTGTGCCCCTGATCGTGCTGATTGGCGCCATGCTGGGCATGATTGGCGGCTATTCTCTGGAGTACTGGGTTTCAGTGATCAGCTATCCCATTAACGTTGGTGGCAAGCCATTTCATTCATGGCCGGCTTTCATTCCAGTCACGTTTGAGTGCGCCGTGTTGGGCGCTTCACTGGCTGCAGTCTTTGGAATGCTGGCGCTGAATGGGCTGCCGCAGCCGTATCATCCGGTGTTTAATTCGCCGAATTTTGTGCGCGCCAGCCGCGACCGGTTCTTCCTGTGCATTGAGGCGCAGGACCCGCGCTTCAGCATTGCCGATACCCGGAAGCTGTTGGAAAGCTTTCATCCTGAAGAAGTAACGGAGGTGCCTTATTAAGCACACGGCACAACTCCGGGTGGCGTGGCTGCTGCTGGCTGCGGCTGTTTTTGTCGTGGTTTCCGGCTGCCGCCAGGACATGCATAACCAGCCCAAATTTATCCCGCTGCGCTCCAGCGAGTTCTATTCTGACCACCGGTCTGCCCGTTATCCCGTTCCCGGCACAATATCGCGCACCATGGATGGAGTTTCACCTGACTGTCCGGGCGGCGATGCGATCAATGTCGAAGAGAATTGCCTGGCGAACCGCAATGTGGACCGCGATCAGCTCGATCCCAATAACTACTTCCTGACCGGGAAGCACGGCGCCGTCTATGGCAATGAGCTGCCGCTGGACTCCAATACGCCCGCCAAACTGGAAGAAGTCCTTCAGCGCGGCCAGCAGCGCTTCAATATCTATTGCACGCCATGCCATGCGCGGGTGGGCGATGGCAACGGCATGATTGTGCAGCGCGGCTATAAGCATCCGCCGTCATTCCATGTGCAGCGGCTGCGGAATGCGCCGCTGGGATATTTCTATGAGGTCATCAGCAACGGGTTTGGCGGCATGCCTGACTATGCCGCCCAGGTAAAGCCGGCTGATCGCTGGGCGATTGCGGCTTATATCCGCGCCCTGCAACTCAGCCAGAATGCGCCGGAGAGCGATGTGGCGCAGGAAGACCGCGGCAAATTAAACCAGCCGGGAGAAGAAGAAATCAGAATTCCAGATACGTCTTACGTGACTCCAACGGTCACCATACCGCAACAGCCGACGCCTGACACGGCTCCCAGGGGGAACAAACGATGAGCCACACAGTGACTCGAATTACCCCCCAGGACTTTGCCCCGCCGGCGCTGGTTGATCGCTTCCGTTCGCAGTCTTTGGTGGTAGGCGCAGTGTTTGCCGTGGTGGTTTTGGCGCTGGCTTTCACCTTGCACAATGGATGGGTGTTGTTCCTTCGTGGCTGGCTTTTCGGCTTTATGTTCTGGCTGGGCTTGACCCTGGGCTCGCTGGTACTGCTGATGCTGCAATACACCAGCGGCGGCAACTGGGGCCGTGTCGGCCGCAGGATTTGGGAAGCAGCATCCTGCAATCTGTGGCTGATGTTCCTGTTCTGGCTGCCAATTGCCTTCGGAATGAAGAAACTTTATACGTGGACTGATCCCAATGTGGCCAACACGCTGGGCGCCGACAAAGTCCACCTATACCTGAATCAACCGTTCGCCATTGTTCGCGCCTTGATCTTCTTTGCCGTTTGGGGATTTCTGGCTTGGCGCTTGTATGCCTGGTCAAAGAAAGAAGAAGCTGGACAGTCCACACCAAGGCAGTTTGTTGGCATCCAGAACCTGAGCGGCTTTGGCATTGTGTTTTATGCCAGCAGCATCACCTTTTTCGCCATTGATTTTGTCATGTCGCTCTATCCGCAGTGGTGGTCCACGGTCTTTGGCATGATTTTCATGGTGGGAGAGGTGCTCACGGCCTTCTGCTTCACCATCTGGCTGTTGACGCGGCTGGCGGCCATAGAGCCGGTCTCGCGCATGTTCAAGATTGATTACCTGCACGACTTTGGCAAGCTGATGTTCGCCTTTGTGATTCTGTGGGCCTATACATCGTTCTCACAGTGGCTGATCATCTGGAACGGCAACATGCTCTCTGAGGTCCGCTGGTACCTGATGCGCCTTTACCATGGCTGGCAATATTTTGGGACCGCGCTCATCTTCGTGCATTTTGCCTTCCCGTTTGCGCTGCTGCTTTCGCGCAGCCTCAAGCGAAACGCCAGACGCATTGTTTTTGTGGCATTCCTGCTGTTGTTCATGCGTTTGGTCGACCTGTTCTGGCAGATCGCGCCCAACTTTTATCCGGGTGCTCCGTTCGGCAGCATGAAGCCGGGGTCGGCGCCCACGGGCTTGAATAACTTTCACCTGGCGGATGGCGCGATGTACGTCGTTTGCCCCATTGCCATGGGCGGAATCTGGCTGTTCTTCTTTTATCTGCGTCTGAGCAAGCGGTCATTAATGCCGGTGAACGATCCCGGCTTTGTTGAGATGCTGGAAGCGAAACATGGATAACAAATTTGAAACTCAATCCGGCGGCCACCTGAAGGAAGGACACGAGGGCAGCGATCTTAGTATTCGCGGCATTGTCATTTCAGGGGTCTTGCTGGTGGTCGGCGCCATATTTTCGTTTGTGCTGATCTTTGGCATGATCCGGGTGATGGAACACTGGGAAAGAACGCATGAGGCCAAGCTCACACCCATGGAGCAGCAGTTGCAGCAGGAGCGTGAGACTCCAAAAGAAGGTTTGGGCAAGGTGACACCCACGCATGAAGGGGAGATTAAGCCGGCGCCGGACTGGTATGGACGCGGCAAAATGGAAGATCACCTGAGCCGCACGTTTACAGCGCCGCGCCTTCAATACGATGACGAGCATGATCTGGGCATCTTCCGCGGCTCAGAAGACGATTGGCTTAAAAGCACCGGCAAGGATGCGGCAGGGAGCATCCATATTCCAATTGATCGCGCCATGGATATTTTGTCCAAGCAGGGTCTGCCGCAGGTAAGCGGGCCATTCCTGCCATCCAATGTAGGCGCACCCAGCGCAGCGTATCCCACCGGCGCTTCAAACACCGGCCAGCCTGCGTCCAGCAATACGGGAGGAGCAAAGAAGTGAGCAGTAGAAGTACAATTCGGAAAATCCTGGTGCTGGCAGTGTTAGGCGCTTGTGCCGCGGTTGCATCCTGGGGACAGGCTGCGCCTAAGCTGCAGCCGGGAGATGTGGTTCCCAATCAGAAGCCCTCGATTCTTGACCACGTAGGACTTGACCAGCGTCTGAACCAGCAAATCCCGCTCAATGCAACATTCGTGGATGAACACGGCCAGCCTGTTCAGTTGCAACAGTATTTTGGCTCCAAGCCGGTCATCATGATGCTGGTGTATTACCAATGCCCCATGCTGTGCTCGCAGGTGTTGAACGGTTTTACCGGCGCGATGAATGGAATTGTCCGCTTTAATATTGGCCGCGAATTCAATGTTGTGACCGTCAGCATTGATCCGCGTGAAACGCCGCAAGACGCGATCGACGCCAAGAATAAATACCTGCAGCGTTATCGCCGCCCGGAGGCAGACGCGGGCTGGCACTTCCTGACCGGCAAAAAAGACCAGATTGATGCGCTGGCCCAGGCTGTAGGTTTCCGTTACGCGTGGGACCCGGAGATCAAGCAATATGCCCACGCCAGCGGCATCATACTGCTTACACCGCAAGGCCGCGTGGCCCAGTACTATTACGGCATTGAATACGCCCCGCGTGATATTCAGCTGGGATTGGTTGAAGCTTCCAAGGGAAAGATTGGTAACGTGGTTGACGCGGTATTGCTCTATTGTTACCACTACGATCCCCGCCAGGGAAGATACGGGACCGCGATTTTCAATGTTTTGCGCCTGAGCGCTCTGATCACGATACTTTTGCTCGGTGGTTTTATGTTGTTCATGTTTCGCCGCGACTCGCATGGCACCCATGCGGGCCGCATAACCAGGACAGCACACTAGATGAAATTGAACTTCCCAATTTTTCCGGATCAGGCCTCGAGCATGGCGTGGCATGTGGACGCGCTCTACCTTTTCCTGGTGTTGCTCACGACCTTTTTCTCCGTCCTCATTGCCGTCCTCATCCTGTACTTTGCCATCAAGTACAGAAGGAGACCAGGGCACGTCGCGCAGCAAATCCACGGGTCCACCTTGCTGGAGATCGTCTGGACCGTAATTCCGCTGGGCATCTCCATGGTGATCTTTGTATGGGGCGCAGCCCTCTATTACCACATGGAGCGCCCGCCGGCCAACGCGCTTGAAATCTATGGCGTAGGCAAGCAGTGGATGTGGAAGTTCCAGCATCCTGGCGGCCAGCGTGAAATCAATACGCTGCACGTTCCCACCGGACGCGACGTAAAAGTCACACTGATCTCTCAGGACGTGATCCACAGCTTTTTTGTGCCTGCGTTCCGCGTGAAGCAGGACGTGTTGCCGAACCGCTATGTCTTTACCTGGTTCAGGGCCACCGTGCCGGGAACTTATCATCTCTTCTGCTCGCAATACTGCGGCACCAAGCACTCCGGCATGGTCGGCTCAGTGATTGTGATGAACCCGGAAGATTACGCTGCCTGGCTGGCCAGCGGCAAAGCTGAGGGTTCACTGGCTTCGCTGGGTGAAAAGGCCTTTCAGCAATACGGCTGCACCACCTGCCATCGTCCTGACTCCGGCGCGCGCGGCCCCAACCTTGAGGGACTCTATGGCCGCCCCGTCCGGCTGACCGACAATCGCGTGGTGCTTGCCGATGACAATTACATTCGTGAATCGATCCTTGAACCGAACGCCAAGGTTGTATCCGGCTTCCAGTCCATCATGCCGACGTTCCGCGGCGTGGTGAGCGAGGATGAGATCATGGCCATTACCGAATACATTAAACACCTGGCCCCGCAGGAATCGAATCCGTTGAATAACCGCACCACGCCTACGCAGATCCGTGACAGTGAGGTGCCGAACATTCAGCAGCAAAACAAGCAGCAGAACGAGCAGCAACAGCAACAAAGCCCGCAGGGAACCAGGCCTGCAAACCCATCAGGGAAGAAACCATGAGTACCGACGCACCGGTAATGCCGGCAAAGCATTTCCTGAACGACAATTACGGAATCAGATCGTGGCTGCTGACGAAAGACCACAAGCGGATCGCGATCCTGTACCTGCTTTCTATTACGGTCTTCTTTTTTATCGGCGGCACGTTTGCCGCGTTGATCCGCCTGCACCTGCTCACGCCGAACGGCGAACTGTTCTCGGCTGACACCTACAACCGCCTGTTCACGATGCACGGCGTGAACATGATCTTCTTTTTCCTGATTCCGTCTGTGCCCGCGGTGATTGGCAATTTTGTGATCCCAATCATGGTTGGCGCCAAAGACCTGGCCTTCCCCAAGATCAACCTGCTCAGTTGGTACTTGTATATGGGTGGGGCAACATTCTCGTTGCTGGCTATGATCAGTGGTGGAGTTGATACCGGCTGGACGTTCTATGCGCCTCTTAGCTCCGGTTATCTGCGGGGCCATGTCGTCCTCATGGCGGTCGGTATTCTGATCGTCGGCTTCTCTTCCATTTTTACCGGGCTTAACTTCATTGTCACTGTGCATCGGATGCGCGCGCCGGGCATGACCTGGGGGCGCCTGCCGCTCTTTGTATGGTCGAATTACGCGGCCAGCCTGATCATGGTTTTGGGCACGCCGGTCATCGCCATTACGCTTACCCTGCTGGCGCTGGAGCGCGGCTTCCACATCGGCATCTTCGATCCCAAACTGGGCGGCGATCCTGTGCTCTTCCAGCACATGTTCTGGTTTTACTCGCACCCGGCGGTTTACATCATGATTCTGCCCGGCATGGGCGTGGTCAGCGAGATTGTTCCCTGCTTCTCCCGCAAACGCATTTTCGGTTACTCCTTTGTGGCGTTTTCCAGTATCGCCATCGCAGTTTTTGGTTTCGTAGTCTGGGCGCACCACATGTTTGTGGCCGGCATTTCAGTCTATTCCGCGCTGGTCTTTTCGCTGCTCAGCTACGCTGTGGCCATACCTTCAGCGGTCAAGGTCTTTAACTGGACAGCCACAATGTACAAAGGATCAGTCCAGATGGATACGCCCATGCTTTATGCCATGGCGTTCATCGGACTGTTTACCATCGGCGGATTGACGGGTCTTTTCCTGGCTGCTCTGGGGCTGGATATCCATATTCACGATACTTATTTCGTCGTGGCGCACTTCCACTACGTGATGGTGGGAGGGATGGTTACGGCCTATATGGGAGGGCTGCATTTCTGGTGGCCCAAAATGACAGGCCGAATGTATCCGGAAGTTCCGGCCAAGCTGGCTGCCCTGATTACCTTTATCGGTTTCAACCTCACGTTTTTCCCGCAGTTCATTCTTGGTTACATGGGTATGCCGCGCCGTTATTGGGCATATCCTCCGGAATTCCAGGTGCTCAATGTGCTCTCAACGGCCGGCGCGTCAATCCTGTCAGTAGGATTCATTCTGCCGCTGTTCTATTTCCTCTGGTCATTGAAGTATGGTGAGATCGCGGGCAACAATCCATGGAAGGCCACTGGCCTGGAGTGGGAGACAACTTCACCGCCGCCTACGCATAATTTCCACGAGATTCCAATCGTGACCAAGGACCCTTACGCCTACGGAGAAGAAGAGGAGGAGGTCCCCGTTGTCCACTAGCCAGACAACCACCACCGAGCATCATCCGGCGCTGGCGCACCAGTTTGACTCAATGGAGCAGCAGCAGGACGCCTCCACGTTCGGCATGTGGGTCTTTCTGCTTACGGAAATCATGATGTTCGGCGGGTTGTTCACCGCCTACATGATCTACCGCATCAAGTACTACCCAGCCTTTGTGGCCGGCAGCACCAGCATCAGCGTGAGCTGGGGGTTTACCAATACCCTGGTGCTCATCGGCAGCAGCTTCACTATGGCCATGGCGGTATGGTCAGCCCAAACCAGCAGGCGCAAAGCCCAAATCTGGTTTTTGATTGGCACCATGATTCTGGGATCGGTCTTTCTGGGCATCAAGGCCAAGGAATATTACGACAAGTATGACGAGTGCCACATCCCCGGCCTTGGCAGGCAGGTGATCGGCAAGCCCTTCAATACCACTGGCGGCTGCAGCGCTGAAAATTCTGGCTTGGGCAATATTGCCCAGGAAATCGTGGACCGTGGCAAGAACAACCACGAAGATATCCCGATGGACGCAGCGAAGCAGACGGCACAGCAAACGGAGATCTTCTTCTCTTTTTACTTTGCCATGACCGGGCTGCACGCCTTCCATATGATCATTGGCCTGGGCTTGCTTACATGGCTGCTGATACGCGCTACCCGCGGCCAGTTTGACAGCAAGTACTATACGCCCATGGAACTGGGCGGCCTCTACTGGCACTTTGTCGATATTGTCTGGATTTTCCTGTTTCCGTTGCTGTATTTGATAAGCCGCCATAAAGGCGGGATCTGAGGGCTTTGAGAATCGATCATGTCTGACCATTCACATTCGCACCCAACGCCTGGCCTCTACGTGGTGATTTTTATTGCGCTGGTCATTGGCACATGCGCCACCTGGGGCATCGCCTTTGTTGACTTGGGGATATGGAATCCCGTGATTGCGCTCGCCATCGCGGTGACGAAAGCCACGCTGGTGGTCCTTTTCTTCATGCACATTTATTACAGCAGCAGGCTTACCAAAATCACTATCTCAGCCGGCATTTTCTGGCTGCTGATTATGATCACCATGAGCCTCAGCGACTATCTGACGCGCACGTTCCTGCCGCAGTAGTTTGTTGTCCCGAGCAAAGCGAGGGAACCCTACAATCATCCAAAAATTCAAGGCTTCTCGGATCTGAGAAGCCATGTCTATTCGTGTGCTCAAGGCACTGGAGAGCGTCGCGATAGTATGGGTCTCGCTCGCTTCGCTCGAGATTGCAGAAAAAGCAATATTCGAAAGTCGGCGCAAGTCCCATGAGGAAAGCGCTACTTTGTCAGCAATTCTTCCAGGAAATCCAGCGCTCGTGGATCATGGCTTTGGCCCAGCCAGAAAATCGCCTGTTTGCGCACGGCGGGATTCTTATTGGTTCTGGCTAACTGGATCAAGCGGGGAACAGCCTGGTCGTCGTGCATCTGGCTCAGCGCGAAGACTGCCTTCTTTTTCACTTCGGTATCAGGATCGTTCTCAATGGCGTCAGTAATCTGCTCGGCTTCTTTCCTGCTGCCGATCTGCGCCAGCCAGAAAATGGCCTGTCCGCGAACGTGGGGACTTGAGTCGTGGCGCGCCATATCAATGAGGTCTTTAAGCGCCTCCGGTTCCTTGCTCTGCGAGAAAGCAAATGTGCCCTTCGCGCGCATGTTGTCGTCAGGATCTTCTTTCACATATTTGCGCAGCAGCTCCACGCCCTTCTTGCCCCGCTCCACACCCAGCCAGAAAGCAACATTTTCCCGCAAGGATTCACGCTGGCCCGGCTGGATCAGCTTTTCCAAAGCCGCATCGGCTGCCGGAGTGTCGTGCATGGCGATGGCCATAACTGCCTGGTGCGCGGAACCCTTTTTGCCATAAGCATTGTCGGCATCTGCGGCCAGGGCAAGGCCGGTAAGCAAATCAACGCTTTGCTCCGGCTGTACGTCCTCCAGCCAGTAGAGAGGAAGGTTGGCAAACTCCAGGGCGCAATCCGCGCTGTAAACGCGCACTTTGCCGATCTGCCCGGCGGACGCGCGCAGAAACACAAACGCATAGGGCAGCGGCTCCGGCTGTGAGCAATCGGAAACCGTTCCGTTAAACGATCCACCTTTCTCAGATTCCATGCGGCAGCCCATGCAGCACTTATCACTATTCTTAAACTGATCGACGGAATCGAAGCAGCACAGCGTGCGTTCTTTTGCCGCAGTCGGAATGCGATAGCCGATCCAGAGCGGCCCAGCCTGCTTCTGGGCCAGGCCGTCCACGGTCGCTTTCAAGCTGCTGCCGGCGGAAAGCTCCTGCAACTTCGCGTTGGAGACTTTGGGTTTCTGTGCGGCAGCAACCACAGAGCTCACAGCCAGCAGCAATGCAATCGTAATCATGGATTTTTTGGCTTTCACGGCTGCCTCCTTATTTATTCAGGATCTCCATCATGTAGTCCGTAATCTCCGGCGAGTTCATCAGAGACATCTTCTCAATCAGCGATCGCTTCAGCTCCGGGTTTGTCTCTTTGCGGGCCAGCGCCACCATCTCTTTTCCGGCGCCGTGCAGGAACAGCGCGTTGATGACCTTCTTCTTCATGGAGACGTCGGTCCGCGTGCTGTAGAGGTTGGTCAGGGCGGTCAGGCTTTCTTCGCCGCCCACCAGGCCAAGCGTGTTGATGGCCTTGTCCAGTACGGCCGGGTCTTTTTCCGTCTGCACAATCTCAGCCAATTCGTGTGCGCATCCGCAAAGCAGCATGGCGCTGACTGCTTCCTCACGCGTCGCAACGTCAGGAGAGTTCTTGTAAAAATCAAGCAGTTCCGCGCGGCCGCCCATCATGCCCAGATAATGGATGGCCTCTTTGCGCAGCTCAGGGTTCTTCTCTGTGTGCGCCAGAGAGGCGACATCATCTTTGCAGCCGCACATGAGCCAGGCCTGGAACACTGCTTTCTTTACGCTGATATCGGTGGAGGAGTTGTAGATCTCTTTTAATACAGCTCGATTGCGATTGCCATTCATGCCAATGTAACGAATGGCGCGCTTCTGCAAGTCTGGCTGGTTATTGGCTTTGGCCAAGCCCATGAGGATCTGCTGCGCTTTGTCTGAACCATTCTGTGAAAGCACGAACAGCGCCCGGTCTTTCAATTTGGGCGGATAATTGCCCATGATGATCTTTTCCAGCAGAGGGACGGCCTTGTCCGGGTCAGAATTCATCAGGCTCTGGATAGCGAGCAGCTTAAGCTCTTCGTCGGAGATGTTTTGCGGGTCCACGGCAGCGCCGCGCATCTCCTGCTCCAGAGCGCCGGCATCACGCAGCCAGGTGCTCTTGGGGTAGCTCCGGCGCAACTCGCCAATCGTGGTGAGCGCCTGGGCCTTGTTCCCGTTTTTGTTCAGCGCATAGGCCTTCCAATAGAGCGCGCCATCAGCCTTGCGGCCATGGATTTTTATGACCTCATCGAACTGCTTGATGGCATCGTCATACTCGCCGTCGTCTAGCGCGTCTTTGGCTGCGGAATACAGTTCATCTTCATGGGCGTTGGCCTTCTCTGCGCTTTGCTGGTCCAGTAATGAAGCGGAAGGAACATCTTGCGGCGCTGCGGAAGCCATCTGCGCTGAAAAAGCAGCGCAGATAAAAAACAGTACAATCAAAAATAATTTGCGGTTCATTTATAGCCTCTGGGTAGCATTGCCGCCGGATACATGCGCCGGCGACTGTAGTTTTGAATTCACTTCAGACTGAATGACTCTCACCTTGAACAGAAGGCCGTCAGACTGGATGGTGTGACGAACCTGCTGCAGATCGCTGGAGGAAACCTCTGCCGGTCCATTGGCGATCTCTGCCAGCACGCGACCCAGTTGGTCCAGGACGTGCGCCACTTGCGGATCGCCTACCTGCTGCGCGCTCACGCGATAAAGATGGTTGTCATCCAGAAGATCGCGGGCCAACTGTTGTTCGGCGGAGAAGTCAACGCTGCCGGTATCTTCGTTATGCATGATCTCCACCAGCAGCATCTGCGACCGCTCCAGGTGATCGCCCACGGCCACCAGCACAATCTTCTGAGGATTGGCCGGAGCGGGTTGCTGCGCGATTTGAGGTGGTTCGTGGCGAGGCCAGAATCGTCCGGCCAAAAACGCCCCTGCCACCAGCACAGCCATCAAGCCTGCCAGGGCCCATTTTGGTTGCTGCCGGAATATCCGTTGGAGAAACCCGCCCTTCACCGGCAGGCGATCACGAATGTTCAGCCAGGTTTTTTCTTCAAACCCCGCAGCGGGTTCAGGGACTTCCAGCGGCTCAATCTGCCGGAGCATGGATTGCAAGCGCGAAAATTCAGCCCCGCATTCGGCGCAGGCGGAAAGGTGCTGCTCAACTTCGGCTGGCGCATCGGCGTCGCCGTAATAATGCAAAACAATTTGTTCTTCGCTCAGATGTTTCATTTTCACCGCACTCCCATTCCGCCGCGCGGCGCGTGTTGGGGGCCAGGACTGGCATACGGCTCAAGTTGCTGCCGCAGTTTCTGCACGGCGCGGAACACGCTGTTCTTGGCCGCGCTGGCCTTCAGGTTCAACGTCTGGCTGATCTCTTCAATTGACCGGCCTTCCATGTGCCGCATGGTGAAGGCCACGCGCTCAGCCGGAGTAAGCAATCCCATGGCCCCGGCAATCTTGCGCTTCATCTCCGCGCTCAGCAGCAGGCGGTCAGGACCAGGGTCTGCCGCGGGCAATTGCACCTGGGTGCTTTCTTCCGCATTGGGGTTTTCAACAATCTGATATGCGTCTTTGTGCATCTGTGCTTTTCTCGTATTCAGGAAGTCAAGCGTGCGATTGACCGCAATGCGGTAGAGCCAGGTGCTGAAATTGGCGCGAAGCTCAAACCGCTCCAGGCTCTTATAGGCGCGAAGCAGGGTCTCCTGGACAATCTCTTCCGTATCCTGTTGGTTGCCGGTCATGCGATACACCACGCGAAAGATGCTGCGGGAATGGCGCTCAACCAGGACACGAAATGCGTCTCTATCGCCGGCCAGCACCTGCGCCACTATGGCTGCATCTGTAACTTCCATTCGCTTAACTTAGACCGGAATTGAGGGCAGCGGTTAGGGTTTTTTGAAAGCTGAGAAAGCGGCAGTTCTGCGAGCATCAGGGCTGACAAAGCCAGCGACTAACGCAGGGAAGGCGGAAGTGCAGGAATAGGAAAGAATGCCTGCGATCGTCGAAGCAGGCGATTACAAAGCTGTGGTGGACTATTTTGCAGGGAAGGCGAGCACCTGCGAAATGAACTGCTCTTTCAGGACTTCCTGCGTTTGCCCGTCGGGGGTGCGGGTAAAAATGCGGCTTCCATTTGTGTACAGGAGCGATCCATCATTGCAAAGATCGAATGTGAGGACTCCTGTCGCAATGTTTTCCAGTTCGCCATTAGGAGTCTTTTTCACTAATGTCCAGGAGCGGGAAACCTTCCAGTCTTTTCGATTTGGCGCAAACAGGGCGCTGGCGCCGCGAGCATGTGCAACATTGTCCATAATCAGCATCTGGCGGGGGTCCATTTGCCGCTGCCGCATGTTGCCTGAACTTACCAGGGTCTTGCCGGTATAGCGCATGGTAAAAAAATTCATAAACTGGAATACGGCAAAGAGTAAACGCACCGGCAGCAAAACCAAATCCCAGATCGCCCGGAACGGATTGAAAGCCGGGGTCAATGAATCGTGTGGCTTGCGAACGCAATAGAGATTGCCTGCTGCGTCCATTTTGGGATCAAGATAATCGTGTTGCTCATCGCCCAGCAAAACCTCAGTATCGCCTGATTCAATGTTTACCTTCATGATCTGGCTGGCTGAAACACCAACGGCCGCACCGGCTGCATTCCTGGCAATGCCGGCTGACTGGAAAATCAGTTCGTGGGGCGTGCCCGGCGCCCAGACTGGAGACGCATCAAGCGCGTCGCCCTGGGTCACATCAGAGAGTTCACCGCCATCGCTGCGCATGACGGCAATATGCGAGCCGATCTTTGTGCGGATAACGCAGGCAATCTTGCCTTCTGTTGTGCTGGCATTCAGTTCACTAATGCGGAAGTCTGCGGTGTGCAGGATGCGGCGCTCATTTTGCCCGCTGCTTTCAATGCTGAACAAGCCCCCGATTTCTCCAGAAGCCAGTGAGTAAAGAATTTCACCGTCATGAGTGCCCCGAGACACCGCATTGATTACAACAGGGATTTCAGACTGATCATCGCTAGGTTCGCTGTTCCAGGGCATTCCGCCGGACATAAACCGAGCGCCAAATCCCTGCACCTTCCAAGCGTTGCGCTGGCGGATTTGCTGTGCACGGTCCACCATGTTCTGGGCAAAGACGCTCTCAATGGGCTTGGCCGGTTGGTCCGGCT